>JBCCFL010000047.1:0-44897 GCA_039029735.1 Actinomycetota bacterium | reverse complement strand
TGGAGCCCGAAAGGAGATTTGAACTCCTGACCTACGCATTACGAATGCGTTGCTCTACCAACTGAGCTATTCGGGCGCGGCGAATGATCCTACTGGCCGGCGTCGGCCTTCACCTCAGGTTTCCCGCCTCTTCGGTAAGGATGCAGACCCGCTCGGGACTGTGTATCTCTGTGGTGAGCATGGTGCGCACGACCCTCGACGGCTTCGACGACCTGTTTCGTCGCGAGTACGACGTGATCGTGCGCGACGTGTTCCTGGTTACCGGCCGTCAGGCGACAGCCACCGAGATCACCCAGGACGCCTTCGCCGAGGCCGTGGTGCACTGGCGCCGGGTTCGTAACCACGACCGGCCCGGGGCGTGGGTGCGCCGGGTGGCCATCCGCCGAGCGATCAAGGTGCGCGACCGGGATCGACGCCGCGACGAACTCGCCGTCACCGACTGGGCCGGCTCCCCGGCCGCTCACACCGGACACGACACTCCCGGATCGGCGGCCGACACCGCCATCGATGTGGCCCGAGCGCTCGATTCACTCACCGCAACCCAGCGGGCACTCGTCGTCCTCCACTACTTCGACGACATTGCGGTGGCCGATGCCGCCGCTCTCGTGGGGTGCAAGCCGTCGACCGCCAGCGTCCATCTCCATCGCGCCCGGCAACGCCTGGGCGCCATCCTCGACACAAGGATCACGACCGATGCATGACGACGACATCCGGGGCGGATTGGCGCTCCTGGCCCGGGAGGCACCGACCGGCGGCGGCGATCTCGGCGACGTCCGGGATCGTGGGCTCACCCGCCTTCGCACCCGCCGCCTCGTCCTGGTCACTGCGACCGCTGCGCTGCTCGTGGTCGGGCTGGGCGTCGGCCTCGCCACGACCCTCGACGATGACGCCTCGACCATCGAAGCCGTCTCTCCTGGCCCCGACGGCGAACGCACCGGCTCCGACGAAGCCGGCACTGGTGCCGTCCAGCCGGACGCCGACGCCGACGCCGCGGCCGTAGCCGCCGATGAGGCCGAGGACGAGGAGGCAGACGAGGTGGCGGAGACGGCGAACGACGCCACCCCGGGGCTGCCCGCGTCTGGCGCCGACAACGACAGCACCCGGCCTTCAGACGACGGTGACACCGACGTCGAGTCGAACGCCCTGAACGAAACCTCCGACGCCGACGACAGCGCACAGACAAACGCTCCAGCTGAAACCACGACCTCGACGACCACATCGCCGTCGACCACCGCGGAACCCGATCAGGGCTCCACAGGTGGAGGCAACGACAACGGCGACGGCGGCAACGACACCGACCCGCCCGACTTCCCAACCTCCCTCGATGCCGAGTTGACGATCGAGGTGCGCAACTACGAGTCGGGCGAGACCATCACCTACGGCATCTCCTGCGGCGACGGTACGGTCACGGCCAGCGGCAACCCCGGCGCCTATGGGCTCGACCCCACAACGATGTGTGACCGCCTCGCCACCGCCGATGTGCGGAACCGCTTGATCGACGGCCCACCTCTCTATGAGGCCTGCACGATGGTGTGGGGCGGCCCCTACTCGGCGTCGATCGGCGGAACCCTCGACGGGGCCTCGGTCACCGCCGGCTTCAGCCGCAACAACGGCTGCGGGATCGGCGACTGGGATCGCACGATGGCCGGCATTCTGATCGCCGCCAATTTCTAGACAGCCCGGGGGCGTGCCAGCATGACCCCATGACCGACGTCGCCTCCGCCTCCTCAGCCACTGCCGACGCCGTCGCCGCCGAGGTGCGCCAGTGGCTCGCCGAGAACCACGAGCCTGATCTGGACCGCAGCACGTGGCTCGGTCGCCTCGCCGACTCGGGTTGGGCGGCGCCGAGCTGGCCCGCCGAATGGCACGGCCGGGGCCTCGACCCGTCGCTCACCAATGTGGTGAAGGCCGAGTTCGCCAAGGTCGGCGCCGAAGGCACCGGCCAGGACAAGATCAACCTGTGGGCCAACGCCGTGCTCGCCTTCGGCAGCGACGAGCTGAAGTCGCAGTTCATACGCCCGCTCCTGATGGGCGAGGTGGACATGTGCCTCCTCTACTCCGAGCCCGGCGCCGGCTCCGACCTCGCCGGCATCCAGACCAGGGCCGAGCGAGACGGCGACGAGTGGGTGATCAACGGGCAGAAGGTGTGGACCTCCGGCGGGCGTCAGGCCGACTACGCCTTCCTCATCACCCGCACCGACTGGGATGTACCCAAGCACCGAGGCATCACCTTCTTCTGGTTCCCGATGAAGCAGGACGGTGTGGAGGTACGCCCACTCCGCCAGGCCACCGGCGACTCCCGGTTCAACGAGGTGTTCCTCACCGACGCTCGGGTGCCCCACGCCAACATGTTGGGCGACGTCAACAACGGCTGGATGGTGCTCACCTCGGCCCTCGCCTACGAGCGGGCGGTGATGGGGGAGAACCAGCGGCGTCGTCGCTCCCAGGCGGCGAACCAGGCGGTGCGCGAAGCGGGCGACGAGGCGCCGGCTCCAATCCCCGACCTGTCTCTCGTGGAGCTGGCCCAGACGATTGGCAAGGCCGACGAGCCGGTGACCCGTCAACGGCTGGCGGCGCTGTATGCGCTGGTGCAGGTGAACGAGTGGAACAATCTGCGGGCCAAGGCCGAGATCGCCACGGGCACCACATCATCAGTGGTGTCGCTCGGCAAGCTCGCCATGAGCCGCATCCTCCACACCGCCGGAAGCCTCCAGACCGAGCTACTCGGCGCCGAAGGCATGATCGGTGGTGCCGACTCGCCACGCTCGGCCGACGCGACGTATGCGCTCCTCAATGCCTTCTTCACCTCGATTGGTGGCGGCACCGATCAGATCCAGCGCAACATCATCGGTGAGCGCATCCTCGGCCTTCCCAAGGAACCCGAGCCCGACAAGCAGACCGCCTTCCGCGACGTGCCGAAGTCGCCGGCCACGAACCGAAGCTGACGTTTCCCCGATTCTCCTCGGTGACCTCAGCAGGAGGCCCGCACAATGGATACGTCGGGATCGGCCTCGAGTTCCGCGTCGGCGGGGGGACGCGAACCGGCCCAGCCGTCACCCCGCAGTGGGGATCGGGCCGGGCCGGGGGCCGCGACGATCAAGCCAGTTGGCGTAGGGGACGCCTACCGGGTGATCGCGTCGCCGCGGACCAGGGCTTCGAGCTCGGCGTCGAGCCCGCCGCGGCGGTGACGGGACGCGGCCCGGGCCAGGGCTAGTAGGCCGAGCCCGGCGAGGGCCAGGACGGCCACCCGAGCGAGGGCATTGGCCCCTGCGCCGGGCGTGGCGGCCGGGAACCAAAGGTCCTCGGTCATCATCGTGGAACCGTCGGCCAGGGTGGCCTCAGACACCATGTTCTGATGGCTGGTCGACAGTGCCACCACCTGGTGGTCGGCCAGCGAGGAGATCTCGCCGGCCTCAGCCACGGCATTCGAGTTGACGTCGGTCCAGATGGCCAGACCTGCCAGCTCAGCGCCGGCGACAACGCCATCGGCGTCGGCATCGAGGAGAGCCAGCTTCTCGAACCCGTCGGCGAACCGGCCGCCGTGATCACCGAACAGATGCGCACCGCTGATCTCACCGGCGACCCTGGGGTCGAACAGAATGCCCTCGGTCGGGGCGAACCACTCGCCGAGGAGCTCGGCCTCACCGTCGCCGGAGAGGTCGAAGCTGAACTCACCCGAGATCCGCTCGACCGCCCCGGAGGCGTTGGTGTCGAGGGCGATGGGGCTGCCGACCCGGAGAGTACACGTCGTCCACGCGCTCTTTTGGCCGTCCTTGCTGACGGCCCGCAGGCGTCCGCCGACCGGGAACGTGACCAGATAGGCGAAGTCGGACCCGAACTGGTTGGCCTCCGACAGGTGGAACACCCGGCCGGTTGCGGTCTCGTAGGTGTCGGCGTCCGAGGCGATGAAGGTAGTGGGAGGATTGCTGAGCCGGCCAGGAGCGGTGTACACGCAACGCGCCGGCGGGGACGGCGGCTCGGGATCCGGCTCTGGCTCGGGATCCGGCTCGGGCCCAGGATCCGGCTTCGGATCGGGATCCGGCTCGGGGTGCGGCTCCGGAGCGGGATCTGGCTCCGGGGCAGGATCCGGCTCCGGATCAGGCTTCGAGTACGGGTCCGGCTGGTCCTGATACAGGACCGAGTGGAAGGCAGCCGGGCTGCAACCGTAGAGCTGATCGTAGAGGTCGCCGGAACCTGCGAACCCGAACTCGGCGCCGAGCGGAGCGATCACCACGACGATGAAGCAGCCCTCACCACCGTCGAACGCATAGCGGCCATCCGATCCGGTGCTGACGGAGCCGATCCAGCTCCCGCGGGTCCACGGATCGGTCGCGTCGTAGACGTCGACCTGGACCCCGGCCGAAGGCGCGCCGCCGTCGAAGACCACGGAGCCTTCGATCGATGGCTTGCCGGTCGCCGACGCCGGGGCAACGCCGACCATTGTCGCGAGCGTGACCACAGCCACGATCGCCACCCACAACGAACGGCGTCGGCTGACCGCTCGCTGACCAACTGCACTAGACATCACAACTCCTGTAGTAGGGGGAGAACCCGCGGGCACCACGGGTCCGCTACTACGTGCAATTGGCGAGCCGGTTACTTATGGCCTCGATCAACGCCTGGGCGAGATTGCCCGGGTGCGGTCGACACAGTCGGTCACGACCGACGGCGCCATGCCGTCGACCGTCAGCCGAACCCCCGCCACGAACGGCGAGCTGTAGTCGAAGGCGATCATGTCGCCAGCGACCAATGCCTGGGCCAGCGACGCGGTGAACACGAGGTTCCCGCCGGCATCGAGGAACTCGTAGCTGTCGGGGTCGGCGCCACCGGCGACGAAGACACGCAGTTGATCGGGTGTCACCACGCAGATGGTCGCCGGTGGCGTCGGGGCGAGTGGGGGTGGGTCCTGTGGCGGCGGAGAGGTCGTGGTGGCCAGATCGGCGGTCGTCGGCGCGTTCGTCCCCGGGGGTGCCGCCGGGACTGCGGTCGAGGTCGTGGTCGAGTTCGAGCTCTCGGTCGGGGCCGGGGCCGGGCCGGCCGAACCCGGCTCCTCCGCTGCGCTCGTGGTCGGCCCTGGGGCCTCGGAGTCGGGACCGACGAGGAGTTGGCGGCCTTGATCGTCCAGGCCGGGGCTCAGCCGCTCGCTGTCGGCTCGCCGAAGCGATGTCGGCGTCGGGCTCGAAACGTCGGGCGTTGGATCGGTCTCGTCCGGACGATCGATGGGCGTGGTCTCGATCTGGGCCTGGGTCACCTGGCGGATGGTGACCAGACCGATCGCGACCAGCGCCAGAGCCAGACCGACGAACACCGCCCTGCGGAGGCTGACGATCGCCCGATGCTGGAGTTGATAGATGGCGTTCGGGTCCTTGCCGAGCTTCCGGCCGAGTTCCTTGGCTGACAGATCCTCGAAGAACCGACCTCGGATGACCGCCTGCTGATCCGGGCTCAGCTGCTCGATCAGGTCGTGCAGCCACATGCCGTCGACGGTGGACTCCGAGGGATCCGGAAGTGCTCCGTCGCCGTCGGCCGCCTCCAGATGCTCGCGACATCCGGTCCGGTATTCCCTGGCCACCTTGGCGGTGAGGATCCGGCGGAGGTAGAGCTGGAACGAGAATTCGTTGCGCTTCTCCAGGCGGTCGAGTGCGGCCAACCCCTCGATGAGTGTGGCGCTGGCCAGACCTTCCGGATCTCTGGCCCCTCGCTTGGTGGCCAGACCGACGAGGAACGCCCAGTAGTGCTGGTGGAGGGCGGCATAGCCGTCCTCGTCGATCGGTCCGACCTGAGCCAGCACGTCAGCAACCTCCGGACCGGTCCGCCTCTGTGTCGCCGTCACGCGCCCGCCAGTCCTCGCATCCGTCACCGTCTAGCCAATCCGAGCGGTCGCTCCGACTCAGGCCAGCGAGCGACCGTAACAGCGGGCCCGGTCGTGGGACATGGCGAAAGTGCCCAGCGGTCCGGCCCCGCCCGGCCGAACGGTGGGCGCGCTGCAAACGGACCAGTGCTCGATTCGAGCAGGCCGTGCGACAGCCCTCGGGTTGGGCGTCTGATTCGTCTTACGGATGATGGCGTCGCGCAACGCTCCGTTCGTGAAGGTTGCTTCTACGTGCGATCTGCCAAGTCGTTCCTTATGGGCCCGGATCTCTTTGGGTGACGTTGCCCAGGCCGAGGATCGCTTGGTCGTGCGATCCGTGACGCGCAGCTGAGCGAGCACGTTTGGGCTGATGAGAGGGCGTTTGGAGCTGTGCGCAACCACGCGCTAGCTCCACAACCCGACCCCGATCCGACGTTTTTGGACAACTCAACTAGGATTTGTAGATGGCAGACCAGGCAACCTTCGAGGACGACATCTGTCCGTACCGCCGGCCGCTGTATTCGACTGCTGTTCGTCTGACCACCAACACGAGCGATGCCGAAGATCTCGTCCAAGAGACGCTCTTCCGTGCCTATCGCAGTTACGGAACCTTCAGCCCCGGCACCAATCTCGGCGCCTGGCTGTTCCGTATTCTCAACAACGCCCACATCAACCGGTACCGGGCCCGGAAACGCCGCCCGGAGGAGACCGCCCTCGACGACCTCCCCGATTGGTCGGCGCAGGGTCAGGCGGCGGCCGAGGCATCGGCCTCACGCAGCGCCGAGGACGAGGCCATCGACTCGATCGCCGAGGCCGACGTGGTCGCCGCGGTCGACAAGCTTCCCAAGCCCTATCGGCAGGCCGTGATGCTGGCCGATGTCGAGGGCTACAGCTACCGCGAGATCGCCGAACGCCTCAAAGTGCCGATTGGCACCGTGATGAGCCGCCTCCACCGGGGGCGTCAGGCGCTACGCCGTCAGCTCACCCCCGCTCCTGGGTTCTGATCCCGTGCCGGCCCCGTTTCCCTCCTCGTTCGGTGTGCCCCAGCACCACGGCTCGGAGCTACACTCCGGAACCTATGTTGGCCGTGGTATGGCATTTCTGGATCGGGTTCTTCCTCGCGATCGGCACGGTTGTCACCGTGTTGGCAGTCGTCGTCGGCTACATCGTCAACGTCGAGGTACCCCGCTACCCCAAGAAGCCCGAGTGATCGCACCCCTGGGGTGCGGTGCGGCGAGAGGTCGCCGATGAGCAACTCCCAGGTCGACTGGGCGTTCGCCCGCACGGTGGCCGAGCGCGTTGCCGGCCGTGAACCGTTCGGTGAGAGCTACCACCTCGAATCACTCGAAGCGGAACTGAAGGAACTCACTGCGCAGGCGGAACGCCTCGTGGAGGCCGAGACCGGCCTTGTGTCTCAGGCGGGCCCTGCCCGTGCTCGGGTGACCGATCGCATCGGCTGGGTCGACGCCAACCTCGCCAGCTTCCAGCGGCTCATGGGCCCACTCTTCGATCGCCTCAGCAAGGACAGTGACGGCGGCGACGACAGTTCCGACGCGAACGACGGCGACGGCGCAGGCCCACACGCCAACGGAGCTGCGACGAACGGCGCAGACGTCAACGGCGCCGACGCCAATGGCAACGATGCCGCTGCGGCGGCAAACGGATCCGAGGCTGACGCCGGCAACGGCAACGGCAACGACGCGACTGCAGCGACCGACGGGGCCGGAAGTGCGGCCGACAGTGCCGCCAGGATCGCGGCCGACGCCGCACGCAAGGTGGGTAGCGCTCTGAACCAGGTTGGCTCCACCGTGAGCCAGACGGTCGGCCCCAAGATCGCTGGCGCTCAGGTGGGCGCCATGCTCGGGTGGATGTCGTCTCGGGTGCTCGGCCAGTACGACCTACTCATCGCCGAAGATGACAGCCCCGAAGACCAGGATTGGGTCTACTACGTGGGGCCCAACCTCTTGTCGCTCGAGAAGCGGTACGGCTTCCCGCCGGAGGAGTTCCGGCTCTGGATCGCCGTGCACGAGTGCACCCACCGGGCCCAGTTCACGGGAGTGCCGTGGCTCCGGCCCTACTTCCTGTCGCTGGTCAACGAGCTCATCGATTCGGTCGACCCTGATCTCAAGCGCATCACCGACGCCATGGGCGACATCGTCACCGACATCCGCAACGGCGACCGTGACAAGATCGCCGAGGGCGGGCTCCAGATGCTCCTCGCCACCCCCGAGCAGCGCGAGACCATGAAGAAGGTGTCTGGCCTGATGAGCCTCCTCGAAGGCCACGGCGACATCATCATGGACCGGGCCACCAAGGATCTGATCCCGTCCCAGGCCCGATTTGCTCGGGTGATGGCCAACCGCCGCCGCAATGCCGGGCCCGTCACCCGGCTCGTCCAGAAGCTCACCGGCCTCGAGGCCAAGCTCGCCCAGTACGAAGAAGGCGAGAACTTCGTGAAGGCTGTTGAGGCGGCAGGCGGCCGCGAGCTCTTCGATCGAGTGTGGACCGGCCCCGAGGCCCTCCCCACGATCGACGAGATCCGCGACCCCGATTTGTGGATCGAGCGTGTCGGAGCACCCGCCCAGGCCTGAGCCCGGCGCCACCCCGGCAACCGATCCGATCACGATCGCGCTCGTCGATCGCTGCACCTTCCCTGCATCGGGCACCTCGGTGGTGTGCGGCGTGTCCGGTGGGGCCGACTCCCTCGCACTTCTCGTGCTGGCGACAGCGGCCGGCCTCCACGTCACCGCCGTGCACGTCGACCACGGCCTGCGGCCGGACTCAGCCGCGGAGGCTCGCGTGGTGAGCTCGGCGGCCGCTCGGTTCGGGGCCGCCTTCCGGGCTGAGCGAACGACCGTCGATCCCGGCGCCGACCTCGAACAACGGGCCCGAATCGTGCGCCACGCCCTGCTCGGCCCCGACGCCATGACCGGCCACACCGCCGACGACCAGGCCGAGACCCTTCTCATCAACCTGCTCCGCGGCGCCGGCCCCGCCGGGCTCGCGGCCATGGCCCCCGGCCATCGGCACCCGATCCTCGCGCTGCGTCGCACCGACACCGAGCGCCTGTGCCACCACTGGGCCCTCCAACCGGTGCGCGACCCGTCGAACGAGGACCCACGGTTCGTGCGCAACCGGGTGCGCCACGAGCTGTTGCCCCTGATGAGCGACATCTCACAGCGCGACCCGGTGCCGCTCCTGGTCCGCTCGGCCGAGCACGCCCGCCAGACCACGGCCGAGATCGAGCGGCGGGCCGCCGATCTTGTTCCCACCGACTCACGCGCCTTGGCCGCCCAACCCGGCGTGGTGGCCGCCGCCGCCCTCCGCCGGTGGTTGCGCAACGAACTCGGCCACCCTCCATCGTCAGCGGAGCTCGATCGGGTGATGGCGGTGGTTCGCCACGAGGTGGTGGCCTGCGAACTGAGCGGGGGGCGCCGAATCACCCGGCAAAACGGGCTGCTTCGCCTTGACCGGAGCCCCTGACTGGATCGTTACCATGAGCTGCGATGGCAGCCCGAGTGATGGGAATCTTGAACGTCACCCCCGACTCGTTCAGCGACGGCGGCAACTTCGTCGACCCCGACAAGGCCGTGGCCCACGCTGAGGCCATGCGGGCCGACGGTGCCGACATCGTCGACGTGGGTGGAGAATCCACCCGCCCCGGCGCTGCGCCCGTGGATCTCGACACAGAACTCGCCCGGGTGGTGCCCGTGATCGAGGCCCTCGCCCCCGGCGGGGTGGTCTCGGTCGACACCCGCCACGAGCCCGTGGCCCGGGCTGCAGTTGCCGCCGGCGCCACCATCATCAACGACGTGAGTGCCTCGCTCTGGCCGGTCGCCGCCGATCTCGGTGTGGGCTGGATCGCCATGCACATGCAGGGCGAGCCCACCACGATGCAGGCCGCCCCCGACTACGACGACGTGGTGGGTGAGGTGGCCGACTTTCTCGACCAGCGGGCCCGCCAGGCCTCCACCGCCGGCGTACCCGACATCTGGATCGACCCCGGCTTCGGGTTCGGTAAGACGCTCGACCACAACGTGGAACTGCTCGCACGGCTCGACCGCATCATCGACCTCGGGTGGCCCGTCGCCATCGGCACGAGCCGCAAGTCGACGCTCGGCGCACTGATCGCCCGGTCCGACGGGGCCGAGGCCCCCGTCGATGTCGACGATCGGCTCGTGGGGTCGGTGGTCACCGAGGCGATCGCCCTGGCCTTCGGCGCGGATCTCATCCGCGTCCACGACGTCAAGGCAGCCCGGCAGGCGGCAACGGTAGTGTCCGGCGAACTGTACATGAGGAGTGCATGATGGCGAAGGGGAAGTGGGCCCAGGGAATCCAGCCCCGCCAGTTCCATTGGATCATCTCCGACCAGCTCGCCATCTGCGAGCGCCCAGGAGGCTACGGGGCCAACCACCGGCGGGTCCGTCGCCAAGAAGAGGTGATCTGGATCCGTGAGAACGGGTTCACCTTCGTGATCTCGCTCATCCCGAGCGACCACAATCTCCACAGCTACGACGAGCTCGGCATGCCGTGGAAGCACTGGCCGTTCGCCCCGTCGCTCAGCCTCGATGTGGCGCTGCCTCAGATCTACGGCGAGCTGGAGTCGCTCCTTGCCGCCGACAAGAAGCTCCTGCTGCACATGGAAGAGGTGAGCGACCGCATGGCCGGCTTCATCGCCGGCTACCTCCGGTGGACGGGCATGGTGCCCGTCACGTTCGAGGCGATCATGGTGGTGGAGCGGATCTTCGGCCGCCAGATGGGCCCGACTGGTCGCTCGATTGTGACCGCCGCCGAGGACGCACTCGACTCACGTGATGCCGAGGCGTCCGGCGACGGCGCTGCGCTCGACGGCGACGCCGACTCGCCGGTCGAGCAGCCCTCGAACGGGTGACGGGCAACAGACGACAGGCGAGGGAGAGCGGAGTGGCGGATGAGTTCCATGGCTGACCAGCCCCCGGTCCATCGCGATCGGGTCGAGATTCGCGGCCTCGACGTGGTCAGCTACTGCGGCGTGCTCGACGAGGAGCAGGCCCGACCTCAACCGTTCCGCATCGACGTGGACCTGTACCTCGATCTCGTCGACGCCGGCCAGACCGACGACCTCGCCGCCACGGCCGACTACGGCGCCATCACCGACAGGGTGGTGGCCATGCTCGGCGTGGAGCGCTACCTCCTCGTGGAGCGGATGGCCCAACGGGTGGCCGACGTCGCCTTCGACGAGGCCAGCCGGATCGAGGCCGTGACCGTGCGCATCCGCAAGCTGCGGCCCCCGATCGGCGCCGCTGTCGACACCACCGGCGTGCGCATCCACCGCACCCGCCCCGACGCCGAGGCCGCCCCCCGCTCGTGAGGCGCTGCTATCTCGGGCTCGGCTCGAACATCGGCGACCGGCGCGAGTACTTGCGGGGTGCGGTGGCCGCCCTTCCCGACGTGGCCGCTGTGTCGCCCCTCTACGAGACCGACCCCGTCGGCGGTCCCGAGCAGGACGCCTACTTCAACATCGTGGTCGCCCTCGACACCGACCTGAGCGCCCACGAGCTGTTGGCGCTCGCCCAAGAGCTCGAGGCGGCAGCCGAACGAAAGCGCATCATCCGCTGGGGCCCGCGGACCCTGGACGTGGACGTGTTGCTCGTCGGCGACGAACAGGTCGACGCCCCGGATCTGGTCGTGCCTCACCCCCGCATGCACCAGCGCAACTTCGTGATGCGCCCGCTGCTCGATC
The DNA here is from genome assembly GCA_039029735.1 of Actinomycetota bacterium. Taxonomy (GTDB): domain Bacteria; phylum Actinomycetota; class Acidimicrobiia; order Acidimicrobiales; family SZUA-35; genus CADEDH01. Next base: position 33,324 of record JBCCFL010000047.1, on the reverse strand, counting down.
TCGATCCCAGCCTCGTGGTGCCCGGCTACGACCCCGACGAGGCCTTCGGCGACGTTCGCAACATCGGGCCCCTCTAGCGGGTTGCAGGCACTGCGTCATCAATGCGCCAAATCCGAGGCAGACGATCAGGAGCCCGTTGGCACATCAGGTGGTTAGCCTTCGTGCAGTGACCGAGCTGCGCAACGATCTCCAACCACCGCTGGCCGATGTTCGGTTCCTCGTGGAGCGAGCCCTCACCGAGGATCTCACCCCACTCGGTGATCTCACCTCGTCGCTGCTCGATCCGAACCTCGGTGGCACCGCCACCTTCGGAGCCCGCCATCCGGGCGTGATCGCTGGCTGTCGTTGCGTTGAGGAGACCTTCGCCGTTGTCGACCGCCGGCTCGAGATCGAATGGCAGCGCACCGACGGCGATCGGGTTGCCGCTGGCGACACCATCGCCGTGGCCCGCGGCCCCTACGCCTCCATGCTCACCGCAGAGCGCACGGCGCTCAACTTCCTCAGCCACCTGTCGGGGGTGGCGACCAATGCGGCCCGCTGGGTCGACATCGCCGCCGGACGGGTCACCGTGTGGGACACCCGCAAAACCCTGCCTGGGTACCGCTCGCTCCAGAAGGCCGCCGTTCGGGCTGGGGGCGCCGCCAACCATCGCGGCAACCTGTCCGACTGGATCATGCTGAAGGACAACCACCTCTTCGGCACCACGATCGGGGCCGCCGTCGCCGAGTCCCGCCGCCGCTGGCCTGGCCGTACCGTCCACGTCGAAGCCGACACCGAGGCCCACATGATCGAGGCGCTCGAGGCCGGTGCCGACATCATCCTCCTCGACAACTTCACCCCCGCCGAACTGCCGGTGCTCGTCGCCAAGGCTGACGCCTTCGCCGCTGAGCACAACCGGCCGCGCCCGCTGCTCGAAGCCTCGGGCGGCATCACCCTCGACACGCTCGACGCGTACGCCGGCACCGGCGTCGACCTTCTCTCGTCGGGCTCGATCACCAACTCGGCTCCTGTGCTCGACATCGGTCTTGATGTCGTGGCCGACGAGCCCGCGCAGTCGCCTCACTCACCAGCCCCCGGCTGATGGAGGTGCTGCTCACCGTCGAGGTCGCACCGGCTGCTGGGCGGCCCCGGTCTCATGACCTGGCGATCGACGTGGAGCCTGAGCACAGCGTGGCCCAATTGACGGCTGCGCTTGTTGCCGCGGTCGGATCCGACCTCTCCGACGACGCCCCCGTCCTGGTACGCGGGGCCGATGGCGCGTACCTCTCGCCCGACGATCGCCTCGGTGACGCCGGCCTGGTGAACGGCGAGACGCTCCGCCTCGGCCCGGTGCGCACCGTGGTGCCGGCGCCCCGGCGCCCCCCTCGACGCTCGGAGGCGCCAACCCACGCCCTCGTGGTCACGTCGGGGCCCGACGTGGGGGAGCGAGTCGACCTGGGCGAGCACATCATCCGCATCGGCCGCGATCCGAGCTGCGATCTCGCATTGTCGGATCCCACCCTGGAACGGGTGCACCTGGTGGCCCAGCGGGACGAGGCGATGATCGTCACCCTCACCACGGCCAGCGATGCCAACCCTGAGGGGGCCGCCCACAACATCCACGTGGACGGTGAACGCATCGACGGCGTGGTCACCGTGGAGACGGGGCAGCTCGTTCGCATCGGGGCGACCACCCTGCGGCTCACCACGCCCACGGAGCCGCCGGGCGCCGCCGGTCACACGGCAACCGGCGCCGCCGCCGCAACAACCTCGCCGGCTGTCGATCGCGACGGCGAGGCCGTGCTCGGCCGCGTCGGGTTCCACCGGTCGCCGTACTACCCGGCGCCGGTGGGCGACCAGCATTTCGACGCCCTCGGCGAGATCCCGCAGAGCCCTGAGCACACGCCCTTCGCCTACCTCGCCGCCCTCGTGCCGCTCGTGGTGGGAGTGACCCTCGGGCTCCTCATCTCGTGGCGGTTCATGATCTTCGCAGCGCTCACCCCGGTGATGGCGGTGGCCGCCTGGTTCGACAACCGGCGCCGCACCAGGAAACGGCACGGCCTCAGCGAGGTGCGGTTCCGTCAACGTCTGGCTCAGCGCCGCAGCGACGTGACCGATGCGCTCGCCGTCGAGCGATCGAGGCGCTTCCTCAGCGCCCCCGATCTCGCCACGCTCGCCGCCCGGGCCCGCGAGCGTTCGATCGAGCTCTGGGTGCGCGATCGGACGGCAGTCGACGGTCTCACCGTGCGGCTCGGCCTCGGCGCCGTGGCGCCCCGAGTGTCGGTCGCCCCCGAGACCACGGGCGACGACGAACTCCGAGACGAGGTGGCCGCCGACATGGCGGCCCTGCTGCGCATGGGCGACGTGCCGGTGACCGTCGACCTTGCCCCGACGGGCGTGCTCGGCATCGTCGGCCCCCGGCGCGATGGCACCGCACTGGCCAGTTCGCTCCTCGCCCAGCTCGCCTGCCTTCACTCGCCCGACGATGTGATCCTGGCTGCCGCCCTCGCTCGCCCCAGTGGTCTCGCCGGCTGGCTGCGCTGGCTCCCCCACGTACGGGCGGCAGGGTCTCCGCTGCCGGGCCGCCACGTCGCCGTTGGCGCCGCCGAGGCCGCTGACCTCCTGAAACACCTCATCGCCGTGGCCGAGACACGCCACGACACCGGCGGCAGCCCGGCGCCCGCTGCGGGAAGCCAGGCCGGCACTGGGAGTGCTGGCATCTCTGGTGGCTCCGGCAACGCTGGCAACTCTGGTGGGCCGTGGCCGCGCGTCGTGGTGGTAGTCGCCGCCGAGGTCGACGTGGATCCAGCATTGGCCTCGCGGCTCCTCGAGTTGGGGCCAAGCGCAGGGATCTCCATCGTCTGGCTGGCGGAACGCAACGACGACGTCCCCCGCCAGGCCGCCGCCACCGTCCGGTGCCGTTCGCTCCTCGCCGACGAGCCGTCGATCCTCACCCACACCGATCCAGACCGCAACGATCAGGAACTCTGGATCGAGTGGCTCGCCGCCGACCGGGCCACCGCTATCGCCCGCGACCTGGCCCCGCTCTACGACGCATCGTCACCGTCGAGCGCCGCCACAATGCCGCGAATCGCCACGCTGTTCGACGCCTTCGGGATCGACGCGATCGACGCCGACCGGGTCGAGCAGCATTGGGCGTCGGCCCCGCCCGGTCACGTGGTCACCCCGATCGGCGTCGGCGTGGGCGGCCCCGTTGTGATCGATCTGATCGAGCACGGCCCGCACGGGCTGGTGGCCGGCACCAGCGGATCCGGCAAGAGCGAGCTGGTCACGTCACTCGTGGCCGGCCTGATGGCCCATCACCCACCGGACCAGGTCACGGTGCTGTTCATCGACTACAAGGGCGGCGCTCTCGCCGAGCAGTTCGCCCTCGCCCCCCACACCGTGGGGCGGGTCACCAACCTGGATCCTCTGCTGGCCAAGCGGGCCCTCACCTCGCTGCGGGCCGAACTGAATCATCGCATGGGTCTTCTCAAGGGCCAGGCCCGCGACCTGGCTGAGCTGATGGTCACATCCCCCGAGGATGCGCCGCCGGCGCTGGTGATCGTGATCGACGAGTTCGCAACGCTCGTGTCGGAGATCCCCGATTTCGTGGCGGGCATCATCGACATCGCCCAGCGCGGCCGGAGCCTCGGCATCCATCTCGTGCTGGCCACCCAACGGCCCTCCGGTGCCGTGAACGAGAACATCCTCGCCAACACCAATCTTCGGATCAGCCTGCGAATGCTCGACAATGCCGAGTCGCAGGCCGTGATCGGCGCCCCCGATGCAGCCGCCATTCCTGCGCCGCTCCGGGGTCGAGGGTTCGCCCGACTCGGGCCGGGAGAGTTGGTGCCGTTCCAAAGCGCCTGGAGCGGCGCGGCGTTGGAGACCGATCCCGGGCCGGTGCCGGTGGTGGTTCGGGCCATGGACGCGGCCGGTCGCCCGGCTGATGCGCTGGGGCCAGCGCAATCCGTCGCAACGCGCCGGACCCCCGCAACCCACGCCGCCCGCACCCAGTTGGACGAAACGCTCGCCGCCATCGTTGCCGCTGGACGGCGGGCCAACCGCCCTCCGGCCCGGTCGCCGTGGCTGGACGAACTCCCCACCGTGCTCGATCTCACTGCCGTGCGGGCCGAGGTCGTTCCCACCGCCGAGGGTGACGATGCCGGCCTCGTGGTGCCGATCGGTCTGGTGGATGACCCCGAGGCCCAGGATCAGTACCCGGCCGTGATCGACTTCGAGGCAGGGGGTGGCGTGATGGTGCTGGGCGCTGGCGGCAGCGGGAAGACCACTGCGCTGCGAACCCTGGCCACGGCGGCCGCACTCGGCGACTCCGACAAAGGATGCGGGCGGAGCGAGCCACGCGACTGCGATCGGGCGGCCTCACACTCACTCACGATCGTGGGCTTCGACTTCGCGTCACGCGAACTCACGGCCCTCAGCGCCCTGCCCCAATGCGTCGACGTGGCCACCGGTGATGATCTCGAACTCGTCACCCGGCTGATCGCGCTGCTCGGCGCCGAGGTGGAGCGGCGCCGAGCCCAGATGGAGGCGGCGATCCGGGCCGGTGAGCCTCCACCCGACCTCGGCCGGGTGCTGATCGTGATCGACGACTACGGTGCCCTCGCCTCGACCCTCGATGGGGCCGGAGCCAATGCCGGGGCGGCTCAGGGCCTGTACGTCTGGCTCGACACCCTCAACCGGGTGATTGTGGAGGGCCGACAGGTCGGGGTACACACCGCGCTGAGCGCCCTGCGCCGGGCCGAGGTTCGCAGCGGCGTCGCACCCGCACTCGCCAACCGGCTGGTGCTTCGCCAGAGCGACCCCACCGCCTACGCCGAACTCGGCGTTGGTTCAGCTGCGGTCGAGATCGACCTCCCCTCGGGGCGCGGGTTCCTGAACGGCGACGCGCTCGTGCAGGTGGCCGTGATCGACACCGACCCCGATCGGGCGGCACAACAACACGCCGTGCGCACGGCCGCGAGTGGCCTGACGGGAACGCCGGCGCCGTCGCTGGTGAGCGATCCACTCCCGACTGAGCTCGCGCCGCTGCCCCCAACGGGCGAGCGGGGTGAGGTCGTGCTCGGCGTCGCCGACCTCACCGGTGAGCCCGTGGTGATCGGCACCGCCGTCGACGACGTGGCCGTGGTGGGACCACCCCACTCCGGCCGGTCGAACGCCCTCGCCGGGATTGCGTGGCATCTCGCCCGGAGCGGGCTCGACGTGTGGGCGGTCGGGCCGCCAACATCCCCCGTTGCCACCACACCGGGATTGACCAGCACCGCATTCGGCCCGCCCCACGAGGTGGGAGCGCTCCTCGACATGCTCGTGGCCGACCTGGAGCAACGATCTGTCACCGACCGGGCCTCGGTGGTGCTCGTTATCGACGACGTGGACCGGTTCGACGACGTCGGCCTCGACGCCACGTTCAGCGCCGTGACTCGAAGCGGTGTTCGGTGGGTGGCAGCGACCGGCGACGGCCGAGGGTTCAGCACCAACCCGTTCGTGATGGCGATCCGCAAGGCTCGCACCACCCTCGTGCTTCAGCCCGACAGCGGTCGCGAGGTGTCGGACATCACCGGGGCGCGCGTGGAGCTGCGGGCCGGGCTCACCTTCCCACCCGGCCGTGGGGTGGTGGTGGCCGAGCGTCAGGCCACGGTGGTTCAGGTGGCGTTCACGCTGCGCTGACCCGGCACCGAGAACGGGCCGGTCCGGGGTGGCTACGCTCGCCCGATGGAGACCCTCGCCATCACCGGCGCCCACGGCAAGACGGGTCGAGCGGTCATGGCCGCCGTCGAGTCGAACTGGTCCGTGCGGGCCCTGGCTCGAAGTAACGAACAGGCCACCGCCCTCCGGTCGCTCGGGGTCGGGGTGGTGGTGGGCGACATCGCCGACCGGGCGGCGCTGGCGGCACTCGTCGATGGCGCCACGGCGCTGTACCACATCTGCCCCAACTTCCATCCCGACGAGGTGGCCATTGGCGACGCAGTGGTTGACGTGGCCGAGCGGGTGGAGCGGCTCGTGTACCACTCGGTGCTTCACCCCCAAACCGAGGCGATGCCGCACCACTGGCGCAAGCTGCGGGTGGAGGAGGCCCTCCTCGCTCGTCGTCGGGGCCGGGTCACGTTCCTGCGGCCGGCGCCCTATGTGCAGAACCTGGCCCCCTACCTCCCGACCGTGTTCGCTGAGGGCGTCCTGCGGATGCCCTATTCGGTGGACACGCCGACCGCCATGGTCGATCTCGCCGACGTGGGCCGGGCCGCTGCGGCTGTGTTGGCCTCTGGTTTCGACGCTGGATCGGGTTGGGACCTGTGCGGGGTGGGGGCGGTGAGCCATCGAGAGGTGGCGGCACTCCTCGCCAGCACGATCGGCCGTTCCGTCGAGGCCGAACAGGTCGAGCCGGGCCCCGACACCTCCGCTGAGCTCGGCCAGATGTTCGCCTACATGGACGCACACGGGCTGCCGGCGTCACCTGCGCAACTCCGGGCGCTCGTCCCCGATCCCACCCCGTTCGCCGACAGCGTGCATACCCTTGTCGATTCGTGGCTCACGGAGCATCGGGGGGCCACGGGCGAGAGCTGAGCCCCGACCCGGTGCGTCGCAAGGGGAATTGACGCCGGGTCGAGGCTCAGAATGGAGTGACAGCCGAAACGGAGCGTCGACACACGCTCCGGCTACGAAGATTTTCGATGGGCCTGCCTCCTTGCAACCGTTCGACAGGCCCACTGCCACGCCAACCGGACATCAGATTAGAGCGCTCCAATTCCCCGGTCAAGAACTTTCCCGATCTGTATGACCGCATCCTGATCCTGGCGATCCGCGAACCCTGCGGCCGGGCTCAGACCTGGGCGGAGGCGGGGATCGAGTCGAGCAGGTGTTGCGCCGCGGCCGCCATGGCCCCGGCGGCCGCATTGCCGGACACCGAGGAGATCGTGGCCTGGGCATCGGCCACGTAGCGGGCCGCCGCCTGGCGGGCCAGGTCGATGCCGGGGCCCGTGCGCACGATCTCGATCGCCTCGGCTCGGTCGGACTCGCTCAGCCCGTCGAGCAGCAACTCCCGCAGGCGAGGCCCGGCCGGTGACGCCAGGGCGTGAATCACCGGCAGCGAGTACACACCCTCGAGCATGTCCTTGCCGGCCGGCTTGCCGAGCTGCTCGTCGGTTGCGACCACGTCGAGGATGTCGTCCACGATCTGGAACGCGAACCCGTACTGGCGTCCGAAGTCCGACAGAGCCTGGATCTCGGCCGGTGAGCGGTCGCTCACGATGCCCCCGATCTCGGTGGCGGCCGCGAACAGGCTGGCCGTCTTGCCGGCGATCGACGGGTAGTACTGCTCCTCGGTTCGGGTCACGTCGTAGAGGGTCTGCAGCTCGGCCACTTGGCCCTTGCACAGCTCTGCGATCGTGCGGGCCAACAGCCCGGCCACCTCGACGCCCAGGTCAGCGGCGATCTCCGAGGCCTTTGCCAGAAGGAAATCGCCGGCGAGAATGGCCCGATGATTGCCCCAGCGGGCGTTCACGCTGATCACCTGGCGCCGGATCTCCGCTTCGTCGATCACGTCGTCGTGGTAGAGCGAGCCCACCTGCACGAGCTCGACCGCAACACCACCCCGCACCACGTCGTCGCTCACGGCGACACCGTCTGGCAAGGCAGTGGCAGCGGCCGCGATCGTGAACATCGGCCGTTGCCGTTTCCCGCCCGCCTTGATCAGGTGCGATGCGATCTCTGAGAGGTACTCGTCCCCCTCGATCCGAACCGCATCGAGCAAGAAGCGCTCGATCCGGTCTCGGTCTGCGTCGGCTGTCGGCAGCGAAGACAGGGGGTTGGTAGCCACGGCAACACGGTAGATCACCTCCAGACGTTTCGTCCCAACCCGGCGGATCACGCCCGTGATCAACCCGATGGGACGCACTCGCTACCAAGGCGTTAGGGTTAAGCCCCACCCTCTTCCCGTCGCTGCGGTGTCGGGTATCCGCTGGAGGTTCCCCGCAACTTCATCCTTGTTGACGCTCCCGAGCGGCGCCGCAGTGCCGACGGGACCCGAGACCGTTCGCTGACTGGCCTGTATGTGCCAGTCGTCGCTCGCCAAATCCATGTGCTGACAGCACTTGTAGGCTGATCAGACGTTTCCTCAGAGTTCTGGAGGACTTCATGTTCGAACGCTTTACGGATCGTGCCCGCCGGGTTGTGGTGCTGGCTCAAGAAGAAGCGCGGCTGCTCAACCACAACTACATCGGAACCGAGCACATCCTCCTCGGCCTCATCCACGAGGGCGAGGGCGTTGCCGCCAAGGCGCTTGAGTCGCTGTCCATCTCCCTGGAGGCCGTGCGCAGCCAGGTGGAGGACATCATCGGGCAGGGCGGTTCGTCTCCGAGCGGGCACATCCCGTTCACCCCCCGAGCGAAGAAGGTGCTGGAGCTGTCTCTGCGTGAGGCCCTCCAGCTCGGTCACAACTACATTGGCACCGAGCACATCCTGCTCGGCCTCATCCGCGAGGGTGAGGGCGTCGCCGCCCAGGTTCTCGTGAAGCTTGGCGCCGATCTTTCACGGGTCCGCCAGCAGGTCATTCAGCTGCTGTCGGGCTACTCCGGCTCGTCCGGGTCGGGCAACGCACCGGCCGAGGGCGGCGGCAAGGCCGGCGCCACGAGCGGAGGCAGCGGTCAAGATGCCCCTTCCGGGTCGCTGATACTCGACCAGTTCGGCCGAAACCTCACTCAGCTCGCCCGAGAGAAGAAGCTCGATCCGGTGATCGGTCGGGCCCGCGAAGCCGAGCGCGTGATGCAGGTGCTCAGCCGTCGCACCAAGAACAACCCGGTGCTCATCGGAGAGCCGGGCGTCGGCAAGACGGCGATCGTCGAGGGCCTCGCCCAGCAGATCGCCAACGACGAGGTGCCCGACACCCTCCGGGGCAAGCAGCTGTACACCCTCGATCTCGGAGCCCTCGTGGCCGGCTCCCGCTACCGCGGTGACTTCGAGGAGCGCCTCAAGAAGGTGCTCAAGGAGATCAAGACCCGAGGCGACATCATCTTGTTCATCGACGAGCTGCACACGCTCGTCGGCGCCGGAGCGGCCGAAGGTGCCATAGATGCTGCGAGCATCCTCAAGCCGATGCTGGCCCGTGGTGAGCTCCAGACGATCGGAGCCACCACGCTCGACGAGTACCGCAAGCACCTCGAGAAGGATGCGGCGCTCGAGCGGCGCTTCCAGCCGATCAAGGTGGAGGAGCCAACGGTCGAGCACACGATCGAGATCCTGAAGGGTCTGCGCGATCGGTACGAGAGCCACCACCGGGTGACCATCACCGATCAGGCCCTCGTGGCCTCGGCCAACCTGGCCGACCGCTACATCTCCGACCGGCACCTGCCAGACAAGGCGATCGACCTCATCGACGAGGCCGGTTCCCGCCTGCGGATCAAGCGCATGGCCACCCCGCCGGCGTTCAAGGATCTCGAGAACGAGCTGGCCGATGTCGTGGCGAAGAAGAAGGAAGCCGTCGAGGCCCAGAACTTCGAGGAGGCCGGCCGTCTCCGCGACTCCGAGAAGGAGCTCCTCTCAAAGCGGGAGGAGATGGAAACCGAGATCAAGGCCTCCGGCGTCGATCTGTTCGACGAGGTGAACGAGGAATCGATCGCCGAAGTGCTGTCGATCTGGACCGGCATCCCGGTGTACAAGCTCACCGAGGAGGAGACCGAGAAGCTCCTCCGCATGGAGGACGAGCTCCACAAGCGGGTGATCGGCCAGGAAGACGCCATCCACGCCGTGGCCCAGTCGATTCGCCGTACCCGAGCCGGCCTGAAGGATCCGAAGCGCCCCTCGGGCTCGTTCATCTTCCTGGGCCCGACCGGTGTCGGCAAGACCGAGCTGGCCAAGACGCTCGCCGACTTCCTGTTCGGCGACGACGGTGCTCTCATCACGCTCGACATGTCGGAGTACATGGAGAAGCACACGGTGAGCCGCCTCGTCGGTTCGCCTCCGGGCTACGTCGGCTACGAGGAGGGCGGTCAGCTCACCGAGGCCGTTCGCCGCAAGCCGTTCTCGGTTGTTCTCTTCGACGAGATCGAGAAGGCCCACCCCGACGTCTTCAACGCCCTGCTCCAGATCCTGGAGGAAGGCCGTCTGACCGACTCGCAGGGCCGCTCGGTCGACTTCCGCAACACCGTGTTGATCATGACCTCGAACCTGGGCACGCAGGATCTGCGCAAGTCCACGCTCGGCTTCGCCAAGAGCGACGAGGCAATCAGCTACGAGCGGATGAAGGAGAAGGTCAACGACGCCCTGAAGGTGCACTTCCGGCCTGAGTTCCTCAACCGCATCGACGAGACGATCGTGTTCCACGAGCTGAGTCGGGAAGAGGTCACCGAGATCGTCGATCTCATGATCAAGCGAACCGTCGATCAGCTCGAGGGTCAGGGCTTGAGCATGGAGCTCACCGATGCGGCCAAGCACTTCCTGGCCGACAAGGGCTACGACCCCACCATGGGCGCCCGGCCGCTGCGCCGTGCGATCCAGCGTCTGGTCGAGGATGTGCTGTCGGAGAAGCTCCTCTACAAGGAGTTCCGCGCCGGTCAGATCATCGTGGTCGACGTTGCCGCCAACGAAGACGGCGAGAACGAGCTGACCTTCACCGCCCACGAGGGCTTCCAGCCCCCCAATACTCCGGAGTTGGCCGCCGACGGCCCCGCCCCGGAGGGTGATTCCTAACGCATCTTCTGCGCTCTGACGTCGGAACGGACCGGCGTCGGAGCAGCAGAGAGTAGATTGCAGGCCGTGCCGAGGGCAGTACTCGCTGGTCTGCGATCCATGATGGGAATTCAACGTCGACGTGTGGCGCTGCTGCTCGTCGGCGTTGTCGCGTTCAGCGCATGTCAGGCCGACATCGACGTTGCGATCGACGTCGAGCCCGATGGATCCGGCACCGTCGAGGTGGTCACCACCCTCGACGCCGAGACGAGTGACGGCGTGCTCGACCTCGATCTCGATGCCGACGGCCTGCTCCTGGCCGATCTCGCCCAGAGCGGCTGGGTGGTCGAGCCCCCGGCCACCGATGCCGACGGGTCCACGGTGGTCGTCGCCACGAAAGACTTCGGCACCGCAGCACAGCTGTCGGACATCATGACCGATCTCACGGGCCCCGAAGGCGTGTTCCGGTCGTTCTCCTTGCAGCGGGTGAAGACCTTCGCCCGCGTCGAGTACGCGGTGAGGGGCGAGATCGACACCACGGGCGGATTGGCCACGTTCTCCGACGACGATCTGGTGGACAGCCTCGGCCGATCGATCGAGTCGCTCGCCACCCGCTATGGCGCACGCGAGGATCAGGTGTCGTTCCGGGTGGAGGTGACAATGCCCGGCGAGCTCCAGGGCGAGGCGCCTCCCGGGCTCGTGGTGATTGACACCAACACCACCAGTTCCGGGGCCACGACCGATGATGGCGCCGACGATGCCGAGGGCCTGGCGTTCGTCACGAGCGTGTGGGAGGCCAACCTGGCCGATGACGAGGTGGTCGAGATCTCGCTTTCCACCGCAACCCGGGACGTCTACGCCGAAGTGCTGCGAGGGGTGGCTGTTGTGACCGGGGCCCTCGCCCTACTCGCCGTGTTCGCCCAGCTCCTGCGGTTCGTCATGCCGGACCGGCGCCGACGCCGGTCCAAGAAGAAGGCGGCCGTCAAGGCGCCGGCGGCACCGACGAGCGCCACTGCCACCGGGGAGCACCCGGCTGTCACCGCTGACGCCGCCGATGCGCCGGTGGACACCAGCGAACCGGCCAAGCCGAAGGTGATCGCCCTCGACGGCCCCGGTGTGCTCTACCGCGAAGGCAACGACGTGCACGGGCTCCTGGTGCCCTTCGCCCGGGAGAAGGGCTCGACGGTTGGTGAGGAGGAGATCGCGGCCAAGGCCCGGCTGCTGAGCCTCGGGCGCCTCACCACCAGCCAGTTCTGGGCCGCCATCCAGGTGGATGGCGAGGCGGGGGCGCTCGACAGCGAGTACCTCGCCGGTCACCAGCTCACCCCCGGCATCATCAAGTACCTGCGGAACCAGCGGGACGATGGGGTACGAGTGGCTTGCATCACCAACGACAGCGCCACCTGGGCCAACCAGCTCAAGACTCGTCACAGCCTGGAGGGCCTGATCGATCCGTGGGTGGTGAGCAGCTCGGTGGGTGTTCGCAAGCCCGACACCCCCGTGTATGAGGTGCTGCGGCGCCTCACCGAGGAACAGCCGTCGTCGATCCTGATCATCGATGATGACGTGGCGAACCTCGACGCCGCCCGCACGCTCGGGTTCGCCACCGCCTGGTTCGCCCCGAACGGCACGACCGACGAGGCCAACGACCACGCCATCCTGCGCAGCTTCGGTGGCGACGACGACACCAGCGAGGTCGAAGCGGTCACGGTCTAGCTCCCCGTGTACGGTGCCGCCGGCATCGCTGTCACACCACATGAATACGGTGCCGGGCATGGCTCGATCCCGACGTGTGCACGTGTGCCGGTCCTGCGGCGCCCAACACCCCACCTGGACGGGGCGCTGCCCGGCCTGTCAGGAGTGGGGCTCGGTGGAGGAGGTCGCCACCGACGCGAGCGCAACCCGGGCGCCGGTCGGAGCGGCCGCCGTCACGCCGCTGGTCGGGCTTGACGCAGAACGGGCCATCCCGAGCCCCACCGGCTTCGACGAGCTCGATCGGGTGCTTGGCGGTGGGCTCACGCCGGGCTCGGTCACCCTGCTCGGGGGCGAGCCTGGCGTCGGTAAGTCGACGCTCACGCTCCAGTTCGCCATGGCGGTCGCCGACCAGGGGGCAACGGCGTTGCTCGTGGCTGGGGAGGAGGCACCCTCGCAGGTGGCGGTGCGGGCGGGCCGGCTCCGCCCTGCTGGTGATCCGATCCCCGGCACCCTGGTGGTGCTCGACGAGCTCTCGGTCGACAGCATCGTGGCCGCGGTCGTGGCCGCGCAGCCGCAGGTGGTCGTCGTAGACTCGGTGCAGACCGTCAGGGTCGAGGGCATCGACGCCCCGCCCGGTTCGGTGTCGCAGCTCAAGGCCGTCACCGAGCATCTCGTGGCCATGGCCAAGCGACATCAGGTGTCGGTGGTGCTGATCGGCCATCTCACCAAAGACGGAACGTTGGCCGGCCCCCGTGTGATCGAGCACCTCGTCGACACGGTGCTCTCGTTCAACGGGGATCGGGCCGACCAGATCCGCTATCTCCGCGCGGTGAAGCACCGCTTCGGGCCCACCAGCGAGGTGGGTCTGTTGACGATGACCAGCGCAGGCCTGGCCCCGCTGGCCGACCCCTCGGGCCGATTTCTGGGCGATCGCCGGCCCGGGTTGCCCGGCTCAGCCGTGGTCGTGGCCATGGAGGGCCGACGGCCAGTGCTGGTCGAGGTGCAGGCCCTCACTGTTGACGTGGGCCCCAATCATGGGTCCACCACTGTGCAGGGCCTCGACGCCAAGCGGGTGGCACTGGTTTCGGCGGTGATGGGGCGGCGGGCCGCGATGTCGCTCGCCCGCCACGACGTGTTCGCCTCCACCGCTGGCGGGGCCAAGGTCACCGAGCCGGCCGCCGATCTCGGGCTCGTGCTGGCGCTGGCGTCGTCGTGCACCGATCGGCCAGTGCCCGCTGAGTTGGTCGCGTGCGGCGAGATCGGGCTCGGGGGTGAGGTGCGGTCGGTGCCGCAGCTCGATCTCCGGCTCCAGGAGGCATACCGGCTCGGATTCCGCTCGGCCCTGGTGCCAGCCTCTGCGCCGGAGGGTCCAACAGGGATGCGGCTGATCCGGATCGCCACCGTGGGCGACGCCCTGACCCACCTGGCCGACGCCGCCACCGCCTGAGGGGCAGATCGGCCAACCCGATCGCGGCCCGGCCGAGCCTCACGTGTTCGCCTCACACGGCACGGTTTCTGCGGCGGAGGTGTCGTCTAGCATGCGCACCATGGAGTCGAGGCACGAGGGAGCATTGCTACGGGCGCTCGCTCAGGTCGCGCCCGGCTCGCCGCTGCGTACCGGCCTCGATCGGATCCTGCTGTCGGGCCGAGGGGCCCTGATCGTGATCGGCGATGGGCCCGAGGTGCTGAACATCTGCTCCGGTGGGTTCCTCCTCGATGCCGCGTTCACCCCCCAGCGCCTGTCGGAGCTGGCCAAGATGGACGGCGCCATCATCCTCGCCGGTGACGCCAGCCGGATCGCCCGGGCCAACGTGCACCTCGTGCCCAACCCGAACGTACAGACGTCGGAGACCGGCACTCGGCACCGAACTGCCGAGCGGGTGGCGCGGTCACTCAACATCCCGACGGTGGCGGTGTCGGAGTCCCGCAAGGAGATCCAGGTCTACCTCGGTGATCGGGTGCATCCGCTGTCGAGCCCGTCGCGGCTGCTCGAACGGTCGAACCAGGCGATCCAGACGCTGGAGCGCTACCGGGCCCGGCTCGACAGTGTCACCCAGCGCCTGTCTGCACTGGAGATCGAGGATCTCGTCACGCTCCGCAATGTGGTGGAGGTGCTGCAACGAGCCGAGATGGTGGTGCGGATCGCCGTCGAACTCGAACGGAACCTGGTGGAACTCGGCTCCGACGGCCGGCTCGTCGGGCTCCAGACCGAGGAGCTGATGGTTGGTGTGGAGGACGATCGCCGGCTCCTCCTGCGTGATTACCTGCTCACCCGGCCCGGCTACGGGGTGGACGATGCCATGGAGGCGCTCGCCGATCTCGATGACGAGGCACTGTTCGACGATGCCGCACTCGCCCGAGTACTCGGCCATGACGATCCAGCGGAGGGCCTGGAGATCAACGTCGAGCCTCGCGGCTATCGGTTGTTGTCCACCTTGCCGCGGGTGAACGAAGAGGTCGTGGGGGCGGTCATCTCTCAGTTCGGATCGCTCGGCAAGGTTCTGCGGGCGTCCGCCTCCGACCTCGAAGCCGTCGACGGCATGACCCCTGCCCGGGCTCGGGCGCTCACCGAAGGCGCCGCCCGGTTGTCGAAAACGTGGATTCTCGGGCGCTCGTGAACCACGAGCGCCGGTTGCTCAGCGAGATCGGAGCTCGAGCTGAGGTCGGTTCAGTATGTAGTACCGACGATCACGTTGCTCGATCCAGCCGAGCTTCACGAACGAGGCGATCGCCTTGTTCACCCGTTCGCGGCTCGCGCCCACCATCCCAGCCAGTTCCTCCTGGGTGACCGGCAGCGAGAAGTCGTCGGCCTCGCCGGCGATCTCGAGCAGACGCTTGGCGGTGCGACCGGTGACGTCGAGGAACACCGAGTCGGCCAGCACACCGTCCATCACTCGGAGCCTGGTGGCCAGCAGATCAACCACTCGCCACAGGTGGGTGGGCTTGTCGGTGTAGAGCTGGCGCACGGGCCCGTAGGGGAGCACGATCACCTGAGAGGTTTCGAGCGCCCGGGCATCGGTGGAGCGGGTCTGGTTGTCGAACAGCGGCATCTCGCCGAAGAGGTCGCCGGCCTCCATCAGCGCCACCACTGACTCGCGCCCGTCGATCGAACGGTTCACCATGGCGATCCGGCCCGACGTCACCACGAAGAGTTCCGTTGGCTCGTCCTGCTCGCGGAACAGGACGTCGCCCCTGGCCAGCTTCCGGGTGGTGCTGGCGGTCGCGAGGCTGTCCAGCGACTCCTCGTCGAGATCTTGGAACAGGCTCACCGCCTCGATCTGCTCGCGCTCAACCATTTGGTGAACGGTAGACCATCGGCGGCGCAGTCCACCCGTTTGTGTTCAGTAGGTTCCAGGTGGGCCCGCGGGGCGGTCCCGTTGCGAGTTCGCCTTTGGCGAACGTCGTCCGCTGAGAACCGGCGCTGGCCCCAGTAGGGTCGTCGTCGGGCCCGCGGGGCGGTCCCTTTGCGAGTTCGCCTTTGGCGAACGTCGTCCGCTGAGAACCGGCGCTGGCCCCAGTAGGGTCGACCGTATGGAAACCTGGGGCCTGGTCGTGGCCGGCGGAAGCGGCGCCCGATTCGGCCGTCCCAAGCAGTTCGAGCCCTTGGGTGACCGCCGCGTCGTCGATTGGGCGGTCGACTCGTTGACCAGCGCGTGTGCCGGGGTCGTGGTCGTGGTGCCCGCCGACATGGTCGACGCGATTGACGTTCCCGCCGCCACCCTCGTCGTGGCCGGCGGCGCCGATCGTTCAGCGTCGGTTCGGGCCGGCCTCGCCACCCTCGGCCCCGACGCCACTCACGTGCTCGTGCACGACGCCGCTCGACCATTGGCGTCAACCGATCTCGTGGCCACCGTGATCGCCGCCCTGGCCGACGGTGCACCGGGCGTGGTGCCCGTCGTTCCCGTGACCGACAGCCTTCGCAGCGTGGACGGTCGCTCGGTGGACCGCGACGGTTTCGTCGCCGTGCAAACTCCGCAGGGGTTCGACCTGGCGACGCTTCGCACGGCCCACGCACGCGGCGCCTCAGCCAGTGACGATGCCACCCTGCTCGACGAGCTCGGCGTCCAGGTTCGCCACGTGTCCGGCGAGGCCACCAACTTCAAGGTCACCCAGCCCCATGATCTGGCTGTGGCCCGGGCGGTGCTCGATGCCGGCTGAAGGGATGCGGATCGGTCAGGGGTTCGACGTGCACCCGTGGTCCGACGACCCTGCGCGCCCCCTCGTGCTCGGCGGGGTCACCTTCGACGGCGAGCGGGGCCTCGTTGGTCACAGCGACGCCGACGTGATCGCCCACGCATGCACCGACGCCCTGCTCGGGGCAACCGGGATCGGTGACATCGGCTCGTTCTTCCCCGATACCGACGCCGCCTACGCCGGGGCCGACAGCGTGGAGCTGCTGCGGCTCGCCGCATGCCGGGTGGTGGAGGCCGGGTGGCAGCCCGTGAACCTCGACTGCACGGTGATCTGCGATCGGCCCAAGCTCGCGCCCCACCGCGACGAGATGTGCGCATTGCTCGGCGCCGCAGTCGGTGCCCCGGTCATGATCAAGGGGAAGACCACCGAGGGGCTCGTGTCGTTGTCCGAAGGCATTCAATGCCACGCAATCGCATTGGTGGTGGCTCGATGAGCGGACCAGGCAGGAATCGAAACCGTCGATCGAACAGCGACGGAGGCGGATCGTCGGGCGGTCGCGGCCGCAGCGGCGCCACCGGAGGGCGCCAGGCGCGATCGGGTGGACGCGGTCGTGGTGGAGGAAGCGGCGCTGGTCGGGGCCAGAGCCGTGACGGAACCCAGCCCCAGCCGAACCGCAAGCGCACCCAGGGGCTCGGCGGCGATCAGGTGGAAGGGCGCCAAGCGGTACGCGAGCTGCTTCTCGCCGGGCGCCGGCGTACCAAGCAGGTGCTCATCGCCGACGAGACCGACAACGCCGAGGTGCTCACCGACATCGCCGAACTCGCTCGTGATCTCGATGTTCCTTTCCGCACGGTGGCCCGCAAGCGGCTCGCGGCCGAGGCGGCCACCACCGCTCACCAGGGTGTGATCGCCCAAGCCGCACCGCTGCCCGAGGCCGACGTCGACGACCTGATGGCCGATCCGCGGGCGTTCCTGCTCGTGCTCGACGGGATCACCGATCCTGGCAACCTCGGCGCGCTGCTCCGCACAGCCGAGTGTGCTGGGGTCACCGGCGTGATCCTGCCCCGTCATCGTGCGGTCCACATCAGCCCCACGGTCACCAAAACTGCGGCCGGGGCCGTGGAGCATCTCGATCTTGCTGTTGTCGGTGGGATTCCCGCAGCGTTGCAGGCGCTGTCGGGCGCCGGGGTGACCACGATCGGGCTCGATGCCGGGGGAGAGGCCTCGATCTTCGAGGCGCTCACCATGGCAGACGGCCCGATCGCGCTCGTGCTGGGGGCGGAGGGCCGTGGGTTGTCTCGACTCGTGCGCCAACGAGTCGATCAGCTGGTTGCGATACCGTTGGCGGGTGGGTTGAACAGTCTCAACGTTGCTGCTGCTGCCGCCATAGCATGCTTCGAGGTTGTCCGCCGACGGAACCCGGTATCCCAATGAACACACCGCCATCCGAGGAACGTTCAATCCAGCGAGGATCGACTCGTGGCTGACGCCAGTTACATCGCGTGGGACGACAATCTGTACGAGTGGCCGCCCCCGGACGGCTGGTACGAGGCGTCCGACGGCAAGTGGTGGCCGGATGGGTACGGTCCCGGCCCTTCGGATGGGTCGGCCACTGCGAGTAGTGACGGTGCGGCTGCTGGTGACGGGGCGGTGCCATCACCACCGCCAGCCGACGACTCGGCCAACGGCGACGACGACGAACTCCCGAACATCGACGACGTGTTCGGCGGCGTGAGCCCGTTCAGCGATGACGAGCCGCCGGCGCGTCGCCTTCCCGACGGGCCCGTGGCCATCGACGACCTGCTCCCGCCCGACGATGGTGACGCGGCGGCTGAGGCGGCTGAGGTGGTGGAGGCCGAGGAGCCCGAGCTCGTGTCGCCCGACGCGTTCGCGCCGACCCCTCCCGCGATTCCTACGATCGAGAACGATCCGTTCTCGATGGGCGACGGCCTCGACCTCCCCGACGAGATCGACACCGATGCGCTGAGCTTCGATCAGCTCGCGCCCGACCTGGTGGAGCCCGACGGCGACCTCGACTTCGACGCTGAGCCCGTGGCCAGCTTCGACACCCCGTCCTATGACGCCGGGGTGAGCGCCTTCGACCAGGGCCACGATCACGACCACGATGACGACCACCATCTCGGTTACGCCGATCCCGAGCCCCTCCTCGACCCTGACCCGGAGCCCGAACCGGTGCTGGCCCAGGGTGTTCCCGGCGCCTACGAAGCGCGCGCCGAGCCGATGGATCCCGAGGTTTCGGCCCGGAACGTGCTCGACCGCCATCGTGCCTCGGCCGTCGCTGCCCAGCCCGCAACGCAGGCGAGTGCGCCGTCGATCCGTCGTGAGTCGTCCCGCGGTGTCGGCCGCGCCGTGTGGCCGCTGCTGCTCGCCGGCGCCTGTCTTGCGCTCGTGGCTGCCCTCGTGCTCGCCTTCTTCGTCAACCGGAACGGTTCCGACGACGACGTCAACCCCGCGACAGGGGCCACAGCCGGGCGCGGTTCGTTCGACCAGCCCTGGAGCCTCGGCACCGGCGTTGTCGTGTTCTACAACGACGACGTCACCGAGCAGGAGCGGCGCTGGGTGATCCAGGTGCTGGCGCCGGCCAGCAACGGCACCGAGCGGTTCGTCACCAACGGAGGGGCCACGGCACCGCCCGAGGGTGAGATCCTCGCCTTCACCCGGGTGCGCGTGACCTACCAGTCGGGGCCGGCTCCCGGCTCGCTCACCGATCTCACGCTTGACGCCGCTGGACCAACCAGCGAGGTCTACACCACGGAGGCCAACGCCTGCGACGGCGTGGTGGACGCAATCGATCTCACCGGCGAGCTGGACGTGTCCGGCTCGGTCGAGGGCAACATCTGCTGGCGCATCCCTGCCGGCGACCTCACCGGGCTCCGGCTGGCGGTGCGGGCCGATCCCGCCGAGGGAACGGTGCACCTGTTGCTCAGCTGAGGGGCGCGAGTTCGGCTGAGACCTGGGGGAGTGGAGCCCGAAGTCGGATTCGAACCGACGACATCTGCTTTACAAGAGCAGCGCTCTGGCCAACTGAGCTATTCGGGCGCGGTCCCCAGTCTAGATCGACGAGTGATCCGCCCCACGACGGCGGCGGCCGGAGCAGATAACGTGAAGGGCGCCCGCTCAGTCCCCAATCGATGGGGAAGGGGTCTAGGGTGAAGTTCCTCCCCCGAATCCGATCGCGACCTTCCCCCGGAGCGCGACACATGCAACCAGCCGAACAGGATCCGAACCACGGATCACGGTCCGACCTCGTACGTGGCGTACTGGTCATCATCACCGCACTGGCCATCGGGGCATTCGTGCTGACCCAGGGGCTCGACGACAACCAGTCGCAAGCAGTGGCCGCCGAGGATGCCACCGCCGAAGTGGCCTCGGCCTCCACCGAGGCCGACAGCGCAACCTCCACCACGGTCGCCCCCGTCGGCGACGACGCCATGGTCGACGACACAACCACGACCACCGTTGCGGTTGCGTCGGGTGGGGTCGACGCCAGCAGCACCACGGTCACGACCGCCCCCGACGAGGTGACCGACGATCCCGCCCCAGTGCTCGCTCCTGCCGAGGTGGTGACCCTCGTGCTCAACGGCGCCGGTACCAAGGGCATCGCCGGGCGAGGCACCGAGGTACTGGCCAATGCCGGCTACGAGGTGCTCGCCCCCAAGAACGCAACCGACAATGGCCCCACGGCGGTGTACTACACGGCCTCGTTCGAGGCGGAGGCCGCCGCTGTCGCCGAGTTGTTCGAGCTCGACCCCGTGCTGGTGGTCACTGCGATCGATCCGGCAAACCCGCCGTTCGATGATCTCCGCAACGCCATGGTTGTGGTTGTGATCGGCGAGGACGGGCTGATAAGCCTCTGACGTGCCCCGAGTCGTCCTGGCGTTCGACAAGTTCAGAGGAACCGCCACCAGCGATCAGCTGAATGGCGCTGCTGGAGCCGTGGCCACCGGTGCGGGTTGGGAGGCTGTCGCGGTGCCCATGGCCGACGGTGGTGAAGGGTCGCTCGACGCGGTCGGCGGGCCCAACAAGCGCACCACGGTGGCCGATCCGCTCGGCCGGCCGGTCGAGGCCGGATGGCGGCTGGACCGGGGCGTGGCATTCGTCGAGATGGCGGCTGCGTCGGGCCTGCTCGTGGTGGGGGGTGCCGAGGCGAACGATGCCGTTGCGGCCGATACGACGGGAACCGGTCAGCTGATTGCCACGGCGATCGAGCTGGGAGCGCGCACCGTGTATGTGTTCCTTGGTGGCTCAGCCACCACCGACGGGGGGTGGGGGGCGCTCGATGCGCTCCCTCCGGCGGCCCGTCTCAAGGAGATCGAGCTGGTCGTCGCCACCGACGTCCGAACCCGCTTCACCGCCGCGGCCCGCGTGTTCGGGCCCCAGAAAGGGGCGACGGCGGCGCAGGTCGAGTTCCTGGAGCGGCGGCTCAACCGGCTCACGCAGCTGTACGAGGAGACCTACGGCGTTGACGTGTCCGAGATGCCGGGAGCCGGCGCAGCGGGCGGATTGGCCGGTGGTCTGGCGGCCGTCGGTGGCCGGATCGAGGGCGGGTTCGACGTGGTGGCTGAATGGGCCGGGCTCGACACCCACCTCGACGGGGCCTCACTCGTCGTCACGGGCGAGGGATTCCTCGACGCCGAGTCGTTCAACGGCAAGGTCGTCGGCGGAGTGGCAGGCTGGGCTGCCGAGCACGACGTGCCCGTGTTGGCGATTGTCGGCAACTGTTCGGATGCGTCGCTGGACGTGCCGGCCAACGTGACCGTGGCGTCGCTCACGGGCCGCTACGGGCTCGATGAGGCCATGGGGCGCCCTCTCGAGTTGGTGGCCGACGTGGTGGCCGATCATCTCGCCGCGGTCGTCGACTGACTCTGCCCTGGCCTTGTCGTGGCCCGGCCCTGAATTCACCCAGACCTTGCCCAGACCTTGTTGGCTCCGGCTCTGATCCTCTGGCGATAGGTCAGCTGTCGCCGTTGACCGCGCCCCGCCGCCACAGGAACATCCAGGCGAGAGCGATGAGCCCGAACGCGCCGAGGATCAGCAGCAACTGGAGCACGGCGTAGAACAGCGAGATCACCGACTGTGCGAGCAGCAGCATCACCACGGTGAGGGCGACCGCCACCAGAACCAGCACGGGAATCGGTATCCCGAGGCGCTTCAACATCGATCCCACAGGGCCACGTTAGCGCTCCGCGATCGTTTGAATCGGTCGGCACCACTGCCTGAGCCCTTGGGCCCATTCGGGTCATCGCCGAGCCGGGCGCGCCGAAGGAGATCTGAGCTCGTCAGCCCCCAGGAAAAGGGTCTGCGGAGCCGTGCGGGAACCGGAAGACCGACGGTAGTACCGACGGCGGAAACGCCGTCGGTCTTCTCGCGCCTGGGTTCGGCCCTTGGCCCGGGCGATGGTCGGACTCTCCCGGGATCAGGCGTGGGATCGGGCGTGCAATTAGCACTCTCACCGCTAGAGTGCTAACTCGTCCGACCGTCCGCTCACTATCTCTGGGAGGCCGCCAACCCATGGCGAAGACGATCTCGTTCGAGGACAGCGCCCGACGCAAGCTCGAAACCGGTATGAACACCCTGGCCGACGCTGTCCGCGTCACGCTCGGCCCCAAGGGTCGCAACGTGGTGCTCGACAAGAAGTGGGGCGCCCCCACCATCACCAACGACGGCGTGTCGATCGCCAAGGAGATCGAGCTGGAGGATCCGCTGGAGCGGATCGGCGCCGAGCTGGTCAAGGAAGTCGCGAAGAAGACCGACGACGTTGCCGGCGACGGCACCACCACGGCCACCGTGCTGGCGTGGGCCATGGTGCGCGACGGCATGAAGAACGTGGCCGCCGGCGCCAACCCGATGTCGCTCAAGCGGGGCATCGAGGCCGGTGCCAACACTGCGGTGAACCACATCCTCTCCTCGGCCGTCGAGGTCGACGACAAGGAGCAGATCGCCCAGGTCGCCGCCATCTCGGCCAACGACCGCACGATCGGCGAGCTGATCTCCGAAGCGATCGACAAGGTCGGCAAGGACGGCGTTGTCACCGTGGAGGAGTCCAACACCTTCGGGATGGAGCTCGACTTCACCGAGGGCATGCGCTTCGACAAGGGCTACATCTCGCCCTACTTCGTGACTGACGCTGAGCGGCAGGAAGCCGACCTCGACAATCCCTACATCCTCTTCGTTGGCTCGAAGATCACCGCCGTGCGTGAGCTCGTGCCGGTGCTCGAGGCCGTGATGCAGACGGGCAAGCCGCTCGTGATCATCTCCGAGGACGTCGAGGGCGAGGCCCTCGCCACCCTTGTGGTCAACAAGATCCGGGGCACCCTCAACGTGGCCGCCGTGAAGGCCCCCGGCTTCGGCGATCGCCGTAAGGCGATGCTGCAGGACATGGCCATCCTCACCGGTGGTCAGGTCATTTCCGAAGAGGTCGGGCTCAAGCTCGACGGTGTGGGCGTCGAGCTCCTTGGTCAGGCCCGCAAGGTCACGATCACCAAGGACGAGACCACCATCATCGAGGGTGCTGGCGACCAGGGCGACGTTGCCGGCCGGGTCGAGCAGATCAAGGCCGAGATCGACAACACCGACTCCGACTACGACCGCGAGAAGCTGCAGGAACGCCTGGCCAAGCTGGCCGGCGGTGTGGCCGTGCTCAAGGTCGGCGCCGCTACCGAGGTGGAGCTCAAGGAAAAGAAGCACCGCATCGAGGATGCGGTGAGCACCACCAAGGCCGCCATCGAGGAAGGCATCGTCTGTGGCGGGGGCGTCACCCTGCTGCGGGCCCAGGAGGCCGTGATGGCCGCCGCCGACAAGCTCGATGGCGACGAGGCCACCGGTGCCCGTGTCGTGGGCCGTGCTCTCGCCATGCCGCTCACCCAGATCGCGGTGAACGCCGGCGAAGAGGGTGGCGTGGTCGTCGATCGTGTGCGTGGCCTCGAAGGCTGGAACGGCTACAACGCCGCCTCCGGCGACTACGAGGATCTCCAGGCCGTCGGCGTGGTCGACGCGGCCAAGGTCACCCGCTCGGGTGTACAGAACGCCTCGTCGATTGCGGGCCTGTTCCTCACCACCGAGGCCGTGATCACCGACGCCGTCGACTCCGATGACGACGACGATCTCGACTACTGATCGTCTGACGCTCACCTACATCTGATGTGTCGCAGGGCCCGGGTTCGATCGAACCCGGGCCCTGTCGCGTTCGTGCCTGAACGGCGCAGTGGGGCCGGAGCGGCCTGTTTCAGCAGTGACATCTAGACTGGAGCGATGGTTCGATCATTGAGCGAGTCGCTCATCTCGCGCCGGATCGAGCCGTCGGGTGGCGGCCGCAAGCCGGACGAGGTGGTGGTCGAAGAGCCGCTGAGCATCCGGCTCGACGACGTGCAGGTGAGCTCCACCATGCGCACCCCCGGCCACGATTTCGAGCTCGCAGCGGGGTTCCTCCACAGCGAGGGCGCCCTGGGCGACGCGCCGATCACCGGCATCCGCTATTGCGGGACCGGTGCGCCAATCGACAGCGACTTCAACGTGGTGAGCGTTGAGACGGGCGGGCGGGCGCCGACGCCAACGCCCCGGCTGGGGTCGATCTCGTCCTCGTGTGGCCTGTGCGGCAGCGACGCCATCGCCGATCTCACCGAACGCCTGCGGGTGCTGCCGGCGTATGAGCCGTGGTCGCTCAGTGAGCTGGTGGCCTTCCCGGAGCGGTTGCGAACTGGTCAGGCGTTGTTCGATCGAACTGGGGGATCCCACGCCGCCGCTGCCGTGACCCGCGACGGGTCGGTGGTCGTTGCCCGCGAGGACATCGGGCGGCACAACGCGGTCGACAAAGTGGTGGGCCGCCTGCTCCTCGACGGTCAGCTCCCGGCGCATGATCTGGCCATCGTGGTCAGCGGGCGCAGCTCGTTCGAGATGGTGCAGAAGGCGTGGGCTGCGGGATTCACGGCACTGGTTGCGGTGTCGGCACCGTCGTCACTGGCGGTCAGCGCGGCGCGCCGGGCCGGCCTCACCCTCGTGGCATTCGCCCGCAGTGGGAGCGCCAACGTGTACAGCCCTGAGCACCTCGTGTCCGGCTCGGCCTGATCGGTCGGCCGCCGGGGTTGCGGCCGTAGGATTGGCGAATGGTCGAAGCATCCGCTCCGAGCGAGGGCCTCGGTGTCCTCCATCTCTTTCTCAAGCCAACCCCGATCGTTGATCGCGACGCGGCAATGGCGGCACTCAAGGCGGCCGAGGCCGAAGAGGTCGACGTGGTGACCGTTGCGATGCTCGGCCACAAGGCCGACGTGGCCGTGATGGCCCTCGCCCGGGATCTGTGGGCCCTGCGTCGGCTCCAGACGGCGCTCGTCGCTGCTGGTCTCGATCTGGTCGACAGCTACCTGTCGCTCACCGAGGTGAGCGAGTACGCCGCCGGGGTGCCCGACGAGATGAAGCAGGCTCGCCTCTACCCCGAACTACCGCCAGAGGGGAAGACGGCCTGGTGCTTCTACCCGATGAGCAAGCGCCGTGAGCCGGACCAGAACTGGTTCACCACGCCCTTCGATCGCCGCAAGGAGCTGATGTACGAACACGGTCACTCCGGGCGTAAGTTCGCCGGCCGGCTCGTGCAGCTGATCACGGCATCCACCGGGGTCGACGACTACGAGTGGGGGGTCACGCTGTTCGCCCAGCACCCCGACGATCTCAAGGAGGTCGTCTACACGATGCGCTTCGACGAGGCGTCGGCCGTCTACGCCGAATTCGGTGCGTTCTACACCGGCATGGTCGCTGATCCAGCGACCGTGTTCGACCAGGTTGGCCTGGTCTGAGGGCTGTCGGGATGGGTAGCAACAACCCATGACCATGCCTACCCTTGACGGATGGCCCATGCGGACGATGTGCCTTTGAGTGGCGACCAGGAAGAGGACACCCCGGCCGATCGGCCGGAGGTCATGACCGCTGCCGACGATCCCGTCGCCGCCACGGCCGCCGCTACCGATCTGGCCTCGTCGCCTGAACCAGCGCCCGCCGCTGCGCCCGATCCGGTCGCGGAGCCCGAGCCCGATCCGGTCGCCGAGCCCGAGTCAGGTGCTGCGCCCGAGCCGGTGGCTGAGGCCGAGCCGACGGCGGAGCACGAACCTGCCGCGGTCGTCGCCGAGGCCACCGAGCCTGAGCCTGCCCAGGTGGATGATCCTGCGCCCGTCGCTGATGACCCGGCGCCCGTCGCTGAGGCCGAGTCTGCCCCTGCACCCGAGCCGGTTGCGGAGGCTGCGCCTGCACCCGAGCCGGTTGCTGAGGCTGCGCCTGCAACCGAGCCGGTTGCGGAGGCCGAGCCGGCGTCGGTTGCCGAGGCCGAGTCTGCGCCTGCGCCTGAGCCGGTTGCTGAGTCTGAGTCTGTGCCAGCGCCGGAGTTGGAGTCACAGCCGGCCGAGGTTGCGACCGAGACTGCGTCGGAACCCCAGGCCGACGGGGTGCCCGAGGAAACGGCCGATTCTGATGGTGCGCCAGCCGGGGGAGCAGCGCCAGCGGCACCCCCGGGGGCCCCGGCAGAGCGGCGGCCCAACATGGAGGCCAGCAAGGTCGTGGAGGGGCTCGTCACCGCGGTCTCCTCTGAGGAAGTGGAGCTCACCCTCGACGACGGGCGCCTTGCGGTCATCAACCGGCGCAACTTCTCACCCGACGGGATCGACCCCACCGAGGTCGTCTCGGTCGGTGACCGTGCCTTCGGCGCCGAACTCACCCGCGAGGACCCGAAGAAGCGCGTGGTGTTGTCACGAGCCTGGGCGCTGAAGCGTCAGGCCTGGGACAAGGTCATGCAGACCGCCGGGCTCAACGAGACCCTCACCGGCAGGGTGATCTCGGTGGGAGCAAAGGGCGTGGTGGTCGACGTCGGCGTGCGCGGCTTCGTCCCGTCGTCGCATCTCGAACTCGAACCCGTGAGCGACCTCAGCCCCTATGAGGGTCAGACGCTCGAACTACGGGTGCTCGAAGCCGACCCTCGCCGCGAGCGGCTCGTACTCAGTCGCCGCACGCTGCTCCTGAAGGAGCAGCGGCGTAGAACGCAGGAACTCCTCTCGCAGCTCAAGCCCGGCGACTCGTGCCGTGGCAAGGTCACCTCGATCACCAACTACGGCGCCTTCGTCGACATCGGCGGCGTCAATGGCCTCGTGCACATGTCGGAGATGTCGTGGCAGCGTGTGCGCCGCCCGCAGGACGTGGTGACGCTCGGCGACGAGGTCGACGTCGAGGTCATCGAGGTCAAGCCCAAGAAGCGCCGGATCAGCTTGTCGATCCGCCGCCTCACCCCCGACCCGCTCAGCGAACTGACCGCCGGCGAGGTCATGACGGGCCGGGTGAGCCGCCTGGTCGACTTCGGAGCGTTCGTGTCGCTCGGCACCGTGGAAGGGCTCGTGCACCTCTCGGAGCTGGCCGAGTACCGCGTGTCCACCCCGGCCGAGGTGGTGGCCCCCGGTGACGAGGTGGGCGTGAAGGTGTTGTCGATCGACACCAAGCGGCGCCGAGTGGAGCTGTCGATCCGCCAGGCCGCCGAGTACGGAGGGTGACCCCCGCCGCGGACGATCCACCACCTCCAACCAGGCCAGCACCCGTGCCAGCAGAGCCGGCCAGGCCGGCCGGATCCACCGAGCAGGGCGCCACGGTGCCGGCCGAGGAGGCCCTCGCCAACTACGGTAGAAGCTTGGTGGAGGCGGTTGAACGTGCTCTCGGACCGTGGCTCAGGTCAACGGTGGATGCCCATCTCGGTGACCGGTGGTCACCCGAGATCGAGGCCGAGGTGCACGCCGCCACGGCCGGATTGGTCACCGACGTCGGGGGCCGCCTGCGGCAGCTCCTGGAGGCCGATCTCGATGACCAGTGGACCAATCCCCTGGCCATCCTGCGCACGGCCACCTCGGCGCCGACGGCGATTCTCGCCGCCAACGGTGTTCCCGAGGTCGACCGCGACGACCATGCGCGGCGTCTGCACCCCGACGACGTCTACGATCTGGGTCCGGCTGCGTTCGCGGATCTCGGCCCCGAGGTCCACGAGCACGGTCTGATGTGGGGCGCAGCCAAGGCCCACCTCCATCTCCAACGCCGGAAACGCCAGGAGACGACATGACCATCGCCGCCCACGTGCCCAACCTGTTCGATCGGTCCCGCTTCGATGGGCGGGCCACCTTCGTGGAGACCCCCGAGGAGGCTCGGGCGCTGGGCCCTGCGCTGTTGTTCGTCGACATCGACCGGTGCGACGACCTCGCCGGGTTCTGCATCGAGGGCACCCGAGTGATCGGCTTCGGGCCCCACGTCGACTCCACCGGCCATCGCAAGGCCGTGGAGGCCGGCTACGACGAGGTGCTGCCCCGATCCGTGTTCTTCAAGCGCCTGCCCGACCTGCTCGACACGACCAACGCCCAGTCGGCCTAGGCCGGGCCGAGCACCGTCACGATGGCCCGTTCGGGAGAGCCCCTCCTCGTCGCCCCCGAGCTGTCGGGCCGAGCCTACGCCGAGGCGCACAGCGACGCGACCGACCTCTGGCTGCGCACCGTTTTCGATCGCAGCGTTGGCGGAACCCCAGGCCTCACCCTGGCCGCCGTTGGTGGGTACGGGCGCCGTGAGTTGTGCCCCTACAGCGACATCGACGTGATCCTCATCCACGACGATCTCGACAACATCGGCGACTTGGCCGAGGCCATCTGGTACCCGGTGTGGGACCGCAAGCTCAAGATGGGCCACGCCGTGTTCACACTCGCTCAGGCCGAGGAGCTCGCCCGCGAGGATCTCCACACGGCAACGTCGTTCCTGGCCACTCGGCTCATCGCCGGCGACCACCGCCTCCTCACCCGGCTCGACGACATCACCGCCCGGGTCTGGGCCGAGGTCGACACTGATCTCATCGGCCGCCTCGCCGTGGCCGTGGAGGAACGCCACGAGAAACACGGTGAGACCGCGTTCAACGTCGAGCCCGATCTGAAGGAGGGGCGCGGCGGCCTCCGTGACGTCCATGCCCTCGGATGGGCAGCCCGGGCCGTACCTGGCTTCGCCGACGGCGTGGTGATGGCCCTCGACGACGAGGTCGACCAGCTGCTGGCTGCACGCGTCGAGCTGCATCGGCTCGCCGGGCGCTCCGGCGACGTGCTCAACTTCGACGCCCAGGACGACGTGGCCGCCGCCCTCAGCGACCCGTCGAGCCACGAACTGATGATGCGGCTCTCGTTCGCTGCCCGCAGGATCGCCTGGTACAGCGACGAGGCCTGGGAACGATGGACCCGATCCAGCGGGCGGGCCGAGCCCGACGCACCACTGGACCGGCCGATGTCCACCGAGTTCGGGCTCGTCGACGGTCGCATCGAGCTGAGCGACCGTGTGGATGTGGGCGCCGACCCGCTCGCGGTCTTGCGGCTCGCGGCCACCGCCGCCCGGTCTCGACGCACCATGGGTCGACGGAGCCTCGTTCGCCTCCGTGACCACGGGGCAACGTTGCCCGAGCCGTGGCCTCGCGAAGCGCGGGAGCTGTTCGCCGAATTGTTCCTCGCCGGTCGGGCCGCCATCGGCGTCGTGGAAGACCTGGACCAGTACGGCCTCATGGAGCGCATCCTCCCCGAGTGGGAGGCCGTGCGTTGCCATCCGCAGCGGAACGTGATGCACACCTTCACCGTCGACCGGCATCTGTGCGAGGCCGCGGCAAACGCCGCCGCACTGGCCGATCGGGTGGTGCGCCCCGACCTGCTCGTGGTCGGCGCGTTGTTCCACGACATCGGCAAGGGCTTCCCACCCCGCGATCACACCGAAGTGGGGATGGAGATCATCACCACGATGGCCACCCGCATGGGCTACAGCGACAATGACATCGGCGTTCTGGTCGATCTGTGCCGCCATCATCTCCTGCTCCCCGACGTCGCCACCCGGCGCGACCTGTCCGACGCCGGCACGATCAACGCGGTCGCCGCTGCGGTCGACTCGGTGGAGTTCCTCGGCCTGCTCGCCGCCCTCACCGAGGCCGACTCGATTGCCACCGGCCCTGCGGTGTGGGGTACGTGGAAGGCCGGACTGCTGGCCGAGCTGGTGGAGCGCACCGAGTTCGTGTTGCGGGGCGGTGCGGTGTCCGAGGTCGCTGTGTCGGAGTTCCCGTCGGCTGAGGTGCGCGAGCTGATGGCGGCTCGGGAGTCGGTACTCAAAGGTTCGGGCACCACACTCACCGTGGTGGCCGACGACCAGCCGATGCTGTTCAGCCGGATGGCCGGTGTGCTGGCCGTCAACGGGCTCGACGTGCTCACAGCCGAGGCCTACTCCGATCCCGATGGCATGGCCACGTGTGAGTTCACGCTCCAGCCGCCAGCCACCCACACCGTGGACTGGGACAAGATCGTGTCGGTGGCCGAACGGGCCCTCGCCGGTCGGGTGGCCCTCACGGCTCGTGTGCACCAGCGAGCCCACAACTACGAGCGTTACCGGCGTCGCCTGTCAGCCGTTCCACCGCGGCTCGACGTGGTGATCGACAACGACATCTCGGAGGCGGCCACGGTGGTGGAGGTGCACGCCGAAGATACGGTCGGTCTCTTGTTCTGGATCACCCAGGCCTTGGGCGAGTTGCGGCTCGACATCCGCAGCGCCAAGGTTCAGACCTTCGGCCCTCAAGCGGTGGACAGCTTCTACGTGAGCGACTCCGACGGCGCCAAGATCGGCGACGCGGAGATCCTCGCTGAACTCGACCTCGCCATCCGCCAGGCCATCGCCACCGGCCCAGGAGCCGTGGCGTGAGCACACACGACCTTCACCGTTGGTCCGAAGCGCTGGCCGGGATCGCCCGAACCGGCCTCGGGTTCACCGAGAACCCGTTCGAGATCGAGAGGTACGAGGAGATCCTCACCATCGCGGCCGACATGCGAGCGGCGGCCGAGGCCGACGACCCAGCGGTGACCCCGGAGTGGGTTCGCCAGGAATGGGTGCGCATGATCGGCAAGAGCGTCGCCGGCTACGTCACCCCGAAGGTCGCCACGGGCGCCGTCGTTGGCAACGACGAGGGCAAGCTCCTCCTCATCCAACGATCCGACTCCGGCGTGTGGCTCTATCCCACCGGCTGGGCCGACGTCGGCTACTCGCCGTCGGAGGTCGCCGAGAAGGAAGTGCTGGAGGAGACCGGCATCGAGTGCGACGTGGTGCGACCACTCGCCATCGTCGACGGCATGCGGGCCGGCTTCAGCCGGATCCCGCTCTACAGCCTGGTGTTCTTCTGCCGGGCCACCGGCGGCGAACTCTCACCCCATCCCCAGGAGTGCCTGGATGCCGGCTGGTTCGGGCGTGACGACCTTCCAACTCCGCTCGCCAACGGCGATCAGTGGGTGGATCTCGCCTTCGGTGCGATCAGCGGCGAAGGCGGCGAGCGGGTGGCCTTCGATCCACCACGCCGGCCCGTCTGGCGCGGCGAGCACTGAGCGGGCGCAGACCACCCGACTGACCAGCGCCGTGCCTCTGGGCACCACGCCGCCCCGGAACTAGCGTTGGAGGTGTGCGACGGCGCTTCTCCACCGATGAGGTGGCGAGCCACGAGCGGTTCGCCTTCTGGCGTGAGGTGATTTGCGCGGTCTATGTCGAACTCGACGCCGAGCCCCTCAGCGTCGATGAGGTCGATGCCCACGTCGAGGTGGCGGAGTGGCGGTCGGTGCGGGTGTCGCACGTGACAGCCGGCCCACAGCTCGTGCAGCACCGCGAGTCGGAGCCGCGCGACGATCTCCTGCTGAGCCTCCAGGTGGAGGGCATGGGCGTGGTGCGCCAGGACGGGCGCCAGGCGGTGATCGGGCCTGGAGACTTCGCGCTCTACGACGCAACGAGGGCCTACGAACTCCGCTTCGACGACTCCTTCCAGCAGATCGTGGTGCAGCTGCCGCGCCCACTGCTCGAACCGTACGGGGTCGATCTCGAAGCCGCCGTCGCCCATCCCATGGCCCATGGCGTGGGGATGAACGACGTGGTGGTGGCGTTGGCTCGATCACTCGACGGCCACATCGAGGACACGCCGGTGTGGGCGGGGGAGCGGGTAGCCGGGCAGCTGGTCGACTGCCTCGCCACGTGCCTCGCCCTCGGCGGGATCGGCCACCTCGAACACGACGCCCATCGCACGGCGCAGCGTCAGGCCGTACTGAATCACGTGCACGCCAGGATCGACAACCCGGCGCTGTCGGTTGCCACGATCGCCGCCGCCTTCAACTGCACCACACGATCGCTGCAGAAGCTCTTCGAGGACGGCCCGGGGCTGTCGACCATCATCCGTGAGCGTCGCCTCGAGGCCGCCCGCGCCGCGCTCGTCGACCCTCGCAACGACGACCGGTCGATCGCCTACATCGGTGGTCAATCGGGATTCGGCGATCCGTCGGCGTTCGCCCGGGCCTTCCGGCGTCGCTTCGGTGTGACCCCGACCGAAGTTCGCAGCGAGCACAGGATCCGTTCCGATTCGGCCTAGACGTCTCTCGTGGCCTGTGGCGACATGGTCGTCACAGCCAATAGAGGAGTCTCCGATGCTCAACAGAACGGTACGAGTCGCAGCGATCCAGGCCGAGCCCGTGTGGTTCGACATGGCGGCAACGGTCGACAAGTGCGTGAGCCTCATCAGCGAGGCCAGCGCGGGTGGAGCAGAGATCGTGGCCTTCCCCGAGACCTTTGTTCCGGGCTACCCCTGGCAGATCTGGCTCGACACCCCTGGGGCCGGAATGGGGCTCGTACCGCAGTACTGGGCCAACTCCCCGACCGCGGACGGCCCCGAGCTGGCCACGCTGGCCGCGGCCGCCAAGGCCAACGACATCACGGTGGTGATGGGCTACAGCGAGCGAGACGAGGGAAGTGTGTACATGGCGCAGGCATTCATCACCCCCGAAGACGGTGTGCTCAAGAACCGGCGCAAGCTGAAGCCGACCCACGTCGAGCGCTCGGTGTTCGGAGAGGGTGACGGCTCGGATCTCGACGTGGTCCAACGCGACTTCGGTCGTCTCGGCGCACTTTGCTGCTGGGAGCACCTCCAGCCCCTCTCCAAATACGCGATGTACAGCCTGGGGGAGGACATCCACTGTGCGGCGTGGCCGGCGTTCTCGCTCTACCGGGGTGCCGCGAACGCGCTCGGGCCCGAGGTCAACAACGCGGCGAGCCTGATGTACGCCGTGGAAGGGCAGTCATTCGTCGTGGCCCCGTGCGCGGTGATCGGCCAGGCCGGTCATGACTTCTTCGCCGACACCGAGGCCAAGCAGCAGATGCTGCTGCAGGGTGGTGGGTTCGCTCGCATCTACGGCCCCGAGGGCTCGATGCTGGCAGAGCCCCTGGCCGAGGACGAGGAGGGCATCCTCTTCGCCGACTGTGATCCGGCCCTCCAAGCCATCGCCAAGTCGGCCGCTGACCCCACCGGTCACTACAGCCGGCCCGACGTCACCCGCCTGCTGCTCAACCGTGCTCCCCAACCCCCGGTGAACGTGGTGGAGGTTGGCGATGCCATCGATCTCGACGCACCGGCCGACGTCGAGGCACCGGCCTGAGCCTCGGCACCGGTCAGTTGTCGCGAAGGTAGGCCTCGAGTTCCTCGATCAGGGTGGCCCCCGACTCGGGGCGCATGCTGTCGTAGTTCTCCTCGAGCTGGGCCACGTAGGCCCGCGTCTCGTCGGAGTCTTCGACGAGTTCAGAGATCTGCCGCTCGTAGGCGGCCGCCCCGATCTCCAGCGCCGTGGTGGGCACCGACAGTTCGAGCAGCTGGCTCACCCGTTCCACGAGGGCCAACGCCGCCTTCGGCGACGGAGCGTTCGGCACGTAGCCCGGGATCGTGCCCCACAGCGACACCGAGCTGGTGCCGTGCTCCTGGAGCGCGTTGTGGAGCAC
>JBCCFL010000046.1:0-45048 GCA_039029735.1 Actinomycetota bacterium | reverse complement strand
GCAGCCGGGCGACCTCGACGCCGCCTTCGATCTCGTGGGCTCCGACGTGGAGCTGATCGAGGCCTCCGTGGACGACCTCTGGGCCCGCGACACCCTCCCGTTGTTCCTGGTCTCGGAGAGCGGTGACCTCGCCGCAGGGCGGGTGCGGTTCAACGGCTGGGGTGGCAAGCAGGTGCACGACGGTGACACAACGCTCGCCGCCCTCGTGGCCGACATCGTGGGTGTGCCGCTGATCGACTCCGGGCTCGTCGGCGAAGGCGGCGGGCTCGAGACCGACGGCGACGGTACCCTCCTCGCCGCCCGCAGCAGCTGGGTGAACGACAACCGCAACCCTGGCCTCGGCGAAGGCGAGATCGCTGCCCGGCTCGTCGAGTTGCTCGGCGCCGACCGGCTGTTGTGGGTCGACGGCATCGCCGGAGCCGACATCACCGACGGTCACATCGACACCCTCGCCCGCTTCGTCAACCCGACGACCGTCGTGCACGAGCTGCCCTCGTACGTGGAGCCGGGGGAGACCTGGTACGACCTCGCCATCCGCACCC
Source organism: Actinomycetota bacterium (assembly GCA_039029735.1). Classification (GTDB taxonomy): domain Bacteria; phylum Actinomycetota; class Acidimicrobiia; order Acidimicrobiales; family SZUA-35; genus CADEDH01. Next base: position 44,506 of record JBCCFL010000046.1, on the reverse strand, counting down.
AAGACGAACTGTCGACCATGACCACCCTCGATGGCGTGTTCTACGACCTCGTCACCCTGCGCCAGCCCGAGGCGTTGCGCAGCAACGGTCCCGACTACCTCGCCAGCTATGTGAACTACTACGTGTGCAACGGCGCCGTGCTCGTACCCGAGTTCGGCGACTCGGCCGCTGATGGCGCAGCGGCCGACCTGATCGCCGACGCCTACCCCGGGCGCGAGATCGTCGCGATCGACATCGACCCGGTTGCCGCTGGCGGTGGCGGCATCCATTGCGCCACCCAACAGCAACCGGCCATCTGAGGTTCGTGGGCACAGCAGTCTGGGCTGTGGGCGCAGCAGCTCAGGACTGAGGGTGGTCGGCGAGGCCGAGGTCGAAGGCCCGGAGGAGATCGGCGAGATGTCTCCGCTGGGCCGGATCCAGAACATCCACGATGCGGCGCTGGTTGTCGGCGTGGGCGACGACGGCGGCGTCGACCGTCTGTAGGCCGTCCTGGGTGAGCGTCACCAGCACCTGGCGGCCGTCGTCCGGGTGGGCGACCCGAGCGACGAGGCCTCGCTGTTCCAGCCGCCGAATTCGGTTCGTCATGGCACCCGAGGTGACCATCATCGAGCGCAGGAGTTCCCCAGGGGTGAGCTGATGCGGAGCACCGGCGCGGCGCAGGGTCGCGAGCACGTCGAACTCCCACGACTCGAGGTCGTGCTCGGCGAAGACGGCGTCGAGGCGGGGCCGGATGGTCTTGTCGAGGCGGGCGATCCTCCCGAGAATCGCCATCGCCGACACGTCGATGTCCGGACGCTCACGCTGCCACTGGTCCAGGATTTCGTCGACATGATCGGGCTTCACGCAGTGGCAGCCTAGCCGTGACTGTCTTCACATCAAGATGAATCTCTTCACGTAAAGATAGAATTGTCTTCATGTCAAGAGAGTCTGTCGCGGCGACCACCGCTGCGCTCACCGCCATCACGCCGATGGTGTGGGGTACGACATACCTCGTCGCTACCGAGTTCCTGCCCGATGGGCGGCCTCTGCTCGCGGCGGTGGTGCGAGCGTTGCCCGTCGGCGCAGTGTTCGTCATCTCGACGCGCCGGCTGCCTCACGGCATGTGGTGGTGGCGTACCGTCGTACTCGGAACGCTCAACATCGGTGCGTTCTTCGCCTTGTTGTTCGTGGCGGCGTTCCGTTTGCCGGGCGGTGTGGCCGCCACCGCTGGCGCCATCCAACCGCTCGTGGCTGCCGCGATTGCGGCCATGTTGTTGAGGGAACGATTCGGCATTCGCACCCCGCTGGCCGGGCTCGCTGGGTTGGGTGGCGTTGCCATGCTCGTGCTGGGGCCGGAGGCTGCGCTCGACCCCATCGGCGTCGTGGCCGCAGTGGCTGGCACGGTTTCGATGGCCGTCGGGGTGGTGCTCACCAAGTACTGGGGCCTACCGGTCGATGTGATCAGCTTCACTGGGTGGCAGCTCATTGCCGGAGGTGTGGTGTTGCTCCCGCTCGCGCTCGTGGTAGAAGGCCCGCCGCCGATGCTCACGAGCACGAACGTCGTCGGATTCGCATGGCTTGCCATCGTCGGCACAGGGCTGGCGTATGTCAACTGGTTCCGTGGTGTCGCTCGGCTGCCGGTTGCGACCGTGAGCTTCCTCGGGCTCTTGAGTCCGTGGGTGGCCACGGTTCTCGGTTGGGTCGTGCTCGGTGAAGCGCTGAGTGTCGTGCAGGTGTGTGGCGCCGTCGTCGTACTCGTCGCGGTTGTCAGTTCTCAGATGAACGGCATCATGGCCCGATCTGACTCCTGAGCCGGGCCCGAAAGTTACCTGTCGGTAATGTAGGCTGTCGGATGGCACCTGAGCCAGAGTCACGACGACCAAGGGAAACGACGACATGTTGACCGAGACCGACTACCTCGTGATCGGGAGTGGCGCCTCGGCCATGGCCTTCGTCGACACGCTCCTCACTGAGACCGAGGCCACCGTTGCAATGGTCGACCGGCGCCACGTGCCCGGTGGGCACTGGAACGATGCCTACCCATTCGTTCGCCTGCACCAGCCGTCGTCGTTCTACGGCGTGGCCTCCCAGCCCCTGGGTCGCGACCGCAAGGACGTGATCGGCCTCAACCAGGGCTTCTACGAGCTGGCCTCGGGGGTGGAGGTCACCAGCTACTTCCATCAGGTGATGGATGACGTGTTCCTCCCATCGGGGCGGGTGCGGTATCTCCCGAGCCACGACTACCACCCCGACCGCGGCGTGCATTCGCTGCTGTCGGGGGAAGCGATCGAACTCACCTGGAGCACGGTGGTCGACGCCACGTTGTTGTCGACGAGTATCCCCATGCTCCACACCCGCCGCTTCGACGTGGCCGACGGCGTGGCATGCGAGCCGCCGAACCACCTCCCCCGCCTCGCGTCACAGCACCGATCGATCGCGGTCCTCGGCGCCGGCAAGACTGCGATCGACTGCGTCACCTGGCTGCTCGGCAACGGCTACCCGGCCGAGCAGATCACCTGGGTGGCACCCCGCGACTCGTGGCTGATCAATCGGGCGCACCTCCAGCCCGGCATGGAGAACTATGAGGCCACGATCGGGGGGCTGGCCGAACAGGTGGAGATCTGCGCCCAGTCGTCGAGCGTGGACGAGCTGTGCCGTCGCCACGAGAAGGCCGGGCTCTGGCTCCGTGTCGACCCTGACGTGGAGCCGTCGATGTTCCACTCCGCCACCATCTCGGAGCGCGAGCTGGCTGAGATGCGTCGGGTGGGCCGGGTGCTCCGCCACGGACGGGTGGCTGCAATCGAGCCGGACCTGCTCGTGTTCGCCAATGGAGAAGAGGTGGCGGTTGAGCCCGGCACGCTTCACGTCGACTGCACCGCCAGCGCCGCCGCCGAGAACGTGGGCCACCGTGAGCCGGTCTTTGCGCCCGGCGAGATCAACCTGCAGATGGTCCGGCCGTTCCAGCCCTGCTTCAGCGCAGCCTTGCTCGCCAAGATCGAGGCCTCCGTGGCGCCGGGGGAGCGGGCCCAGTACGCCCTCCCCACGCCGATGACCGACACTGTTCATGACTGGCTCACCGTGCAGGCCGACGGGCTCCGCAACGGCGCGGCGTGGAGCTTTGCTCCCGAGCTGGCGGAGTGGCTCGGTGAGTGCCGCCTCAATGGCTTTGGTCAGATGGTGCGCGGCATCGAGGAGGACGATGCCAAACGGGCTCTGTTCATGCGCCTCGTCGGCTCGACCGGCGCCGCCATCGACAACCTGGACAAGCTGGCGTCTGCCTCAACCTCGTGAGCTGATCCAGGCTTCGATCCCTCCTGGCGAGTCGAAATACAGTGGTTCGACGCAAGGGGGAAGCCGCATGATCAACGGTGAGCAATACAAGGCATCGCTCGACGATGGACGCGAGACGTACTTCGAGGGGGAGCAGGTCACCGACATCGTCGACCACCCGATCCTGGGGGTGACTGCGGACTTCACCGCCCAGGCCTACGACCGCTTCTACGATCCCGACCCGTCCGCCGTGAGCCCGCTGCTGGCCGTGCCCACCTCGGCCGCGGATCTGCGGGCGCTGATTCCGCTGCTGGTGGAGGCGGGGATGATGGCCCACGTCACGTCATCATCGATCCAGACCCTCAAGACCGTCGCCGGGCGGATGGCCGACGGGAACCCCGACTACCTCGAGCGGATCGCCATCTACGTCGAGGAGGCTCAGCGGTCGGACATCCGCATCACTCAGTGCATCACCGACGCCAAGGGCGACCGCAGCCGCCCACCGGCCAAGCAGGACGATCCCGATGCGTACGTCCGCGTGGTGGATCGTCAGCGAGACGGTGTGGTCATCCGGGGGGCCAAGCTGCACATCACCGGGGCCTCGTTCGGGCACGACCTGATGACGATTCCGACCAAGTCGATGAAGCCCGGCGAGGAGGACTACGCCATTGCCGCCATGGTTCCGGTGAACGCCCCTGGGGTGAAGATCATCAACACGACCTACGCCCCTCGCCATGAGGACGCTCGGGCCTTCCCAGTCTCGAGCCACATCAGCTACCCCGAGGGCTTCGTCATCTTCGACGACGTGTTCGTTCCGAATGAGCGCGTGCTCCTCGACGGCGAGATCGCTCACGCCGCGACGTTCGCCCACAGCCTCGGGCTCTGGGAACGCCTCGGCGGATTGTCCGAGTTCGTGCACGAGGCCGACCACCTCGTCGGTCTGGCCCAACTCATCGCCGAGGCCAACGGCCTCGCCGGGATCTCCCATGTGAAGGAGAAGATCTCGGAGATGATCATCCACGCCACGCTGCTCCGAGCATCGCTCGACGCCGCGATCGACCAGTGCAGCATCGGCCCTGAGGGTGCGGCGTTCCCGAACGAGCTGTATATCAACGCCGGGAAATTCCACGGCGCCGCCAACTACAACATGATGGTGCGGCACCTGCACGACATCGCTGGCGGCTCGGTGCTCACCGCGCCGGTTCCGGCCGACTTCGACAACGAGAACGTTGGTGAGCTGGCCCGGAAATACATGTCGACCGGCAACGACGTCGACGGCGAGTATCGGGCCCGGCTCATGCACACCATCCGCGATCTCACCGCCGATGCGCTCGGGGGTTGGAAGTTCGTCACCAACCTGCAGGCCGGCGGTGGTCTCTACGCCCAGCGGATCGTGACCCGCCGCCACTACGACATGGACTCAGCCAAGCGCGGGGCCCTGAAGCTGGCCGGTCTCGGCGAAGATGAGGCCCATTGAGGCCTCGCCGAAACTCGACGCCTGTCGCGCCCCGGCGCTGAGTGCTTACCTCGGAGGCCTGTCCGGAAGTTGGGACAGGAGGTCGGCGGGGTCGATCACCGGGCGTGCGAGCAGGGTTGTGGGTTCCTCCCCGGCGCGGTGGCGCGCAATCACTTCGTCCGGATCGAACTTCACGCCGATGGGATTGGTCTCGAAGTCGCTCTGGGCCATCCAGGCGTTGATGGCCTCGTTGGTGTCGAAGACGTCGATCTGGAGCTCCACGCGGTTGCCGTCGGGATCGGCGTAGTAGAAGGAGAGCGTCGGGCCGTGATTGATGGTCCAGAACGGCTCGATCCGGAGGCGCTTCAGGCGTTCGTAGGTGAGGAACAAGTCGTCGATCGTGTCGTAGGTGAAGGCGATGTGATCGACGCCGCCCGCTCCCGGATCGGCGTCGGCGATGCCTGGAGTGTTGATCACGGCGATGCGGTGATGCTCCTCGTCGTAGGTCAAGAAGCTGACACCCGGCGTGCGAACCATGACCTCGGCCTCGAGCACCGTGCGGTACCACTCGATCACCTCGTCGTAGCGGGGCGATCGCAGCACGACGTGGGCCAACTTCGCCGGAGCCGTCTTGCCTCGCTGCTTGGCGGTCGGTGGGACCTCGATTGATGTCGACACGGTGCGGGCCTCCTCATTCGACGCCGATCGAGACTTGTCGATCGACACAAATGCTTGTATTCATTGTGTCAGATGTCAAATACGGCCACACCACCAACGAGGGCTCGACGGGCAACGGCCAAGGCGGCCGACACGCAGGCCCGGCTCATCGCCAGCGGGATCGAGCTCTTCTCGATCCGGGGCTTCGATGCGACCAGTACCCGGCAGATCGAGGCTGCCGCCGGCGTTCAACGGAATCTGATCAACTACCACTTCGGATCGAAGGATGAGTTCTGGAAGCGTTGCGTGTCGGTGCTGTTCGCTCGGACCGAAGCTGCGGTCGACATCGCCATTGGTCACGCCCGAGACATCGAACCGGCGGAGCGCATCCGATTCCTGATCCGGCAGTATCTCCGGGCGAGCGCCGCCAACCCGGAGATCATGCGCATCATGTTCGACGAGGGGCGCTGCGACGACTGGCGCCTTGCGTGGCTCGTCGAAAACCACGTGCGCGGGTTCTACGACGCCGTCCGCCAGATCTTCGAGCATGGGCGCGAGCACGGCGTGGTGCCCGAAATCTCGGTCACGCAGTTCTACTACCTCCTCGTCAGCAGCGCCTCGATCTTCGCCATGGCCCCGGAGTGTCGGCTGTTGACCGATACCGATCCCATGACGCCGGCCATGATCGACGCCCAGGCCGACGCCGTCGCTGCACTGCTGACCGCATCAACCAACGCCGAGCCCAACGCGTCCGCGCCAGACCACGGAGGTCGTTCATGAAGCTTGCGACATACGCCACGGGTGATCGCATCTCCTACGGGGCAGTGACCGACGGCGGCATCGTTGACCTCGGCGCCCGCCTGGGCCGTGATGCACCGACGCTGAAGGACCTCATCGCGCTCGGTACCAGCCAGGCGGCCGAGGTTGTGGCATCGGCATCAGCCGATGTCGCCCTGGAAGACGTGGAGCTGCTGCCGCCCATCCCGAACCCCGGGGCGATGTGGTGCGCCGGGATCAACACCCACTCCCACTTCGCAGAGGCCGGATCCCGTATGGGATTCGCCGAGCTGCCGAAGGATCCGATGTTCTTCCTGCGGGCGGCGAACACCCTCGTCGGTCACGGCTCGGCGATCGAGAAGCCGGCACTCGAGCCGGCGTTCGACTACGAGGGTGAGATCGCAGTCGTGATCGGCGAGCGCTGTCGCAACGTGACCGTTGACGAGGCCTGGAACCACATCGCTGGGTACAGCTGTTTCAACGATGGGTCAGCCCGTCAGTATCAGCGGCGCGGCTTTCAGGTGACGACCGGCAAGAACGCGTATCGCAGCGCCGGCTTCGGCCCCTGGATGGTGACTAGCGACGCGCTCGCCCCGAGCGACCTGGCTCTCGAAACTCGGGTCAACGGCGAGCGGCGGCAGCAGATGACGATCGACGATCTCATCTTCTCCTTCGCGGAGCTGATCAGCCACATCTCGGAGGTCACCTGGCTGGAGCCGGGCGACGTGGTGGTGACCGGATCACCCGAGGGGGCCGGCGCCCTGCGTGAGCCGCCCACGTTCCTGGTCGAGGGCGATGTGGTCGAGGTCGACGTGAGCGGCATCGGCACCCTCACCAATCCCGTCAAGGAGCAGAGGCTGTGACGGTCGACGTTCCCGTCCTGATCGTCGGCGCTGGCCCGGTGGGGCTCATGGCCGGCCTCCTCCTCGATCAGCAGGGCATCGACTTCCGGATCGTCGAGCGTCGCCCCACACTCCACCTCGCGCCCCAGGCGCATGTCATCTCCAGCCGTTCACTCGAGATCTGTCGCAGCGTTGGCATCGACCACGAGACCGTTCGCCAACACGGTCCGAACCCGGCCGATACCTCGTCGATCCGGTGGGTCGATCGGCTGGTCGGTCGCGATCTCGGCGTGTTCCAGATCGGTGCTGCTCGCTCAACGATCGAGCGCATGCTCACCCAATCGCCAACGCCAACCGCCAACCTCGGTCAAGATCGATTCGAGGCGGTTCTCTTCGATCACCTCGAACGGCCTGAGCGTGTGCTCTTCGGCCACGCCTGGGACCACTACGAGTTGACCGAAGGTGGCTATCGGTCGACGGTCCGCACCGACGGCAACGGCGGCACTGTCGAGATCTCGTCCCGCCACCTGATCGGGGCCGACGGAGCAGGGAGCCGGGTCCGCAAGGCGCTCGGCATCGAGATGATTGGTCCAGACAACCTCCAGACCTACCTGAACATCCACTTCCGGGCGAACCTCCGCGACGAACTCCGAGGTCGAGAAGGGCTCCTTTATTGGGTGATGGATCACGAGGCGGCGGGCGCCTTCATCGCCCACGACATCGAGTCCAACTGGATCTTCATGAAGACCGTCGACGACGAGGCGACGCTCAACCCGATCGACGAGGAGCACTACGCCGACCTCTTGCGGCGCGCAGTCGGAGCCGAGGTCGACGTGGACATCATCAGTATGAGTCCGTGGCGTATGACGGCGCAGATCGCCGAGCGGTATCGCCGCGACGGCGTGTTCCTCGTCGGTGACGCTGCCCACCGTTTCCCGCCAACGGGCGGCATCGGCATGAACACCGGGCTCCAAGATGTTCACAACCTGGTCTGGAAGCTGGCGATGGTGGAGCGAGGGGCCAGCGCATCACTGCTCGACACCTACGAGCCCGAGCGCAAGCCGGTGGCCGAGGTGAACTCGTCGCAGAGCATGACCAACGCAACGAAGATGTTCGAGGTCGCCGCCCGCATCGACGCCGATGGCGACGGCATGATCTCCGCCGCCGACATCGAGGCCGTGGTCGACGACCCGGATCGCAAGGCCGAGGTGCAGGCCGCAGTCGATGATCAGGCCGCACACTTCAACATGAGTGGCCTCGACCTGGGCTTTTGCTACCCGCCGGGCCCGCTGGTCGTTGGCGACGGTGACCCGCCGCTGTCAGACGATCCGGTGTCGGTCTACGTGCCGTCGACAACGCCGGGGGCACGGCTTCCCCATGTCGCCCTGCATCGCGGTGGTGAACAGCTCTCGACCCTCGATCTCGTGCGCCACGATGCCTTCCTCGTCCTGGCTGGGCGCGCCGCCTCCGGTTTCGAACCAGGCACGTCTGTTGTGCCCGTGGTCGTTGCTCAGGTAGGTCCCAGCGGAGACCTGACGCCGGCCGACGATCGCTTCGAGGATCTCTTCGGTGCCGGTGAAACCCTGATCGTTCGACCTGACGGTCACATCGCCGCACGCCTGTCTGGGGATGCTTCCGCCGAAGCTGTTGCCGAGGTGATCGACGTGGTGGGCGCAGCGTGGTTCACCAGCTGAGAGCTCGCACAGCTGGTGTCGCCCGCGTTCGGCCGGGGCGTCAGGACTCGCCCGCGAGGCTCGACGACGACAGCATCTTCCGCAGAATGGCCGAGAACTGGTGCCGTTCCCCGTCATCGAGGCCATCGGTCAATCCGCCAACGACGTCGGCCAACAGTTCCTGGAACCCGGCGACATGCTCGCGGCCGCTGTCTGTCAGGCCGACGAGCCACACCCGGCCATCGTGTGGGCTACGGGACCGATGAATCAAGCCGGTCTCTTCCAGGAGCTTCACCGTTCTGGTGATCTGCGCCTTGTCCCTCGCCAGCTCGGTCGCCAGGTTCTGGATTGGCAGTGGTTCCTGGTCGGCGATCGTCATCAACGCCATCGCACCGAATGGGCCGATTCGAGCCTGGTCGACAACCTCGGCGCGTTGGCGGGTGGTGCAGTGCAGAACTCGCATCAAGCGATCGAGGTCAAGCGCAAGGGAAAGAACATCTCGCTCGGCAGGCGTCATCGGTTGACTCCTGTCAACTAGTTATGGTTGACTTGCATCAACTATAACACCGGTCGGTACGGCTCGGATCACCGTTGGAGACACCAGCATGTCACGAACACACGAACTCGCCCTCAAACTGACGGCGGTCTCCCTGGCCGTCTGGGAGGGTCGTCCACATCCTTTGCGGAGTCGCAAGGATGGCCGACGCACCGACCTGGGAGCGCACTGACATGCGTGCCATGCTGCCCACCGTTCTCCGTGCGCTGTCGCACCTGTTCATCGTGACGAACGCAGCCGTCTACCTGTTCCTGGCGATCGCCATCGTCCCGTACTGGCAAACGCTGTCTGGTGACGAGATACAGGTTTGGTTCGCTGACCACTTCGGGCGCTTCGCCGTCATGATGGTGCCCGTTCATCTTCTCGCCATCACCACGACGATTGCGGCCGCCATCCTGAGCCGCCGCCGAGACCGGGCCGAACGAGCGCTGTGGATCGTGGTGCTCGTTGGTCTTCTCGCCTCCCAGGCATTCAACTTCACCCTCTTTGCCGTGGTTCTCAACCCCGATCTGACCTCACAGACACTCACGGCCACCGAGGCGCTCGACACGCTCGACGCCTGGGACACCTACCACATCATTCGCACGATCCTTGTTCTCATCAGCGCCATCGCGATGGTGATCCTCACCGCCCGAACCCCACGCCCACGTGGCGAGCAGGTCTAGGGCGGGGGTGAATCCCGAGGCTGTGCGAGCGGCAATGGCGTCAGTCGGTGGTCCGGGCTTGGGCTGCTGGTCCGAGGTCGTCGATGAAGTCGTTGAAGCCCTTGGCGAGTAGCCGGTCGAGTATGGGCCCGTCGATGAGGGTCAGTGGTCCGCCCTGGGCTTCGTAGTCGTAGCGCATCGAGAATCGGGTCGCGCCATCGTCATCCGAGAGGGCGAAGGTCATCGTTGCCCCAAACACTCGATCGCGACGCTGGCACGGTCGCTGTTGCGGTGACGCTCCTCATGCGTTTCAGCCGCTCGCGGCGAGTTCCTGTTGTTTGCGGGGCGAGGGTTGGCCGGTCTCTACGAAGATCGCCATGTCGTTGAGCAGCTCTGGGTAGAGCTTGTTGAGTGCCTTCTTCATTGGGATCTCCATGAGGTTCCCAATGACGGGCATCGTCTCGATGCGGGGCCCGATGGTGATGTCGGTCTCGGTGTCGGAGATCGATTCGAGCGACCAGGTGGCCACAACCGACCGGACGAAGAACGGCAACCCGGCGACGGAGAACTCCAAGACGTGATTCTCGTCGTCGACCGTGGTGATGGTGTCCTCGAGCGTTCCGGACTCAGTGTGACAAATCCGATCGAAGTCCTCGGACTCGGTCCCAGCTCGACAGGAGCTGGTGCCGAACGCCCACTCGTGGCTGGTGGTGAAGTCGTCGACGACGAACCGCCAAACCTCCTCGATCGGCTTGTTGATTCTGCGGGTGGCCTTGATGTCAAGCATTGGTATTCCTCTCTCAGGCGTTGGTGACGCAGCTCAAGAGCTGAGCCAGGATCGGGCTTCGCCCCTCGTGGCGAAGAATGCGCTCGGGTAGTCGGCCGGGCCGTCGGGAGCTGGCGGTGCCCCGATCGGGGGGAAGCCGGCGGGCACGATCAGCGCCTCCTTCTTGACGCCAGCGGCGTTCAAGCGGGGGATGTGGTTGGCGTTGCGCCAGGCGACATCCATGTCCTCGGCCCTCATGCCGAACTGCACTGCGTCGACGAGGAGGCCCGAGCGTCCGCAGCGCTCGATGGCATCGGCCATGACGGTCAGCCGCTCGTTGAAGCTGCCACCGGTGAACGCCACGGAGGCGTCGTACCAGCGAACCTCGAAGTAGTCGTCGTCGGGGTAGTCGATCAGTGAGCCGTAGGCGTCTTCGTGGACGATATGGGGCTGCATCGGGTGCCTGCTTTCTTCGGTGGTGCGTGTGGCTCTCGCCAAATACGGAACCATTTGGTCTCGTTACTCTAGATCCACATCGTACCGGTACGCAATAGTTCTGCTATGATTTCATTCATGACCGAGCAGCCAGGCCGACGCCCCGACAACACCAGTGGGCGACCACGGGACGCAGCGCGCACTGACGCCATCCTCACTGCCGCGGCCGACCTACTGCTCGAGGTCGGCTTCGACCGGATCCGAACCCAGGACGTCGCCGAACGCGCTGGCGCCGGCAAGGGAGCCATCTACCGGCGCTGGCCCACCAAGGAAGCGCTACTGGCCGAAGCGATCCGCAACATGCCAGCTCGCAAGGCCCCGGTCACCGACGAGCCGGTCGCAGACCTCCGCACCCTCGTTGCCGATCGCTGCCAATCCGCTGAGGAGAAGCCCGATCTCGTCCCGGGCCTCATCTCCGCAATGCGAGCCGATCAAGGTATCGACGACGCGGTGAAGGAAGGCTATGACCTCTCATACATGCGAGACACCCTCGCCCGCATCCTCGGACCCGACCACCCCCACATCGACCTCCTCGCCGACATCACCCAAGCCGTACCGCTTTTCCGGGCAGCATTCACCCCCGAGTCGCTCGACGCCAGGGTCATGACCGAAGAGATCGTCTCGCTCATTGAATCCGTCGCCACCAGCACCGCCACACGCGGCTCGGTCTGATCACCCGGCATCGGCGACGACTGCCCCCAATTGCCGCCAGGGGAACGCTCAGGCGAGGACGTCTTTGGAGATGATGGTCTTCATGATCTCGGACGGTGCTCTTGGGGGTGTCAGCGGCCGACAACCCACTGGTGGCGTCAGGCCGTCGTTGCGGAGCACGCGTAGGCGTTCTGCACAGTCATGTTGGTCACCTCGAACTCCGCCATCAGCTCGGAGGTGGACGGGATCTGATCCCCTGGCGAAAGCTCGCCCGATCGGATCGACTCACGAATGTGGCCGGCAATCTGCAGGTAGGCGGCTCTGGAGTCGTTTGGCGTGACGTACCTCCGGCCGTGGCGAGCCGGCTCCAACGTGCGCCCATTCAGGCGATGTACGTGGCTCGCCGTCTAGCGGACCTCCAGGCCGAGATCGCAGAGGTGGCCGAGCGCATCGCCCGTCTCCAGACGCCTCGGTAGGGCGAGCCGGAGGCTGGTGGGCGCTGCAGGATTACCGGGCAGTCCACCCAATCGATATCGCCGGGACTGTTGTACCGGGCGGCGTGGTTCAGTCCCGTGCCTCGAGGTGGCTGACGTTGACATTGGTGAGGTCTATGAGCTCGGCGCTAGTCGTGACGTGTCGGGGCCTCGGTTGGGCGTTCGGGTTGGGTCCTGAGCATGAACCAGGCCATGAGGAAGAAGTAGGCGCCGGTGGCGACGACGTTGAGCAGGCTGGCCACGAGGTTGATTGCGGCGACGTCCACGAAGGCGTTGAAAGGCAGAACGCACAGCAGGGGCAGGATCCACTTGATGCGCTCCAGGCCGTCGACTCTCGTCGAGAGCCAGAACATGCTGGCGAGGAGGCCGACGAAGGGGACGACGTTGACGAACACGTCGAGGTAGTCGGCGATGGTGAACACGGTGCTGGCAGTGGCCTCGATCGAGGCCATCGTCGCCACGTCGCCGATGGCGGCCGCTGTGGTGTAGTCGCCGGCCAGCGGCACGAGCGCCATGCCCATCAGCTGAGCGGTGTTGATCATCGGGATGGACACCAGGATGAACGACAGCACCAGGATGGCGGCCGACCGGTGCCTTGACCACCAGATGTATGCCATGGCGACGAGCGAGATCCCGTACAGGGTCCGCAGGGCGAGGAACAGGCCCTTGACAATCAGGAACTGGGTCGGATCGGCGTCGAGGTCAGTGAGGAACTGCGACCAGTCGTTGTCGTCGGGGGCCTCGAAGAAGTCGAGATTGAGCGGCAGCAGAATCGTGATGGCGACGAAGATCACGGCCTGGAGGACGAAGGCGTACGCCGCCAGGCGATAGAGGGGACGGAGGCGGCCAGGGTCGTGGGCTTCGTCCGGAGTCGGTGTTAGGGGGTTGCTCATGCTGTAGCTCGCTGTCCGGGGTTCACCTTCGGCTCTCCGTCCTACTCACGGCGTCGAGCGCCGTCCACTACGGTCGGAGCCATCGTCGTGGAAGCCACCCGCCCAGGGAATCCGTCACCGGGAGGCTTCACCGGTACTCCCTGGGGAGTAGTCGCCGACACTCGCCGGCCGAATGGTCGATCAGAGGTCGTCGACTCGGGCCAGCCGGGTCTTTGAACGCCATCGCAACGAACTGGCCCGGTCCCCGTGCAGCGTCATCAAGACCCGGCACAGGTAGGTCTTGGCAGTGGGCGGTGATCACATCCAGCGCAGAACACCCAACCGAGTGGTTTGCCCTGTGATGGACGTCAAGGTCTCCCAGGAACTCATGGGACATGAGGACATCCGCCTCACCCGTGGGCTCTATGCCGACGCTGATGACCAGCTCAAGCGGGACGCCAACGACGCCATCGTGGAAGACATCCTCGTTCCCGCGTGCGACAGAAGTGCGATGAACGGCGAAACCGAGGTCGGAAATGATGGCTGATATGGCGTTCCACCAGCGGAAACGCTCAGGCCAGCACGTCTTTGGAGATGATGGTCTTCATGATCTCGGAGGTGCCGCCGTAGATGGGGGCGATCCGAGCGTCGACGTAGGCGCGGCCGATCGGATACTCGGTCATGTAGCCGTAGCCGCCGAACAGCTGCAGGCAGCGATCGATCACCCGATTCTGCAGCTCAGCGCCCCACAGCTTCGCCCGGGCCGCCTGCCCCGGTGACAGCTCGTCTGCGTTGAGCTTGGTGATGCACTGCTCGAAGAAGGGCCGGCTCACCTCCACCTCAGTCGACAGCTCCGCCAGCTGGAACTTGGTGTTCTGGAATCCTGCGATCGGTGTGCCGAAGGCTGTGCGCTCTTTGGTGTACTCCACGGTCCAGTCCACCGCGGCCTCGGCGGCGGCGAACCCGTACTGCCCGATCGAGAGCCGCTCCTGGGCGAGATTGAAGGTGAGGTACTCGAAGCCTCGCCCCTCCTCGCCCAGCCGGTTGGCCACCGGCACCCGGACGTCATCGAAGAACAACTCGGCCGTGTCAGCCGAGTGCTGGCCGATCTTGTCGAGATTGCGGCCCCGCTCGAATCCGGCCATGCCCCGCTCCACCACGATCAGGGAGAAGCCCTTGTGGCCAGCGTCGGGATCGGTCTTGCACACGGTGATCACCAGGTCGGAGTTGATGCCGTTGGTGATGAAGGTCTTCGCCCCATTGATCACGTACTCGTCGCCGTCGCGCACCGCGGTGGTGGCGATGCCGGCCAGATCCGATCCGGTGCCGGGCTCGGTCATGGCAATGGCTGTGATCAGCTCGCCCGACGCGATGCCGGGCAGCCAGCGCGCCGCCTGCTCGTCGTTGCAGTACGCAATGAAGTACGGCGACGTGATGTCGTTGTGCAGGCTCAGCCCGAGGCCGGCACCGCCTGCGCACGCCCGGGCCAACTCCTCGTTGATCACGGCGTTGAACCGGAAGTCGCTGATGCCCCCACCGCCGTGCTCGGCCGGGATCGCCATGCCGACGAAGCCGTGCTTGCCGGCCTCCACATACACCTGACGGTCCATGATCCCGGCGGACTCGAACTCCTCCATCCGCGGCGTCAGCTCGGCGGCGAGGAACGAGCGGAAGCTCTGCCGGAACAGATCGTGCTCCTCGGCGTAGATCGACATGTCGGGGTACCTCCGGGCGACTGATGGGCGCTTCCATGCTCCGTCACGACAGTGGCACCGGGCAACTCATTCCGCCTCAATCCAGCCTGGCGCCCCCAATGGGCGCCACGAGGACGAGAACTGGTCGAGAACAGGTCGCGACGTCCACCAGCCTCGGGGCTGCGGTATTCAGGGGCGTATGCCGAGCCTGGGGCGACCACGACCGCCGACGACCACGCTGCTCCTCATGGGCCTGTTGGGTATGTCGTTCGTACTTGTGGGCTGCGGCGCCTCGGCTGCTGAGTGGTACGAGGTGAGCCTCGGGCGGCCCATGCCCGCATCGGCAGCCGTGCGGGCCGACGTCAGCAACGTCTTCCCGCTCGAAGGTGCGACCGGCATGGTGATCGACATCGACCCGTCCGACGCAGAGCTGCTCGTCTCTCGGCCAACGCCACTCGGCCCCTGGCACATCGGTCCAGTTACCGGCGAGACGGGCGGTGGCATGGTGCCCGGTGTTGTCGGCCAACTCGAGGAACTCGTCGATGATCCGGGCTTGTTCGATGCGCTCGACGGCGATGTGTTGCACATTGCAGCGCAGGAGCGGTGCTGCTCGAGCCGTGACAGCCTGCCGTGGTGGAACGCGACGGTGGCGGTGGTGGATGTCGAGCTGGGCAGGGTCTACATCATGACCTGGGACTACTGATCCGCCTGCCACTCCTGTGTCAACTCGTCACCGATCCGACCTCGCCGTCAGGCGAGCGTGAGGTAACCGTCGACGACCGCCAGGTTCGGTGAGGTGGGATCGGGCGGAAGGTCACGGCCGTGGGTCTGGTGGCGAACCTCACCAATCCACTTGTCGTGCTGGTACTCGTGGTTGATCACCGCCTGCATCAGCGTGGCTGCCACCACGCGGAGTTGCGCGGGTGCACCCACTGCTCCGTCGTCGATCTGGCCGATGCGGAACCGCACCCGCTCGGCCACTGCATCGCGATAGTCAGCGAGGCGGGCCAGGTCGGGCAGGTCGCCCCGGTCGCCTTCGGCCGTTGCCGAATCCATCAGGCCGTCGAGTTCGGCATCGGGGCTCGGCTCAGCCGCAGTCAGGTTGCGCACCATGAAGTGGGCCACGGCCGGCTGATGGCCGAGGTGCCAGCCGATGGCGCTCGATTGCTCGTTCGGCCGCCACGTCACCTCGTCGGCGGAGAGGTCGGTCCAGAGGTCGGTGGTGTAGGCGAGCGCCCGCTCGTATTCGGCGAGCAGTTCGGTGAGCGACAGGGTCATGGGCGTCCTCTCGTGAGTGCAGATTCGTCGGTGAGTGCAGCATCGATTGCAGCGGCGGCGCGTTCGCCGGCGGCGATGGCGCCTTCGATGTGGCCCGGGGCGACCGGCGAGGTCTCCGTGGAGGCCCAGTGCAGCCGGCCCTCCAACGTTGGCACCTGGTACTCGGGGTGGCCGAACAGCTGATACGCCCCGAGTCGGGCGGCTCCCGGTGGCGTGGTGTCGGCCTCGGTGCTCCAGTCCATCACGGTGATGTCGGTGGGGTCGGGGGCGTCGGCGCCGAACAGGGCTCGGAGTTGGTCTCGGATGTCGTTCTCGTTCGGGGCGCTCGCGCCAGGAACGGTGAGTGGAGCGAAGCCGAACAGTGCGGCCGGATCACCGTCGGGGCCGCTCATGTCGTGGAGCTCCCGCATTGGGCCGATGTGGGACATCGCCGAGCCGGCGAGCCCCCGGTCGCGCCAGAAGGCGCGGTCGTAGCGGATCACCACCTTGGCGATCGATCCCATCCACACCGGCGTGGCGCCGGCCAGTGAGCGGACGCGGTCGGGGAGCGTTGCCGGGAGGGCGATGCGGTGGATTGCCAGCGCCGGTGGGAGGGCGAGCACAACGTGCTCGCCCTGGAGCTGACCAGGGCCTCCTGGCGTGCTGAGGTCGACCTGGAGCCCGCCCACTGCATCCTCGGCGATGGCCGTCGCTGCGGTCGACAACCGGAGCGTGCCGTCGGGGAGCTGCGCCGCCAGTTCCTCTGCGAGCCTGTCGGCGCCAGCGGTGAACCGCCCACTCGGCACGTCGATCGGGTTGCCGTCGAGGCGTATCCCGCCGTTCTGGTCGTGATAGAGGGCGTCGCCCGCGATGTGGTGCGGGTGATGGGGTACACCCAGCTCGGCGATCAGGCTCATCACTCGGGGCTCGTTCGGCCAGAACCACGTGGCTCCGAGATCGAGCGCGACTCCGGGCCCGGCCGGGGCGCTGAGCAGCCGACCACCCACTCGATCGCGACTCTCGATCACAGCCACGGTGTGACCTCGCTCGACGAGCTGCCGGGCGGCGACGAGGCCACCCACCCCGGCGCCAATGACGACCGCCTCAACTGACTCCTTGGATGCCGATGCCATCGCTCGATGAGTCTAGTAGGTAGTAGACTCATGCGGCAACGGGCTATCGTGGGCATCGTGGCGAAGCCGAGTGGTCGCGACATCAAGGCCGAGGTGCTCACCGAGGCCCGGCACCTCATTCAGCGCTCGGGCGTGGCGCGCCTGAGCTACGGCAACGTGGCCGACTCGCTTGGTATCCGGGCGCCGTCGATCCACCACCACTTCCGCCGCAAGGACGATCTGGTTGCCGATGTGGTGGCCCGCTACCGAGTCGACTTCCAGGCCAAGGTCGACGCCATCGACGAGACCAGCGTGGCCGACGCCCCGGCCCGGCTCCTGGGTTATGCCGCCCTGTTCGACGAGGTGGCCGATGCCGGCCTGCTCTGCCTCTGCGGTGCCGTGGCGGCCGAGTGGAACGATGCCGCAGTACAGGCTCAGGGCGAGGTCGGGGCGTTCTTCGACGATCAGGTGGCCTGGCTCACCGCCGAGGTCGAACGGGGCAAGGGGGCTGGTGACGTCGAGCCCGAGGTCGATGCTGCCGCGTTCGCCCTGGCCTTGCTCGCAGCGCTCGAAGGCTCGTTGTTGCTCCAGCGTGCCGGTCGCGGCTCAGCCCGTGCGGTGGGAATCGCCGAATCGCTCCTCGCCGGCATCTCAGCTCCTCGCTGATCGGCGCCGCACACGTCGGCGCCGCATATCCGCCGTGTGCTGTCAGGTGCTGAGCGATGCGGCCTCGGCCGCCGTCGACTGGGACAAGCTGTTGGCCGACTCGGCGCGAGCCGAGATGCTGGCCACGTTGTGGGTCTGCTGCTCCACGGCACCGGCGACCGTGGCCTGCATGTCCACGATCTCGGCGATGATCGTGCCGATGTCGGCTATGGCGCCGCTGGCATCGGTCGACTCAGCCTGAATCGTCTCCACTCGTCGAGCCACCTCGTCGGTCGCCGTGGTTGTTCGCGCCGCGAGGTCCTTCACCTCGGAGGCGACCACGGCGAAACCCTTGCCGGCCTCGCCGGCCCGGGCCGCCTCGATGGTGGCGTTGAGCGCCAGGAGGTTCGTCTGCTTCGCGACGGCGGTGATCAACTGCATCACGTCGTCGATCTCGGCTGAGGCGGCGGTGAGCCGCTCGACTGTCGTCTCGGTCTGCTTGGCCCGGGCCAGCGCATTCTGCCCGCTGTGGCTCACGGCCTCGGCGCTGCTCGCGATCTCGGCCGCCCCTTGGGTGAGCTCGTCGAGCGATCGGGCGATGGCATCGACGTTCTCGGCCGAGTCCTGGGAGATCGTGGCGAGGCGCTGTGCTCCGTCACGGACTGCCTGGGCCCGTGCCTCGTTCTCGGCTGCGCGGGCCCGTTCGGCGTTCGCCTGCTCCTCGATGAGCTGGCGTGCTCGATCCTGCGCGTCCTCGATCTGGGCCCAGAACACCACCATCACGGCGGCCAGCACCCCGACGGCGAGGAGATGAACGACCACCCACGGCCACGGGTTCTCGCCGGTATCAAGGTGGTCGATCAGCACCGTCGGGTTGACCACCGCAAGGCCCACGTGGTGAATCGAGGCGAAGACGAGCACGAGTAGGTAAGAGGCCCACCGCTGATAGGCGGCGATCGTCGGGATGACGATGAAGGCGTGGAAGTGGGCCTCGACGATGCCCCCGGTCACATGGATGAACACCATGGCGGTGATGATCAGGCCAAGGATCGAGCAGAGTTCGCGGGCGGACCGGTTGGGCAGGAAGGCGGCGCCGATCGTCAGGGCCACGATCGGTGAGATCTCGGCCAGTGTGTGCCCGATCGTCCAGCCGTTCCAGAGCGCAACCGCCACGACGGCCGGCACGTGCAGGGCCAAGAAGCCGACGATGAGGCGGTGGCGGGCCACCCACACGTCCTCGGGCAGCGGTGTGCCGGCTGGGATGATCTTCACCTGCGATCCGCCCTTTCGTCCGTCCGCGTCTGATCTCGGGTCGGCCACAAGGCTGCGGCTGTGAGCGAATCGGCCTCGCGGGCTCAATCGACCTGGAGGTCGGTCCACACCTGGCTCAGATCGCCAGACGAGAGATCGGCCGTGCGCACCATGAGATACAGCACGCCCGGCAGATCGAGCCCGACACGAGGGTCGCGGTCGAGCTGGAGGAGGAGCTCCCAGTCCTCGTTCGGCGTCTCCGGCTCGGGGAACCAGGCTCGGCGCCACCGGGTCAAGCGGGTTGCCTCGTTGGTGGGCTCCGACGGGATACCGATCCGGGGGTCGTACTGGACGGGTGTTGGTGTTCCCTGCAGCTGGTGTGCGGCGTGGGCGTAGAGCCACTCCACACACTCCTGTTCGCTGAACGACCCCGACTCGACGAGATCGGCGTAGGTCACCACGGGCTCCCATTCCAGGTCGATGGCGATCCGCTCGTCTCGTATCGACGGGCCTGCCGGCGCCGCACTGTCATCGGTGGGCAGAGCATCGGTGGGCAGAGCATCGGCGGGATACCAGCGCACGGCGGTCTCCGCCTGGTCAGCCCCGTCGAAGCCGCCGCCGGCCATCTCGGTCGGGTTGCGCATGAAGAGCTGCAGCAGCCCGGCTGTGGGCAGCGTCGATACTCGACGATCCGTCGCCGCCCATGTCTCGGCGAAGTCGATCTGGAGAAGAAAGGTCAGCGGCTCGTCGGTTCGGGGGTGACGGGGCCAGACCGGCGGCGAGCCCGGGTGGGGCTGGCCTCCGAAGCCCGATCGCACTGGCGGCCGCTCGGGGTTCGGGGACATCACGAGTGTGTCTCGGCCGACGGCTGCGGCGAGGCTGAGATAGCGAGTCTGAAATGATGTTGGAGGATTCGACATGACAGCTCAGTGGCGACCGTAGCCGCGACCCTCAGGTGGGGGATTGCGGTGGATCGCTTCGCTGTCACAGGGCACGCTTAGGTTCGACCGGTACCGGTCGAACACGGCCGGGCACGCCACCACGGGAGGCGCCGTGACGTTCCTCGCTGAACCAGACTCCGCTGCAGCCACACAGCTCCGGCTCGACGCCGGCCATGACTGTGAGCTGTTCGACCCAGCGCGCCTCAACGGGGTGGAACTGCGACGCGACCTGGTGCCCGGCGTTGGGTTCCACCCTGCCGTTGCCCGGTGGTTCGAGCGCCGCTTCGACGCCGGCCCCACCCCGCCCCAGGTCGAGGGATGGCCGCACATCCACGCCGGGCGCCACACGCTGATCGCCGCGCCCACCGGCTCCGGCAAGACGCTTGCCGGATTTCTCATGAGCATCAACCGGCTCTACGTGGCCCACGCCGCTTGCGAGCCGGTGGGTGGCACCCAGGTGGTGTACGTCTCGCCGCTCAAGGCCCTCGCCGTCGACATCGCCGAGAACCTCGAACGCCCATTGATCGAGATCGCCGCCGTGGCCGCCGAGATGGGCCTCACCGCTCCCGACCTCACCATCGGCGTGCGCACCGGCGACACACCCTCTTCGGAGCGCCAGGCGATGCTGCGTCGGCCCCGCACCTTCATGGTCACCACGCCTGAGTCGCTGTATCTCCTCGTCACCGCGGCCAAGAGCCGAGCCACCCTGTCCAGCGTTCGCACCCTGATCGTCGATGAGATCCACGCCATGGCCCGGGACAAGCGGGGCTGCCACCTCGCCCTCACCATGGAGCGCCTCGACCACGTCACCCGGCGGCCCCCGATTCGCATCGGATTGTCGGCAACCCAACGCCCGGTGGAAACCGTCGCCCGACTGCTGGTCGGCACGAGGGTCGACGATGAGGGCGCAATCGACTGTGCCATCGTCGACGGCGGGCACCAGCGGGCGCTCGATCTTCACCTGGAGCTCCCCGACGGCGAGCTCGAGGCGGTTGCCTCCCACGCCCAGATGGATCATGTGCTGGATCGGATCGCTGAGCTCGTGGCCGACCACCACACCACGCTCGTGTTCGTCAACACCCGCAGCCTGGCCGAGCGCCTGGCCCATCAGCTGGGTGAGCGCCTTGGCGACGACGTGGTCTCGGCCCACCACGGCTCGCTCTCCAAGGCCCGGCGCCATCGCGTTGAGCGGAGGCTCCGGGCGGGGGAGCTGAAGGCGTTGGTGGCCACCGCGTCGCTCGAGCTGGGGATTGACGTCGGCCCGGTCGAGCTGGTGTGCCAGATCGGGTCGCCGCGCTCGATCGCCACGTTCCTGCAGCGGGTCGGTCGATCGAACCACACCCGCCATGGCACGCCCCGAGGGCGGCTCTATCCCCTCACCCGCGACGAGTTGATCGAGTGCACCGCGTTGCTGCGGGCGGTCCGGGCTGGCCGGCTCGACGCCCTCGACCCGCCGGTGGGCCCGCTCGACATCCTGGCTCAGCAGGTGGTGGCCGAGACCGGGGCGGAGGAGTGGACCGTCGACGGGCTCTACGACCTGTTGCGACGAGCCGAGCCCTATCGCGATCTCACCCGGGAGGCGTTCGCCGAGGTGATCACCCTCGTGAGCGACGGGATCATGACCGGGCGGGGTCGCCGGGCGGCCTGGGTGCACCACGATGCGGTGAACGGCGAGTTGCGGGGCCGCAAGGGCGCCCGCTACGTGGCGCTGTCGTCCGGGGGAGCGATCGGCGAGATCTACGACATGCGGGTAGTGGTCGAGCCAGACGAACTCTTCATCGGCACCGTCACCGAGGACTGGGCCACGGAGTCGGCGGCGGGCGACATCTTCCTGCTCGGCACCCACTCGTGGCGGATCCGCCAGGTCACCGGGGGAGAGGTGCGGGTCACCGACGCCGAGGGCATGCCCCCCACCGTGCCGTTCTGGACCGGCGAGGCGCCAGCTCGCACGGTGGAGCTGTCGGAGGAGGTGTCGGCCATCCGGGCCGAGGTCGACGAGTTCCTCGACGCCGGGCACCCGGCCGAGGCCACGGCATGGCTCCGAGCAGAGGCTGGCATCGAGACCGATGCCGCCGCCCTCATCGTGGCCTACCTGGCCACGGCCAAAGCGGTGCTTGGCGGGCTGCCAACCGCCACCGAACTGGTGATGGAGCGGTTCTTCGACGACGCCGATGGCATGCAGCTCGTGATCCACTCGCCGCTTGGCGGTCGGATAAACAGGGCCATGGGCTATGCCCTGCGGAAGAAGTTCTGCGTTGGTTTCAACTTCGAGCTTCAGGCCGCGGCGTCCGACGATGCGGTGGTGATCTCGCTCGGCCCCCACCACTCGTTTCCCCTTGGCGACGTGCAGCACTTCCTGCGGCCCGACAACATCCGTGAGGCCCTCACCCAGGCCGTGCTCGACCAACCCGCCTTCCAGACCCGGTGGCGCTGGAATCTGAACCGTGCGCTCGTGGTGCTCCGGATGCGCAACGGCCGACGCAACCCGCCGCCCATCCAGCGAATGGAGAGCGACGACCTGCTGGCGGCATTGTTCCCCGACGCGGCGGCCTGCCAGGAGAACGTGAGCGGGCCAGCCGAGATCCCCGACCATCCACTCGTGCGTCAGACCCTCCACGACACGCTCACCGAAGGCATGGACGTCGACGGCCTTATCGACCTGTGGGCCCGGCTCGGTGAGGGCGCGGTGACGATGCGCTGCGTTGACACCACCGAACCTTCGGCCCTCGCCCACGAGATCCTCACCGCCCGCCCCTACGCCTTCCTCGACGACGACGCCGAGGTCGCAGAACGGCGTACCCGGGCCGTGCCGCTGCGGCGTGGCCTTCCGCTCGATCCGTCGTCGCTCGGCACGCTCCTGCCCGAGGCAATCGCTGAGGTTCGAGCCGAGTTGGCCCCCAACCCCACCACGGCCGACGAGCTGCACGACCTGTTGCGTGACGTGATGGTGGTGCGGGCTCGGGCCGCCTGGGCGCCGCTCATGGCCGAGCTCGATGCCCGGGGCCGTGGCCTGCGGCTCCATCCGTCGACCGATGCGGCGTGGCCCGACGCGGCGGCCGTCGGCGAGCTGGGCCCTGGCCTGGGCGAGTGGTGGGCGGCCGCCGAGTCGGCCGAGGCGGTGGAGGTGTTGCGCACCGGGCAGCCGAATGGCGAGTTGTTTCCCGAAGCCGTGGCGGCCACGGTGCTGCGAGGTCACCTGGAACTGCACTCGCCCGTGACGGCCGAGGAACTCGGCGCCATCACCGGTCTCGGATCCACCGTGCTGCGGGTGGGCCTGGCCACGGTCGAAGCCGAGGGATCGGCCCTCCAGGGCCGCTTCACGTCGCCCGACGGCACCGGCCCCACCCAATGGGCGTCGCGCCGATTGCTCGCTCGGATGCACGGTCGCTCCCGGCAGACCAGGCGGCGCCGGGTGGAGCCGGCCACTCCCGAGCAGTTCGTTCGGTTCCTCACCCGTTGGCACCACGTGGCTCCTGGCACTCGGTTCCGTACCGAGGCCGGGCTGGATCGTGTGCTCGAACAGCTGCAGGGCTGGCCGGCGGCGCTCGCTGCGTGGGAGCCGGATCTGTTGGCGTCGCGCATCGACGGGTATCAGGCCGGCTGGTTGGATCGACGCTGTCATGACGGGCAGGTGCAGTGGCTCCGCCTGTCGCCACCCGAGTCGGCGGATGCCGCACGACCCCGGGGATCAGGGCCATCGAAGGCAACGCCGGTGAGCCTCGTGAACCGCGCCGACCTCGGCTGGCTCCTTCCGGTGTTCCGCGGTGATCGCCAGCCGCCGGTGCCCGACACCGGAGCCGTGGCCGAGGTCGTGGCTGCGCTCTCCGAACACGGCCCGAGGTTCCTCACCGAGCTGGCGGCCGACACCGCTCGCCTTCCCACCGACGTGGAGCAGGCTCTGTGGCACGCCGTGGCCCGCGGGCTCGTCACCGCCGATGGATTCGATGCGGTGCGCAACCTGGTCAACGGGGTGAGCACCCGGGCGGCTCGCCAGGAACGAGCCGTGTCGAAGCTGCGGCGAGCCGGTGTTCGGGCGGCGCTGGGTGCTGGCCGCTGGTCGCTGGTAACGCCTCTGGGCTCGTGCGAGATCGACGACAGCGGTGCGGGTGCTCGCGCCGTCGACCAGCGCGACCAGATCGACGACATCGACATGGACGACGAAGTGGTGGAAGCGCTCGCCGATCAGCTCCTGCAGCGGTGGGGGGTGCTCTTCTACAGTCTCGTGGCTCACGAGAAGCCGGCGGTGCCGTGGCGCCGGTTGCAATGGGCGTTGCGGCGGTTCGAGGATCGTGGCCTCGTCCGCGGTGGTCGGTTCGTGAAGGGCTTCAGCGGAGAGCAGTTCGCCCTCCCCGAGGCGGCCGAGGCGCTCGACCGGGTGCGGCGCGACGGTGAGCCACGCGGGCAGATCGTGGTGAGCGGCTCCGATCCGCTCAACCTCACCGGCGTGATCCTCCCCGGGCCTCGGGTTCCTGCTCGCCGCACCGAACGCGTCGAACTCCCCACCTGAGGTGTGTCGATGGCGGCGCAGCCTGTCATGGCGCCGGAGCAGGGTTGGCGCATGTCACCGAGTGACCGGGTGCGCACTGCGTCCTTCGAGCAGGCGGCCAGCCTTCAGAAGTGGGACGACGATGCTTGCGCAGCCTGTATGACGTCGCTGGCCGAGATCGCGGATCAGGCGGCGGCCCTCGTGGTCGAGGGTGGCGCGCGGCTACCCGTCCCTCCGCCAGAGCCGGCTGACAATCGTTCTCCCGCCTAGCGGGCGGCCATGGACTGGCGCACGCTCCGTGCCGAGGGCCCCGTTCGACGCGCCATCTACCACGAGTACTTCCCTCGCCAGTTCGATCACGTTTGTGCGGCCGCTGGCAACGATCTGACGGACGTCTTCACCGAAGCCGAGGCTGCGGGTGTCCTCAATGAGTTCGTCGATCGCTGGAACGAACTGGATGGTGCAGCGGTGCGTCGTGACATTCGGCCGGCCGCTCATGCCCTGAGCTGCGAAATCGGGGCGACCGGGGTGTCGCCCCTCTCCTACACTCGTGCCGCCGACACCGGGAGGGGGCGCAGCCATGTCTGACATCGAGGTTCGCTTCATCGAAGAGGCCGAACTGCGCCAGTACCGCGACGCCATCGTTCGAGGATTCGGCGCCGACCCTGGCGAGATGACCGCTGAGGAGCTGGAGCGCTACGGCACGGTC
Source organism: Actinomycetota bacterium (assembly GCA_039029735.1). GTDB lineage: Bacteria > Actinomycetota > Acidimicrobiia > Acidimicrobiales > SZUA-35 > CADEDH01. Next base: position 19,279 of record JBCCFL010000046.1, on the reverse strand, counting down.
AACGTCACCGAGACCAGCATCGTTGCCGTCGACCACGGCCGGTTCGTGGCCACGTTCGGTTCCTACGACCTCGAGGTCACCGTGCCCGGCGGCCACACCCTCGACGTGGCCGGCACCACCCACGTGACGGTGCACCCCACGCATCGGCGCCTCGGTCTGTTGCGTCGCATGATGGAAATGCACGTCGAGCAGGCCGCGGAACGCAACCAGCCAGCCGCCGCCCTGTGGGCCTCGGAGGAGACGATCTACGGCCGCTTCGGCTACGGCCCGGCCTGCCTCGGCGTCTCGATCTCGGTGCCCGAACGCAGCGTGACGATCAGCCCGCCCCCCGCTGGAGGCTCGCTCCGCTCGATCGACGCCGATGACGCCCGCCGGATCTTCCCCGAGGTGTATCGGCGGGTGCTTCCGACCCAGCCCGGCTTGTTCGCTAGGAGCGAGGGCTGGTGGGAGCAGCGCTTCTTCAGCGATCCGAAAGACCGTCGTGAGGGTGCCACGGCGCTCCGCTATGTGGTTGCTGAGCGCAACGGGGAGCCGGTCGGCTACGTGATGTACCGCCAGCGTGAGCCCGGCCAGGTGGCCACGATGACGGGCCCGGCCCGCGACGGATCTGTCGTGATCCAGGAGATCATCTCCGTCGACGACGATGCCCGGCAGGCGCTGTGGTCGTTCGCGCTCAACGTGGACCTCTACCGGAACGTCGAGTGGTGGAACGCCCCCGTCGACGAGCCGATCCTGGTGGATGCCGACCGCTTCCGCACCCTGGGCCGAACCACGATCGACACGATGTGGTTCCGTGTCCTCGACGTGGCCGAGTGCCTCACGGGTCGCAGCTACGAGCGTGACGGCACCCTCGTGATCGAGGTGATCGACCCGTCCCTCGACCGCACCAGCACGGTCGAGCTTGTGGTCAGCGACGGCCGAGCCGCCTGCACCGCGACCGACGCGGCGCCGGACGTGAGCCTGGACGTGGCCGAACTCAGCGCGCTCTACCTCGGCGGCCGATCAGCGGTGCAGCTCGCCCGGGCTGGCCGCATTGCTGGGTCTGAGGCTGCAGTGGCAACGCTCGACGAGCTCATGCGCACGAGGCGGGCCCCTCATTGCATCGAGGTGTTCTGAGCCCAGGGTCTCCGCGCGGTGGCGTGGGCGCCCCAGCCTGTGGGGCGCCAGATCAGGCTGGGGTCCGGGTCGGCTTCGGCTTGGTGTCGAGCGGAAGGGCGCACAGCGCGGTCACCACGCCCCCGATGACGAGGAACCACCAGATCCGATCGAATCGCACGAGCAGTGCACTGGCCTCGGTCGCCGTGCCAAGCAGAGCGATCGTGACCGCGACGCCGAACGAGCCGCCGAACTGGCGAACGGCTTGGGTGACCGCGCCACCGACCCCCACCCGGTTCGGAGGGAGCGCCTGCGCAGCAGCGCTCGTGACCTGAGGGAAGACGAGCGGAACCGAGAGCGCAACGATGGCAAGCGGAGGCACGAACGCACCGAGATAGTTCGGCTCCTCCCCGAGAAACACCACGTAGTAGAGCCCGCTCGCTGCGAACAGCACGCCGCCCAGCAGTACCAGCGGTCGCTGACCGATCTCGCCGGCCAGGCGGCCGAATCTGGGGGCGAGCAGCGCCGCCAACGCCGGGCCGGGAGCGATCGCGAATCCGGCCCGCAGGATCGACCACTCCCATACGTTCACCATGAACAGGATCAGGGCGAAGAACATCGCTGCGAACCCAGTGGAGTAGGCGAACATCGCGACGTTGCCCCACCGGAAGTTGCGCAAGCCGAACAACTCGAGGTCGAGCGTCGGCGACTCGGTCCGCTGCTGATGGGCCACGAAGATCACCAGCAGGGCTGCGCCGGCTGCGGCCACCAACCAGGTCTGCGCCGAGTTCCACCCCACCGAGTCGGACTCGACCACGGCGAACAGCAGCAGGGCCGCTGACCCCGCCACCAGCACGACGCCGACCGGAGACGGGATCCGCACCGAGCTGTCGCGCGTCTCGCCGAGGAATCGGATGCCGGCGGCGATGGTGATGATCCCGATCGGCAGGTTGATGAAGAACGCCCACCGCCAGCCCAGCGAGTCGACGATCACGGCGCCGAGCGACGGCCCGAGGGCAGCCGACATCGCCCCGATGGCACCCCAGATGGCGACCACGAACGGAAGCCGATCGCGGGGAAAGGCGGCGATGACAAGTGCCAACGACGCCGGAACGAGCACCGCCGACCCTGCCCCCTGGAACACACGGGCCACGATCAGGCTCTCCACGGTTGGGGCGAATCCACATGCCATCGACGCCGTGGTGAACAGTGCTGATCCGCTGAGGAAGGCTCGCCGATGGCCCAGCCGGTCGGCCAGCTTGCCGGCCGGCACGAGCAGCGCAGCGAAGGTGATGGTGTAGGCGTTCAGAACCCACGACAGCGTGGCCGAAGATGCCGCCCCGAACGTGGCGGTGATGTCGGGGAAGGCGACGAAGAGGATCGTCGTGTCCAGGTAGGTGGCGAGCGCCGCCAACGCTGCGATCGCCAGCGTGAGCTGCGCCGCCCGGTCCTCGGTCTTTGTCACCGGCGGAGCGTAGGTCGCCCACTCCTGCGGCGGCCAGACAGGCTCCGATCCCACGGAGCTACGGGCGCGACACGGGCCAGCCGCCTCGGATCGTTGGTGCGAGGGTGACTGGCCCGTTCGATGAGCGATGGAGCGGCTGTGCCGCTCGGGGTGCTCAGTACTTGACGACGGGATCGAGCGTCTTGGCGTGCTCGACCCAGCGCTCCACCTCACCCGACGACGGCGGGCGGCGCACGACGTTCTTCTTGCCGGCGACCTCGAGGCACTTGGCGTGGAGGTTGACCGGCTTGCGCTTGGCGAGTTCCTTCACGGTGTCGACCCCGGCGTGCTCGAGGAGATCGGAGTACTCCTCACCGATGCCACGAACGCGCATCAAGTCGGCGCGGTTCACCCACTCGAGCACGAGCTTCTCCGAGATGTCGCACATCTTGGCGATGTTCTTGCGACCCTTGCGGGTGGCGCCCTCAGTGAGCAACCGTTCGGTGGTTCGGATGCCGGCTTCTTGAAGCTTCTTGGCATAGACCGAGCCGATGCCTTCGATGGTTGCAATAGCAGTCACGCTCTATCTCCCTGATGGCGTTCAGTGTCAGTGCTGTTACTAGCACGGATGGTGTCCGTGATCTACGACTCCGTTCACGGGTTCGGAGTCGCGAACACTCTCAGCAAGTGTGGCCGACGGATGGTGCGTCGAGCGCGGACCGCGCGCAGGTTCAACGCGAGCGCGATCGGCCGAGAACTCATCGGGCTCGCACCGCGCACCTCGGTAGGCTCGCCCCATGGCTTCCCTGCACGTCGAGCTGACTGATCGACTCGTCGCCGCGTTCGCCGCGGTGGCGGGAGACGAGGTCGATCCCGTGCTCCGCCGCTCGCAACACGCCGACTTCCAGGCCGACGCCTCACTTGCGCTGGCCAAGAAGCTCGGGAAGGCTCCGCGCGACATCGCCGCCGAGGTCGTGGCCAAGGCCCAGCTGGACGACATTTGCACCGACGTCGAAATCTCGGGCCCCGGCTTCATCAACATGAGCCTCGACGCCGGCTTCCTCAACCGCTGCGTGGCCGCCGCCGTTGGCGACAGCCGTCTCGGGGTGGCCGCCGCGGGCAAGCCTCAACACGTGGTGGTGGACTACTCCGCCCCGAACGTTGCGAAGGAGATGCACGTCGGTCACCTGCGGTCCACCTTCATCGGTGACGCCGCAGTGCGAGTGCTCGGATGGATGGGCCACCGGATCAGCCGGGAGAACCACATCGGCGACTGGGGCACACCGTTCGGCATGTTGATCGAGCACCTGCTCGACCTCGGAGAGACCGAAGGGGCGAAGGAACTGTCAGTGGGCGACCTTGACGCCTTCTACAAGGCCGCACGGGTGAAGTTCGACGCCGACGAGGCCTTCGCCGAGCGCGCCCGGGAGCGGGTGGTGCTGCTCCAGGGCGGCGACGCCGAGACGCTGCGGCTCTGGCAGATCCTGATCAACGAGTCGCAGGCCTACTTCATGGACGTGTATGGCCGGCTCGACGTGAAGCTCACCTCTGACGATTTCGTTGGCGAGAGCTTCTACAACGATCAGCTCGAATCGGTCTGTAACGAACTGGCCGCGCTCGGCCTCCTGGTCGAGTCGGACGGGGCCGAGGTGGTGTTCCCTGACGGGTTCACCAACCGCGACGGCAATCCGCTCCCGTTGATCGTGCGCAACCGGCTCGGCGGCTACGGCTACGCCTCCACCGATCTGGCCACGATCCGGCACCGGCTGCGCGACCTCGACGCTGCGCGGGTGGTCTACGTGGTGGGGTTGCCGCAGAAGCTGCACTTCCAGATGATCTTCCAGGCGGCGGTCGAGGCCGGCTGGCTCACCGACGATGCTCGGGTGGAGCACATCGGCTTCGGCTCGATCCTCGGCACCGACGGGAAGTTGCTCCGGAGCCGCAGTGGCGATTCGATCAAGCTCGTGGAGCTGATCGACGAGGCGGTGCGACGGGCGAGCGAGGCCGTGGCCGAGAAGAACCCCGAGCTCGACGCTGAGACCGCTGCAGCGGTGGCCCAGATGGTTGGCATCGGCGCCGTCAAGTACGCCGACCTGTCGTCGGAGCGCACGAAGGACTACACCTTCGACTTCGACCGCATGTTGGCCTTCGAAGGCAACACGGCTCCGTACCTGCAGTACGCCCATGCGAGGATCTGCTCGATCTTCCGCAAGGGCGAGGTGGGCGTTCCCGCCGATCCCAGCGTGGTTCGGGTGGAGGCCGATGCGGAGCGGGCGCTGGTGCTCGAACTGCTCGCCTTCCCCGAGGTGGTGGCCGATGTGGCTGATGGCCTCGACTTCCACCGCCTCGCCCACTACTTGTTCGGGGTGGCCTCCGTGTTCACCACCTTCTATGAGCACTGCCCGGTGTTGAAGACCGACGACGCCACCCGCGACAGCCGGCTGGTGTTGTGTGAACTCACGCGGCGCACGCTGGCCCAGGGGCTCGACCTGCTCGGCATCGGTGCCCCGGAGCAGATGTAGCAGTTGTAGGGTGCGGGGCATGGAGATGTCCCGCGCACTCGAATGGGCGTCGGCCCGCACCGACGCCGTCCTGATCACCATCCGACGCGACGGCCGGCCCCAGTCGTCGGACATCTCGTACGCCCTGGGCGACGACGGTGTGTTCGCCATCTCGGTCACCACCAGCCGGGCCAAGACCAACAACCTGCGGCGTGATCCGCGGGCTGTGCTGCATCTCACCGACCGCTCGGCCTGGGCGTACCTGTCGTTCGACGGCACGGTCGAACTCACCGCCCCGACGATGGATCCCAACGACGCCACCGCCGATGCGCTCGTGGCCTACTACGAGCGGGTGGCTGGCCAGGCCCATCCCGACTGGGACGAGTACCGGGCGGCCATGGTGGAAGAGGGCCGCCTCATCGTGCGCTTCACCCCCACCTCGGTGGTCGGCCAACTCCACTGAGCGTTCCCAAGCCCGTCCAGGCGCGCCTCGACTCGTTCGTGGTTGAGGGCGTCCACGTCGGCGCGGCGACGTCAGCTGGCAGTGCGGTCTGTCGCTCGAAGCTCGTCGGCGCGAGCCGCCGCTCGCTCCGCACCCGACCGCAGCCGCCGATCCTATTCGGCTGCCCGCTCGGCAGCGTGGGGACCACTACCGACAAACCAGGCACGAGCCTCGTGCCTGGACATCGGCACCCATGCGGGGTGTGAGGCGGGAGTGGCCATTGGCGTGCCTGTACTGCGCCTGAGTGACAGCTGAGTGCGGCCGCCGCTCATGACGGTTCGTCAGGTCACGAGCGCGAGGGCGACGGGGAGGGTCAGGAGCGAGAGCACGGTGGTGACCACCACCGATTCGGTGACCAGGGTGCGTTCGAGGTCGAACTCCAACGCGACGAGCACGCAGAACACTGCGGGTGGCATCGCCGACTGGAGCACCACCGCTGCCAGGTCGTCGCCCCGCAGCCCGAGGGCGATCGCCACGGCGGCGGCCGCGATCGGTGCGACCACGAGCTTCGCACCGGCGCTCACCATCACGGGTACCGACAGGCGCACCCCGCCCGCCTCGACCAGTTGCAGCCCGAGGGTGAACAGCATCAGTGGGATCATCGCGTCGGCCAGCAGCCCAGCTGCCCGGCCGGCCACGAGGGGCACCTCGACATTCACTGCGTTCACGGCCATGGCCACCATCGCCGCCACGGGCATGGGTGCGAGCAGCGCCCGTCGTAGGGCCGTGAGCAGACTGGCCGAGCCCGCTGAGGCCAGGCCGACCCCGAGCGCAATACCGGTGACGCTGATCGTCAACATGAGCACGCCCGCCGAGGCCCGTGCCGATTCGCCCATGGCGAACACCACGATGGCCAGCCCAGCGTTGCCCACGTTGCCGTAGGCCCCGGTCATCATCGATGCTCGGAGCCGGCTGCGACGTATTCCGACGGGTGGGCCAACCAGAGCGACTGCGATGATCGCCGCCGCCATACCGGCGAGGCCGGCGATGGCGAGGCGCGCTGCGGTGCCCCCGGCGAGTTCGGTGGTGACGAACAGGTCGAACACGAAGCAGGGCCCGAGCACCCAGAAGGCCACCCGCGACAGCGTGCCGATGTCGAGCCGGAGCCGTGGCCCGATGATGGCCCCAGCGGCGACGACGAGCACCACTGGGCCGAGTACATCGATCAGGAGTCCGAGAAACGACACGGCGGCAGAGCCTAGGACTCAGCGCCGGCCGTTCCCCAGTTGGAACCAGGCTCGGGCTGGGTCTGGCCAACCATCAATGGGAGCCGATGCTGCGAGGCGCACTACCGTTGACCCCGAGGACGCTCGACCGAGAACGGGGGTGCGCATGACGGTCACGCACGATCAGCAGGCCTACAACGAGATCGCTGTGCAGACGGCGGCTCGTATCCACGATGTGTATGCCGCTCGTCGCCAGGCCGCCGAGGCCGAGACGGCCGCCGTACCCGAGCCGCCCGCGGGGAAGTCCTTGGCCGATCTGTTGGCCGGGTCGAATCGGTCGGCGCTCGGCGTGGCCGAGGAGTGGGAGCGGATGGGGGAGCGGCCGGTCAGCGCCGCTCTACAGGATCGGGCCGACGCTGCCGGCGTGACCTTCGAGCACCTGGGCCTCACTCTGGGAACGGTGCTGCACGGCCTCGACCTCGCGGCCGATCTCAGCGACGACACGATCGATTTGATCCGCTCCACCCTGCTCGAACGCAAGGTGATCTTCTTCCGCGACCAGAACCTCAGCGAAGACACCCAGGTTGCATTCGGCCGTCGCTTCGGAGATCTCGACGCGTTCCCGTTCGGCGCGCCGGGCGAGAACCCCTACATCCTGCAGATCGTGCACGGCCCCGGCAGCCCCGGCTACGAGAACGGCTGGCACACCGACGTCACCTGGATGGAACGGCCGTCGCTCGGGTCGATCGCCCAGTGTGTGGAGGTGCCGCCCGTTGGTGGCGACACGCTCTTCGCCGACAGTCACGCTGCCTACCTGGGCCTGCCTCGGGGTCTGCGGGAACAGATCGACCCCCTCAACGCCATCCACGACTACGCGATCTTCATCGCCGGTCGGGGGCGGGGCGCGCTGCCCGACGATCTCGTGGACGACATCAAGGCGCAGATCCCGTTCGGGGTGAGCCACCCGGTGGTTCGCACCCATCCTGAGACCGGCAAGCCTGCCCTCTACATCCACGGCGGCTTCATCCGCCACGACTCGCTCCACCACCACGCCACCGAGGAGCCGCTCGATCCCGACGAGTCGCGCACTATCGTGCGCCAACTGCTCGAACAGCACGCTCGGCCCGAGTACCAGTGCCGCTTCACGTGGCAGCCGGGGTCGATCGCCTTCTGGGACAATCGGGCCGTGCAGCACTACGCCGTCAGCGACTATTACCCACACCGTCGGGTGCTCCGCCGGGTGACCATCAGCGGCGACCGGCCGGTGCGCTGAACCCAGCCCACGTCACCCTCACGATCTCGCTGCCTCGACGATGAGTGCCGAGCCTCCTCCTGTCATTCGGCTCCCCGCCGACGCCCTCGTGGTGCTGGCGGGCCCATCCGGCGCCGGGAAGTCGACTTGGGCCGCTCGCTGGTTCCGGCCGTCGCAGGTCGTGTCGTCGGATGACCTGCGCGGTGTAGTCGGCGAACACGAGCACGACCTGGCTGCCAGCACCGACGCCTTCGCTGTGCTCGATCTCGTGGTCGAGCGCCGGCTCGCCCGCGGTCTGCTCACCGTGGTGGACACGCTCGGAATGGACCGCAACCGCCATGCGGCGTGGCTCGACGCGGCGGCGCGGCACGGGCGATCGACCCACCTCGTGGTGTTCGACGACGATCCGAAGGCTTACCGCAAACGCAACAACGCCCGGCCATCGCCGGTGCCGTCGAAGGTGCTCACCGCCCAGCTGGCCACATGGGACGAGGTGCGGCCCACCCTCGGTGATCCGTTCGAGGCCGTGCACGCCGCAGGCCCCGCCGCTGTCGCCCCGAAGGCCCTCTTGGCCACCGGCGCCGGCAGCGCAGCCGAGGGCAATACCGCCGCCGCGCCACCGACGATGCGGTTCGGTCTGTTGATCTCGGCGTTCGACTGGCCGGGCGGAAACGAGGCCACGGCCGCCGACCTCGCCCGGATCGTGGGGGATGCGGAACGTGCAGGCTTCGACAGCGTGTGGCTCATGGATCACATGATCCAGATCCCTCAGGTGGGCCGCGAGTGGGATCCGATGCTGGAGCCCTACACCACGCTCGGGTTCCTCGCCGCCCACACCCAGCGCATCGAGCTGGGCGTGCTCGTGAGCTGCGTGACGCACCGCAGCATCGGGCGCCTGGCCAAGATCGTCTCGACCCTCGACGTGTTGTCGGGCGGGCGGGCGTGGTGCGGGCTCGGCCTTGGCTGGTTCGAACGCGAGCACGCGGCCTACGGCATCCACTTCCCGCCCGTGGGAGAGCGGTACGACCTGCTGGAAGATGCGCTCGAGGCGCTGCCCCTGTACTGGGGCGCGGGAGCCCCGGCCTACGAGGGGCGACGGTTCTCCACGCCCGAGGCGCTCAGCTATCCCCGGCCGCTCCAGGACAAGATCCCGATCCTCGTCGGCGGGTCGGGGGAGCGACGCACGCTGCGGCTTGCGGCCCGCCACGCCGACGCCTGCAATCTGTTCGGTGAACCAGAAGTGGTGGCCCGCAAGGTGTCGATCCTCCACGAGCACTGCGAGGCCGAGGGCCGCGACCCTGCGGAGGTGGCAGTCACTCAGCTCTCATCAGTGCTGTCGGCGCCGACGGTCGACGCCCTCCGATCCCGGATCGACGAGATCCGCCCCGCCAACGTGTCCCCGGAGGCGTTCGCCGAGCGCACGATGGCCGGCGTAGCTGGGTGGCATGTCGACCGCTTCGGCGCACTCGCCGACGCCGGTGTGCAGACCGCCATCGTCAGCCTCGCCGACGTTGGCCACCCCGACGCCGTCGGCGACTTCGCCTCCGTGATCGACGCCCTCCGGGCGTGACTGCTTCGCTGGCCCGCGTCAAGGGGTGTTGAGCGTGTCGGAGTCGAAGGTGTCGGATGCGTCGAAGGTCGTGCGCAATGCTTCCAGGCCGGGGTGCGCCTCGATTGCCGACACGAGGGTGTTGGAGCCTGCGACGTACGTCCACGCAATGTCGACGTCGTTGGCCACGAACCAGGTCTGGTCGTCGGGCCACCAGATGGTCGGGGTCGGGATCCATGCGTCGAACGGCGGATCGTCGTTGGCGAAGCGGCAGACGTCGTCGATCTCGGCCAGGCTGGCCCGAATGAGGTAGTACGTCCGGGACGAAGCTCGCCCGGCCACCGGTAGCCCGTCCGTCGCCTCGGTCTGGAAGGTCGCGTCGATCGTGGTGAAACCGAACCACACGGCGCCGGTCGTTCCGGCCTCCACGAGCACGGCGGCGATGCGATCCACTTCGGCCCGAGGCGTCGATCCCCAGTGAACATCCGGGCCATCGTTCCAGCCGAGATCCTCGCCGGGACGGGAGGCGATGCGATGCAGGTGCATGTGTGCATGGGCCGTCCGCCCGTTCAGCGCGGCCAGGTCGCCCCAGCGCCCGCTCGGAACACTCGGCTCGTCTTCAATCGGGTGGAAGATCCGAGTCACCGCGTCAAACCCGCCTGGAACCAGCGAGCCGATCACATAGTCGCCGAACGGTCGCAGCCGGTCCACCCACCAGTCGGCCGCCGTCACCTCCCTCGACCACTCCATGGCGGCAGTCAGTAGACGAGCACACGCTCGTTGTCGAAGGTGAGCTCCACGAGTTTGGCCGGCATGGCGAACGTGGCGTTCATGCGCTCGAGGTCCTCCTCCGTCACACCGCGGCCCTTCGCCGACATGCCAGACACGAACACCGGCACGTTCGCCGCAGCCATCGCATCCATCGCCGTGGCGAGTTCGCCGGTGCCGAGCCCGCGAAGGTTGTCGATCACGGCGCTCTTCATCAACAGTGCGCCGTCGCCGGCAAAGAACATGGTCACGTCGTGACCGGCGTCCACTGCGGCGCTGGCCACCAGACAACCGAGTGCCGCCCGGGTTGGTGCCTCCGGTCCGTGCGTGACATGAACGAGTAGTGAGCCCATCGGGAGACCTCCTGGCGGCGACGCTACTACCGGGGTCGGATCGACTGCAGGTAGTTGTTGCAGAACACGCCGGTGGGGTCGACGCGATCACGAACGGCCCACCACTCCTCCCAGCGGGGGTACATCGAGGCGAGGGTGTCGGCGTCGAGGTAGTTGATCTTGCCCCAGTGGGGGCGGCCGTCGAAGGAGCGGAAGATCTCCTCGGCCGCCCGGTAGAGCGGCTCGTCGTCGTCGGCCACATCCTGATGCAGAGAGATCGTGACCGTGGGCCGACCGTACGCCGTCGACAGCCACACGTCGTCGGCGGCGAGCGTTCGGTACTCCACCGGCCAGCCCATCTCGGGGAAGTCGCGCTGCAACAGCTCGCGGATCGCCGTCAGGCAGGCCGGGCCGTCCTCGGCCGCCACGCTGTACTCCATCTCGGTGTGGGGCCAGGTGCGGTGATTCGGCAGCACCTCGTAGTTCCAGCCCACCCGCGAGCCCTCGGCCGCCAACGGGTACACGGGCTCGTCGGCGGTTTCGTCGATCACCTTCACCACCGCCCGGTCCTTCGTGGGATACCAGAAGAACTCGAAGTGGCGCGACGCCATCGAGCGCTCGCCGATCTCGGGCACGATCTCGTCGAACGTCGACAGGAAGCCCGACTCCTTCAGCCGGTAGGCAGGGCGGACGGCCAGCGTCAGCTCGGTCACGATCCCAAGCGCGCCGAGGTTGAGCCTCGCCGCCTGCCACAGCTCTCGCTCGATCTCGGCCGAGCACGCCACCATCTCACCCGACGCCACGGCGATGCGGGCGCCGAGCACCGCAGCCGAGAAGCTGCCCAACTCGTGGCCGGTTCCATGGGTGCCCGTGGCGACCGCACCCCCGACCATCTGACGGTCGATGTCACCCTGGTTGATCAGCGCCAGCCCGTCGGCGTGGAGGGCAGAGCCGACCGAGTGGATGGGCGTGCCGGCCCGGATCGTGGCCGACGGCGCGTCGAGGTCGGCGTCAACGTCCACCACGCCGCTGAGGCCCGACACGTCGACGATCGTCTCGTCGGTCAGCACCAGCGGTTGATGGCTGTGGCCCGAACCCGTGACTCGTACCGTGCGCCCTGCGGCCGCAGCGCTGGCGGCGACTGCTGCCGCGTCGGCCTCGCTACGGACGAAGCGGATTTCGGCTTCCGTGGTGGCCAGCCGGCCCGACCAGTTGCGCCACGTGGCTGGACTCTCCGACGACGTCGTGCTCATGCCCGCAGACTACGCGGGGGACTGGCCGGCCTGCCGATCGCGGCCGTGGGCCCGTCAGGCGAAGAGTGGAATCGACTCGGGATCGGACGGAAGCACAGCGCCGGGCTCGACCCCGAGCCAGGAGGCCAGCGTGCCGAGATAGACGTCGAAGGGCACCGTGGTGGCGAAGTTGCCTCGTGAGTCGAGATTCGACAGCGACGATGCCTCGCCGTGGCGCCCGGTGACCACCGGGCCGACCATCAACATGGTGGATGCGGCACCATGGTCGAGGCCGCTGCTGTTCTCGCGGGCCCGTCGGCCGAACTCGCTCGAGGTGGCGACCAGCACCCGCTCGGAGAGGCCGTAGCCCTCGATCTTGTCGAGGAAGCCGCCAACGGCCACGTCGAGCTCGGTCATGAGCCGCTCGTGCTTCCACTCGTGGCCCTTGTGGGTGTCGAAGCCTCCCAGTCGGGCATGCACGACTCGCACACCCACGTCGGCTCGGATCAGCTCAGCGGCCATCGCGAGCTGGCTGCCCAGTTCTCGGCTCTCGGCGATCATCGGCTGCTTGCGGTCGATCTCCTCGAGATTGCCGGGCAGCGCGCGGCCAAGCTGGATGAGATCCGCCCACGACTCGGCCATCGTGGTGGTGAGGGGGCCGCCCTGGAACGACGTGACCGCCTGGCGATACCCGGGGAAGATCCAGTCCGACTTGGTGAGCACTCGGAGCTGGTTCAGATCCTCGAGTGACAGCGTGTTGGCGCCCACGTTGGTGAAGCGCGGGGTATGGCCGGCAACCGACAGGCCGACCACGCCGCCACCGGTGTTCACCGCATCGCTCAACCGAGCGAGGAAGCCGGTGCGTTGGCCGTTGCGCCCGTCGACGTCGCCGCGTTCCCATCGGGCCACCATCTCGAAGTGCGACATCGATCCGTCGACCGGGCCGACGCCTTCCACCACTGCCACGGGTCGGGCGTGGATGCGGGCCAGGTTCGGGTTGAGGCCCACCTGATCGTCGATGGCGAGCACCGAGTCGGATGAGATCGAGAGGTTCGGACGAAGGTCGTAGTACGTGCCGGCGCTCGCCGGTACGACGGTGGACGGCCCGTCATTGCCCCCTTCGAGCTCGATCAGCACCAGCACCCGTTCGTCAACGTTGGCCGCCCGGAGCGTGTCGTCGCCGACCGAGGCTTCACCCTCCACGCCTTCGGCCGCGGGGAGCGAGACCTGGGTCGTGGTCGGCCCTGCGTTCGCCGGTGCCGTGGTGCTGCTCGACGTCGACGGCGCCGCGCCCTCGACGCCCTCGGGGCGATTCAGCGCCCAATACGCCGTGTACCCGGCGGTGCCAGTGACCGCCAGCCCGGCCAGGAACCGCCGCCGCGTGACCATGTCGATCAGGGGGCCGTCACCAACATCTCCGTCGGACCCGCCCTCGTACCACTCCTCGTGGTACTGCTCGCCGTCGTCCCAGTCGTCGTGGTGCCACTGGTCATCGTGGTGGGCGGCGGGGCGAGAGCCGCTCTCGGGCTCATAGGTCGGGGCGCCGTAGCTCAACGAGGCGTAGCCGCCCTCGTCGTTGGTCCAGGCACCTGTGGCCCAGTCGGGGAGATCGGGTTGGTCGTCGGCGGGAGGTCTGGCGGTCATGTCAGCTGGAACTCCGGACTACTGAGAGCGACCCGCCACCTAAGTTGGGTGGCGCTGCCCTCGTCGACGTCGGTGCCGGCGGTGCGAATGGCGTTCACGGTTGCGTCGCTCACCACGAACAGCCCACAACGATCGAGGATCTCCTCGATGTCGCTGCTCATGCCGCCCGGCATCGATGCGATGTCGAAGCTGAACAGGGCGTCGGCCCGACGGAGCATCGAGTCCGCACTCAGCCAGCGATCACCTTCGGGCCACCCGGCCACGTTCGGTGGCTCGTACAGCGCCTGGCCCATGTTGCGAGGCCGCCACAGCTCGTCGGTGCCCCAGCCCACGATCGACGCCGCGGCGGCGTAGAACTCGTAGCCGCTGCGGGGCCGGGCGTAGTGGTTTTCGCGAAAGGCGGGCTCGCGGAGAATGCGGCCCACCAGTGGCGTGATCTCCAGGTTCTGACCCTGCCACCAGGTGCCCAACTCATCGGCCACGGCAGGCTCAGGAGCGGCCCCCACGAAGTGGTACCAGACCAGCGAGGCGATCCGACGAGCGGTGGCCGGATGATCGCAGAGCCGATCGACGATCGACGCCACGTCCCACACCTTGTTCTCGCCGAGGAAGGTGACGGGATCGGTGTTCGCCCGTCCCTGGTTCAGGTAGGCCCGGTCGTTGTCCTTGTCGACCTGCCACCCAGTCATGGCGAGGGCGGCCGCTCGCACGTCGTCCTCGGTGTAGTGGCCGGTTCCGAACGTGAACAGCTCCATCAGCTCGCGACCGAGGTTCTCGTTCGGGTTCTTCCGAGTGGAGGAGTCGGCGTCGAGGTACTTGATCAGCGCACCGTCGACGGCGAACGCCTGGAGGAGGGTGCGGTAGTTGCCGAGCGCGTTGGCGCGCAGCAGGTTGAGCTGCGGCCCGATCAGTGACTGTTCACCCGCGGCCCACCGGTTCGAGGTGAGGATCGTATGCCAGAAGAACGTCATCCGTTCGTGCAGGCCACTGCCAGGGGCGAGGATGCGGTCGGTCCACCACGTGATCGTCTGCTTCGAGTCGTCGAAGGCGGCCACGGTGCCGGTGTTCACCGGGGCGTCGAGCACCTGTTGGACGGCGGCATCCCACTCCAGCCCGGCCAACGCGTCCACCCGCTGGAGGTCCATCCGAAGGCTCGTTCGCCGGGCGAGCAGGGCCGCACTGGTCCGCTCGGGATGTCGCTCCGCCAACGCCACGTCGGTACGTTACAGAACGATTGCGCCGAGGGGAAGGCAAAACCGCCTAATTCAGCGGCTATCTGCCGGCTACGGGGTGTTGGAGGCGAGGAATGCGTCCATCGCGGCGATCGCCTCTCCCCGGGCCGGTTCTTCCTTCCACTCCTCGATCAGCGTGGCATTGGGCGACAACTCGGCCCACCGGCGAGACGACGACTCGGGGTGGTAGAGATCGTTACCCATCAGCAACAACAGTGGCGTGGCCATGGCCGCCACGTCGGCGTCGCCGGCAGTGAACAGGAACGGCTCCGCGTCGTACATGTTCGAGCGGAACGATGCCCAGGTGGCCTCGTCGACCTCGGGGTGATCGCCCTTGATGTCGGCGGCCCAGCTGTCGAACATCTCGTAGAAGGCATTGCGGTTCTCGTCCACGCCGATCGTCTGCATGACCACGGCCGAGCGCACACGCTCGGGCGCGGCCTTGATCAACGCGGCGATGTAGGAGCCGCCGATGCACATACCAACCACGTGGAACTGATCGATGCCGAGGTGGTCGAGCAGGGCGAGCTGGTCGGTGGTGTAGGTGGCCCAGCCGTCGTCGGCCGTGATCGGCGCGGCGGAGGAGCCAGCATTGCGCTGGTCCATGGCCACCACCCGGTAGCTCGGCGACAGCTGCTCGATCGGGTTGAGCGGCATGTTGTGCCACACCGCGGCGGCCGAGCGCATGCCGCCAGGGGCGATGAGCAACACGGGGAAGCCGTCGCCGTGCGTGTCGTAGGAGATGGAGATGTCGTCGCGTTCGAAGGTGGCCATGGCGGGATTCTCACACAGCTCGCGCTCAGACGCAGGTGTTGGTGATGGTGCCGATACCGGCGATCGTGGTGGTGACCACGTCGCCCGGAGCGAGCCACAGGCCCTGGGCCATACCGACGCCTTCGGGCGTGCCAGTGAAGATGAGGTCGCCGGGTACGAGCGTGATCGCCTCGGAGAGGTAGGCGACCAGGGTCGACACCGAGAAGATGAGGTTGGCGGTGGTCGAGTCCTGCCGGCGCTCGCCGTTCACGTCGCAGGTGATGGCGAGGGCGTCGCGGTCGTCGAGGAGGTCGGGGCTCACCAGCACCGGGCCGATCGGGCCGTAGGTGTCGCGTGACTTCCCGAGGCCGAACTGCGGTGGTTTGGCCGCGAGTTGGAGGCGCCGGTCGGAAATGTCTTGACCAACGCTGAGCCCGGCCACGTGGTTCCACGCGTCCGCCTCGGCGATGTCGCGCCCCCCGGTGCCGATCACCGCCACGAGTTCGGCTTCGTAGTCACCACGGTTGGTGCGCAGCTCGATGTCGTCGGTCGGGCCGGCGATACAGCTCGGGTACTTGGTGAACACGACAGGCACCTCGGGCACCTCCATGTTCGACTCCGCCGCGTGATCCCGATAGTTCAGCCCGATGCCGAACGAGTTCCGGGGCCGCGGCACGGGTGGGCCGAGGGTCACCGAATCGACGGAGCCGGTGGGGGTGGCGGCGCCGAGGCCGGCAGCGAGTTCGTGGAGCACGGCGGTTTCGCCGATACAAGCCATCGGGTCGGGGTCGAGCCGTCCGCCCGAGAGGGTGGCCACGTCGTAGTAGTCGGTGCCGTCCACGAGGGCAGCGCGACCCTCCACGTTGGCGAGGCGGAAACCCATGCGATCAGCTCCTGGTCGTGGTGGCCGGTTCGGCCGCCGCTGCGGATCGATCCGCACCGGCCTGGCCGAACGTAGCGGTCGGTTGACACGGCGTTCAACCGTCGACCAGCGTTGTCGCATTGGAGACGTTCGAGCCGCTGACGGTCACACACCGGTGGCCGGCGGCCCGACGAAGGAGCACCTCGTCATGTCATCCACCGCAGTTTCGCCGGTCAAGCTCGCCCACATCGTGCTCCGCACCGCCCGCTTCGAGGAGATGGTGCGCTGGTGGACCACCGTGCTCGTGGCCGAGGTGCGGCACCAGAACGAGGTGCTGTCGTTCATCACCTACGATGACGAGCACCATCGGCTGGCGATCATCAACGCCCCGTCCCTGGCTGACAAGGAGCGCTCCCGGGCCGGGCTCGAGCACGTGGCCTTCACCTACGCCTCGCTCGACGATCTCCTTGGCACCTACGAGCGGCTGGCGGCGGAGGGCATCACCCCGGTGGCGCCGATCAACCACGGCATGACGTTGTCGATGTACTACGCTGACCCCGACGGCAATCAGGTGGAGCTTCAGGTCGACACGATGACGCCTTCCGAGGCGGAGGCCTTCATGCACAGCGACGTGTTCGCCGCCAACCCCATTGGCGTGAAGTTCGATCCTGCCGAACTCGTCACTCGGCGTCGTGATGGCGAGTCGGTGGAGTCGCTCGTGGCCTACGTGCCGAACCCCGCATGAGCGATTCGTCGCCGCACCACGTCGGCGACGTGCTCGTGGTGGGGTGCGGGCCAGTGGGCGTGATGGCTGCGCTCCGATGTGCCCAGCGAGGCCTTCGGGTGACCGCCATCGACCGCACCGCCGAGATCTACCCGTTGCCGCGGGCGATCGGCATGGACGACGAGATCCAGCGGCTGTTCACCGACGCCGGCTTGGGCGCGGCGCTGTCAGCGGTGTCCACGCCGCTGAGTGGCGCCGAGTTCCTCGACGCTGACGGCAACCGGGTGGTGGGCCACGAACCTCCTCCGGGGTTCGTCACCCGGCTCGGGTACCCGCTATCGGTGATGTTCGATCAGCCCAGCCTCGAAGCGGCGCTGCGGGCTGCGGCGGAGCGGGCCGGCGTGGAGTTCCGGTTCGGGTTGGAGGTGATCGACGTCGACCCGGTGGAGCCGTGCGTTGTGACGCAGTCGTCTGCCGCCGCCGGTGGCCAGCAACGTCTGACCGCCCGATGGGTGATCGGCGCTGACGGCGCCTCCAGCACCGTGCGCAAGGTGTGCTCGATCGGCCTCGACAACCAGGGCTTCGATCAGGACTGGCTGGTGGTCGACACCACCCAGCTCGATCCCGACCTCCCGCTGTCGCCGCTGGCCCAACAGCACTGCCACCCGGATCGGGTGGTGACGTTCGTGCCTGGCCACCGCAATCACAAGCGCTGGGAGTTCCAGCTGCGCAACGACGAAACCCAAGACGACGCCCGAACGCCCGAGTTCCTCCAGGCCCGAATGTCCGAATGGGGTACGCCCGAGCAACTCAGGATCGATCGGTCGGCCGTGTATCGGTTCCACGCCACGGTGGCCGAGCGGTTCCGCGTGGGCTCGGTGTTCCTCGCAGGCGATGCGGCCCATCAGATGCCGCCGTTCAACGGGCAGGGCATGTGCACCGGCATGCGTGACGCAGAGAACCTGTCCTGGAAGCTGGCTGCGGTTCGAGGCGGAGTGCTCCCGGAGGAGGTGCTCGACACCTACGAGGTGGAGCGGCTACCCCACGCCACCGGTCAGGTGGCGCACTCAGCCGCCGCCGGGCGACTGATCGACGCCATTGCTCGCGGGGGCGCTCGTGCCATCGCTGATGGCTACGGAGGCGGCCGCCCGTTCCCGCATCTCGAACGGGGGCTGCTCGATCTCGACTGCGGTCACGATGCCGTCGGACGCCCCCTTCCCCTCCCGTCGGGGATCGCCGTCGACGAACTGGGATCGATGCTCGGCCCGGACTGGGCGCTGATCTCGGCTGTGCAGGGTGGCCCGGCTCGCTCCGCCGAGACCGTTGATGCGTGGGCCCGGCTTGGCGCCGCAACGGTCACGATGTCGGCCGAAGCTCTCCCGTTGTTGGCCGAGGGAGCAACGGTGGTGGTCAGACCCGACCGCTACATCGCCGCCGTCACCGCCGATCTCGACGCCACCACCTCACGCCTCTTCGCCTGATACCGCCTCCGCTCGTGGCCCCTCCTCGATTCGGCTCGTGACGTTGACCCCGATGATCAGGCCGTCCTCAGGGTCGTAGAAGATCGAGAACTCGCGCTCGACGAAGAACGCACTGCCCAACACGTCGGAGTCGTCTGGTACCTCGGCCACATCATGGATCGAGGCGATCACATCGGCGAACGGTTCCCCGATGATCTGCCGGCCGTCGAGGACGAACTCGTCGGACACGGCGACCTCGTTGAGTTCGTCGTCCCAGAACCCGACCTCGACACCCTCGAAGTCGGTGTAGTAGTTCCGCGCCCAGCCGTCCGTGCCCATATCGAACTCCTCGGCGAGTTCTCGGACGTGTGGCGTCTCATGATGCGCTGTGCCGAACACGAAGGGGCCGTACCCCTGGAGTGGACGCCACACCCACTGGGACCTACCCCCGTCCCCGCTGGCCACGCTCTCGACGGCCATGTGTTTCCCCCTTCGCTCGGGCTTCGGCCTCTTGGCGGAGGCGTCGGAGCGTCTGCTTGATCTTCGACTTGAGTCGCCGGGATCCCTGGGTGCGCTCGAGTTCGGCGAGTTGGGCTTCCAGTTCGGCGATGCGCTCCTGGACTCGTTCCAGGGCCCGACCACCGTCGCCATGGGCGTCGCCACGGCCGGCGCCTTCCCGGGAAGCGTAGACCTCGGTGGTGAACGCTCCGTCGTCAATCGCCTGCTGAAGCGTCAGCCCACCTGCTGTTGCGAGCAGACCGGT
>JBCCFL010000045.1:0-45425 GCA_039029735.1 Actinomycetota bacterium | reverse complement strand
TCGCGCACATGGAGGTGCACGATGGCGGCGCCGGCCTCGGCCGCACCGAGGCTCTCCCGGGCGATCTCCTCCGGCGTGACCGGGAGATACGGCGACATCGACGGTGTGTGGATCGCCCCTGTTGGGGCGCAGGTGATGATGACGCTGGTCACGACGAAGCCTCCTGTGCGCTGGTGGTTGTGGTGGGGGTTGGGCCGACGCCGGTACCGGGGGCGGCCGTCGCCGGTATGTCGCCCGTGCCGGTGGCGACGGCCGTCATGGTCAGGTCGCCGTCAAGGCCGACCGTGAGGGCGTAGCCATGGAGGAACGGAGGTTCTTTCGAGTACTCGTTCCAGTGGTTCAGACGCACCGCCCGCAGCACCGGCGAGTGGGTGACGGCCACCACGGTGGCGCCCTCCCACGCCGGGACATCGGCGAGGCTCATCGCGAACCGATCGATGCGTCGCCCCACTCCGACGGCGTCGTCCCCTGGCGGATCGGGGTGCTCGAGCCAGTGGGCCACCCGATCGGGGGCGGTCATGAACCCCGCGAAGAACACCGACCGCTCGACGTCAGCGGCACGCATCGCCGGCGACTGTGCTGCGAGTGCTTCGGCGCCCTCGGCCATGTTGATGCGATGACCGCCCAGGTACAGATCGGGGTTGCGGAGCGCAACGCTCACCACGGGGTCGGCCACATCGCCGCCGGCAGCCCGATAGCCGGCCACGAAGCCGTCCGCCGTGTGGCGGGTGCGGAGCGTCTCACCACTGAGCACAGTGGCCACCGCGATCTCCTGATCGGCGAACCACCGCCCAGCGGCATCGGCCTGGGCCTCGCCGGTGGGCGTGAGGGGAACGTCGCCCTTGTGGTTTGCGACCTGGCCATGGCGGAGCAGCAAAACCCGCACCCGCCACGGCCCTTCGCTCGCGAGCCCACTCATGAGGTGGCGGCGTGCTGCTTCCACCGCTCGATGAACAGATCGAACACGGCGTCGGCGAAGGGCTCGTCGTTGATGTTGTTCGCCATCTCCACCAGTTCGATGCCTCCGTCGAGATTGGCCCGGATGGCTTCGAACAGCGGCGACACGTCCACGCCATGCCACTGGCTGCCTTCGGCGTGGTAGTTGTCGAGGCCAGTGAGCGGCAACGCGACGGCCTTGGGGCCGAGGCTGCGGTTCACGTGATCGGCCACGTACTCGCCGAGGCGGGTGAGTTCGTCCTTGGTGGCGAGGAGCGACGTGATGTTCGGATTGTGGATGAGCACGTTGCGCTCTTCGGTGTTGTACTCCGCCGGGATCGTGTCGACGGCGCCGAAGTTGAACACCTCCACCGCACCAGGCACGACCACGAGCGGGATGTCGTTGCGGGTGGCTGCCGACATGCGCTCGATGCCGGGATCGAAGATGCCGTTGTTCCAGTGGTTGAGCAGCTCGGCGAGGGTGAAGTCGATCAGCCCGTCGATCACGCCTTCGTCAATCAGATGCTCCATACCGGCGCCCTCGCCGACGGCGTGGAAGGTGACGACCTGGAAGCCCTCCTCCTCGAGACGCTTGCGGATGCGCATCACGCCCGGCGTGGTGACACCGAACATCGAGACTCCGATCAACGGGTCGCTCGACGAGGCCAGGCTCTTGGTCACCTCATAGTGCTGGGCCATTCCCGCCACGGAATGGGCGGCATTGGCGAGCACAACCTTCGACACGTTGTTGAGGCCAGCGATGTCGGTCACGGCGTTGGCCATGTGCATGTCGGAGTGGCCAACGTAGGGCCGGGTGTCGTTCGACGCCATGGTCGACACGATCAGCTTCGGCAGCCCCATCGGCAGCGTGCGGAACGCACCGCTCAGCAGATCCGTGCCTCCAGTGCCACCCATACCGAGCACGGCCTGGATCCGACCTTGATCCACCAACTCGGAGAGCAGCACGCCGAGGCCCTGGCTCATGCTGCCAACGGCGGTCACACGGCCGCCAGCCCCCTCCACGCCGGCCCGGAAGTCCGCGAGATCGATACCGGCCTTGGCCGCCACCTCGGACGAGGCGATGTCGGGGGCGAAGTGCGGTTCGCCCAATACACCGCAGTCGACGACGAGCACGTCGACGCCGGCCGCAATCAGACGTTCCTTGACGAACGCGTACTCCTCACCCTTGGTGTCGAGGGTTCCGGCTAGGCAGACAGTTGACATGTCTCGGCTCCTTCGTGGAATCGGCTTCTTGAGAACGGGCCCGGGCTCAGCTCGGCTCGGGATCGGATGACGAGGACCACGACGCGGACGCCGGGGCGTCCTGCATGGCGGTCCAGATGCGTTCGGCGGTGAGTGGGAGCTCAACGATCTGCACCCCGATGGCGTTGGTCACCGCGGCGCCCACGGCGCCAGCGGTGCAGAGCAGTGCGCCTTCGCTGATCCCCTTCGACCCGTATGGCCCGGGACCGTCATGGTTCTCGACGGAGTCGCTCACCATCTGGAGGGCCACGTCGTTGAAGGTGGGTATGCGGTAGTCGAGCGCCCCGAGGTTGCGGATCCGGCCATGCTCGTCGTGGAGTACCTGCTCCATCAGCGTGTGACCGAGGCCCATGATCGCGGCGCCCTCGTCTTGGGAAACGACCTGCAGTGGGTTGAGCTCGGTGCCAACGTCGCCAACAGTCACGTGCGTGGCGAGCAGCACCTCCCCCGTCTCGGGATCGATCTCCACCTCGATGGCAGTGCAGTTGAATTCGTAGAAGGCGGCGTCGCCGCCCAGCGGATGGCCCGACACGCCCCGCAGCCGGCAGGTGCCCTGCCCAACGAACTCGCCCCGCAGGCTGCCCAGTGCCGCCTGGGCTGCGTCGACGAGCGGCATCTCGGTGCCTCCGACCACGATCACTCCCGGGGCGTGGTCGAGGTCGACGGCGTCGGCTCCAGTGGCCTCGGCGTACAGATCACGCACCCGAGCGCGGATGTCGCGGCAGGCATCGAGCACGGCCGAGCCCATGAACACCGTGGACCGGCTGGCCGAGGTCTGCAGGTCGAACGGTACGGCATCGGTGTCGCCACTGACGATCGTGATCTTGTCGAGATCCACGCCGAGTTCGTCGGCCAGGATCTGCTTCCAGAGGGTGCGGGCGCCTTGGCCCATGTCGGAGGTGCCGGCATAGGCGATGGCGCTGCCGTCGTAGAGCAGCCGCACGAGGCTCTGCGAGAGGCCCGACGTGGCGCCCGGCTTGATGCCGACGGCGACGCCACGACCACGGTTGGGCCCGATCGGCTCGCCCCAGCCGATGAGCTCGGCGGCCCGTTCGAGGCTCTGGTGCCACTGACCGTCGGCCCGGGCCTCGTGATCGCCGCGGATGAACGGCTCGCCGGCCTGCACGAGATTGCGGCGCCGCATGTCGAGCGAGTCGACTCCGAGCGCCCGACCGCCGGCGTCGAGCTGGGACTCGGTGGCCCACGCCACCTGGGGAGCGCCGAAGCCGCGGAAGGCGCAGCTGGGCGTGGTGTTGGTGAGCACCGCCCTGGCGTTCACCTGCACCGCCGGGATGCGGTACGGCCCTGCCCCGACGTAGCTGCCCTTGGTCATGACCCGGGGGGCGACGTCGGCGTAGGCCCCGATCACGAAGTCGGCCGCCATCTGATGGAAGACCACCTCGCCCGTCGACCGGAATCCCGTCCGGGCGGCGATCCGGCACCCCGAGCGCCGCATGAGCTGGAACGTCTCCTCCAGCGAGAGTACGAGCCGGCAGGTGCGCTTGGTCCGGAGAGCAAGCAGCGCCAGGAGAGGCTCATAGCGGGGCGTCTGCTTGCCGCCGAAGCCACCGCCAGGATCCGGGGCCACGATGCGCACCCTGGCGAGGGGCTGGCCCACGATGTCGGCCACGATGCGCTGCAACAGATAGGGGTGCTGCACGGGTGAGTGGACCTCCACTCCCCCGTCGTCGCCGGGCGAGGCCACCACCCCGCCGGGCTCGATCGGGAAGTGGGTCACCATCGGGAAGGTGTAGGTGTTCTCGACGACCAGGTCGGCCTGGCCCTCGGCCGCGTCCATCTCGCCCCAGGCGTAGTCGGCGGTCTCCAACACGTTGGTGGCGTTGAGGGCGTCACCCGGGCGCACCGATGGATCCTGCACGAGATGGGCATCGGCGGCGAGCGCGGCGTCGAGGTCGTACACCCCGGGCAGCTCCCGGTACTCGACCACCACGACATCGGCGGCGGCCCGAGCAAGATCGGCAGACTCAGCCACCACGGCCGCCACTGGCTCGCCGTGGAAGTTCACCGTGCCGCTGGCCAGCACCGGCCGGTCCTTGTGGGAGATACCGAACCGCTTCATCGGTTGGGGTAGGTCGCTGGCGGTGACCACGGTGAGCACACCCGGCAGGGCGGCGGCGGCCGCCGTGTCGATCGCCGTGATCTCAGCGCACCCCACGGGGATCGTGGTGAAGGCCACGTGGGCGGCGTCGACGAAGGGGATGTCGCTGAGATAGCGCTGGGTGCCGGCCACCCGGTCGGCACCGCCGTCGCGGACCACCGGGCCGCCGACGGCGCGATCGGGCCGGGCGTCAACGGCGGTCATCGGATCTCCACCCGCTGCCCGGCGGCGGCCTGGATGGCGGCCACGATGCGCTCGTACCCGGCACAGCGGCAGAGGTTGCCCGACATGGCCTCGCGAATCTCGGTGGCGTCGGCGGCCGGATTCGCCCTGAGCAGGTCTTCTGCCGCCATCACCTGCCCGGGAATGCACACCCCGCACTGGACGGCGCCGGCCGCGAGGAATTCCTCCTGGAGCGCCGTGAGGCCGTCCATCGAGAGCCCCTCGATCGTCGTCACGTCGTGGCCGGCCGCCTCCAGACCGAGCACGAGGCAGGAGTTCACCAGGGTGCCGTCGAGGAACACGGTGCAGGCCCCGCACTCGCCGTCGGCACAGCACTTCTTGGTGCCCGTGAGGCCGAGGTCGTCGCGCAGCGTGTCGAGGAGGGTGCGGTGCGGCGGGATCGCCGTGGTGTGGTCGACCCCGTTGACGGTCACGGCCACCTCGACCGGGGCGAGCTGATCGAGCATCGTGGACGAGTCACCGTTGCGTTGGCTCATGATGCGACCTCGACGGCTCGCTGAATGGCACGGCGAGCCAACACCGCCGTCATCGCCCGGCGATACGGCTCGCCGGCCCGGACGTCGGAGATAGGTGTGGCCACCGTGATCAACTGCTCGACCACGTCGGCCACCGCCGGCGGCGAACTCACATCGATCGGGCTGCTCGGTCCGGAGACCAACGGCGTCGGGCCGACGGCGCCGAGGCCGAGGGTCACCACCCCGTCGGTCGACACCCCGGCGGCTGCGTTCACCGTGGCGAGATCCACCCCGCGCCGACGGGTGAGGCGCTCGAAGGCCGAGCGGTGTCCGCGGGACGGGATCGGGACGTCGACTCGAACCACGAGCTCGTCGGGGCCGCACGCCGTGGAGCCTGGGCCGAGGAAGAAGGCCGACAGCGGCATGGTCCGCTCCCCGGCCGGACCGGCGATGGTGACCGACGCCCCGTACACAAGGAGCGCGGGTGCAGTGTCGGCTGCCGGCGATGCGTTGCAGATGTTGCCGATCAACGTGGCCCGGTTGCGGATGGCGACGGAACCGACCACCCGTGACGACGCCGCCAAGGCGGGGAACCACTCGATCGCCCTGGCATCGGCACCGATGCTCGACATCGTGGCCGTCGGCCCGAATCGCATGGCCTCGCTGGTCACCTCGATCGCAGGAGGGAGGTCGACGGCGGCCTTGATGTCGACCAGAACGAGGGGTTCGAGCGGCCGACGGCGCACGCCGACGAGCAGATCGGTGCCCCCGACGAGCACCCGGCCCGATCCGTTGGCGTCGGCCAATACTTGTAGTGCCTCGCCCACGTCGCGCGGGCGGCGGTACTGGACCATGTCCCCTACTCTCGTCCAGATCGATTATCGATAATCGGAAATATAGAAGACGGTGGATGCATGGTCAATCCATGATCCGGTGGTGGTGTGCGGTTCATGGTCGCCACTCTCCCAGACCCGCTCCGGGCCCCCGTGGGATGGAGGCGGCGACACTCAGGCCCCGCCGGCCTCCTCCGCAACGCGGAGCGAGCTGCTGAGCTCGATAGCCATGGATCGCGCCAGATCGTCGCCCCGGCGGGTGGCCGCATGCCAGGTGAGGTCGAGCCCCCGCACCCCGCACTGCACGGCATGGAGCCGGCCGGCGTCGAGGTTCGGCCGGAGCGCCCAACGACTGAGGATCGACACACCGGCCCCGGCCGCCACCAGCTCGGCGATGGCGCTGGTCTGGGGCACCACCCGCACCAGACGGGGATAGACCTGCCCGGGACGGATGAACCGGTCGTACTCGAAGCCGGGCGTTGGCTGAGCGTTGTAGGTGAGGTAGGTCTCCAACGCCAGCTCGGCCGGCTCCACCACGTCGGCGCCAGCCAGATGATGGTCGGGGCCGACCACGAGCACGAGTTCGTCGGCGAACAGCGGGGCCAGGTCGTGGTCTCCCTCGGGCTCGCCCGGAGCGACCACGATGTCCACCCGGTTGGCCGCCAGCGCCGGACCCGGGGCGTCACCCACCACCGTCAGTTCGAGATCGACGTCGGGGTGGGCAGCCCGCACCTCAGCGAGGAAGCCAGGAAACCAGTGGTAGCAGTCGTAGCTGCCCACGGCGACGCGCAGCGTGACCGCCGAGGGATGGGGCGAGCCCAGCACCGCCCGCTCAGCCCGTGACAGATCGTCGAGCGCTCGGGTTGCGGCCTGATGGATCGCCAGCCCGTCGCGGGTGGGGGTGAGCCGTCGGTGTCGCCCGCGATCGAACAGTGTGGTGCCGAGGCGCCGTTCGGCCTCGGCAAGGCGATGACTCAACGCGGATTGCGTTGCCGAGAGGTGACGGGCCGCCTCGGTCATCGTGCCGAACTCGACGATGGCGGCGATCGTCTCGTAGTGACGGAGCTCGAGCACCAGGGGTTGCACCATCCCGGCACGTTACATGAACGCTCCTCATGATCGAGGCACTGAATGATTCGTTGGACGCATATATCCCGAGGTGGTGAGGTGTCCGAGGAACCAACGACGCCTCCTGGAAAGGACCACACCGTGAACGGCCTCGCCCTCGTTGCCGACCCCGAGCAGGGGTGGATCGACGATGTGATCGACATCGACCGCTACCCAATCCACGAGCCCCATCGCCCTGCCTGGCGCGAGCTCGTCCACGAGGTGACACGTCGTCTCGCCACCGAGGGGGCGTGCGAGTTGACGGGATTCCTCCGTCCCGAGGCTCGGGCCGAGATCAGCCGTCAGCTGGGCGCGGCGCGAACCCACGTTCCGATCCGCGAACACGAGAGCACTGTGTACGCCCGGGCCGACCTGGAGGCGACGCTTCCCGCCGACGACCCGCGGTGCACGGCGCTGCGGTGGCACGCAGGCCACGTCACGCGCGACATGATCCCGGCCTACGCCCCGTCGCACCGGCTCTACGCCGCGCCCCGGTTCAAGGCATTCGTGGCGGCCTGCGTTGGCCGCAACCGGGTGTTCGAGTACGCCGATCCGATGGCGGGATTGATCGCCACGATCCTGCCACCCGGGGGCCGCTACCCGTGGCACTACGACACGAACGAGTTCGTGGTCACCGTGATGATCGACCGGGCCGAGGTGGGCGGTGTGTTCGAGTACTGCCCGAACCTCCGTCGCCCCGGCGACGAGAACCTGGCCGGCCTGGGCCGGATCCTGGCCGGAGACGACCACCACCTCATACGACGCTCCGACGTCGAACCCGGCACGCTGCAGGTGTTCCTCGGCCGCCACTCACTGCACCGCGTCACGCAGGTGGAGGGCACAAGCACCAGGGTGATGCTCGTGCTCTCCTATGCCGATCGCCCCGGGGTGATCGGGCCGGTGGATCGCACCCGCTCGGTGTATGGGCGAGTGACGGAGGCCCACCTCGTGGCCGGCGAGCAGCGCAGTCGAGCCGCCGACGGGTTGATCCTGTGACGGCGCTCGACACCGCCACCCACGCCAACTCCCGCCAACGAGCCGACGTCCACCCCGCCGACGATGCCGAGCTGGAGGCCGGCCGCCTCGAGCGGCTGCGCGCCAGCTTGGCTGAGGCGGGCGTGGCCGGCGGCCTGTTCTACGACCCCACCACCATCCGCTACGCCACGGGCGTGTCGAACATGCAGGTGTACGGCCTCCACAATCCGTGCCGCTATGTGTTCGTGCCGACGGCGGGCGATGTGGTGCTGTTCGAGTTCAAGGGGTGCGAGCACCTCGCGGCCGGGCATCTCGGGGTGGCCGACGTGCGCCCTGCAGTGTCGTGGTACCACTTCGTGGCTGGTGCCAATGCGCCGGCGTTCGCCGAACAGTGGGCCGACGAGATCACCGACCTCCTTGGGCCCGGCGCCAAGGATCTGGCCGTGGATCGCCTCGACCCGTTGGGGGCGGAGGCCCTCGCCCGGCGCGGGGTGTGGGTGCACGACGGCCAGCGCGTGGCCGACCGGGCCCGAATGGTGAAGACCGCCGCCGAGATCGTGGCGATCCGCCAGGCGGTCGCAGCAGCCGAGGAAGCCGTGGCCGCCATGGCGGCGGTGCTCACGCCGGGGCGTACCGAGGTGGAGGTCTGGGCGGAGTTGCACCGCGCCAACATCGCCGGGGGCGGCGAGTGGATCGAGACCCGCCTCCTCACCTCGGGCCCGCGAACCAACCCCTGGTACCAGGAGGCATCGGCCAAGGTGATCGAACCCGGCGAGCTGGTCGCCTTCGACACCGACTTGATCGGGCTCGGCGGCTACTCGGTCGACATCTCCCGGACCTGGGTGGCAGGTGATCGACGTCCGAGCGACGCCCAACAACGGCTCTTCGACGCCGCCTCCGTCCAGCTCGCCGACAACCTCGCCCTGCTGCGCCCCGGCGCATCGTTCGCCGAGATCAGCAACCGAGCTCATCTTCCCTCGCCCGAGATCCACTCGGTGACCAATGCCGCCGTTGTCCACGGGGTGGGCCTCTGCAACGAGTACCCACTCGTCCTCAACCGGGACCACTTCGCCACGGCCGGCTACGACGGGGAGGTGGTGGAGGGCATGGTGCTCTGCGCCGAGGCTCTGGCGGCCCCACCGGGTGGCATCGAGGCCGTCAAGCTCGAACGCCAGGTTCTCATCACCGCAACCGGCGCCGAACCTCTCGACGCGCTGCCTCTCACCCCGGACTGATCCCACCCGATCGCCAGCGCAGGATCACCGGGCGACCGACGGCTCGCCCATCGATGGTCGCCGACTCTGCCAGATCCGCGAGTCCACGACGTAGTGGTGGAAGTTGATGGCCTGGTACACGATGATCGCAGGCACGGCGGCCACCATCAGGGCGGCAGCGACCAGGCCGTAGACCAGGGTCGAGAGCACGAGGCCGACAGCGAGGAAGACGGTCAGGCTGCGAGCGAGCCGGTGCGGAATCGGCAACGGCGACCGTGCCGAGGAGGTGGCGCCCGCCTTGCGGTGGTGGAAGAGCCACACGAAGGCGACGTACTGGGCGTTGTGCCAGATGTTCACCACGAGCCAGCCGTGGGTGATGTCATCGATCAACAGATACGAGACTGCGAACACCACCACATGGCTCCCCATGTACTGCGCCGCCAACGACGACGCGGTCCCGCTCAGCACCCGTCGAGCCACCATCACGACTGCCACGGCTGTGAGCGCCACCGCCACCACCGTCGAGGCGTCGGCCACCCACTCGGGGATTGGCACGGGCCGGAACGGGGTGCCGATGAAATCGGTTGGCCCATCAGCGCTGCGGCTCAGCACACCCGCGATGGGCAGGGCGTAGAACACGACCTCGAACAGCCGGCTCCCTCCGTCGGGTTTGGCTGACGTGCCACGGTCGATCAGCATCGCGATCCCACGCGACTGGCGGGTGTAATGCCACCACTGCCAGTAGAAGTACGTGGTCGCCAGCGCCCATGTGCCGAACAGGGCTGCCATGGCGACCACCCCGACCACGACGAGCACGGGGAGGCCCGTCCAGAGCATCACGCTCTCGCGGCGGGTCACCGGATCACCGAGGAGCCGGATGAATGTCGAGATCACGTGGTGGTACCCGAGGAACCAGATGTCGAGCGCCAGCACGATGGGAAAGGCTGCGGGGATGGCGACCACAACTGCGCCTGATGCGAGCGCCACCAGCGGGATGCCGACCACGAATCCGAGGTCGAACGCCGGATCATGAAACGGGGCTGACGGACGTGGCCCGGCCGATGCGGAGCCAGACGAGCGATTGACGAACATGTGAACCCACCGACGAGCCGTGAGGAACGGCGACGCTCCTCGAAGGTGGCCCCAACGAAAGCAAACCCGACCTCAGAGAACGGTCAGGGCAGTTCAGAGAGCCGGTAGACGCGGGCTCGGCTGTATCAGTCGAGGGTCAGTTGAGGTCGAGCTGTTCGAGCGCCGCCCACCGGGGATCAGGGCCCCGCTCAGCCTCGGCCTGCTCGGAGGCGGCGTCAACGGTGAGCGCCGGATAGCGCTCGGGGTCTGGCCCCTCGCAGTCCTCGCCGCACAGGGGGGCGAGCGGGAGTGAGAGGGCCACGGCGTCGCCCACCAGCGGCACCAGATCGATCGTCTCGCCGTCGAAGTCGATGATGTCGGAGTCGTCGGGCGCGCCCACCTGGAAGATCTCGTCGAGATCGACGTCGATCTCGCCGGCCACCTCTTCGAGGCAGCGGCGGCAGTCGCCCGCCCAGCCGAAGCGCACCTGCCCGATGACCGACACCCCTCGCTCGATCGATTCGATCGTGACGGCCCCGAGCACGGGTTGCGGCGTGGTGCGCGATCCGACCACGGTCTGCATCGGGAGCACGACATCGATCTCCACGTCGCGCCGTTGACCGAGGCGACGGCGCAGCTCGGTGACGTTCACCAGGAGCTTGGGCGGGCGCGCGCCGCTGTCGGGGTTGCCGGCTGCGTCGGTTGCATCAGTCGAGCTCGTCATGATCCTGGCCGTCATCGTCGAAGGGTTGGTCGTCCCAGTCGTCGTCGCCCCACTCATTGGGCCGGGCGCCGGCCACGTCGGTCATCCCGACGAGCCGCTCCCGCCCCCGCTGGACGGTTTCGGTGGTCTTCAACAGAACCGCTTCGAAGCGTGCAAGCTTCCGATCGCAGTACTCCTCGGCCTCACGCTTCATCGTGTTGGCCTCGGCCTTGGCCTCGTCGAGGATCTGGCGGGCCCGACTCTCGGCCTCCTTGACCACCTGCTGACGTTCCACCATGCGGCTCACCTGGGCTCGCCCCTCGTCGATGAGGGCCTGGTGCTCCAGACGGGCCTTGGCGATGAAGTCCTCGCGTTCCTTGAGCAGCCAGCGGGCCGCCCGCACCTCTTCCGGTAGCCGTTCCTGCGCCTGTTCGAGGACGTGGAGCAGATCGTCGCGGGCGACCTTCACCGTGGTGGACATCGGGAGCGGCCGAGCCTCGGCCAACATCTCGATCGCCTCCTCCAACAGGGCCTCCACCTCGGGCACCGCATAGGGGTTGGGCCGCTCGAACTCGTCGAAGTCGTCGAAGTCCTCGTCGTCGTCGATGGCGTCGGCGTCGTAGAGGTCGTGATCAGTCACGACGCCGACCTCGCCTCCAGCGCGTCCAGCACGGCGACTGGCACGACCGACGACACGTCGCCGCCCACGGAGGCGATCTCCCGCACATAGCGGGAAGACACCAGAGCGTGTTCGCCGAGACCCGGGAGAAACACGGTTGGCAAGCCGTCACCAGTCATGGTGTTCATGTTGGCCTGCAACATCTCGACATCGAGGTCGGTGGAGCTACGGAGCCCCTTCACGAGGCAGTCGGCACCGAGGTCGGCGGCTGCTGCGGTGACCAGCCCACTGAAGAGCGCCACCCTCACATTCGGCCACGAACCGGAGCGTTCGATGAGGACCTTGCGTTCCTTCGCGCCGAAGAAACCCGACGGCTTGGCCGGGTTGTGGCCAACGCCGACGATCACCTCGTCGAAGATCGTGGCCGCCATGTCGATGACCGCCACGTGCCCGTTGTGCACCGGGTCGAACGAGCCGGGGTAGAGCGCCACTGTCATCGCCACTCAACGCTAGCCGTCGCGCTCAGCGATGACGATGACCGCCCGCCCGTAGTGGCGCCGTCGCAGCTCCACCCACGGCTCGGGAACCTCGATCTCGTTCTCGGCGTGGCCCACCAGCAGCAACGCCGGAACCGACGCCCAGAGCTCGGCCCACGGGTCCTGGGCGTAGGGCGGATCGCAGAACGCCACGTCGAAGCGGTCGCCATCGACCAGGGGCAGCGATCGCAGCGCCGTGGCGACCGGAGCCACGATCACGCTGGCTCGATCGGCGAATCCGAGGTGATCGAGATTCGCGTGGAGCACGGCCGCTGCGCCCCGATCAGCCTCGACGAAGGTGGCGTGATCGGCCCCGCGGCTGAGCGACTCGATCCCGAACGACCCACTCCCGGCATAGAGATCGAGCACCCGGGCGCCATCGAGGCCGCCGAGGTTGACCACCATGTTGAAGATGGCCTCCTTGGCCCGGTCGGGGATCGGACGCGTCCCGTGCCCCGGGGGTGCCTCGATCTTCCGCCCCCGGGCGGAGCCGGAAATCACGCGCATCGTCGAACGCTACCCTCGTGACGTGCCCATCCCAGATGCAGAGATCACCTGCGTCGATTGTGGCGGCCCGTGTTTCCCCCTCGGCTGGCATCCCGAGGACGGTGAGGTGGAGGACGGCACCGTGATCCCCTACCGCTGTCGGGACTGCCTCGACCGGTGGGACATCGTGATCGGTTCGCCCGACGACGACGGCTGGTGACACCACGCTGCGGTCGGCGGCGGGCCAGCGCCGAGGGCCAGTGCGAGCAGCCGCCACCGGAAGCTGCTTAGCTCAAGGCGATGGCACACGACTCTGGATCATCCCCTGCGAACCCACCCGGCCTGGTCGCCATGCTGCTCGGCCGCATCGCCCGCATCGAGATGATCGTGGCGGCCGTTGTCGCCGTGGGTGCGATCGTGCTGGTGGCCATCGAGCCCAACGTGCTGGAGGCTCCGTTCGAGAACGTGAACACGCTGGCCTTCACCTTCGGAGGCACGCTGGTGGCGGTGATCGCCTTCGTGGCGATGCTGTGGTTCCGGATCCCGCCGGCGCTGCGCATCGTGGTACTGGGCGTGCCCTTCGCCATCGTGAACTGGTGGCTCATCTCGCCCTACTTCATCGACGAGGTGGTGGACGAGGAGTTCACGAGCTCGATCAGCGCCCAGGCCTCGACGTCGACAACGACGGCGCAGGCCGAGGCGGCCGACGAGGAGGCCACCCCGACCACAGCGGCGTCCACCGACACCAGTGCCGCAGAAACGACCACCACCGAGCCGGCCGGACCAGTGCTGCTCGGGGCCGGTCAGTTCGTGGGCCTGGCTGGTCACGAGGGCACCGGAGATGCCGGTATCTTCCTCGAACCCGACGGCACCTACGTGCTGCGCTTCGAGAACTTCGACATCGAGAACGGACCCGACCTCGACGTGTACCTGGTGCCGGGGGCCGACCAAGTGTCGTTGCCCGACGGCAGCATCGCCCTGGGCGATCTGAAGGGCAACATCGGCGACCAGAACTACGAGCTCCCGGCGGGCACCGACCTCGCACCAGGGCCGTACACGGCGCTCGTGTGGTGCGAAGCGTTCAGCGTGGAGTTCGTGGGCGCCACCGTCGAGATCTGAGGATCGCCCCCCGCAGAGCCGTGGGCTGGCTCAGCCCTTCAGCAGGAACTCGGCGTCGGCCTCGTCGAGGAACAGCTCGAGCTCGTCCACCAGTTCAGGATGTTCGCTGAGCTGCGGGTCGGCGTCGAGAACCTCGATGGCGGCGGTCCGGGCCGCTTCGACCACGGGGCGATCCCGGCGCAGCGACGCCAGCTTGAGATCGTTGCGGCCCTTCTGCCGTTCGCCCAGGATCGTGCCCTCGCCCCGGAGGTCGAGGTCCACCTCGGCCAACTCGAATCCGTCGGTCGACGCCACGAGTGCCTCGAGGCGGGCCTCACCGTCGTCGGTGGTGGCCTCCCCCACCAACCAGCACGTGGACGAGTGGGCCCCTCGGCCGACCCGGCCCCGGAGCTGATGGAGCTGGGCGATGCCGAACCGGTCGGCGTCGAGGATCACCATCACGGTGGCGTTTGGAACGTCGACCCCCACCTCGATCACCGTGGTGGCCACGAGCACATCGAGATGGCCACTGCGAAACAGCTCCATCGTCTTGTCCTTGTCGGCCGGCCCGAGCCGGCCGTGCAACAGGCCGAGGCGCAGACCCTCGAGTTCACCGTTCACCAGGGCATCGAAGGTCGACTCGGCGCTGGCCACCGACATCTTGTCGCTCTCGTCGATGAGGGGGCACACCACGTAGGCCTGGCGACCCTCGGCGATCTCGGCCCTGATCGTGGCCCACATCTCGGCCATGTCAGCGGCACCGGCGTGGTCGACGAGATCGGCATCGGGGCCGGGCTCATCCAGCGTGCCCGAGGCCCGCACCCAGCGGGTGACGATCGGGGTCCGTCCGGGCGGCAGCTCGTCGAGCACCGACACATCGAGGTCGCCGTACACCGTCATCGCCGCCGTGCGGGGAATCGGGGTGGCCGTCATCACCAGCACGTCGGGCGAGGCGTCCCCGTAGCTCCGGTCGCGCAACGCCGCCCGCTGCTCCACGCCGAAGCGGTGCTGCTCGTCGATCACCACCACGCCGAGCGAACCGAACGTGACCGACTCCTGGATGAGGGCATGGGTACCAATGCAGATGTCGACGGCACCGGTGAGCAGATCATTGAGGATGCGGCGCCGGTCGCCGCTCGTGGTTCGGTTCGTCAGGAGCTCGACCCGCAGCGGCCGTTCGGCGAAGAGCGAGTCGGCGTCGGTCACGGTGAGATCAGCGAGCAGAGCGTTGATCCCGGCATGATGCTGCTCAGCCAGCACCTCGGTCGGGGCCATGAGTGCGCCCTGGTGCCCACCGTCCACCGCCGTGAGCAGGGAGGCCACGGCCACCAACGTCTTGCCGGCACCCACGTCGCCCTGGAGCAGGCGGTGCATCGGCACGGGCCGTTCCAGATCACGGGCGATCTCGGCGATGGCCCGCTCCTGAGCGCCGGTGAGGGCAAAGGGGAGCCGATCCCGGAATGCCTTGGCCAGCGGGCCGTCCGCCTGGTGGGCCAGCCCCACCTCAGTGCGCTCGATCGTCCGCTTGCGCAGCACGAGGGCCAGCTGCAGCCGGAACAGCTCGTCGAACACCAGGCGGCGCCGGGCTGCGCCCATCTCAGCCATCGATTCGGGCCGGTGTATGCCGGCGAACGCCGCTTCCCGGGTGACGAAGTCGTGCCGATCGAGGAGGCGCATCGGGAGCGGATCGACGAGGCCGCGGCCCTTGGGCGGAAGCGAGCGCCGCAGGATCTCCGCCACCCACTCGGCGATGTTCCACGTCTGAAGCCCGGACTTCTCCGACTGGGGGTAGATGGGGATGATCGTGCCCGTCTTGTCGCCAACGAGGTCGACCACGGGGTTGGTCATCTGCCGCTGACCTCGGAACACGTCCACCTTGCCGTAGATCATCGCCTCGCGGCCAGGAACGAGCTGGCGCTCACGCCAGGCCTGATTGAAGAAGGTGATGCGGAGTGACCCGCTCGGATCGCTCACGGTGCCGATCACCATCACCTTGCCGCCGCGCACCCGACGGGAGGTCACGTTGTCGACCCGCACGAACACGCTGGCCTCGTCACCCTCGAACAGCTCGCTGATGCGCGCCTCCTTCGTGCGGTCGAGGTAGCGGCGCGGGTAGTGGGTGAGCAGATCGAGCAGATTGTGGATCTCGGCCGCGGCGAGCGCCTTGGCGTTCTTGTCCCCAACACCGTTGAGGCGCTGCACATCGATGGCCGCCAGCTCCGAGAGATCGATGGCCGACGTGGCGTCGCTCATGGGGCCTTCTCCCCTTCCGTGTCGAGGCGTTCGGGGCGCGCCGGGATGGCCTCGATCGACAGGTTGGATGGCCTCGTCACCCCGAGTACCGCCTCGATCGTTCCGCCGAGTTGGTCGAGGTGGAGGTGGACGTGGGCCCGGATCGTGCCCGATGCGCTCGACACCACCACATCATCGCCCCGATCAGCCAGCAACGCTCGCATCCCCGCCGCCCCGACCTCATCCATGACCGCCGTGAACTGCAGCTCGACGAATGTCGAGCCCTCGGTCGCTGCCGGACGCGCCGACGGCGTGGCGCTCGACAGCACTGGTCGCCCAGCGGGCGTGACCCCGAGCGCGTCGGCGAGTGCGTCGACGAACAGCGCCAGGCCGGCGGCCCCGGCGTCGACCACGCCGTGCTCGGCCAGGACCGGTAGCTGGGCCGGGGTGGCTGCCACCGCTTGGCCGACCTGGTCGACCACGGCCTCCATGAACGAACCACGGCCGAGCCCGGAGGCGGCGCCTTCGCCAGCCGCATCGGCAGCAGCCTCGGCCACCGTGAGCATCGTGCCCTCGACCGGTTCGGCAACGGCCCGCCGTGCCCGTTCGGCTCCAGCCCGGAAGGCTCCGGCGAGATCGGTGGCCAGCACTTCAGCCACGAAGCCGACCAGGTACTGGGCCAGGATCAAGCCGCTGTTGCCCCGGGAGGCATCGAGGGCAGCCCGTCCGAACGCGGCCCCGACGGCGCGACTGGCCTCCGAATCGGGGCCACGTGACTCCGAGCCTCCACACTCAACCAGGCCGTGATGGGCGGCCGCGACCAGGGGGCGGGCGGTGCGCACCATGTTGGTGCCGGTGTCGCCATCGGCCACCGGGAACACGTTGATGGCGTTCAGATGCGCCTCGTCGGCCTCCAACCGCTCGACGAACCCGTCGAGGGTGCTGAGCAGCTCGGATGGGGTGAGGCAGGGTGAGGTCACGACGCGTAGAACCGTAGCCACGGCCAGTACCATGCCCGAGCCGTAGGATTGCCCGGATAGGCCCGAACGATGGAGCTATTCGGATCGTCGATAGTTGATGTGCCTACTTTCACTCGAAGTGATCGATGGCGTACCGTTGACATTCAACTTTCCTTCGGGTTCACGTTCCCCCACTGGCCGTTTCCGGCCGAGAAAGGTGCTGAAGCCGTGCAAGGTGTCGTCAAGCTCTATGACCCGGTGACGCAAGATGGCGTCGTGATTACCGATGTCGACATGGCCGAGTACGACCTTGCCCCCGGCGCTCTCACCGACTCGGTATTCCGCATGCTGCGCCCCGGCCAGCGTGTGGTGTTCGATCTCGACGATGCCGAGCGGGCCACGAGCCTGCGCCTCGGCTCCGAGGAGGACATGGCGACGCCAGCTTGGCTCATGGATGCCGATGAGAGTTGACAGCCAACTGATCTCGTAGCACCACAACTGAACAGCTGCGATCAGCCCTCGAGACAACGGAGTCCCAAAGGCATGACCGTCATCACTGCACCTACCACGAACACGAAGCTCCTCAACTGGGTGAGCGAGTGGGCCGAGATCCTCCAACCCGACGACATCTACTGGTGCGACGGCTCGGAAGAGGAGTA
Source organism: Actinomycetota bacterium (assembly GCA_039029735.1). Classification (GTDB taxonomy): domain Bacteria; phylum Actinomycetota; class Acidimicrobiia; order Acidimicrobiales; family SZUA-35; genus CADEDH01. Next base: position 27,917 of record JBCCFL010000045.1, on the reverse strand, counting down.
CGACCGGCTGGCCGCCGAGCTGGTGGAGACCGGTACGTTCACCCGGCTGAACGACGAACTCCGCCCCAACAGCTACCTCGCGCTGTCTGATCCGGCCGACGTGGCTCGCGTCGAGGAGCGCACCTTCATCTGCAGTGCCGACGAGGCCACTGCCGGGCCGTCGAACAACTGGCGGGAACCCTCCCAGATGCGGGCGGAGATGACGGAACTGTTCACTGGCGCGATGCGGGGCCGCACGATGTACATCGTGCCGTTCTCGATGGGCCCGCTCGGCTCTCCGATCGCCCACATCGGTGTCCAGCTCACCGACTCGGCCTACGTTGCGGTGTCGATGCGCACCATGACCCGCATGGGCGCCGGTGCCCTCGAGGTGCTTGGTGAGGACGACTGGGTGCCGTGCGTCCACTCGGTTGGCTACCCGCTCGTGGACGGTCGCAGCGAGGTGCCGTGGCCTTGTGACGGCGAGAACAAGTACATCGTGCACTTCCCGGAGACGTCCGAGATCTGGAGCTACGGCTCGGGCTACGGCGGCAACGCTCTCCTCGGCAAGAAGTGCTTCGCCCTCCGCATCGCCTCCACCATGGCCCGCGACGACGGCTGGCTCGCCGAGCACATGCTGATCATCGGTATCACGCCCCCCAACGGCGAGAAGCGGTACGTGGCTGCGGCCTTCCCCTCGGCCTGTGGCAAGACGAACATGGCGATGATGATCCCCTCGCTCCCCGGCTGGGAGATCGAGACCATCGGTGACGACATCGCCTGGATGAAGTTCGGCGAGGACGGCCAGCTCTACGCCATCAACCCCGAGGCTGGGTTCTTCGGCGTGGCCCCTGGCACGTCGGAGAAGACGAACCCCAACGCCATGGCCACCCTGTGGGGCAACAGTGTGTTCACCAACGTGGCGATGACCCCCGAGGGTGACATCTGGTGGGAGGACATGACCGACGAGGCGCCGCCTCGCCTCACCGACTGGAAGGGCCAGGCGTGGACGCCGGAGTCGGACGGACCAGCCGCCCACCCGAACGCACGGTTCACCACGCCGGCTGGTCAGTGCCCGTCGATCGCCCCGGAGTGGGAGGATCCCGCCGGGGTGCCGATCTCGGCCATCCTCTTCGGTGGCCGTCGGCGCACCAACGTTCCCCTCGTCACCCAGGCCCGGGACTGGGAGCACGGCGTGTTCCTCGGCTCGATCATGAGCTCGGAGAAAACTGCGGCCGCGGCCGGCGCCACCGGCCACGTGCGGTTCGATCCGTTCGCGATGCTGCCCTTCTGCGGCTACAACATGGCTGACTACTTCGCCCACTGGCTCACGATCGGGGCCAAGGGTGAGGAGTCGAAACTCCCCAAGATGTTCTGGGTGAACTGGTTCCGGCGCGACGAAGACGGCGGCTTCCTCTGGCCCGGGTTCGGTGAGAACGCCCGAGTACTGAAGTGGGTGCTCGAGCGGGTGGACGGCCGGGCCGACGCAGTCGACACGGCCATCGGTGAGGTGCCGGCCACCGACGGCATCGACCTGTCGGGGCTGGACATCGACGCCGAGACGATGACCGAGCTGCTGTCGGTCGATCCCGCCGCCTGGGGCGGCGAAGTCGATCTGATCCGGGAGCACTACGCCACCTTCGGCGAGCGGCTTCCGGCGGCGCTGGCCACCCAGCTCGACCGCCTCGCCGATCAGGTTGGCCGTTAGGCGAACCCCACCTCACGCCGGTGTGAGTGCCCGCTCGCGGCCCCTGGCCCGGGCGGGTACTGCCCGCTACCCTGACCGTGGGGTACTCGGGAAGGGCTGACTCGTCTTGACGCCACACAGCACCACGTCCCCAGCGATCGAGCCGCCTTCCGTGCTCGTGGTCACCCAGCGCGATCGGGCCGACGGCTATGGGCGCCAGCCCGCCTACACCGCATTCATCGAAGCGGAGGACGTGCTGGCTGGGTGTTGCGACGTGGACGTCTTCCCGGTCGTGGACGGCCTCTTCCATCCTCGGATCCGCGTGCGTCGTATCGGCGGCCGTCTGATGCGGCGCTTCGGCGACAGCGGTTTGGAGTTCCCGAGCATCTCAGGGGGTGGCGTAGCCGAGCACGACCTGCGCGACCACTACGACCTGCTGGTGTTCGTCGGCTTCACGGTTTGGGATCTCCCGCTGCTCGAGCGGCTCTCCGAGCTCCGCAAGCGGGCCGGCCACGTGGTGGCATGGTTCCCGGAGGCGTGGTTGTCAGCGTTCGACGGCAACCGGGTGCTGCACGAGCCGTTCTCGATTCTCGACACGCTCGTGGTCGGCATGGCGTCCGCGGCGCGCCGCTTCGACGCCGAACTGCCGATCCCGGTCCACTACGTGCCGCCGACAGTCGACGTTCGCAAGTTCGCCGCAATAGATCCCTTCCTTCCCCGCCCGATCGACGTCCTCGGCATCGGGCGGCGGATCCCGCAGCTCCACCAGGCGTTGCTCGACTGGTCGCACAAGGCGAAGAAGCTGTACGTGTACGACACCACCTCGGGCAACCGAGTGGGCGACACCGCAGCACATCGGAGCAACCTCGGCGACACCTACCGCAACACCAACATCGCACTCTCGAGCTACGCGAAGTTCGATCAGCCTGCCGTCACCCGCGGTGACCGCGAGATCCCGGGGCGCGTGTGGGAGGGCCTGGCCAGCGGTGCGCTGATGCTCGGGCTGACGCCGAGCACCGAACTCCAGCGCGAGGTCATCGGCGAGCCGGTCGTGATCGACATGCCGACAACGGCCGGGCAGGCCGTCGAGCTGATCGACGAACTCCAACGCGAGGACCATGAGGCCTCCCGGCGAGCCCACGTGCAACTGGCGTTACGAGGCCACGACTGGTCCCACCGCTGGAGCCAGATCTTCGCTGCCTGTGGCGTGAGCCCCGGGTCGAGGCTCGAGGCCAGGATCGATCAGCTGGAGGCGTTGGCCTCGTCGCTCTAGCTTGCGACGGTCAGCCAGCGCCCAGTTCGCCACGGGCGGGGGCGAACGGGTAGGCGTCGAAGAAGCGCCGCGTCTGCTTGATCAGTGACCGGCTGAGGAAGTAGTTCGCCCCGCCACCCACGGCGGCGCCGATCCCGAACGGGAGCAACCGACCCATCGCCACTGCGCCCCGGCGGCCGCCGAAGCGGGTGGCCACACGCGACACGAGGGTGCTGTTCACCCGACGCAACATCTCCACCGTTGCCGTGTCACCTTGCAGGAGGCCAGCCAGTACGGCGCCGGCGGCGCCGCTGCGGGCGAGGGCGGACGGGTCGATCTCGTTCACGAGGGCGGCGAACTCATCAGCGGCGTTCTCGCCGTAGGCCATCACGGCCAGCACCCAGGCCCGTCGCTCGTCCGGCGTGGCATCGGTTCGCCCGTGGAGCGCGCCGATCGTCATGATCACGTCGGTGGCCCGGAACGAGAACCAGACCACCTCGGCGCCGAGAACCCCGAGCGCACTGGCAGTGCCGAGGCCAGGCACGGCAGCCACCGCGCCGCTGGCGGCCCCCACCGAGGTGAGCTCGCGGCGGAACCCCTTGGCCACCGACGCAACCTGGTCGTCGAGCGTGAGCCCCTCTGCGTCTGCTGCCCGTTCGAGGGCCGCATCCCAGCGCTGCTCGACCGCGAGATCGATGCCCTTGATCAGGGCCTTGCCCACCGTGTCGAGCACGGGGGTCGGCACCCGGTCGAGTGCCTTGCGTTGGACGTAGTTGCTGACCGTTCCCACCCGTCAAGTCTGCCATGGGCGGTACGCGCTCCCCTGGTCAGGTCCGCACTGGTGCCGGTGACGACGTGGCGGTCTCGGCCGTCCAGAGGCGACGAATCACCCACAGCTCGCTTGCGAACAAGATGGCGAAGAACACGACCTGGCCGACCACGCCACCCCCACCGCCGAGGTCCTGGGTGGTGAGCGACATCACGAGGTCGCCGACGTCGGTGATGAATCGGGCCGCCATCAGGCCCAGCAGCACCAGCCTGCTTCGCAGTACGAGTCCGATCACCAGTGCAAGACCCACGCCGATGTTGCGGTTGGCGTAGAGCCCGGTGGCGAACTGGGCGTCGTCGCTGATCAGCTCGCCACCGCTCACGAGATCGGGGAACTGGTTGCCGGGCGCGAGGTACACCATCGATCCGAAGGCGACTGCCGCCAGGGCATGGAGGGCGACGATGATCACGACCGATCGGCTCAGGGGCTGGTTCATGGAACTCTCCTCAATGCGAAACACTTTGTTTCGTATTGAGGATCCTATGGTAACCACTACACCCTGTATAGGTTTCTGAGGTGGGACCTCGATCGATCAGCCGATGATCTGGTCGACAATGGCGGCGACCACGTCGTCCCAGATCGGCTCGGGGAGGTCGTGCCCCATCGAGTCGATCACGAGCAGCTGGGCGCCGGGTACCGCAGCAGCGGTGGCCTCACCCCCCGACAGACCGATCAGCGGATCGAGCCGGCCGTGAATCACCAACGTCGCGACGTCAACGGCGGCCAGATCTGCGGTGCGGTCGCCGTCAGCGACCACGGCCGCCATCTGGAACGCCCAGCCGTCGGGGTGGAAGCAGCGGTCATAGATCCGGCCGGCATGGTCAGCCCAGTAGTCGGCGTCGAAGTGGTCGCCGGCAGTTGCCTGACGGGTCTCCACCTCGTGACGGATGAACCCCGCACGATCGGACGGGGTGGGGGCCGACAGCGTGGCCACGGCCTCAGCCGACCCCCGCCCTACACCGGGCGCACCGGTGGTGGACATGATCGACGTGAGGCTCCGGACGCGGTCGGGCCAGGTGATGGCGAGGCGTTGGGCGATCATGCCACCCATCGACATCCCGGCCACGTGAGCTCGATCCACACCGACGGCATCGAGCACGGCGATCGCGTCGCCCGCCATGTCGCTCAGGCTGTAGGGCGCCACGTCGCCGGCCCGACCGTCGCGAAAGGCCGCGGTCACCGCCCGTACGTCGGGAACCGGGCCCGGCGTCTTGGCCGACAGACCAACGTCGCGGTTGTCGAACACCACCACCTGCACGCCACGATCCACGAAGCGTCGGCAGAAGGCCGGGTCCCAGTTGATCAGCTGCGAACCGAGACCGTTGATCAACAGCAGCGTGTGGTCCGACGCCGGGCCGAACACGTCGTAGTGGATGACCGTGGTGTGGGCATCAGTCGTTGGCACGCGCGCACCCTACCCGGCCGGCCGCTTGCGGTCAGGCCGACGATCAGGTGGGAGGGAACGGCAGCTGCAGCCAGGTGGGGCGGCGACTCGGCTCCACCTCAACCACCCACTTCACCCACCATGGGCCTCGACGGCCCGGCGCCACCAACCGCACCGGCGCACCGTGGCCGGGGCGCAACGAGCGCCCTCCGTACCCCGTGGCGAGGTACACCTCATCGAGCACGTCGAGCGAGAACAGCCGAGTGAATCCGGTGGCCGACCGCACCCGCACGCTGCGAGTACCTTCGGCCAGGGCCAGACCAACGCCGGCACCACCGCCGTCGGGCAACCCGAGGCCCAGCCCGAGCACCTGCGCCAGGGAGACCACCTCCCACCGCTGGGTGCTACGCCAACCCCCGGTGCAATCGAGAGTCGCCTCCAGAGGCCCAGCCAGACGACGGAGATCGTCCACCGCAACGGAGCCACCGGCGGCCACCAGCGGCCAGGCGGTCCGGTCGATGTCGGGCACCCGATCATCGATCCACGACACGATCGGCATTGACTCGGGCTCGAACGATGCCACCTCGTGCGATCCCGTTCCGGCCCGGCGACCACCGGCGAGCCCGGCGGCCCGAGCGGCGGCCTCCTGGCCGACGAGCACCGCACCGGCGATACCCACGACCGCAGTTCCCGACAGCAGCGCCCGCCGGTTCAGGTCAGCGGGGCGGGGATGCACGGGCCGGGTCCACACGTGCCACACCGCCAGTGGAATGAGGGCGAACCCCACCAGAAGGTGAATCCACAAGGCCGAACCTTCTCCCACCCCATACCAGAGGCCGGTGGCGTGCACGACGCCGAGCGCCACCGTGGCGAGCACGAGGGCACCGAGGATCGCCGACATCCACCGCGTGTCGCGCTGGCGTTTGAAACCAGCCCGTACCGGCCCTCGGATCTTGGTCGGCGCCACGACCACAAGAGCCAACCCGCTCAGGGCGTGCACGACGATGAGGGGCCGAGCCCAGGCGGTGACCACGACCCAGGACCCGAGGCCCGTGATCACCGAGACGACCAACAGCGCCTCAATCATCAGGTTCACCTGTCGCGACGTGAGGCGCACCACTGCGACGCGGTCACGCCATGCCATGTACCCGATCCTAGGGCGGGTAGGTGGGCGATGGCCGAGCGAGCGCAGACGGCACCTCACCACCTACCCTGTCGATGCCGAACCGGCGCACCAGAGGTGGTGCGCATCGACCAGCGGGAGATCCCATGACCACGATCATCCACTCCAGTCCCCTGCCGACCGTCGAGATCCCCGACGTGGCCATCACGGCCCACATGTTGCGGCGGGCCGACGAGCTGGCCGACCGCGTTGCGATCCGCGACGCCGCTGGCACCCAGTCGATGACCTTCGCCGAGCTGAAGGCCACCATCGGCCGCTTCGCCGGCGGCCTGGCAGCCAAGGGGTTCGGCCCCGGATCAGTGCTCGGCGTCATGGCGCCGAACGTGCCGGCCTACGCCGTGGTCTTCCACGGCGCCGCCGTGGCCGGCGGCGCGGTCACCACGATCAACCCGACATACGGGGCGAGCGAGGTGCGCTACCAGCTCCAGGACGCCGGGGCCACGCTCCTGGTCACGATCCCGATGTTCGTCGACACGGCCCTGGCTGCGATCGAAGGCACAGACGTGACCGAGGTGATCGTGATGGGCGACCCCGTGGAGGGCACCACCCCGATCAACGACATCATGGGCGATCCGATCGAGCAGGTGCCGGTGGACTACGCCACCCACACCGTGGTGCTCCCCTACTCCTCGGGCACCACCGGGCTCCCCAAGGGCGTGATGCTCACCCACCGCAACCTGGTGGCCAACATCGAGCAGGTGAAGCACGCCATCCTCTACACCGAGGACGAGGTGGCGCTCGCTGCCCTGCCCTTCTTCCACATCTACGGCATGCAGGTGCTCATGAACGGGCTGCTGGCCAACGGCGTCACGGTGGTCACCATGCCGCGCTTCGACATGGTGGAGGCGCTCACCGCCTGCCAGGAACTGAAGGTCACGCGCTTCTTCGCCGTGCCGCCGATGGTGCTCGGCCTCGCCAAGGCCCCCATCGTCGACGACTACGACCTCTCGTCGGTGAAGCAGATCTTCTCCGGCGCCGCGCCGCTCGGCGCGGAGCTGGCCGAGGAGGCGGCCCAGCGGGTGGGCTGCGAGGTGGTGCAGGGCTACGGCATGACCGAACTCAGCCCCGTGAGCCACTGCACCGTGGAAGGTGACTATCGGGCAGGCACCAGCGGGGTGACCGTGTCGAACACCGAGAGTCGAGTGGTGGATCCCGGCACTGGCGAGGACCAGCCCGTCGGCGAGCGTGGTGAGCTGTGGGTCCGGGGGCCGCAGGTCATGACCGGCTACCTCAACAACCCCGAGGCAACGGCCGAGACCCTCGATGCAGAGGGCTGGCTCCACACAGGCGACGTGGCCATCATCGACGAGGACGGCCACATGACGATCGTCGATCGCCTCAAGGAACTCATCAAGTACAAGGGCTTCCAGGTACCACCAGCCGAACTCGAAGCGCTGATCGTGACCCACCCCAAAGTGGCCGACGTGGCCGTCATCGGTATCCCCGACGACGAGGCCGGCGAAGTTCCGAAGGCCTTCGTCCAGCCGGTGGCGGGCGAGGAGATAACCCTGGCCGAGCTGCAGGAGCTCGTCGGCGAGCACCTCGTGAGCTACAAGCAGGTGCGGGCGCTCGAGGTCGTGGACGTGATCCCGAAAAGCGCCTCGGGCAAGATCCTCCGCCGGGAGCTGCGCGACGCCTGATTCACGGGCGCTGCGTCGGGCGCATGGCCCGACCTGCGGTCAGTGCCAGGTGAGCGTGGCGAGCGGGCGGTTCAGCTGCACCCGCCACGAGCGGCCGGCTTCGAGGCTCCACACCATCACGTCGTCGGTGTACACGTAGCTCAGCCACTGACTGTCGGGCGACCACGACACGGGCGCCTCCTGGTTCATCCCGTCGGCCAGGCCGAATGATTCACCTGTGACGAGATCCACCACGTAGGGCAGCGACAGCGCACCGAATCGAGCCGAGCCACCGATGTAGCGATCGTTCGGTGAGAGCGCGGCGGTGGGCACCCAGTCGTCGTGGGCCAGTGCCGCCAGCGTTTCGGGCACAGGCACCTCGGTGGTGGTGCCGTCGGCCAGTTCCTGGGTGGCGATCACGCACTCACCGGGTTGGTCACAGCGAAGCTGCACCACCACGTCACCGTTGAACGCAATCGGCACCCCGGGATTCAGCGACTGGTGCTCGGAATCGTTGGCGGCCATCAGCCACCCCTGTCCGGCCTGGGTCACCACGAGGCGATCGCGCCACCATCCCCAGACCTTGAGGCTCTGGGTGTCGACCGCCCACTCCTGAACAGGCTCCGGCTCGGCCGACACCTCCGGGCCGAACGGGTAGAGCGCGGCCCGTTGCTCTCGCAGCGATCGGCTGACCACGAGGATCAGGCCGGTCTCCGCCCCGAACAGCGACTCGATCTCGATCGACTCCTCGTTGCCGACGATGGCGGTCTGCTCGATCCACACCTCGTCGCCGAGGGCGAGACTGGTGCCATCGGCGAGAAAGAGCTCGGTTGCCGGGTCGTCGGTGGGGGCCAGCCACGAGGGCGCGTCGTCCTGGGTGGGCCGCACGGTCGATCGGTCGATCGTGACGAGGCCCCCGTCCGGCCCGATACCGGCGATCACGCCGGGGATCTCGGGAAGGCTGGTCTCCTCGAACAGTGGGATGGGCTGCGTGACCGGGACGGTGCTGGGCAGCGTCTGCACCGAACCGGCGTCGTCGACTCCGGGCAGGAACGACGTGGTGGTCTGCTCAGGGACCGCCGTGGTCTGCACCGGTACCTCCGGCACCTCGGAACCGGGGCGGGTCAGGATGGACAGCGCCAAGAGGAACACAGCCGCCGATGCGACGCCGATCATTCGGGGCCCGATCACCCCACCACTGCGCACCGACGTGTCGGTGACTGTCTCTGGTTCAGACTCGGCCAACGACGGCGTGACGAGTCGATCGCCTTCGATGATCTCGACCTCGGACACCGAGCCTCCCCCAGGGTCACACCGGGGTCAAAATCATGCCCCGAATGCCCATCCCCATCAAAAACAGGCCCCCGAACCCGTACAGAAGATACTGCCACTGCACGATCTGGCTGCGGTAGCTGTACAGAATCCCCACTGAGGCCAGAGCCACGAACCCGTACACCACGTGCAACTCGTCGTCGGGTTGGCCGACCTGTTGCAGCACGATCACCCCGAAGATCGCCTGCACGGCCACCGACACCTGGGCGATGGCCGTCATGGCCCACAGCGGCCGGCCCCGGAACCGCTCGTCACGATGGGCCGCCAGCGCCCAGAATCCAGCGATGGCGTTGGTCAGCACCATCACCCACGACCACCAATCGTGCAGATCGACAAAGGTCACGGCTCGGAGGCTACTGTGCGGGTGGTGCAGCACCGTCGCTACACGATCCGCTCCCTCTGGACCTCCGGGCTGGCTGTTCCCACCCGGGGTGGCGACCTCGTGGTGGCCCGAAGCGCGGGGAGCGAAGACATCGACTGGGAGCTGATCTACCGCTCCGACGAGCGTCACGAGCTACGCCAGGCTCCCTACGACCTCGACATGGACGGCCCCGAGGGCCATTTCAGCGGGCCCGCCATCCTGGTTCGCTCCGACGGGCTCACCCACGTGTTCCGAGGCGTCGGCACGCTTGACGGCTTCGACGTTGCTGAGCTGGTCGATCGAGCAGCCGCAGCGCATCCCGCCCCAGACGCGTAATGCCACACGACCTCGCCGAGGAAGCCGATCTCATTCGGCCGATGGCGCTGCGCGTGACCGCCACGCTGCGCCTGGCCGACCATCTCATGGCCGGACCGCGATCAGCTGCTGACCTCGCACCACAGCTCGGCGTCGATGCCGGGGCCCTGGCCCAGCTCCTCGGGTACCTGGCGTCGATCGATGTGGTGACCCGCGCCGCCTCGCCCCAGCACGGGCCGACCCCCGACCGCCGAGAGGTGGCCTTCCGCCTCCGACCACGAGGCGAGACGCTGCGAGACGGCGGCCCCGGGAGCCTCCGCGATCGGCTCGACATCACCACCGCGCTGGGCCGAGCTGAGCTGTCGGTGGCCTCGCTGCTCGACGCCGTGACCACCGGCGCACCGGCGTTCGTCAGCCACTACGGCGTGCCGTTCTGGACCGACCTGGGTTCCGATGCCGATCGCCACGCGGGGTACGACCGGCAGATGGCAGCCGACGCCGAGCGCTGGACGGCGGCCCTGATTCCGGCCTACCCGTGGGCCGACCTCACTTCGCTGATCGACGTGGGCGGAGGCAACGGCACACTGCTGGCTGGGCTCCTCGCCGCCGTGCCAACCCTCACCGGCACCGTGCTCGACCAGGAGGCCACGGCCGAGGCCGCCCAGGCCACGCTCGACGCCGCCGGTGTCGGCGACCGGGGCGACGCCGTGGCCGGCAACTTCTTCGACGAGCTGCCGGCCGGCGCCGATGCCTACCTGCTCGTGGCGGTGCTCCACGACTGGAACGACGACGCGGCCCAGTCGATCCTGGCCCGCTGCGCTCAGGCGGCGGGTGAGCACGGCCGGGTGCTGGTGGTGGAGCGGACGGGCGCCGATGGCGAAGACCCGTCGCCCAACATGGACATGCGCATGCTCGCCTACTTCGGAGCGCGCGAGCGAGGCGTAGCCGATCTGATCGAACTCGGCCGCCAGGTGGGCGTGGAACTCGCGGGCGTGCACACCGCCGGCGAGCTGGCGATCATCGACATGCGGCTTACCGCCCCCTAGGGACGCCGGCAGCACCTACACGCAGCGGTTGGCCTCATCACCCCACGGCCCCCGCCTGGCGGAGCTTGTCGACGTCGTCGGTGTCGAAGCCGAACTGGGTGAGCACCTCGTCGGTGTGCTGGCCCGGATGGGGCGCAGGCTTGTCGATCGTGGCCTCGGTACGGCTGAAGCGAGGTGCCGGAGCGGCCTGGGTGAGGCCGAACGCGTTCACGAACGTGCCGCGGGCCACGTTGTGGGGGTGCTGGGTGGCCTCGTCCATCGAGAGCACGGGGGCGAAGCACACGTCGCTGTGCTCCATGATCTCGCTCCACTCGGCCCGGGTCTTGGTGGCGAACAGCTCCGCCACCCGTTCCTTCATGGCCGGCCATTGGTCACGGTCCATCTGGCGGGGCAGGTCGTCCTGTTCGCCGAGCCCAGAGAGCCGCAGCAGCTCGGCGTAGAACTGGGGCTCGATCGACCCGATCGAGATGTACTCCCCGTCGGCGCACTGGTACACGTCGTAGAACGGGGCGCCGGTGTCGAGCATGTTCGTGCCGCGCTCGTCCTCCCAGAACCCGCCCGCCTTCATCGACCAGAACATGTTCATCAGCGACGCAGCCCCGTCCACCATGGCGCAGTCGACCACCTGACCCTGACCGGAGTTCTTGGCCTCCAGCACGGCGCACACCAGCCCGAAGGCGAGATACATGCCGCCGCCACCGAAGTCGCCCACGAGGTTGAGCGGCGGCACCGGGCCCTCGCCGCGACGACCAATCGGCTCCAGTGCGCCGGCCAGGGCGATGTAGTTGATGTCGTGACCGGCGGCGAGCGCGTAGGGGCCGTCCTGGCCCCAGCCCGTCATGCGGCCGTACACGATGCGGGGATTGCGGGCGAGACAGTCGTCGGGCCCCAAGCCCAGCCGCTCGGTGACACCCGGGCGGAAACCCTCCATGATCACGTCGGCCTTCTCGACGAGCTTCAGCACCGTCTCGACACCGTCGGGGTTCTTGAGGTCGACGCCGATCGAGCGCCGGTTCCGGGTGAGCGTGTCGAGGGGCGGAGAGTCCGCGTCGCCGCCGGTCACGGCGCCGGCCCGATCGATTCGGATCACGTCGGCCCCCATGTCGGCCAGCATCATGGCGCAGAAGGGTCCCGGGCCGATACCGGCCAACTCGATCACGGTGATGCCTTGAAGTGGTCCCATGCGCCCGACGTTAGGCCACCCCCGGTGGGCTCGGCGAGAACGGTCGCATCACTGAAGAAGTTGTGAACACCGCACGGGTGATGTTGTGCCCGGGGTCGACCTCAACCATCGTTGTGCTCAGCACGCTGTTTCTGAAGGGAAACCCATGGGCCGCACCCAACTCATCGCTGCGCTGGTGCTCATCGTGGCCGCCGCGGGCCTGATCGCCGGGCGCGTCGCCCTCAACGACGACGACGCAGCCACCGAAGCGGCGCTGGCCGGCGGCGCTGAGACGCCCGGCGCAGAGGCCGACGCCGAGGCCGAGGAGACCACGACCACCACGACCGAGCCGATTCCTGAGCCCGAACGGCTTGGGCCGGCCGAGGAGTTCGCCGGGCTCGACGGTTGGCTCCAGACCGACGCCGACAGCCTGGCCGACTTCGACGGGCAGGTTCGCATCGTGCAGTTCTGGACCTTCGCCTGCCACAACTGCACCGCCACCATTCCTCATCTCCAGGGGATCTACGAGCGCCACCAGGCAGACGGGCTCGAGATCATTGGGGTGCACACCCCCGAGTTCGACTTCGAGCGCGACCCCGACGCCGTGGCCGCCGCCGCGGTGGATCTCGGCGTAACGTGGCCCATCGCCCTCGACCCCAACAAGGTGAGCTTCCGACAGTGGCAGCCCGGCCGCCGGTTCTGGCCCCGAACATTCGTGGTCGACCAGGAGGGTGAGGTCCGCTACAACCACATTGGTGAGGGGCGCTACGACGAACTCGAAGAGACCGTGGCCTACCTGATCGAGAACGGCCCGGGCTCCACCGGCGCATGAGCAGTCGCCGACTCCCAGCGGTCGGCGACCCACGCGCCAGCCAGGGCTAGCGTCGTCGGCCATGGTGGCGCTGCTGTTCGAGGGCTTCGAGGCCGTATGGCTCCCGTGCTCGCTGGTGCTGCTCGTACCAGGGCTCGCGGCAACGATCGGAGGGCGGGCCCAGCCCGTGCTGGCGCTTGCCGGCTTCGCCCCCTCGATGGTGTTGGCCTCGTGGGTGCGGTTCTCCGAGCGCGGCGGCGACTGGCCGACGCTGGTCATCGCAGCCGTGCTGGCCGTGGCTGCGATCGCCCTCGCACTCCCTGCAGACCGGATCCGCCAGGTGGGTTCAGTCGGCGGCGGCGTACTCGCCGGGGGCGCAGCGGCCGCGTTGTGGGAGCCCTGCGTTGGCCCGGAGTTCGGCTTGCTGCTCAACACGCTGCCGGACCGCGGCGCCGACGGCCTGGCGTTGATGGCGGTGTACGGGCTCGGCCTGCTCGCACCGCTGGCTGCAGCCGCAGCGGTACTCAAGCTGGTTCCAGAGTGGATGCTCCACTACGGCGAGGCGGCGATGAACGTGGTGGGGGCCGCCGCGCTGGGCGTGATGGCGGCGACCGTGGCCGTCGGCCTACACGACGAGGTGATCGGCCAGCTCTTTCGCTGGAGCCTCGGCTGAGGCCACCGCGTCGAGGCGCAACGGTACCCGGGCGGTTGCCCGAGGCGTGACCAGCCGACGCTCGGCCTGAGCGGGATCGGCCTCAGGGTGATCCAGGCGGAAGTGAGCGCCCCGGCTCTCTGTACGGGCCAGCGCAGCGTCGACAACGAGCCTTGCCACGAGCCTGATCGTGCGCGCCTCGAGGCTGGCACTGCGAGGGCCCTCGGTGCCGGGAGCTGCGCCCAAGAGGTCGCGAGCCCGGGTGAGGGTCGGCCCGTCGCGCTCCACCCCTGCGGCATTCCACAGCAGCGCCCGAACGTAGGCCACCTCCGGATCGGCGTGGCCGTCGGTGCCAGGCCCATCGCCGCTCGAATCGGGCCCCGGTACCGGCTCGGCGGGGACCGACAGCGCCCGACGACCAACGCCCGAGCCGTCCGTCAGCGCCACCGACGCAGCGGCACGCCGCCCCATCACCAGGCCCTCGAGCAGGGAGTTCGAGGCGAGTCGGTTCGCGCCGTGGAGCCCGCTCGATGCCACCTCCCCCACCGCCCAGAGGCCGGGGCGAGACGTCCGCCCCCAGGCGTCGACGGCCACGCCGCCCATGCAGTACTGGGCGGCCGGGGTCACGGGGATGGCACGGGCCACCGGATCGATGCCATGGGCGCGCACCAGTGCGCTCACGGTCGGAAACCGAGCATCGATGTCGGGGCCAACGGCCGTACGGGTGTCGAGCGTCGGGCGCTCACCCGACCGGGTGGCGCGGTAGTTCGCGCGAGCCACCACGTCGCGGGGTGCGAGTTCGGCGTCGGGGTGCACGTCGGTCATGTAGCGACGGCCGTGACGATCGGTGAGCACGGCGCCGGCGCCTCGGAGCGCCTCGGTCAACAGCGGGAGCGGGTCCACACCGTCCACGTCGAGTGCGGTGGGGTGGAACTGCACGAACTCCATGTCGGCCATCGCCACGCCGGCCCGGGCCGCCATGGCCACCCCTGTGCCGATCACGGCACCCGGGGTGGTGGTGCGGGCGAAGCAATGGGCGTAGCCGCCGGTGGCGAGCACCACCGCAGGGGCGAGCAGGGCGTGGAGGCGCCGGTCGGTGTCCAGCACGAGCAGACCGGCCACGTCACCATGATCATCGGTGATGAGATCAACGGCGGTCGTGTGCTCCAGCACGTCGATGGCCGGCTCGGCGTTGACGGCGCCGACAAGCGCGGCCATCACCGCGGCCCCGGTGGCATCGCCGTTGGCGTGCACGATGCGCGATCGACGGTGACCGGCCTCACGCCCGAGCGCCAGGTTGCCATCGGCGCTGCGATCGAACGTGGCGCCGATGGCCACGAGGTCATCGATGGCAGCAGGCCCACCGGCTGTGACGGCGGTGACGAGATCGGCAACGGCGATGCCACCAGCCACGGCCATCGTGTCGGCCGCATGCTCGCGGGGATCGTCGGTGGCGCTGACCGCAGCCGCGACACCACCCTGGGCCCACGGGCTCGAGCCACCGCCGCCGAGCAGGCCGTCGGTCACCACCAGCGCCCGCCGGAGGCCGAGCGCAGCCGACAGACCAGCGACGCCGCTGCCGACCACGATCGGGGGAACGACCCGGACCGAGTCCGGAATCGTCACACCGTCACCGCCAGCATGGCGTCGATCGAGCGGCGGGCCCGGCCCGCCGTCTCGGAGTCGACGGTCACCACATGGCTCATGGTCTGCAAGGCGTCGCGGATCCCGTCGAGGGTGATCCGCTTCATGTGGGGGCAGAGGTTGCAGGGCCGCACGAAGTCCACGTCGGGCACCTCGACGGCCACGTTGTCCGACATCGAGCACTCGGTGACCATCACCACCTGAGCGGGCCGTTCGTCGGTGACCCAGCTGATCATGCCGGCGGTCGAACCCACGTAGTCAGCCTCGGCCAACACATCGGGCGGGCACTCGGGGTGGGCGATGATCGACACGCCCGGGTAGCTCGCCCGGTAGCCGCGGAGCTCCTCGCCGGTGAAGCGCTCGTGCACCTCGCAGCTCCCCTCCCAGAGGATGATCTCGGTGTCGGTCTGAGTGGCCACCCAGCGCCCGAGGTACTGATCGGGCAGGAAGATCACGCGGTCGGTGTCGAGCGACTCCACCACGGCGAGCGCATTGCCCGACGTGCAGCAGATGTCGACCTCGGCCTTCACCGCCGCTGAGGTGTTCACATAGGCCACCACCGGCACGCCGGGGTAGCGCTCGCGCAACAGGCGAATGTCGGCGGGGGTGATCGACTCGGCCAGCGAGCAGCCGGCGTCGGGATCGGGGATCAGCACCGTGGTGTCCGGGCAGGTGATGGCGGCGGTCTCGGCCATGAAATGCACGCCGGCGAACACGATCACCTCCGCGTCGGTCTCGGCTGCGGCACGGGCCAGCGCCAGCGAGTCGCCGGTGATGTCGGCCACCGTGTGATAGATGTCCGGCGTCATGTAGTTGTGGGCCAATACCACGGCGTTGCGGCGCGCCTTCAGTGCCTCGATCTCGGCGATCGTCGGCGCCAATGCCGCCAGTTCCACGTCGGGCAGCGCCGCCCGGAGCGGGATCGAGGTGGGCTGGTTCGGGGTGAGGATGGCCATCGACGGCACCTCCGGGGCTCCGGATCAGTGGACCGATGGCGGCCCCGGGAGCCTGCCGCCATCAGCGGCCGTCCATGACAGCCGACGCTTATGCTCTGCTTGAGCACTACTGTACTCAGACTGAGTATAAGGGTCCATGGGTCACATGTCACCGGCCGGCAACGCGGCCACCGCTTGACCCCTCAGCAGTTTGAGCATACGCTCAAATCATGGTTTGAGCAGACGCTCAAACTTCCACAACCATCCGACGGATGGTCAGCCTCGAGGAGCAGCCGTGCTCGCCCAACTCTCATCCACCGTCGACGACCAGACGATCGTCGGCCTCTACCTCATCTATGCGCTGATCTCGATCACGCTCGTGCTCTACCTGGCCCGCCTGCTGCAGCGCAGTGGCCTGGCGTTCCTCGTCGACGCGTTCGACGACGAGGAACTCGCCCGCTCGATCAACTCGCTTCTGGCCGTCGGCTTCTACCTCGTCAACCTGGGCTACGCCGCGCTGCTGTTCCGCCTCAGCCCCGACGCTGGATCACTCACCGAGACGATCAACCAGTTCACCTCGCGGATCGGCATCCTGTTGCTGTCACTCGGCGGTGCCCACCTCACGACGATGTTCATCCTGTGGCGGATTCGCACCAACCGCGAGCAGGCCGCACAGCCGCTGTTCGCCCCCACGCCGGCGCCCTACGCCCCCCACCCGACTGCGACCCCAGCCCCCGCACCGGCTCCGATGCCGACCCCATCGATGCCCGCACCCGGCTCGACAACCGCGGCCTACCCGCCAGTACCGCGCCCCACGGTGCCGCCCCAGTCGTGACCGGAAACGCAAGCCGTCGCTAGCTCCGCACCCAGGGTGTGCCAACCCCGGGGCGGGGCCGCTCGCCCAGCACCTCGCGCCGGAAGCGGAACAGCTCGGCCGGGCGGCCGCCCGTCCGGGCCTGCTCACCCGTGCGCTCGACGAGGCCGGCCCCTTCCACCAGCCTGCGGAAGTTCTGCTTGTGGAGCGGCACACCGGCGAGCGCCTCGACCACCCGCTGGAGGGCCAGCAGCGTGAACCGGCTCGGGAGCAGCTCGAACACCAGAGGTCGGTAGCCGAGCTTGCCCCGGATCCGGGTGAGGGCCGTGGCCGTGATCCGTCGGTGGTCGAGCGTCATCGTCTTCGACGGCACCAGGTCGCCGCCGGCGGCCCCCGATTCGGCTACGAGGCCCACCTCGTAGAGCAGCTCGTATCGCTCGAGCGGGCGGGCCCCGTCGAAGCGGGCCTCGGGTCCGGTGCCGCCGAACACGATCCGTACCCGCTCGTCGCGCTGTCGACGCTCACCGTCGGCCTCAGGCCGGGCGGCCACGTAGGCGTCGAGCACCGGATCGATGCGGGTGGTCAACACCTCGGGCCGCCCCCGGCGATGATCCTCCCACGGGAAGAGGTCGTAGACATCCACCCACGAGGCGCCGGGTGACGGTCGGTCCTCGCGCACGAGCGCCAGGTACGCGATCGACAGGTGACGAGCCCCGTCGTCGACCGCGGCCGCCACACCCGGCCCACGGGCGCGATCACCAAAGGTGTACAGCTGTTCCACATAGCCCAAGTCGAGACCAGTCTGTTCCTGGACCCAACGGCGAACGCCCCGCTCGAGGGTGACGTCGTGAGGTTCGAGGATGCCTGACGGCAGGGCAGGGAGGCCGTCGGGGCCGTCGACGGTGAGCAGACGGGGGGAGTCGTCGGTGACGGCCACGATGACCGCATCGAGACTGATTTCGAAGTCGCGACCGGCCACGCGGGCCGATGGTAGTGGCGATCAGAGGCCGGTGAGGTTGTGACGGCGGAGGAGGCCGATGAGTTGCGTCGCGAGTCGGGTTGACTCAGCCGGCGGCCATCCCGTTGGCCGCGCCACCGAGCTCGACGCCGTCGGTCACGGCCTGGAGCATCTCGTACTCGTCGCCGGTATCCATCGCGTCCTCGAACTGGATCACGTTCATGGTCTCGAACTTCTTGCGCAGCCAGCCGTCGTTGGCGTCGAGGAGGCCGAGCTTCTTGCAGTTCGGCACGATCTTGGCGAACAGCAGCTGCTGGAACGGATCCGCGTTCGGGTCCTCGTAGGTGAAGGTCTTGATGGCTTCCTTCTTGTCGACCCCCATGCGCTCCCACACCTCCTGGCGCTGGAACCGGTCGCGCATGCGGATAGCGGCGTCGTAGGCGAACTCCTGCCGCTCGAACAGTTCGGCCTCGGTGAGCTCGGCGTAGTACTCCTGCAGGCTCAGCACACCGAAGGCCACATGGCGGGCCTCGTCACTCATCACGTAGCGGAGGAGCTTCTTGAGGAGCGGATCCTCGGTCTGGTTCATCATGTTGCCGAACGCGGCGAGGGCCAGGCCTTCCACCATCACCTGCATGCCCAGGTAGGTCATGTCCCAGCGGTGGTCGTTGATGATGTCGTCGAGCAGCGCCTGGAGGTGGGGGTTGATCGGGTAGAAGCTCTGGGTCTTCTCGTCCAGATACTTGGCGAAGACCTCGACGTGGCGGGCCTCGTCCATCACCTGGGTGGCGGCGTAGTACTTGGCGTCGATCCACGGCACGGTCTCCACGATCTTCGCCGTGCAGACCAGGGCACCCTGCTCGCCGTGCATGAACTGGCTCAACGCCCACGCCCCGGACTCGACCTCGAACTGGAGCCACTCCTTGTCTCCCCAGGAGTCGAGCACGCTGTCGGCGACATCGATGCCGATCTCGCGGAGCGTGTCCTGGTTGGGGATACCGGACCGACGCACCAGCTCCTCCTGGTCGACCTCAATCGACCAGTCGAGGTCCTTCTCGCCGTCCCATTGGGCGTGCTTGGCCTTCTCGTAGAGCTTGTTGAGACCGGGGCGGGCGCCCTTCTCGTAGTCCCAGGTGAAGATGGTGTCGGCGTTGTTCGTCACCGTGCGCAGCACCGAATCCACGTCGGTGTTGCTCTGGGCGAGGAGATCGAGGTGATCGTCAGCGATGGTCATGACGGCTGCTCCGGGTCGGTGGGTTGGCTGGGCAACGGCGCTGGACCCCTGGCCCCCCTTACGCCGTATGGGAAACCTATCACACTCCTTACGGTGTATGGAAGCCCGGCTCGGCAATGGGTGACGCCTGAGGTCTCATCGGCACCTTCGGCGTCGATCTTTCGGACTCGACGCAGCCCGTCGAGGCGGGCAGGCTGAGCGCCATGGCTCTTCCTCAGCTCACCCATCACGTGTTCCCGTCGTCTGGGCATCGAATCCATCGCGTCGAGTGCGGCGAGGGGCCGCTCGTGGTGATGGTGCACGGGTTCCCGGAGAGCTGGTACTCGTGGCGCCATCAACTCGCCGCAGTGGCCGAGGCGGGGTTCCGGGCCACGGCCATCGACGTACGGGGATACGGCCGCTCAGCGGCCCCGGCCGACATCGAGGCCTACTCGATGACGGCACTCGTTGGTGACGTGATCGCCACGATCGACCACGCCGGTGTCGAGACTGCCGTGGTGGTTGGCCACGACTGGGGTGCCCCGATCGCATGGAACAGCGCGCTGCTGTGCCCCGAGCGAGTGCGAGCGGTGGCCGGACTCTCGGTTCCCTACAACCCGCGGGGTGACGTGCCCCCGTTGGATGGCATGCGGGCCCTCGCCGGCGACGACCTGTTCTACATCGACTACTTCCAGGAGCCCGGCCTGGTGGAGGCCGAGGTGGAGGCCGACCTCGCATCGTGGCTGGCAGGGTTCTACTTCACGGCCTCGGGCGAGGCCGACTCGTCGCAGCCGAACATGGGCCTCGTGCCTCGGGGCCACCAGCTACGTGAGCGGATGCAACACCCGAGTGACGGCCAGATGGCCTGGATGACGGCCGAGGATCTGGCGTTCTACGTGGGTGAGTTCGAGCGCACTGGGCTCACGGGGGGTTTCAACCGGTACCGGAACATCACCCGCGACTGGACCGAACTCGCACCGTGGCACAACGCGCCGATCCATCAGCCTTCTCTGTTCATCGGTGGCGACCGCGACGGGCCCACCCTGCTCGGGGCCCGGGCCATCGAACGATTCGGCGAGACACTGCCCGGGCTGGTGCGGTCGGAGATCCTCACCGACTGCGGCCACTGGGTGCAACAGGAACAGCCCGAGCAGACGAACCAGCTCCTGGTCGCCTTCCTGGGCGGGCTGTAGACCGGAGCTGTAGGAAGCAAGGAGTTGCCATGACCGATCTCGTCGATCGCCATCATCAGGTGATGGGGGCCGGAGCGCCACTGTTCTACGACACACCGGTTGAGCTGGTGCGGGCCGAGGGTGTGTGGCTCCACGACGCCTCTGGCCGTCGCTACCTCGATCTGTACAACAACGTGCCGTGCGTCGGCCACGCCAACCCCCGGGTGGTGGAGGCAATGGCCACCCAGGCCGGCACGCTGAACGTACACAGTCGCTACCTCCACACGGGCGTGGTCGATTACGTCGAGCGTCTGGTTGGCCTGCACCACGATGGGATCGAGTCGGCGATCCTGGCCTGCAGCGGAACCGAGGCCACCGAGATGGCGCTCACGATGGCGCGCGCCGCCACCGGGCGCCGAGGGATCATCTGCACCGACGCGACCTACCACGGCAACTCGACACTCGTCGGCCAACTCACGGCACTGCCCGTCGGCACCGTGCGAGGTGACGTCCGCTCGATCGCCACCCCGCAGACGTTCCGCCCCCTGGCTGATGGCGCCACCGACGCCGAGCTGTGTGAGCTCCACCTGGAGCAGCTGGCGGCCACCATCGCCGCCTTCGAGCGTGACGGCGACGGCGTTGCTGCCTTCATGGTGTGCTCGATCCTGGCCAACGAGGGTCTGCCCACCGTCCCCACCGGTTGGTTCCAGCGGGCGGTGGCGATGGTGCGGGAGGCCGGCGGCCTCGTGATCGCCGACGAGGTGCAGGCCGGGTTCGCCAGGAGCGGCCGGTGGTGGGGCTACGAGACAACGGGCTTCGAGCCCGACATCGTGTGTATGGGCAAGCCGATGGGCAACGGTCTGCCGCTGTCGGGCGTGGCCAGCTCGCATGACCTCGTCAGCGGTTTCCGGGCCCGGCATCGGTATTTCAACACCTTCGCCTCCAGCCCTCTGCAGGCCGCCGTCGGTATGGCTGTGATCGACGAGATCGTCGACCGGGGCCTGGTGGACCACGTGGCCACGGTTGGCGCCGAGCTGGTGACGGCCCTGCGGTCACTGCAACCCGATCGCCCCAGGATGGGTGACGTGCGGGGACACGGGTTGTTCATCGGAATCGACTGGGTGCATCCCGGCACCACGGAGCCGGACGTCGAGGGTGCGGCCTCGGTGGTCGAAGCGATGAAAGAGCGGGGTGTCCTGCTCGGCAAGGCTGGCCAGCACGGCAACGTGCTCAAGATCCGACCGCCGCTGGTGCTCCCCGCCGAGCAGGCCGAGTTCTTCGTTGCCGAGTTCACCGAGGTGGTGGCCGATGCCCACCGCTGAGCAGTCCGTGGCCGCGGTCCGAATCGCTGCGCCGTGGTGGGGCCTCGACGCAGCCAACGTGGAGGTCGTCTCGGAGTCGGAGAATGTGGTGTGCTCGCTCACCGAGCCGTCAGGGCGACGGGTGATCGTGCGCCTCCATCGACCGGGCTACAACTCGGTCGACGAGCTCACGTCGGAGGTCGCCTGGGTCGACTCACTCCGGCGCGCCGGCCTGCCGGTGCCGACGCCGGTACCGACGCTCACCGGTGACTACTACCGCGCCGTGCCCGTGGGTGACGAGCAACGCCAGGCCGGGGTCGTGGCCTGGGTGAACGGCGCACCCCTCGGCAGCCCGGTGAGCGCAACCGCGGAGTCGGTCGCGGATCACTATGCCCGCATAGGCGAGATCGCGGCCGCCATCCGGGCGCACGACGCCGCCTGGTCAGCTCCGCCGGCGTTCGTTCGTCGCCGGTGGGACGCCGAGGGCCTTCTCGGGTCGCGCCCACTGTGGGGCCGCTTCTGGGAGGTGGGAGCGCTGAGCTCCGAGCACCGGCAGCTTTTCACCCGCGCCCGGGAAGAGCTGTTGGCGCTGCTCGAGTCGCTCCCGCAAACAGGCGACCGGTTCGGCCTGATTCATGCCGACCTCCACCTCGGGAACATCATGGCCGACGGTGCGCACGTCACCGCGATCGACTTCGACGACGCCGGATACGGCTGGTTCGTCTACGAGTTGGCGGTTGCCCTCCATCCGGTGCTCGACGACCCGGCCTACGCCGATGCCCGTCAGCGTCTTCTCGAGGGCTACCGGCGGGTGCATCCCTTCGACGAACATGAGGAGGCGTTGATCGACGCCTTCCTGGTGATCCGATGCCTCATCATCGTGGGCTGGCTCGATGCTCGGCCGGAGCTCCCCGTCCATTCGCTGTTCCACGAGCTGGTCGAACAGGCCGCCGACGTCGCCGGTCGCTACCTCGCGGACGGGCGCCTCTAGGCGCACCCAGCAGCGCTGAACCTCAGACGTCGACGGGCACCCGGGCGTCGCGGTCGATCGAGCTCACCGATGCTCGCAGGCCGGTGACCACCTGCTGGAGTTCCCCGAGGCGAGACTCGGCCTGGTTTGCCGCGGCCACCGCCTCCTGGGAATTGGTGGCGAGCGACGAGGCCCGCTCGGCCACGGTGGCGGCACCGGTCGCGGCATCACCCACACGCTTGGCGATGGCGATGGAGGTGGCCCGCTGCTCGGCCACGATGTGGGCCAGCGAGTTCTGCACCTCGCTGAGTTCGCCGACGATCGCGTTCATCCGCTCCATCTCGTCCTTGGCGCTCCCGCTCTCGCTCTGCATGAGCGCGATCTGACGGTTGATCTGCTCGGTCGCCTTCGCCGTCGACGACGCGAGCTCCTTCACCTCGTTCGCCACCACGCTGAACCCCTTGCCGGACTCACCGGCCCGGGCCGCCTCGATCGTGGCGTTGAGGGCCAATAGGTTCGTCTGCTTCGCGATGCTCGAGATCAGATCCGTGGCTCGGTTGATCTCCTCCCCGGCGTCCACGAGGCGGTCGACGGTGTTGGTGGCGTCTCCAACGGCGGAGATCGCCCGATCAGAGATGTCGGTCATCTTCTGGGCGTTGTCGTTGGCATGATCGAACGACTCGCTCAATTGTTCGGTGGCTGCCGCCACCGAGCCGGCGTGGTCGGCCACGCCGTTCGAGGTCTGCATCATGTCCTCCGCCTGGTCGACGGCCGTCGCCACGGTCTTCGACAGGGTGTCGGTCGCCGCGCTGATCGTGGTGACCGAGCTGTCGGTGGTCTGGGCGTGGCCTCGGATCGTGCGGGCGATGCGGTGGGCGGCCACGAGGCTCCCGAGTGTCACGGCCACGGTAACGGCCAGGCCGACGGCGATCACGACCAGCAACGTGCCGTTGGCGGTCTCCTGGAGCTTCAGGGGGAGAACGCTCACGTCCACTTCGGGTACCGCTGCGAGCACCACCCAATCCCACGGCTCGAAGTACTCACCAACGAGCTTCACGCTGCCGCCGTCGTTCAGGAGCTCGAACGAGTCGCTCAGCACCGGTTCTCCCGGCCTCGACACCACCTCGGCCAGAAAGGCGTCGAGTGCTTCGGTGTCGTCGCCCACCACCGTGTCGCGGGCAAGGGTGCCTTCTGGGATGACGCCTGAGATCAGGACCTGCCCGGCATCGTTGCCGGTACCAGCGACGACCGCCACCCGTCCGGTCTCGAGCACGTTGGCGGTTTCGATCGCAACGCGCATCGACTCGATCTGTTGTTGTTTGACACCCACGTAGATGATGCCAACCACCTCGCCAACGTCGTCGAAGAGCGGGGCGTAGGCCGTCACGTACCAGGCATTCACCACGAAGGCGATGCCCCGATACACCTCGCCCGAGAGCACCGTCTCGACCACCACGTTGGAGGTGCCGTCGGGGTTGATCGCAGGAATGTAGGTACCAATGGCGCGGGTGCCGTCGAGAGTCTCGACGTTCGTAGCCACACGGAGCATGTCGCCCTCGTCGTTCATCCGCTGGAACACCGTGGTGGTTCCACCCACGAGATCGAACACGTCGTCGACGAGTGGCGTGTAGCGGCTGAGGTCGTTGTTCTGCCCGAGCCACTGGTCGCCAACGAGCATCCGGGGCAGATCCACCGCAGTGGTGTCCTTGGCGAACTGGTTGATGGCGTTCCATGTGACGGACTCGGAGCCGTCGATGCGCGCACCGCCGTCATCGATCAGCAGATGCTGGGCCACCAGTAGGTCGGTATCGACTTTGGCCTGCACCGCATCGGACTGCGCGGTCACCAGCGCGTAGACCGAGGCCGTGGCATCGATCGCAGCGTTGGTGGTCGCCTCCTCCTGGAGACCCTGCGCCGTCGTGGCCAGACGATTGAATCCCCAGTACGTGGTGACCAGCACGGCCACTGCCACGAGCACCGCGGCGAGAATCACCAGCGCCACGATCTGACGGTCGATTCGCATCCAGAACTGCCTGAGCATTCGCCACCCCTCCCTATGGGCCGCACCGAACTCTCTGCGCCACTTCTTCGCAGTCCGTCGGTGCGCGGGCTCAGGACTTGAGCTTTGTCACAGACAAACTGCGCTCGGTGAGCGGCAGGAGCCTGCTGTCCTCCAGCGCCGCCGTGCGGTGACCGATCCCGGCGAGATAGGCCTCGTTGTCGGCGAAGGCGAAAAAGTCGTCCAGCGAGCTCTGGCGGACGACCATCGCCAGGTCCCAGCGCTCCTCGGACGGGCCGATGAACAAGTGCCCACCATCGGCCAACAGATCGAGCGAGCCGCCGCTGCGTTCGAGGAACGGGAGGGTGTGGGCGACGTAGCGGTCGTAGGCCTCGCGCCCGGAGATCGATGCCTCGGGGGCCAACTCCGGCGAGGCCGAGTAGTCGGCAACGGCCCGGAACCGGAGCAGGTTCAGCATCAGCACCGGCCCCGCCAGGTTGCGTTCGAGCAACCGGACCACGTTCTCGTCGGTGGGGTCGAGGTACATGCCCGCAACCTAGTGCGCCGGAGCCGCCCCTCCCGGGGTCAATTCCGGGGAGGGGGCCCGGCGTTGCTACGCTCCGCCAACGTGCGCAGCGCCAAGGACTTCTTCGCCCCGCTCGCCGTCGGTGCCCCCGAGCCCGTACGCGAGATCCCCGTCGGCCCGAGCCGGATGATCCACTTCTTCCCGCCGTCGAACGCCAAGATGGTGTCGAAGGTGCCAGAGATCGCTCCGAGGGTCGACATCCTGCTCGGCAACCTCGAAGATGGCGTGCCCGCCAGCGACAAGGAAGCCGCCCGGGCCGGGCTGGTCGAGGTGGGCAAGACGGTCGACATGGGCACCACCCAGCTGTGGACCCGTATCAACTCGCTCGACTCGCCGTGGGCGCTCGACGACCTGACCACGCTGGTCGCCGAGATCGGCGACGCGCTCGACGTGATCATGGTTCCGAAGGTGGAGGGGCCCGAGGACATCCACTACGTCGACCGTCTCCTGGCCCAGCTCGAGGCCAAGGCGGGCCTCACGAAACCGCTGCTCGTGCACGCCATCCTCGAGACGGCCCGAGGCGTGGCCAACGTCGAGGAGATCTGCGGGGCATCACCTCGCATGCAGGGCCTGTCACTCGGCCCGGCCGACCTTGCGGCCAATCGGCGGATGAAAACCACGCGCGTCGGCGGCGGGCACCCCGGCTACCTCGTTCGCGAGGACCCCCACGACGACGAGGCCCCGCGGGCCACGTTCCAGCAGGACCTGTGGCACTACACGATCGCCCGCATGGTGGACGCCTGTGTGACACACGGGATCCTTCCCTTCTACGGCCCCTTCGGCGACATCGCCGACACGACAGCCTGCGAGGACCAGTTCCGCAATGCGTACCTGCTCGGATGCGTCGGGGCCTGGAGCCTTCATCCGGTTCAGATCGACATCGCCAAGAAGGTGTTCTCACCAGACCCCGCCGAGGTGGCCCACGCACAGCGGGTGATCGACGCGATGGGCGACGGCACCGGCGCCATCATGCTCGACGGCAAGATGGAGGACGACGCCTCGTGCAAGCAGTGCCAGGTCGTGGTCGAGTTGGCCCGCAGTCTGGCCGAGCGTGACCCCGAGCTGGCCGTGGCCTACGGATTCGCCACCGAAGGAGCCTGACCCGATGACTGACCAGCTCCGACCCCGACGCAGTGTGCTCTACATGCCGGCCGCCAACGCCCGAGCGCTGGAGAAGGCGAAGACGATCCCCGCCGATGCACTGATCTTCGATCTGGAGGACGCCGTCGCCCCCGACGCCAAGGCCGACGCCCGGTCCCAGGCGGCCGCTGCTGCCGCGTCGGGCGAATACGGCAACCGTGAGGTGACCATCCGCTGCAACGGCCTCGACACCCCGTGGGGGGCCGATGACCTGGCCGCTGCTGCCGAGGCTGCGCCTGCCGCGGTGGTGATCCCCAAGGTCGACTCCGTGGGCTACCTCGATGACGTCGCCGCCCGCCTCGACGCCGCCGGCGGAGGCAGCATCGGCATCTGGGCGATGGTGGAGACGCCGACTGCGATCTTCGACGCTCGGGCGTTGGCCGCCCACGAACGGGTGGAGGTCTTGATCATGGGCACCAACGATCTCGCCAAGGAACTGCGGGCAACCCCCGGGCCCGATCGGGCGCCGCTGCTCCCCCACCTCTCCACGGCGGTTCTGGCCGCCCGGGAAGCCGGCACGGTGATCCTGGACGGTGTGTACAACGACATCACCGATGCCGACGGCTTCACTGCCGAGTGCCGCCAGGGATTCGCCATGGGCTTCGACGGCAAGACGCTCATCCACCCGAAGCAGGTCGAGATCACGAACGACGTCTGGGCCCCTTCCGATGACGAGGTGGCCGAGGCCCGCGCGATCATCGCCGCCTTCAGCGAGGCCGAGGCTGATGGCCGAGGTGTGGTGACGGTGAACGGGAAGATGATCGAGAACCTCCACGTCGACAACGCCCGCCGCACCCTGGCCGTGGCCGACGCCATCGCCACGCTCGGCTGAGGGCGTCGCCCCACCCTCAGCCGACGAGCCGGCTCCGTCAGTCGGGGTAGTGGTACGAACCCCAGAGCTGATTCGTGGCCCCGGTGCAGGGACCAACGGCGAGCGAACGTCCTCGACGTTCGAGGCAGCGACCGTCGAGCGCAGCGGTCACGACGAGTCCGGAAGGTGACTGCTCGATCGTCCATCGTTGGTCGAGCCCGCCTGCGCAGGGCGATGTCACGACCTTCGATGCACCATCAACGGCCCAGCACACGTCGCCCCGAGTGCCGCGGATGAGATGGCCGGCGCCCTCTTCGGGGTCGGCCAGCTTCCACAGCGGGAGCGTGTCCTCGCAGAGGTTGCGGGTCACGACCAGGAACCGTCCGGACTTCCCCGATGTGGAGACACAACCGCCACCGTCCAGCGACGCCAACAGGAACGAAAGGTCGGCCTGCTGGAACAGCGGGGGGACCACAGGCTGGTCGGTGTCCGGCGACGGCGGTGTGGCGTCGAGCCCCGGCAACACCGGTGGACCCGGCAACACCGGCACATCCGACGGAGCCGGCAGCACCGGCACATCCGACGGGCCCGGCAACACCGGCACATCCGACAGCCCTGGGATCGAAGTCGCCAACATCGCCAGGAGGGCGGCAAGGGCCTCCAAGATCCGATACATCGCGGTTCCTCCTAGTCGAGGTGTGGGTAGTGGTACGAGCCCCATCGCTGATGCTCGATGTTCTGGGTGAGGCATTCCCACACCCC
>JBCCFL010000044.1:0-45643 GCA_039029735.1 Actinomycetota bacterium | reverse complement strand
CGTTGGCACAGCTGATCTCCCCCGGGCGCATTGCGGCCGTACCTCCTCCGATGAGCGACACGAGCGACGCCCCGTGGTGCGGTGCCCGCAGGGGCGGGCGCCGCACCACCCCTCCAGGCGGTAGCGCAATACCAGCGGCCGAGTGCACCTGGGTGGTGACGAGGGCCTGTTCAGCATCGAGGGTTGGCAACACGCCCACGAGGCGTTCGGCCAGCATCGTCTTGCCGGCACCGGGCGGGCCGATCAACAACAGGTGATGCCCACCCGCAGCACTCACCTCGAGCGCCCATCGGGCCAACGCCTGGCCTCGAACATCAGCCAGATCTCCGGCAGAGTGCGACTCGTCGTCGACCGCTGGCGGCTCAGGCGCGGCCAGGGCGGGGCCATCGCCTCGGATCGCCAGCACCACGTCGAGCAGCGAGGCGGCGCCTCGGATGGCATCAGGCCGGACCACGGTGGCGTCGACGGCTCCGGCGGCGGGCACCACCACGGTGGGAGCGCACACAGCGCCGGCCAGGCAGACGAGCCCAGCCACGGACCGAACCGAGCCGTCGAGCCCGAGTTCACCGACGGCCCCAAGCTCTCGCAGCGAACCCTCGGGCAGCTGCCCCGAGGCGGCCAGGATGCCGAGGGCAATCGCCAGGTCGAGCGCGGAGCCCTGCTTGCGCACCCCGGACGGCGCAAGATTGATCGTGACCCGACGGCTCGGCCAGGTGAGCCCGCACGACAAGATGGCGGCCCGCACCCGATCCCGCGACTCGCGGCACGACACGTCGGGCAGGCCGACCAGCGTGTAGCCGGGCAACCCCTGACTCACGTGAACCTCGACCGCAACCGGCCTCCCGGTCACCCCCTCAACGACAGCCGACGACACTGTGGCGAACATCGCCCACCTCCCAACACGACAGTTGTTGGGGGCCGCAGCCGCCGAGACCACCCGGGCACATCGCACAGGGCTGATCGACGAGGCGACCATACCGCCGACCGGTGACAACGAGCGTGCGGCACCCGAGGGGCATGGCGCTGGGGGTGCGTCGATCAGGGGGACGGAGCGAGTACCTCTCGGGTGTAGGCGACCACGGCATCGAGCTCGGTGTCGTCCAGCCGATCACCGAATCCGGGCATCGCCCGCACGCCCTCGACGATCAGGGCCCGCTGCTCCGCCACATCGGGGTACCGCTCCACCACCCGCCCCTCGTTCAGCTTCAGGCCGACGCCTCCCGAACCGTCGGCCCGATGGCAGCTGGCGCAGTTGCGGGCGTAGACGTCCTGCCCGAGCACCAGCTGGGGGTTGTCGGCCGGAGCCGCCGGGGCACTGTCGGCACAGGCAGCGGTGGCGGCCACGAGAGTGAGGCCGATGACCAAGGCCCACCACCACCGGGTGAGCCGTTCGGGGCCCGATGTGGCCATACTGCTCCTGTGGGTTTCGATCCGACGCGTAAGCATAAAGCGAGTGCCTTCGACTACTGGTACGTGGGCCTGGGCATCGCCGCGGTCATCGGTCTCATGGCGTGGGTCCTGATTCCGTGATGAACCGGGCCCTCAGATCGGCGCCTTGATGGGCCGCAGAAAGCCCAAACCCGTGGTAGCCGATCCGTCGGATCGGGATGACACCGAGACGCGATTCATCCAGCCCTACGAGGCCACCAAGACGTACCTGTGCCCTGGGTGCAGGCGCGACATTCTGCCGGGCGTCGGCCACATGGTGGCGGTGCCCCGCGATGAGCCCGACCTCCGGCGGCACTGGCATCGCGGCTGCTGGGTAAACCGGCAGAACCGACGCTGACAGCCTGTGGGGCCGGCGGCCCGCCGGGCTCGGCGGATACGCTGCGGCCATGGCCAACGTCACGCTGTACCACAACCCGAGTTGAAGCACGTCCGTTGCGGCACTGGATGTGCTGCAGAACGCCGGAGTGGATCACGACGTGGTGCTGTACATGAAGGAGAAGCCCGACGCTGACACGCTCCGCGAGTTGGTGTCGATGCTCGAAGACGATCCAGCCGACCTCGTGCGCCGCGACAAGTTCTTCAAAGACACGGTGGTCGGCCGCGACGGCTTCGACGAGGAGACCCTCGCCGATCCCGAGGTGGTGGTCGATCTCCTGGCCACCCACGCTCGGCTGCTCCAACGGCCCGTGGTGGTGAAGGACGGCACTGCCATCATCGGCCGCCCCCGCGATCGTGTGCCCGCCCTGATCGAGGGCTGAAGAATGGCGAGCTCAGAGTTCGCCACCTTCCGAGAACTCGTCGAGGCCACCCGCGACCCCACCGGCGAGGCCGACATCGAGGCAATGCGGCGCTCGATCGAGCGCGGCGGCGGACGGTTCCCGGCGCGCACGGCGAGCTCGCCGACCTCGATCGGCGGCGTTCCCGGTGAGTGGGTGACCACTGTCGACGCCCGCGATGCCGCCAACGATCCGGCCTCACCCGCCATGCTCTACCTCCACGGCGGCGGGTACGTGTCGGGCTCACCATCGTCGCACCGCAACATCACCGGCACCCTTGCCACGCTCGTCGGTTGCGCCGTATTCGTCGCTGACTACCGGCTGGCGCCGGAGGATCCACACCCCGCCGCGGTCACCGATGCCGTCGCGGTCTACCGGGCGCTGCTCGACGCGGGGCGTCGCCCCGAGCAGCTCGTGATCGCCGGGGATTCGGCCGGCGGTGGCCTCGCTATGGCACTGCTCCTGGCTGCACGCGATGCCGGGCTCCCGTTGCCTGCGGGTGCGGTGTTGATCTCACCGTGGGTCGATATGGAGGGCACGGGCAACTCGATCACCACCCGCGCCGACGTCGACCCCATGATCCAGCCCGGGATGCTTCGCCAGATCGCCGCGGCATTTCTCGGCCCGGACGGCAACCCCACCGATCCCTTGGCGTCGCCACTTCTGGCCGCCGACCTGGGTGGGCTTCCTCCGACGCTCATCCACGTGGGCGACGCCGAGGTGCTGCTCGACGACGCCACCCGCCTCGCTGACCGGCTCACCGCAGCTGGCAGCCCGGTGGAGCTCGCCGTGTATCCGGAGATGATCCACGTCTGGCACGGTGCAGCCGGCTTCGTCCCCGAGGCCGACCACGCCATGGCCGCCATCTCCACCTTCGTGCGCCCCCTGCTCGTTCTGAGCTGACCGCCCCCGGTGCGCCCGAGCAGCGGGATTGTATGGTTCAATCCACGGAGGTCGAGAGCGGCCTGATCCGACGATCCACCGCCCGCAGGTGAACCGCCACGGATCCTCCCGTTCTCGGCATCACCGCATCACCCATTCCGCACCCGCCGCTGACCGGGGCCGATGCATCAACAACGATGGAGGGAACTGTGTGGACGGTTCGAGTTGCCCTGTTTTGCGTTGCCCTGATCGCCGCCGCATGTTCTGCCGATGAAGCCCCGGAAACCGTCGGCTTCACCGCATCCGAGGAATCAGGGCGCCGCCGCACCCCAGCGGTCGACCTCGACGCCGCGCTCGACGCCGACCTTGGCGCCTGTGAGCCCACACCGACCGGCGAGCCGATCCTGATTGGCATGGTGATGGACTTCACCGACACCTCGGCCTTCGCCGACATTCCCGGCAGCCAGGCCGCAGCGCACCTCGGGGCGCTCATCACCTGCGCCGGTGGGGTGGACGGGTCGCCGCTGGAGGTCGCCATCGTCGACTCCGAGGGCGACGGGGCCACTGCAATCGTTGAGACGAACGACCTGGTCGATCGTGGCGCCAGTTTCCTGATCGGCCCGCCGTTCGAGGAGGTGGGCCGACCCGTGCTTGACGCCAGTGCCGGCCGGGCCGCGGTGTTCTTCGCTGCGTCCACCGAGCGAGGTCTGGCCTCGGCCGCCGAGCACGGCTATCTCGTGACCTTCGACGATCGCGGCCAGGCGACAGCGGCCGCCGAGTACGCCCTCGAACAGGGTTGGACCCGAGCGGTGACATTCACCTTCCCTGGCCCGTACTTCGGCACGAACCCAACCGTGTTCTCCGAGGCGTTCGAGGCCGACGACGGCGTGATCGTGGCCGACCAGCGCTACGTGCCGATCGATGACACCGACTTCTCTGCCCAGGCCGCCGCCCTCGACCCCGTGCTGCGCGATGGGGACGTGATCTACACCGCCATGCTCGCGTTCCAGCTCAGTGCGTTACGCCAGGACCTCGCTGCTCTCGGTCACGACGATCTGGTGTTCATGACGCCCGACGTGTTCGAGGCGACCGGGGGCCTCGCCGAGCCGGGCCTCGACGGGGTGATCCACACCACCCACGCGTTCCGCGACGAGGGGGGCCGTATCGATCGACTCATCGAGAGCTACGAGCAGACCACCGGGGAGCAGCTCGAGAGCGGCACCTTCGCCGGCCTCTACGCCGATTCGCTGCTGCTCGGATTGCAGGCGATGGCCGATTGCGGGTGCCGCTCGGGGTCCGACGTGGCCGACGCCGTGAATCAGATCAACGGCTTCGACGGGTTCACCGGACCCATGACCTTCGAGGGCACCGACGGCCTGCCGGCGAAGGCGGTGTCGATCCATCAACGGGTGGATGGCGTTGACACGCTCCTGGCGGACTGGGGCTGAGGCTCATAGTTGCCACAGGCGAGCCGATGGACACCGGTCGGGACGATGGTCGCCCCGAACAGGGCGGGAGGGCTCGATCGCATGATCCGCAATCTGGGATCGGTGCAGGTCAAGATCGGGATGGTCCTCCTTATCGCCGTTCTCGTACCGTCGGCCTTCCTCACCTGGCGTGGCACCAACGCGACCTCCGACGCCTTGGTGACCGGCGCCGAAGATGGTCTGGCCGGTGACGCCAGCGCCCTCGCCATCGCAGTGGAACAGGGCCTCGTGGGCACCGTGTCCGACCTCCACGAGATCCAGAACCTTCCCCCGATCTCCCGCTACTTCGCCACGGTGGACGCACCAGGGGGCGTCGACCCCCGAGACGACGTGACCACGGTGGCCGACTGGCAGCAACGGATCACCGGCGTGATGGCCACCTACCTCGACGTGCATTCCACCTATCGGCGGCTGATGTTCGTTGATCCCAGCGGCGATCTGCTCGCCTACGTGACCCGGACCGAGCAGGGCGTGGTTGAGATTCCACCCGTCAACCTCGGATCGGTCGCCGGCGAGCCGTTCGTCGACGAGATGCTCGCTCTGGAGCCGGACGAGATCTACCTATCGCCGGTGACCAACCGTCTCGACGGATCGGCGCTGGAGTACGGGGTACCCGCCGTCGACTTCAGCACCGGCGAGGTACGAGGCGCAATCGTGGCCACCGTGTCGACCGAGGCGTTGTTCAACGACATGAGCGTGATCTCCGACGGTGGCGTGCAGACGATCGTGATGGATCGCGACGGCCGGCTCCTCGCCCACCCGAACCCGGATCTGCGGTGGACGGATCGAGGCGCCGACCGGACCCGTCAGTTCCTCGGCCCCGCCAACGCCGAAGCCATCCTGGCTGGTGGGGCGGGCGTAGTGCGAGCCGGCGGGTTCGTGGTCGCCCATACCCCGGCCGA
The DNA here is from genome assembly GCA_039029735.1 of Actinomycetota bacterium. GTDB lineage: Bacteria > Actinomycetota > Acidimicrobiia > Acidimicrobiales > SZUA-35 > CADEDH01. The sequence goes on along the minus strand of JBCCFL010000044.1, from coordinate 40,147 downwards.
GCTCGTGCCTGGCAGTGGCGACGACTACCTGATCGTGCTCCAGGTGGCTGACGAGCCGCTGGTGACCGCCGGCGCCACGGCGTTCCGCAACTCGTCGCTGTTGTTGATGCTGGCGCTGCTGGCGGCGGCGTTCCTCCTGGGTGTCTACTTCACCCGCCGGATCGTGGTCACGCCGCTTCTCAATTCCTCCCAGCGGCTGGCCGGTGCCGCCTCCGACCTCGAACAGCGGTCGCAGGAACTCGAGACCAATGCCGCTCGCACGTCGCACGAGGCCACCACGGCCTCGGCCAGCGGCGAGCGAGTGACGCACAACGTGGACGAGGTGTCGCACGCCGTCGAGCAGATGAACACCTCGATCGGGGCGATCGCCGAGCAGGCGCTGGAGGCCGAACGCATCACCACCAGGGCCGTGGAGATCGCCGGACAGTCGACCGAGGCCATCCACGCCCTGGAGCAGTCCAGCGACGAGATCGGCAACGTGATCGAGATGATCACGTCAATCGCCAAGCAGACGAACCTGCTCGCGCTCAACGCCACGATCGAGGCGGCCCGAGCCGGCGAGTCGGGCAAGGGCTTCGCCGTGGTGGCCAACGAAGTGAAGGAACTGGCGAATCAGACGGCGCGGGCCACCGACAACGTGAGTGTTCGCATCCAGTCGATGCAGGACCAGACCACGAACGCCATCGCCGCCAACGCCCAGATCGGCGACACGATCTCCGACATCAACGACATCTCCGCCGCCATCGCCGCAGCGGTGAAGGAGCAGTCGGACACCACGGCCCAGATCGGTGGCAATGTCGAACAGGCGGCTGCCGGCTCCCGGGAGATGGCGGCGGTCATCGCCGACGTCGCCTCCGTGGCCGAGCACACCCGCGAGTCCTCCGCCGCCAGCAAGACGTCGGCCAGCCAGATGACGGGAATGGCCGAGGCCCTGGAGCGCCTGGTGCGCTAGGAGCCGGGCGTGGCCTCGCGGTACGGGTTCATGTCCATGCCGGGGTAGCGGGCGGCCACGGCCGCGAGCGTCTCGGCGTTCCAGTAGCGGTCGCCCGGCTTGGGGAAGCCGAACAGGTCGCGTTCACGCACCGTCATGCGGGCCATGGCATCGTGCCAGGCCCCAGAGTTGGCGTGATTGGGCCAGGCCACCTTGCCGGTCCAGCTCGGCCCGCGGGCCTCGTAGTCCAGCAGGAGCGTGAACCGGGACCGACCCGGCTCGGTGAACCCCGACGCCCGGTGGAACACGTCGGTTCGGTACAACAACACGGTGCCGGCCGGACCGACCACCGGCACTTCGACGTCGAACAGCTCGCCCCATCGCAGCGCTGTGATCCGTTCCTGTCGGTCGCGATCGGCCGGGTCGAGCACGATCGGGATGTGTGCCGAGTGTTCGAGCGGAACGATCTTGGTCGGGGCGTCGGCTTCGGTCACGTCCGACAGGAGTGTGAACGTGGTGATCTGGCGGGCGAAGCCGTCGCTGCGCGGAACCACGAGGGTGTGGTTGGCGAAGTCGCGGTGATGCACCTGCTCGTAGTCGGTCGCCCCGGCGTACTTCGCCCACAGCTCCACCTTGTAGAGCGCCAGGTCGTCGGTACCCAGATAGCGGCCCACGGCGTCCACCACGTCGGGGTGGAAGCAGAGCCTGGTGAGATCCCACTCGGCGAACGGGAAGGCAGTGCTGATTCCGGCGAAGCCGCTGGCGGCCAGATGGGGGTGGGCGTCGGGGTCAGCGAAGAAGGCGTCGGGGTGGGGGTGGTGGTACCAGACCCCCGCCCGGGCGGCGGCCACTTCCTCGGCGGAGAGCACTCCCTCCACGATGGTGAAGCCCTGGGTATCGAGCTCGACCAGCGATTCGTCGGGAATCCGCATGGAGCCGAACGTAGCGCTCGCTCCAACGTTGACCCAAGAACGGGAGACGGCAGGAACGAGCGATGCTAGAAGCAGCCCTGTCGGAGATCGATCGTGCCTCGGCTGTCGACATCGGCCACGTCGAAGCGAACGTCGAGGTAGTGCACGTCGCTTTGGGCCAACCAGGAAACGGCGAGGGAGCGCACACGTCGTTGCTTGCGATGGTCGACCGCGTCCACCCCAGCGCCGAACCGGCCAGTGGATCGAGCCTTCACCTCGCAGAACACCACCGTGGTGCCGTGGGCGCACACGAGATCGATCTCGCCGGTGCGAACCCGCCAGTTGCGGTCGAGCACGCGGTAGCCGAGGTGCTCGTAGTAGTCGGCCACGAGATGCTCGGCCGAACGGCCGAACTCGTTGCGATGGCCCATGGGCGCACCGCCCTTCGGATCAGATGTCCTTTTCGGGCAGTTCCTCGACCGTGATGACCTGAGTGGTCGACACCGTGACCTGCGACAGGAAGCGAGACTGGCGGTACATGTCCCACACCCACGCATCCGTGAGCCGGTACTCGATGAACCGGGCTTCGGGCTCGCTGATGCGCTCGACCTGATTGGCGAGATAGAACCGGCGGTCGGTCTCGACCACGTAGCGGAACATCGGGATCACGTCCCGGTACTCCTTGAACAGAGCCAGCTCGATCTCGGATTCGTACCGTTCGACCTCTTCGCTGCTCATGACGCCCGCTTCACGACGTGGTCGCAGCGACCGGTCAGCGGTCTCGCTTTTCCTTGACCTTGGCCGCCTTACCAACACGATCACGCAGGTAATACAGCTTGGCCCGGCGCACATCACCACGGGTGACGCGCTCGATCTTGTCGATGATCGGCGAGTGGAGGGGGAAGCAGCGCTCGACACCGACGCCGAAGCTCAGCTTGCGCACGGTGAAGGTCTCACCGATGCCCGAACCCCGACGGGCGATGACGACGCCCTCGAACACCTGGACGCGCTCGCGGTTGCCCTCAACCACCTTCACGTGCACCTTGACGGTGTCGCCCGGCGCGAACTCGGGAATGTCGGCCTTGAGTTGATCCTGTTCGACGAGCTCAGTGAGGTTCATGATCGAAATCCTGCGAACGCGGCGTTGCAGACGCCGGGGGTGTGACTCACCTATGCTACGGCGTTCCCCGCCGACTCCCTCCGCCTCTCACGATCTCGGCCGGCCCGAACGCGAAGGGGCTGCGGGGGTGCTATGCGTCGAGGTCGAACTCGGCCAACAGCGCCTCGTCGGCGGCTGTGAGCCCGCCTCTGCGCTCGATCAGATCGGGCCGGTGATCGATGGTGCGCCGCAGCGCGTTGGCCCGGCGCCAGCGTGCCACCCGGCCGTGATCGCCCGAGGTGAGCACCGGCGGCACCTCCCAGCCTCGAAAGTCGGCCGGGCGGGTGTAGTGCGGGTACTCGAGCAGGCCGTCGCTGAACGAGTCGTCCTCAGCCGATTCGGTGTTGCCGAGCACGCCGGGCACGAGGCGACCGACGGCCTCCAACACCACAGCGGCCGCGACCTCTCCCCCGGCCAGTACGTAGTCGCCGATGGAGATCTCGCCGTCGATCAGATGGGCGCGCACCCGCTCGTCAACGCCCTCATAGCGGCCACACAGCAGGGTGAACCCGTCGAGGGCGGCGAGTTCGGTTGCATACGCCTGGTCGAGGGTGCGGCCCGCTGGCGACAGGTACAGCAGGGGCCGGGGCGGCGCCACGAGCTCCACGGTGGCGAACACGGGCTCTGGCTTGAGCACCATGCCGGCTCCGCCGCCGAAGGGGCTGTCGTCGACCGAGCGGTGGGGATCAGTGGCCGCCGAGCGCAGATCATGCACCCGGACATCCAGCAGCCCCCGCTGGCGGGCCTTGCCCAACAGGCTGGCCTCGGCGAACCCCTGCACCATCTCGGGGAAGATCGTGATCACGTCGATCCGCACGGCTGCCCCGCTGGTTCAGTCGTCTGACAGCAGGCCAGCGGGCACGGTGACCGTGACCACGTCGCCATCGCGATCGTTGTAGAAGGCCAACGGCACGAGACGACCGTCGGCCAGCTCGAGCAGATCCGACGCGGGGTTGTCGATCACGGCCACGATCTCGCCGTGGTCGGCGCCGTGCTGGTCAACGAGACGGCACCCGATCACGTCGTGAACGAACACCGCCTCGGGATCCTCGAGTGGCTCTGCGGTCACCGTCTGACCCCGGAGCGTCTCGGCGGTGTCGCGATCCGACACGCCATCGAAGCGGACGAGCCACTTGTCTTGGTGCGGCCGGGCCGTCACCACCACCCGCTCACGACCGTTGGTCCACAGCACGGCTCCGACGGCAGTGCGCTCGTCGATCAGGTTCGTGGTGAAGTCGACCACGACCTCCCCACGGAGGCCATGGGCCTTGCCGATCCGGCCCACTTCGAGCCGCTCGGACGGATCCGACGAAACGGCCATCGAGGTGGTGCCGGACGACCGATTACTCGACGAACTCGACCTCGGTGGTCACGCCGTCCTTGACTGCAGCGGCGCCGACCACGGTGCGGATGGCCGAGGCCACTCGACCGCGGCGGCCGATCACTCGGCCCATGTCGTCGTCGTTCACGGTCACGTCGAGGCGGACCACGTCATCGGCCTTGGCCGTCGACTCGATCGACACGTCATCGGGGTTGGCCACGACCGACTTGCACAGGTGCAGCAAGACGGCTTCGGCGGTGGGGGCGGGGGACTCGCTCACGCGTCGGCCCCGACGGCCTCGGCCTGCTCGGCGGCCTTGGCCTCGGCCTCCTTGGCCTCCAGGTCCTCGATGCTCACACCGGAGGTGTGAGCATCCCAGGCTCCGGAGATCTCCAGCAGCTTGCGGACCCGCTCGGAGGGCTGAGCCCCCTTGCGAAGCCAGCTCACGGCCTTGGCGTTGTTGATCTTGATCTCAGACGGCTCCATGCGTGGGTTGTACGTTCCCACGATCTCGATGAATCGTCCGTCACGAGGCGAACGCTGGTCGGCGGCAACGACGCGGTAGGTCGGCTGCTTCTTCTTTCCCATTCGCATGAGGCGAAGTCGTACGGCCACGAGAAGTCTCTCTCTGCTAGGTGGTCTTCGGGCGGCATCTGCGCCCGGCGCAGAAAAGCGGCGACCTAAGATCGTAGCGCCACCTGCGGATGAACCCTCCGGGAGGACCCCAGATGACGCAAGGAGCCGACGGGCCTCGGGGCCCGCTGCGACCCTCCGTGTGAGCGCTAGTTGTTCCGCTCTTCGTGTGGCCGGGCGGAGCCGGCCACCCCGAGTTCCGGCTACGCCGGAACATCGCCCGCCAGGACCCTCCGAATGGGCGCTAGTTGTTCCGCTCTTCGAGGGCGGCGAGCATGTCGTCGTCGACGCGATCGAGGCCGGGAAGCATCAGGGGGGCCTTCTTCGCCTTGGTGCCCTTGGGGGTCACCCGGCCGTTGGCCTGAACCGGCTTGCCACCCTTGGGAGTGACCCGACCGCCGCCCTTGCCCTTCGGCGTGCCGCCCTTGCCCTTCTTCTTGCGGCTGTTGCCCTTGGCCTTCTTGGTGCCCATGCCGCCGAGACGCTTCATCATCTTCTGCATCTCACTGAACTGGTTGATCAGCTCACTCACCTGGCTGGGGTTCGTACCCGAGCCTTTGGCGATGCGAGAGCGGCGTGACGCGTCGATCACCTTGGGATCAGTGCGCTCCTCCGGCGTCATCGACTTGATGATCGCCTCGATGCGGGCGATCTGGCGATCGTCGATCTCGACGTCGCGCACCTCCTTGGGCATGCCGGGCAGCATCCCCATGAGGTTCTGCAGCGGACCCATCTTCTTGATCTGCTGCATCTGCTCGAGGAAGTCCTCGAGGGTGAACTGCCCGTCGAGCATCCGAGCGGCGGCGGCCTCGGCCTCGTCGGCCTCGTACGCCTCTTCGGCCTTCTCGATGAGGGTGAGCATGTCGCCCATGCCCAGGATCCGCGACGCCATCCGGTCGGGATGGAACAGGTCGAAGTCTTCGAGCTTCTCACCGGTGGCAGCGAAGGCGATCGGCCGGCCAACCACCTCCTTCACCGAGAGGGCGGCGCCGCCACGAGCGTCACCGTCGAGCTTGGTGAGGATCACACCGTCGAGCTCGAGCTTCTCGTGGAAGGCCTCGGCCACGTTGACGGCGTCCTGGCCGGTCATGGCGTCGACCACGAGGAAGGTGTAGTCCGGCGTGACGGCCTCGGAGATCTGACGCACCTCCTCCATCAGCTCCTCGTCGATGGCGAGGCGGCCAGCGGTGTCGACGATCACGACGTCGCGGCCTGTGGAGCGGGCCTCGGCGATGGCGTTGCCGGCCACGGTCACCGGATCCGAGGGGTCGGAGTAGACCGGAACGTCGATCTGGCGGCCGAGCGTGCGGAGCTGCTCAACGGCGGCTGGGCGCTGGAGGTCGGCACCGACCATGAGCGGATTGCGGCCTTGGCTCTTGAACCAGCGGGCCAGCTTGGCCGAGGAGGTGGTCTTTCCGGAGCCCTGGAGGCCAGCCATCATCACCACGGTGGGTGGCTTCGAGGCGTAGGTGATGGAGATCGTCTCGCCACCGAGGCTGGTGGTGAGTTCCTCGTTGACGATCTTCACCACCTGCTGGGCAGGATTGAGGGCCTTGTGCACCTCTTCGCCGACGGCCCGCTCCTTGATACGGGCGCGGAGGCTCTTGACCACCGTCAGGTTGACGTCGGCCTCCAGCAACGCCACCCGGATCTCCCGGAGGGCTTCGTCGACGTCGGCCTCGGTGAGCTTGCCCTTCTTGGACAGGCGGCCGAAGATCCCTTCAAAGGTGTCGGTGAGCGTCTCGAACATGGTCATCCCAGCCTAGAGCCGCCTGGCCTGGCCGCGGCGGGCGGTGCGCCTCGTTCCGTTCGCACAACCGCGTGCCCGGATGCGTCACCTTCGTGGCGACGGCGTCAGTGCGTATCAGTACGGTTGGGGCATGAGTGCCGAGCACCCGAACCCGAGGCATCCCACGCCCGTTTCCGTCGACGAGGCGTGGGCCTCGTTGGCGTTCCTGCCCGACCGGACCCCAACCACCACCAGCGCCGGGTGGGCCGCTGTGGCCACGCCCTACCGCGATGGCGGCATGTTCCTCGCCCACTACGCCGGGTCGAGCGCCTGGGAGCGGCATCCGGTGGGCGACGAGATCGTGATGGTCACCGAGGGCGCCACCACGATGACCATGTTCATCGACGGTGCCGAGGTGCCCTACGAGATGGGGGCGGGGCAGCTCATCGTCGTGCCCCAGAACACCTGGCACCGCTTCGACTCCCCGGATGGAGTGAAGGTGGCCACGATCACCCCTCAGCCCACAGAGCACTTCCGCGAGCCGGGGCTACCCCCCGAAGGCCCCGTCCAGCGATGACACCGCGACCGGTGATCATCGATGGCAACCCTTCGGGTTGCTCGGAGTTTCGCCGCCGGCGAAACATCCCCCGCTGGAGCCAGCAATGACACCGCGACCGGTGATCATCGATACCGATCCTGGGGTGGACGATGCAATGGCGCTCCTCATGGCGCTGGCGTCACCGGAGCTCGACGTGGTTGGGCTCACCACCATCTTCGGCAACGCCGAGACCACCGTCACCACGGCCAACGCCATCTGGATCCTGGAGGTGGCGGGGCGGGCCGACATCCCGGTCACCGCCGGGGCATCGGCGCCACTGGCTGCGCCCTACCTCGGGCCGGTGCCGCAGGTGCACGGCGCCAACGGCATCGGCGGCACCGACCCGGTCACGCCGGCTGGCTCCGCGGCTGCCGGCTCGGCCGCCGACGCACTCTTCGCTGCCGTTGCCAAGCGGCCGGGTGAGGTGTCGATCCTGGCGCTCGGTCCGCTGACGAACCTCGCCATCGCACTCGACCGCCACCCCTCGATCGTCGATCTGGTGGCCGAGGTGGTGGTGATGGGCGGCAACGCACTCGTGCCGGGCAACGCCACCCCCGTCGCCGAGGCCAACATCAACAACGATCCCGAAGCCGCCGACGCGGTGTTCGGAGCCGGATGGCCGATCGTGATGGTTGGGCTCGACGTCACCCACCAGGTGAACCTCGCGGCCACAGCCATCGCCCGCATCACCGGGGGCGAGACCCCGGAGGCACACCTGCTTGCGGCAGCAGTACCCACCTATCAGCGCTTCTTCGAGGTGACCAACGGGCTCGACGGCATCTATGTGCACGACCCCACTGCGGTGGCCTACCTCATCGCGCCCGATGCCTTCACCACCGAGCGCTGGCCGCTCCGGGTGGAGACCGAGAGCTTCAGCCGGGGCAAGACCTGGCCCAACCTGAACAACACCGACGAGGCCGTGCTCCCCGCCTGGAACGGTCGGCCACTCGTGCAGGTGTGCACCGGCGTGGACGCGAATCAGGTGCTCGCCCTGGTCGAGAGCCGGCTCGGCCCGCCCCGCTGACAGCGCGAGCAGGCCAAACCGGTCGCAACGCCGGCCTCAGCCCGGGTGGTGCACCTCCCCCATCCCGTACACGGGGGTGGGGATGCCCTCCAGGCGGGCCTTGAGCTGGAGGGCCAGGTACAGCGAGTAGTGGCGCGACTGGTGAAGGTTGCCACCGTGGAACCACAGCGCGTCCTGCTGCGTTGGCTTCCACATGTTGCGCTGCTCGCCCTCCCACGGGCCAGGGTCCTTGGTGGTGTCGGAGCCGAGCCCCCAGCACTTGCCCACCTTGTCGGCCACCTCCTGCGAGATCAGCTGGGCGGCCCAACCATTCATGGAGCCGTAGCCCGTGGCGAGCACCACGAGATCGGCAGGCAACTCCGAGCCGTCGGTCAACACCACAGAGTTGGGTTGGATCCGCTCGATGTTCACACCGGAGCGGAGCTTGACCTTGCCATCGATCAGGAGCTGGGAGGCCCCGACGTCGATGTAGTACCCGGACCCGCGCCTGAGGTACTTCATGAACAGGCCCGACCCGTCGTCGCCCCAATCGAGCAGGAAGCCCGCCGCTTCGAGTGCGGCGTAGAAGTCGGCGTCCTGACGAGCCATCTCTTCGTACACGGGGATCTGGAACTGATGCAGGATCCGGTAGGGGATCGAGGCGAAGATCATGTCGGCCATCTCGGTGGTGACCCCGCTCTCGACGGCCCGCTCGGAGTAGAGATCGCCCAGGGCCAGCTCCATGAGCGTCTCCGACCGGGCGATGTGGGTGGACGAGCGCTGCACCATGGTGACCTCGGCAGCACCGGCCTCCCACAACGCAGCGCAGATGTCGTGGGCAGAGTTGTTCGAGCCGAGCACCACGCAGTTCTTGCCCGCATACTCCACCGAGTCTCGATGGGCTGACGAGTGGTGGATGTCGCCAGCGAAGGCATCAGCCCCTGGGATCTCTGGCACGTTCGGCCGGCCTGACATCCCCGTGGCCAACACGAGCTGGGTCGGGCGCAGTGTGACGGCCTCGTCGCCGTCGGGCCCATGGCGCACCACGTTGACGGTCCAGGTGCCGGCAGCGTCGTCGTAGCTGGCATCGACACACTCGGTGGAGTCCCAGTAGTTGAGCTCCATCACCTTGGTGTACATCTCGAGCCAGTCGCCGATCTTGTCCTTCGGGGCGAACACCGGCCAGTTCTCGGGGAACTTGATGTACGGCATGTGGTCGTACCACACCGGATCGTGGAGGCAGAGCGACTTGTATCGCTTGCGCCACGAGTCACCGGCCCGGTCGTTCTTCTCGATGATGATCGTTGGCACGCCGAGCTGACGGAGCCGTGCCCCGAGCCCGATGCCACCCTGGCCGCCACCGATGATCACGCAGTAGGGCTGGGTGGCATACCCCAGCTCAGCCGCCTCGGCTTCACGCTCCTCCAGCCACGTTGACCGGGCCTGATCGGCGCCGTGTTGCACGCCGGGCGCCCGGCGTGTGCCTGCGGGCTCCTCGTACCCCTTCAGCTCGGTCATGGCGGTGAGCAGGGTGAAACACTTGCCGTCGATCAGTCGGATGTGGCCGTTGCCGCGAGCCACGCCCGTTTCGAACGTGATCCACCCATCGACCACGCCGTCGGCTTCGGTGGCGTCGCCGTCGAGCAGCCACCCCTTCGGCGCGGTGTCGGCCAGGCGCGCCTGCAGCATGTCGCGGATCTCGCCTGGACCCTCGACGGTCTTGAGGTTCCAGGTGAAGGTGACGAGGTCTCGCCAGTAGCTCTCGTCGGCGAAGAGTGCGGCAGCTGCGTCGACGTCGCCCGCGGTCAGTGCGCGGTCGAAATCGTCGAGCCAGGTGGTGACTGTCTCGGTCGGCGTCATCGGTCCCCCTAGGACGTTTTGGGAGAACCAGTATTCCTCACGTTGTTCAGGGCAAGCACGCCTCGTTCAATACTCGCCGCGGTGAGCTACTCGAAGAGGGCGTCGACGAACTCGTGAGGCTCGAAGTCGACGAGATCCCCAACCTTCTCTCCCAGGCCCACCAGCTTCACCGGGATGCCCAGCTCGGACTCGACGGCGAAGACAATGCCGCCCTTGGCCGACCCGTCGAGCTTGGTGAGCACCACGCCGGTGACATCGACGGCCTCGGTGAACACCTTGGCCTGGGTCATGCCGTTCTGACCGGTGGTGGCATCGAGAACCAACAGCACCTCGGACACATGCCCCGGCTCCTTGGCCGCCACCCGGCGCACCTTCGTGAGCTCGTCCATCAGGTTCGACTTGTTCTGCAGGCGGCCGGCGGTGTCGGCGAGCACCACATCGCACCCGCGGGCAGCGGCGGCCTGCACACCGTCGAAGATCACCGACGACGGATCACCGCCTTCGCTCCCCCGCACGTAGTCGGCCCCCGACCGCTCGGCCCAGGTGGCGAGTTGCTCGGCCGCAGCCGCCCGGAACGTGTCGCCGGCGGCCATGAGCGGCGAGTGGCCCTCGTCGACCAGGCGGCGCCCCACCTTCCCGATCGTGGTCGTCTTCCCGACGCCGTTCACACCGACGAACAGCCACACGTTCGTCTCGCCGTCGTCGAGGGTGAGCGAGCGGTCCTTGCCGTCGAGCTCCTCGTGCATGCGGGCCTTCAGTAGCCCCAGCACCTCGGCGCCGTTCTCGGCCCCGGCCTCCTTGGCCCGGTCCCGTACGTCCTCCAGGAGTGACATCGTGGTCTTCACCCCGACGTCGGCCTGGATCAGCGCATCCTCGAGTTCCTCCCACTCGTCGTCACCGATCTTGGACAGACCGACGAGCCCGCCGAGATAGCCAGTGAAGGCAGAGCGGGCCTTGCCGAGCCGATCGAAGAAGCTCGGCTTGACCAGCTCCTCGCGCTCGATCGGCGGCGCAACGGGCGGTGCCTCGTCGACGACATCGAGATCGGGCGCGGCGACCGGCTCGTCGAGCACGTCAGTGGCCGTGGCGCCATCCAGCGCCTCCTCCACCCCGTCACGACGCTCGTCGAGAGCCGTGCCGGCCCGCCGCTCGGCCTCGGTGGGCTCCAGTTCCAGATCGGGGCCCCGACGACGGGTGGCGACGTAGGCGCCGATGACGCCGCCACCGACCAGGAGCAGCAGAACCAGGACGATGACGATCTGTGTGGTGTCCATCGCACCTGATCCTACTGGCGCAAAACCACCTCACCGGGCGGCAAAGCCGCCCGGTGAGGACAAGGAGAGAGTGGGTTGACGATCGCCGTCAGACGCTGGCAGCTCGGGAGTCGTACTCGAGCTGCACGCTCATCCGACGGGCGCATTCGGTGACCAACGAGTAGCCCGGCTCGGCCAGCTCGATCTCATCGGAGATGTCCACCTCGGTGGACCCGGAGGTGTGGGTGATCCGATGGTGTTCCCGGGTGCTGCCGATCTCGGCTTGGCCAACGAGGATCTCGTGGAGCTTCTCCCCGGGACGGAGGCCGGTGTAGACGATGTCGACGTCCTTGCCGCTCTGATCGATGAGCCGCTGGGCCACATCCACGATGCGAACGGGCTCGCCCATGTCGAGGATCATGATCTCGCCGGGGCGACCAATGGCACCGGCCTGCAGCACCAGCCGAACGGCCTCGGGGATCGTCATGAAGTACCGGGTGACGTCGGGGTGGGTGACGGTGATCGGCCCACCTTTGGCGATCTGGTCGCGGAAGGTGGGGAGCACCGAGCCCCGGCTGCCGAGCACGTTCCCGAAGCGCACCGAGAGGTAGCGGAGGCCCGTCTGCTTGGCGGCCACCGTGGTGAGGCGCTCGGCCAAGAGCTTCGTGGCACCCAGCACGCTCGTTGGGTCGGCGGCTTTGTCGGTGGAGATGTTGACGAACTCGGTGACGCCGTGACGAATGGCAGCGTCGATCAGGTTCGAGCTGCCGATCGTGTTGGTCTTCACGCCTTCGCTTGGGTGATTCTCCAGCAGGGTGAGGTGCTTGAGGGCTGCGGTGTGGAACACCACGTCGAACCGGTGCGTCTCGAAGAGCTCGTCGAGCCGCTCGGCGTCGCGGATGTCGGCGACGATGAGATTGGGCGTGTCGAGCAGGGCCTTGCCCTCCATCGACAGCTGGAGCCCATGGAGCGCGCTCTCGTCGCGATCGAGCATGAACAGTTCGGCCGGGTCGAGCCGACCGAGCTGACGGCACAGTTCGGACCCGATCGACCCACCAGCGCCGGTGACCAGCACCCGGCGGCCGTTGACGAACGTGCCGATCATCTCCATGTCGACCGACACCTCGGCCCGACCGAGCAGGTCGGCCTCAGTGAGCTCACGGATGTGCGACACGTTCAGCATGCCCATGCCGAGCACCTCGGCGGTGGAGGGCAGCACCCGAACCTCGAGCCCAGCGGCCCGACCGATCTCGTCGAGCTCGGCGATGAGCTTGGAGTCGGCGCTGGGAATGGCGATGAGCAGCACCTCGGCCTGGAGGCGGTGAGCCACGGCGGCGATGTCGTCACGGGTGCCGAGGGCCGGTATCCCCATGAACGAGCGCCGCGTGCGGCGGTCGTCGAGCAGGGCAACCGGCACGAACTCGGAGTCACGGTCACGCAGGAGTGCCCGCATGATGGTTTCGCCGCCTTCGCCAGCACCGAACACGATCATGCGCTTGGTGCCGGGCCGGTCGTCGTTCGGGCGACGCAGGCGGTAGTAGATCACACGCCAGGTGAAGCGAGTGCCGAGCATCAGCACCAGCGCCACCGGCAGCCCGAGCAGGGCCGCACTGGCCGGCACGGGCCGGTCGAGCACGAAGAAGTTCGCGGCGAGCACGATGGGCGAGACGAGCAGCCAGACGTTCAACACGTTCTGGGCGTCGTCCAGGGAGCCACGGCGCGAGCGGGCGTTGTGGAACGCCGGCAGCTGCATGAGCGCAACCGTGGTGAGTGCAGCGGTGGCGACGAGCGCAATCAGGTTCGGCCAATCGATCGCGTTCTCCGCGATCAACACCCGGGTCGCGGTTGCAGCCCCGAGGGCCATCAGCCATGCCACCGAATCCATCAGGTGGAGCAGGCCGTACCTCAACCGGTCCGTACCGAACAGTGCCGCCATCGATTTCTGCATTCCTTACCTCCGCCCGGGCCTCAAACGGAGGGGCCGACTGAGATCCGGGACGTTGCCTAAAGCCGGACCACGTGCCCCAATTGCCACTATTGACGGTAACGGGGGGTGTGTTTGGGGTACGAGGAGAGGATCTACCCAAGCACCGCCGCAGGTGGGCAAGAATGACCAAGCAACTCTGCCCCCGTCGGGCGGGAACCACGTGGATCCCTACCCAGCAGAGGCCAATCGCCGGCTGCAGATACCGATATGCCTACCTCACACTCCGTGCTGATGGCTACACAGAGTGTGACCGACGACCGCTCAGCTGCGGGTGCCGAGGGTGGCGGTGATGACCAGTCGTTCGCCGTCGCGGATCACCTCGAGGTCGACGAGGTCACCGGGCCGCTTGGCGACAATCAACCCTGCCAGCTCCTCGAACTGGGTGACGGGTGCGCCGTCGATCGATAGCACCAGGTCACCAACGGCCAACCCGGCCTCGGCGGCGGCGGAATCCGGGGTGACACCCGTGATCTCCACCCCGGCGGATCCGTCGCTCGACGAGCCCCCCTCGATACCGAGGAAGCCGTTGTTGATCTCCTCGCCGGCCACGATGCGCTCCGCAACGCTGACGGCAGTGTCGATCGGGACGGCGAAGCCGACCCCGGCGTTGGTCTGGCTCAACCCGCCGGTCTGGATGGCGGTGTTGATGCCGATCACCCGGCCGAAGCGATCGGCCAGGGCCCCGCCGGAATTGCCGGGGTTGATCGGGGCATCAGTCTGGATCATGGCCGTGTAGGTCTGGCGGCTCTGACTCGGCACGGGCCGGTTCACCGCCGACACGATCCCCTCGGTCACCGTCTGCTGCAGCCGGAACGGGGAACCGATCGCGATCGCCGTCGAGCCGACGGCCGGTGGATCATCGATGGCAAGGGCTGCCACGGGCAGGTTCTCGTTCGCCGGGATCTGGATCACGGCGATGTCGGCGTTGGGATCAGATCCCAACACCTCGCCGTCGATCGTGCGACCGTCCTTGGTGAGGATCGACACCTCGTCGAACCCGCTGATCACGTGGTGGTTGGTGATGATCAAGCTGTCGGCGTAGACGACACCCGATCCGGCGCCAGTGGTGGTGTTGACCTGCACCACCGACGGGCTCAGCAGATCAGCCACGAACTCGGCCGGCTCCAACTCACCGTCGTCGGGCAGCGGCACGAGCGACGGTGCCGGCACTGTGTTGGTGCTGGGCACCGTGACGGCCACGGTGGAGGTTGGAGCGGCGCCGGCATCGGTGGAGCCGTCACCACCGGCGAGCTGCCCGATTGCGAACCCACCGCCGGTGAGCATGCCACCAGCGACGAAGGCGACGAGTGCCCGCCAGCCCCAACCGTGGCGCACCGGAACCGGATCGGGCCCGGTGGTGGCGCCGACCTCGGTGGCCGGCGTGATCGGCGGGGCCAACGCGCCCTCGGTACCTGCGACGCCGGTGCCCGTACGAGGGCGCTGGGGCGGCCCGGTTGGGGCCACCTGCTCGAACTCCCACGTGGAGGTACCGGCCGGTGCGCCGGTCGTGACGCCCGTTGACGGCGCCGTGGAGGTTCCGGGCGAGGTTGGGTCAGCGGCCGGAACGGCTCCCTGCGCAGTCGCTCCCATCGAGGCGGCGTGATCTGTGGCGGGTCGAGGCTGAGTCGGGGATTCCATGCTGTCCTCCAATCGTGTTTCCGACGGTACGACGTCGGGAGGAAAGCGGGCCTAAAGCTGAGCGCTGAGATCCCAGTCTGGCCGATCAGGGCCGAGCGATCACCATCGGCACCGTGAAGGTGAAGGTTGATCCCACACCGGGCTCCGACGCCACCGACACCGATCCCCCATGCCGCTCGGCCACCCGCTGCACGATGCTGAGCCCGAGCCCGAGGCCCTTGCCGCTCTGCTCGCCGCGCCAGAACCGGTCGAACACCCGCTCCACGTCGGGGGCGGGGATTCCCGGCCCTTCGTCGGTCACGAGTATCGATGCGCTCTCGGTGCCCGGACGGACCTGAATCGTGATGGTGGAGCCCGCTGGGGAGAGTCGCACTGGATTGGCCACGAGGTTGGCGAGCGCTCGCCGCAGCGCCGCAGGTTCGCCCCGGACCTCGACCGGAGCCGGTGGCGCGGTGAGGGCGATACGCACGTCGCGGCGCCCGGCCGTTGGTGAGAACTCGGCCACGACATCGGTGGCGGTGGCCACGAGGTCGACGGTGCCGGCCTGGGCCGCAGGCACGCCCTGGCGCGCCTGATCCACCAGCTCGTCCACGATGCGGCTGATGCGACCCACTGACGCATGGGCGATCCGGGCCGCCTCCCGGAGTTCGGCCTCGTCGGCCTCGGGGTCGTCGAGCACCAGTTCGAGGTTCGTGCTGGTGACGGCGAGCGGGTTTCGGAGTTCGTGAGACGTGTCCTGCACGAAGCGTCGCTGATCCTCGAACGAGGTCTGGAGCCGGTCCAGCATCTCGTCGAAGGTGTCGGCCAGGTCCTTCAGCTCATCGTCGGGGCCGTTGAGCGCGATCCGACGGGACAGGTCACGGCCAGAGATGTCGCGGGCCACCGCCGCCATCCGCCCGACCGGTCGCAGCGTCCACCCCGACAGCAGCCAGCCGCTCCCGAAGGCGACGATCGCCAGCACGCCGAGGCCGAAGAACGACGCCTGGCGCAGCTCGTCGAGCGACCGCCGGTACGAGCGCTGCTCCAGCTCCTGCATGTAGGCCCGGGCGAGCTCGTCGGCATCGACGAGCTGGGTCTCGAAGGTGATGCCCCGAGAGAGGTCGGTGATGCGAGCCGTCTCGGTCGGCACGATCGTGGGTTCGTCGAGCTGACGGACCTGCCAGGTATAGAGCGCGATGAGCAGAAGCACACCGGCGGTGAACACGGCGAGCGAATAGGCGAGCGACAGTCGGAACCGGACCGACTGGGCCCAGCGGGGAACCAGCCGGCTGCTCAGGACGCAGCTCCGTCGTCGAGCGTGTCGACAGCGCCGGCGCCGCCGACACTGTCGCCCCCTTCGGCGTTGGGGTCGACGAGGCGGTAGCCCGAGCCGATCACGGTTTCGATCAAGGCGGTGCCGCTGGTGCTGCTCAGCTTGCGGCGGAGGGTTCCAACCGTCACGCGGGCGGTGTTGGTGAATGGGTCGACCATTTCGTCCCACACGTGTTCGAGCAGGCGCTCCTGGCTGAGCACCTCACCGGGATGGGTCATGAAGTAGCGCAAGAGGGCGAACTCCTTTGCCGTCAACTCGACCGGCGTGTCACGCCACATCACGGTGTGGCGGGCGGTGTCGAGAGAGAGCCCGCCGACCACCAGTACAGCGTCGGAACCGGATGTCTCCCTGCGCAGGAGAGTACGAACGCGGGCGGAAAGCTCCCGTAAAGCGAAGGGCTTCACCAGGTAGTCGTCGGCACCATCGTCGAGCCCGGCCACCCGGTCCTCCACACCGTCGCGGCCGGTCAGCATGAGGATGCGCGTGGTGGGATCGAACCGGTCGTCGGTGCGCACGATGCGGCAGATCTCTCGCCCGTCGATGTCGGGCAGGTTGAGGTCGAGGGTCACGAGGTCATATGCGTTAACCGCCAGCCGGTCGAGCGCACCCTGGCCGTCGTTGGCCACGTCCACCGCGTAGCCCTCACGTCGGAGCCCGGCGGCCACGGCGTCGGCCAGCGATTCCTCGTCATCAACCACCAGGATGCGCATCCCCGCAGCGTAGAGGGCGGGGAATGCGAGCTTCGATTACCTGCCTCGGGCCAGGATCTCCGCCACGCGCTGGGGCTGGGAGTAGAAGAGGCAGTGCCCGCCCGCCAGGGTCAGCGTGGTGGTCTCGGGCCGGCCGGCAGCGAGGTGGCTCTGCAGCACCCGTTGAGCCGTGAGCAGGGACCGGCGCACCGCCATGACCCGATCCCGTCGACCGTGCACGAAGGTGGTCACGGTGTTGCGCCAGGCCGGAGCGGTGGCCCGGGCGTCATGAATCACTGACGACGACGGCAGCAGCCGATCCGCGAGCCGGCGGGCCACATCGACCGGCAGATCGCCGTACAGCCGCCGCGGGGCCGCCCGGCGGCTGAACCACATACGCCCGTCGCCGCTGTCGCGGATCGGCGGTGCCCCGCCCCACGGGCCAAGAGCGCACAGCAGGTCGCTGATGCGCTGGCCCTGCACCGGGCAGTACGCCGACAGGTACACGAGGCGGTTGACCCGCGGATGGTTCCCCGCCTCGCTGATCACCATGCCGGCGTACCCGTGGCCACACAGCGTCACAGGTCCGGGCGTGGCCTCCAGCGTTTGGATCACTGCGGCCACGTCGTCGGCGAAGCCGGGCAGTGCCGGCCTACCCCTCGGGCCACCTGACGGGTGGCCGGGGGAGGATTCGGGGTCCGTGCTGGGCAGATGGACCGGCACCGACGACAGCAGGTGCTCGGCAGCCAGGCTGCGCTGCACCTCCGACCAACAGCTCTCGTCGTGCCAAGCCCCATGCACCAACACGACGGTCGGTTTCGAGCGCGGCATGGCTCCAGCCTGGCGTCTCTGCGATGTTTTCGACGCGCTTTCGCCCTGGGCCGATTGACTGGGGCGTTACGTTCGCCAATCCGGTCCGAGGAGGACGATGAACGGCATTCCGTCGCAGCGACCATCTGGTCTCGGTAGCCCCGCCCCCAGCCCAGGGGCGGACCTGGCGACACCCGTCGATCGCCTGGGGCCAACCGAGGCCCGACTGGCCGCCACCGAACTCGAGCGGGTGCTGTTCGAGATCAAGCGGGTGATCGTCGGTCAGGACCACATGGTGGAGCGCCTGCTCGTTGCCCTGCTGGCCCGGGGCCACGTGCTGTTGGAGGGCCTCCCCGGCCTCGCCAAGACCTTGGCCGTGTCCACGATGGCGCAAACGATCAGTGGTTCCTTCGTTCGGCTGCAGTTCACGCCCGATCTCCTTCCGTCGGATCTGATCGGAACGAGGATCTGGCGGGCCTCCGATGAGCGGTTCGACATCGAGTGGGGGCCGGTGTTCGCCAACCTCGTACTGACCGACGAGATCAACCGGGCGCCAGCCAAGGTGCAGTCGGCTCTCCTGGAGGTGATGGCCGAACGGCAGGTCTCGATCGGCGGCGTGACCCGCCCCCTTCCAACGCCATTCCTGGTGTTGGCGACGCAGAACCCCGTTGAGTCCGAAGGCGTGTACACACTGCCCGAGGCCCAGCGTGATCGGTTCCTGATGAAGGTGGTGGTGGGCTACCCCTCCCCTGACGAGGAGCTGGAGATCATTCGCCGGATGGGCGTCACGCCACCCGAGGCCTCCGGGGTGATGACCCTGGAGCGCCTCACCAGCCTGCAGCAAACCGCCGATGCGGTGTATGTCGACGCCGCCATCGCCCAGTACGCCGTCGATCTCGTGATGGCCACCCGCGAACCCGCCGAGCGGGGCCTCGCCGAGCTGGCCCCGCTGATCGACTTCGGCGTGAGCCCCCGGGCGAGCCTCGGGCTCGTGGCAGCATCGCGGGCCCTCGCGTTGCTACGGGGCCGCTCCTACGTCACGCCGCAGGACACCTTCGACGTGGCACGCGACGTGCTCCGCCATCGCCTGATGTTGAGCTACGAGGCGCTGGCCCAGGGCCTCAGCGCCGATCACATCCTGCAGCGGGTGCTGGCCACGGTGCCGGCCACGGCGGTGTCACCGATGGAGCAGGCACCCTCGCCCCTGCCGGCACCACCCGCCGCCGGCCCGACCGCCGGACCGGGCGTGAGCGCGGGCGTCGGCGCGCCATCGGCCGACCCAACGAGCCCGTTCGCCACCACCGACCCCACCGCGCCCTCGGCCCTGCCGACGCCGCCGTCGGGGATCACCAGCGCATCGACGGCGCCGCCACCGGCCGCACCGCCGGGTACGCCATCACCTGGCCCGGCATCGGGCTCGGGTACCCCCGGACACTGACCCGTGGCCCGATCATCGGCCGCCGCGGCCGACGACGACGCAACCCAGATCGGCCCACCGATCAGCGCCGAGACCCGTGAGGTGCTGCGCCGGCTGGAGCTCGACGTGACCCGCCGCCTCGACGGGCTGCTTCACGGCGATCACCGTGGCCTCGTTCCCGGTCATGGCTCCGAGCTCGGCGAGACCAGGCGCTACGCCCCCGGCGACGACGTGCGACGGATCGACTGGAACGTCACCGCCCGGCTCCCCGAGGCCCACATCCGTCAGACCATCGCCGAGCGGGAACTGCAGACCTGGATCGTGGTCGATCGCTCCCCCCGCCTCGCCTTCGGCACCGCCCAGGGCGAGAAGCGTGACCTGGTGACAGCGGCAACCGCCGCCGTCGGCTTCCTCACCAATCGCGACGGCAACCGGATCGGCGCCGTGTTCGCTGGGGCCGGCGAGCCGTCGGTGATCCCTCCCCGGGGCTCCCGCCAGCACCTCCTCCGACTCCTCCACGACGTGGCAACACCACCGCCAGCAGATGGCGCCGGCACCACTGATCTCGGCGCCGCCCTCGGCCACGTGTCGTCGATCGCCAGCCGCCGCGGGCTCGTGGTGGTGGTGTCGGACTTCCTGGTCGCACCCGGCTGGGAACGGGCCTTGCAGATCTTGGCCCGCCGCCAGGAACTTCTCGCCATCCAGGTCACCGATCCTCGCGACGCCGAACTCCCCAACGTGGGCCTGGTGGCGTTGCGCGATCCGGCCACCGGCAAGGTCCGCGAAGTGGCTACCAACAAACGCAAGGTCAGGGAGCGATTCGCGGCGGCGGCAGCCGAACGCCAGGAGGCCTTGGCGGCCGAACTCCGCCGCAACCGGGTGGAACACCTGGTGCTCTCGACCGATCGTCCCTGGCTCGACGACCTCGTGCGCTTCGTCGGCAACCGCAAACGCCGAATGGGCTTCTACGGAGGGCGGGCCTGATGCTGGTCACCTTCCTTTCACCGCTGCGGCTCTGGTTCGGTGTCGGCGTGGTGTTGTTGGCCGTGCTGTACCTCCTCCTGCAGCGGCGGCGTAGAACCTACGCGTTGCGCTTCGCCGCCAGCGACCTGTTGGAGTCGGTGGCACCCTCCCAACCGGGTTGGCGCCGCCACCTCCCGGCGTTCTCGTTCCTGCTGGCGTTGTCGGTGTTCGTGATGGCCTTCGCCCAGCCGGCCCGGCAGGTGGAGGTGCCGCGCGAGCGGGCCACGGTGATCATCGCCGTCGACGTGTCGCTGTCGATGGAGGCCGACGACGTGGACCCCACCCGGCTCGAAGCGGCCCAGGCGGCCGCGACCCGGTTCATCGACGAGTTGCCGCCAACGCTCAACGTGGGGCTCGTGTCGTTCGCCGGCACCGCATCGGTGCTCGTGACGCCAACCCAGGATCGGCTACCGGTCAGGACAGCCATCTCGGGGCTGTCGTTGGCAGAGTCCACGGCCATCGGCGAGGCGATCTTCACCTCGCTCGACGCTCTGGAGAATGCCCCGGGCGATGGCACCGACGATCCGCCGCCGGCCCGCATCGTGTTGCTGTCCGATGGGGAGACCACCGTCGGCCGTTCCGACGTGCTCGCCGTCGAGGCGGCACGGGATGCCGGCATCCCCGTGTCGACGATCGCCTTCGGCACCGCCAACGGCATCATCCTCTACGACGACCCCGAAACACTCGCCGTCGAGCAACAGCCCATCGCCGTGCCCGTTGGGGAGGACAACCTCCGGGCCATCGCCGAAGGCACCGAGGGGGCGTTCTTCACGGCGTCCACCCTGGAAGAGCTGGAAGCCGTGTACGCCGACATCGGCTCGGCCGTCGGCTTCGAGCTGATCGACCGCGAGATCACCGACTGGTTCGTCGGCGCTGGCCTGGCCCTGCTGGCCATCACCGGCCTGCTCAGCCTCGCCTGGTTCCAGCGCCTCCCCTGACCCCTGTCACCGCGAAACGGCCCGGTATCCCTGCGGCTCCGTCATCGTCGTCAGTTCGGGCTGCGTTTGCCGTGTCCCAAAATTTGAGCATACGCTCAAAGCGATCGCTCAAACATTCGAATGCGAGCGACACGTTGACGGGAAGGCGAGACGATGATGCGGACAATGGCGCAGCGGACGACGCAGACACCGGTGGCCACGATCGGGCGAACGCTCGCATTGACAGCAACAGCGTTGCTCGCAACCGCGTGCCTGCCCGTCGTGCTCGGAGGGACCCCCCGATCGGTGGATGCCAGCGATCACATCGAGAGCTGCGTGATCGGGCCTCCGAGCGACAACTCGCTGGCCGGATTGACCTGGTTCGCCACGGTTCGCAACTCGGTCGACGATCACCAGACCTACAGCGGCGTGGCGCGCTTCTTCGACGCCGGCGGCATCGAGATCATCGAACAGCAAGACATGTATCAGGTTGTCTTCATCGACGCCGTACGCCCAGGCGAAACAGCATCGAGGCTGTTCGCGCACGCCCCGGTCGACGCCACCATGTGCACGATCGATGGGCTAGAGCGGTGGGCCACCATGAATCTCTTGGTCAACGACGCCGACCGCTGCACGATCACCGGGCAACAGGACTGGGGCAACCTCTTGTTCGAGCTGTCATTGGCTGCTCCGACAGACGCAGATCCCGATTCCGATCTCGATCACGAGACGTTCGCGCTGTTGGCCTTCGTGGACGCCGACGGCGAACGGCGGGCGCTGGCGCGCGAGCCGCTGACCCGGGACTACGAGGGAATCCCCGCCACGACGAACGACCCGACGGTGGTGCGCTGTGAGGTGATCGGACGCCAGATCGATCGGCACCGTTGAGGCCAGCGGCACGACTAGGTTCTCAGCCGGCGGACTGGGCCTCGGGGGGCGCCGGCGGGGCCACGTCGGTGATGTCGAGCACAGGCTCGCTGGAGCGGCGCCCCTCGACCTTCTCGCTCACCACCTTCGACGAACCGCCCGGCTTCATCGACACGCCATAGAGCACGTCGGCTGCCTCCATCGTGCGCTTCTGGTGGCTCACCACGATGAGCTGCGCCTCACCCCGGAACTGCTCGATCAGCGAGAGGAACCGGCTGAGGTTCACGTCGTCGAGGGCGGCCTCGACCTCGTCCATCACGTAGAAGGGCGACGGCCGGCTGCGGAACACGGCGAACAGGAACGCCAACGCCACCAGCGAGCGCTCGCCACCGGAGAGCAGGCTCAGCTTCTTCACGTTCTTGCCAGACGGCTTGGCCTCGATCTCCACCCCACAGTTGAGGATGTCGTCGGGATTGGTGAGCTTGATCCCGCCCTTGCCCCCGGGGAACAGCGTCTGGAACAGCGTCACGAAGTTCTCGGACACATCGGCGTATGCCGCCGAGAACACACTCACGATCTCCTCGTCGATTGACCGGATGAGCAGGTTCAGATCCTTGCGCGTGGTCTTCACGTCGCTGAGCTGCCCGTCGAGGAACTCGTGCCGCTCCTTGAGCGCCTCGAACTCCTCCAGGGCCAGCGGGTTGATCGGGCCGAGCAGCTTCAGCTCCCGCTCCAGATCCCGGGCCCTGGCCTCAGGGGTGATCCCACCCTCGATCTCGGGCTGCTCGGTCTCCATGGCCACGGCCGGCTCGGTGTCGAGCTCCCGGCGCAGGGCCTCCACCAACGTTTCGAGCTTCACCCGGTTCTCGGCTTCGTTCAGCTCGACCCGCGATCGGGCCTCGCGGAGCTCCACCAGCTCCTTCTCGGCCGCCTGGCGCTCGTTCCGCTTGGCCGACAACGCCTCCGACACCGCCCGGGCCGCGTCGGACTGCACCTGCTGCTCGGCTGCGAGCGCCTCCACCCAACGGGCGAGCACCTCGGCGTTGGCCGTCAGCCGCTCGTCGAGGGCGTCGACCTCGGCCATGGAGGCCTCGATGGCCTCCCGGCGCACGCGGGCCCGATCCCGCTCCACCACCAGCCGTTCGAGGCGAGCCTCGGTTTCGGATTGGCGGGTGACGAGCAGCTCGCGGCGCTGGGTGATCGAGGCCTGACGGACCTCCAGATCCTTGCGGTTCTGGGCGGCGGCTCGGGCCCGCTCCTCCAACGACGTGCGACTCAGGCTGAGTGCTTCAACCCGGTTGAGGTACTCGGCCTCCTCGTTCTCGACCGCTGGCAGCTCTCGCCGGAGCCGCTCTGCCTGCTCGCCGTCGGTGGCCCGCTGGCGGCTGGCCTCACGCTGGCGTTCGGTGAGCCGCTCCCGGTCCTGGTCGATCTGGGCCAGCTGCTGGGCGCTGCGATCGCGCTGCTGGGTGGCTTGTTCGAGGCTGGTGATGGCGGCCCGCAGCTGGTCTTCGGCCTGGCGCAGCAGCTGCCGGGCACCATTGGCCTCCGTGGTTGCCTGCCGCAGCTGCTCGGCAGCGTCGGTGGCTCCGGCGGCAGCGAAGGCGGCGTTGCTCTCAGCTTCTTCGAGCGCCGCGCCGGTCGCCCCGGTGCCGGCGAGACCGATGCGCCAGCCAGACGGGCCGAAGCGATCGCCGTGGCGGGTGACCACCACGAGATCGGGGCGGGCGAGGGCCAGGTCCATTGCGTCGCGCCAGCTGCCCTCCACCGCGATCGCAGAGCCAAACAGCGAGTCGAGCAGTGGGTCGAGCTCGGGGCGCAGTGAGCGCACGCGACCCCGCAGCGGCTCACCGTCGAGGGGGATCGTGGCCGACGGCGTCGTTCGTCCGGCCCCCAGCGCCAGCACGGCGCCGGCCAGGTCGTCGGCGTCGAGGCGGGCCAGTGCGTCACTGGCGGCCCCGGGGCTGTCGACGACCACGGCCTGAAGAGCCTCGCCGGCGGCCGACTCGACCGCCAGATCCCAGCCGTCGTCGATGGCCACGAGATCGAGCAGTGTGCCGAGCACGCCTCGGCTGTCTTCGAGCACCGATGCTCCAGCGCGAGCTCGAGCCTCGTCGAGCGCCTGGGCGAGCGCGTCGCGCCGAGCCTGCCAGCTGCTCGCCTCGCGGTCGGCCTCGCGCCGCTGTTCGGTGCGTTCCTCGGCCCGGGCCTCGGCCTCGGTCACCGCCTTCTCGGCCTCGTCGCGGGCCTGCTGGGCCTCGGGGCGGGCTCGCTGGGCGTCCTCGATGGCCGTCACGGCCTGCTGATGCTCGGCTCCGATCCGCTCCCGGCGCTCGGTGACAGCCGAGAGTTCGGTGGTGATCCGTTCCAGCTCGGCAGCACTGCGAGCGTCGGCGGCGTCGAGTGCGTCGAGCCGAGCCCTCATCTCCGGGGCCTTGGTGGGCTTGGGGGCCAACTCGTCGCCCCACTCGGTGTCGAACGTGAGCTGCTCGGTGTTGAGCTTGGCCTCCGTGGCTTCCAGGCGCACGAACTCCGGGCGCAGGGCACTCGCCTCGGAGTCGGCCATCCGGAGGTCGCTTGCGATCTTGGCCGCCTCGGCCTCGAGATTGGCGACCAACCCGTCGTCGAGGGCGGCCTGGAGCTCTCCGTCGAGACGACGGCGGCGCTCCGCCACCACGTTCTGCTGGCCCTTCACCCGCTCGGCGAGGCTGCGGGCCCGGCTGGCCACGTCACCGACGTCGGAGGCGCCGAGGGCGGCGAGGTGGGCCTCGCTCTCCAGCACGATGGCGTCCAGCGAGGCCAACGAGGTGGTGAGCTCCTGTTCCCGGGTGGCCGAATCGCGGCGCTGGCGCTTTGCCGTCTCCAGCGAATCCGACAGCGCTCGCAACTGGCGCCCGGCGAGATGGATCTTGAGCGTGGTGAGCTCGGTGAGCAACGCGCCGTGGCGACGGGCCGCGTCGGCCTGCTTCTCCAGCGGCCGCACCTGACGGCGCACCTCACGGAGCAGATCCTGCAGCCGGTGGAGGTTCTCCTCGGTGGCGGCGAGGCGACGCTCGGCCCGCTCCTTGCGCTTGCGGTACTTGAGGACGCCGGCCGCCTCCTCGATGATCGAGCGCCGATCCTCGGGCTTGGCGTTGAGCACGTCGTCGATCCGGCCCTGCGACACGATGATGTGCTGCTGGCGGCCGACACCGGAGTCGCTGAGCAGCTCCTGGATGTCGAGCAGGCGACACGACACGCCGTTGATGGCGTAGTCGGAGTCGCCGCTGCGGAACAGCGTGCGGGTCACAGTCACCTCGCTGAAGTCGACCGGCAACACACCATCCGCGTTGTCGATCGTGAGCGAGACCTCGGCGCGCCCGAGCGGCTTGCGGGCCGACGTGCCAGCGAAGATCACGTCATCCATCTTCTGCGAGCGGACCGCAGTGGGAGCTTGGGCGCCGAGCACCCACGCCATCGCATCGACCACGTTCGACTTACCGGACCCGTTCGGACCAACGACCACGGTGATGCCGGGCTCCAGATCCAGCAACGCAGGATCGGCGAAGCTCTTGAAGCCCTTGATGTTCAGCGCCTTGAGAAACACAGCTAGACCTGGGTGTTACAGAAATACACGACCTGGTGCTTGAAGCTCGTCTTCTGAATCGGCACCCTCGACCGGGGGCTCAGCTCACCGGCCCGCCCGTACACGGCCAGGTGCTCGGTGTACTCCCCCGCCTTGCCGCTGAGATCGGCGAAGGGCCGGGTTTCGAGTGACGTACCGCCGTACTTGATCGCATCGTGGATGATGCCGACCACTGAGCGGTACAGCCGCCGGATCTCCTGGGTGGACAGCTCGTTGCACATCCGGTCGTGACGGAGGCCTGAGTCGAACAGGATCTCGTTCGAGTAGATGTCGCCGATGCCGACGAAGATCGAGGCGTCGGTCAGCATCAGCTTGAGGGGCATGCGTTTGCTCATCACGAGCTGGCCGAACTCGATCCACGAGACGGGCTTCTCGTGCAGGTCGAGGCCGGTGCTCTCGGGATCGGGCAGCACCTCGGCGAGCTCGGAGTCAGCCACCACGTCGATTGCGCTGGTGCCGTTCTGGTCGAGCACCCGCAGGTCTCCACCCTGGGTGAAGCTGATCACCGCAACGGTGTCGTCGGTCTGGGAGTCCTTGCCGGCGGCCCGCTGCAGGCGGCCGTTCTCCCCGAGGGCCACCACCAACACGTGCTCGTTGTCGAGGCGGAGGAGCAGCTGGAGCCCGATGCGCTCCACACCGGTGATCTTCGCCCCGACCAGGGGTTCCTCGAACGACTTGCGCGTTTTGTGACGCGGCATCGACTTGAGCACGACGGCCTCGGCCGCCTTGATCTTTTTCCCTACGGTTTCCCGCTCGAGATCACGCCTCAGCGTCTCGATCTCGGGTAGCTCAAGTTTCTCCATCGAGTTCTTCCTCTTTCGCCACCGCGGACATTACTGCGGTATGGGCCGAACGGGCGGCAACCTGCTCCGCCCGTTTCTTGGAGGTCCCGGCTCCGTGGCCGCGGGGGACGCCGTCGATGAACGTGACGGCCGTGAAGCGCTTGTCGTGGTCGGGCCCGCTGCCGTCGATCTGGTACACGGGTGTGCCCAGGTCAAGGCGGGCGGTCAGCTCCTGGAGCTGGGTCTTGTAGTCGCGGCGCCCTGGCTGTTCGGCAGCGTCGACGATGGCATCGTGGGCGTGGCGGAGGATCACGTCCTGCGCCCGATCCCAGCCCCCATCGACATAAACGGCCCCGAACAGAGCCTCGAGTGCGTCGGCCAGAATCGATTCCTTCTCCCGGCCTCCGGACTGGTCCTCGCCCTTGCCCAACCGCAGCAGGGCCCCGAGTCCGAGGCCCTGGGCGAGTTCGGCAAGGGTCGCGGTGTTGACCACCGAGGCCCGCAGTTTCGCCAACTGGCCCTCGGGGAGGGCCGAATAGGTGGCGTAGATGTGGTCTGTCACCACCAGCCCGAGCACCGAATCGCCGAGGAACTCGAGACGCTCGTTCGGCTGATGATCCGGATTCTCGGCACAGAAGCTCCGGTGGGTCAGGGCAAGGGTCAGCAGATCGGGATCACCGAACTGGTGGCCCAATCGTTCACAGAACTCGTCTGCGTCGCCCGAACCGATCAGCGTTACGCCCCAACCTTGCCGTGTACGTAGTCCACCGCGTCACGTACTGACTTCAGATCCTGAAGGTCTTCGTCCTCGATGCGGAACCCGACCGTCCGCTCCCCGAGCTCTTCTTCCAGCGCCTCCACCAGCTCGATGAGAGCCAGCGAGTCGGCATCGAGATCGTCGGCGAACGAGTCGCCTTCGTTGATCTGGTCGGGCTCGATCTCGAGAATGTCGGCCAGACGGTCCCGGATCAGGGTGACAACATCGTCGCGGGTCATGGGTGACTGCTCCATGTGGGTTTCTGCGGGCATGCGTTCTCCTCAGACCACTCCTCGACCAACCAGTTCGTGCGTCGAATGGTCGATCCCAGGGGCATCGAGTCTAGCCGGGTGGGTGGTGATGACGGACTTCTGGCCGGTGCGGCGAACCTGCTCAGGCCTGGGGGGAAACCGTCTCACGGACACTGCCGACGATGTCGATCGCCGCAAGGTTATCAGCGGTGGCGATGGCATGGGCGATGGCCGTCGCCGACGACGATCCGTGCGAGATCAGCGACACGCCGCGGGTTCCGAGCAGCAGGGCGGCCCCGGTGCGCATGGGATCGAACCCCTCGAACAGCGGGTCGAGGGTGCCGCTCACCAGATCGGGATGGTCGACGAGGGCTGCGCGCACGCTGTCCTCGAACACGGCGTAACCACCTTCGAGCGACTTGAGCACCACGTTCCCGGTGAATCCGTCGGTGACGATCACATCAGCGGTGCCGATCATGAGATCTCGACCCTCGACGTTGCCGACGTAGTCGGCCCCGCACTGGGCAGCCCACTCGGGCTGTTCGAGCAGTTCACAGGCGTCCTTCACCAAGCTGTTGCCCTTGCCCGCTTCTTCACCGATGGTGAGCACGCCCACTCTGGGTGACTCGAGGCCAAACCGCTCGCGGGCGTAGACGGTGCCCATCATGGCGAACTGGACCAGCCACTCGGGCTGGCAATCGGCGTTGGCACCGCAGTCGAGGAGTGTGGTGGGGGTGGATCCCGGCACCGGGAAGGGCACGGCGATCGCCGGTCGCGACACGCCCTTGATCCGGCCCATGCGCAGCAGCGACGCCGCCATGGCGGCCCCGGTGTTGCCGGCGCTCAGCAGCGCAGCGGCCCGGCCGTCGCGAACGGCCTCGGCGCCCCGCACGATGCTGGAGTCCTTGAGCCGACGAACGCTGCTGGCCGGCTCGGCCCCCATGTCGACCACCTCGGAGGCGGGCTGCACCTCGAGCGAGCCGGTGTCGCCCATGCGCTCGGGATCGCCGACGAGGAGCACGGGCAGCCCGAACTCCTCCGCCGCAATGCGGGCGCCTTCCACGATGGCGGCCGGCGCGTGATCGCCGCCCATGGCGTCGACGGCAACCGGAAGACGATCGGTCATGGCCGGACAAGGCCTTTCGGATCGGGGGGTGGGTGAAGGATGCTGAGCGCGCTCAGCCGACGTCGACGGCCTGACGGCCGTGGTACCAGCCGCAGGTGCCGCACACCCGATGAGGGAGCTTGACGGCGCCGCAACGGGGGCAGGTGCTCCGGGCAGGGGCGGACAGCGTCCAAGCCGCGGCCCGACGGCTGCGAGTCTTTGCCTTCGACTTCTTCTTCTTGGGGACAGCCATGATCGAATCCTGTGAGGAACGGGGGTGCGTGGTCGGCGGCGCTCGACCTGTCGTGGCGGCCCCGACGGATTCCCTTGCGGACTCCCGAAGCGTCGAACACGAACGCTACAGACTACCGGCTGGACCCCGCCGGCCCACCACAAGACCCGCCAGCCCAGCACAAGACAGGGCTCAGCAGGCGCCAACAATGATGACCAGACCACAATATGGTCGAAGAGTAGGGTCGAAGAACCGTGAGCGACACCGAACCACACCCCTGGGGTGAACCCCTCGACACGCCGCCGTCGAGTTCGACCGGTGGGCCCACCCCGGCCGCCCCCGTGCGTCCAGGCGCCATCGACACCCCTCGCGCCACGCCCCAACCTCGCCCCGACGAGGCTGAGCCAGAAGCCGAGCCCGAGCCGCAGCCGCGGGAGCGCCGGTTCGTCACCGCCATCTGGTCGGTGATCCTGGCGGTGATCATCCTCTTCCTGTTCACGGTGGGCGGCTGCGTCGCCGCCATCACCGCCCTCGCCCGACCGCCCACCGCAGTGGCCGAGGACTACCTCGCCCTGATCGACAACGGCGAATACCAAGCGGCCTACGAGGCCCTCTGCCCGGAGCGCCGCGACCTCGTCGACTTCGACACCTTCGTGGCCGAGCACAGCGCCGCTGATCAGATCACGTCATATCGGGTGATCGGCTTCTGGCCCGGCATCGGTGATCAGGCGTTCGTGAGTGGCACCGTTCGCCTCGGTGACGACCTGCGCAACACCAGCTACACGATGCAACGCGACGAACTGGGCACATGGCAGGTGTGCCGCTACGACCTGCTCCAGTAACGCTGGCTCCGCCCCAGGATCAGCCCACCAGGGTGAGCGGGTCGCGTTCGGGTCTCTCGGTGGCTGGCGCCGGGGAGGCCGGCAGCAACGCATCGGCCCCTGGCACGTAGGCAGGCAGCGTCTGATCCGGGTTCCGGTTCACCAGGGGCCGCCCGAACAGGTGGTGGTGGAGGCTGCGCACCTCGTGCTCGATCTCGAAGAGTTGCTCGCCGGTGTCGGGGTCAACCACCGCAGTGAAGCGGAACTGATGGTCGTCGGTCTCCTCGATCACGAGCCCCCGTTCGACGAGCCACTGATGCGGTGCCGACACCGTGGCGAGGTAAACGGCGAGATGGTGGCCGTCATAGTCGGCGATGGGATCGGCCGTCTCGACGAAGCGGAGCGTCTGACCGGGGCCGACCGTCACCCGGCATTCGCCTGCGGCCACCGATACCCGGGCGCCCATCACCTGCTGGTAGAACCGGCCGATGCCGGCGGCTGCCCCGGACCGCACCGGGAACTCGACCGCGTCCATCCCCACGGCCATGCTGGCGCCAACCGGGGTCTGACGACAGACGAAGCGGTTGCCCCACGGGCCAGTGACCGCAATCTCTGCCCGGCCGCCCGGGCTCGACGCCGTGAACGAGAACCTCGTGCCGGCGAGCACAGGGGCGATGCGCGCCAGCCGGGCCTGCAACCGGCCGAGGTCGGGAACCCGGAGATGAATGGTGCCTCGCAACACCTGGGGGTCGCCCTTGGGCAGATGGAACTGCTGGGCCCCGGCGTTGATCCACATGAGTGACGGCCCGAGATCGATGTAGGGGTCTCGGGTGAGACCGAGCCCATTCACGTAGAACACGGTGGCGAGTTCGAAGTCGGGCACGAATACGTTCACGTGCTCGAAGGCGACGATGTTGGCAACGTCGTCGGAACGGCGATCGACGACTGATCCAGTGGCGGATGGGCTGGGCTCGGATGGGCTGGTCATGAGTCGCTCCTGTTGGCGAGGGCGCGGGAGAGGGTGTCGCTGGTGTCGGCGGCGAGACGGGCGGCCAGGGCCCGCAGGATGGGCTCGGGGTCGCGGATACACCGGTCGAGGTCAGGTTCGATGTCGGTGAGGGCGTAGACCTGGGTGATGCCAGCCCGAACGAGGGCGTCAGGGCCGAGGTCGGTGCGACCCACCACGGCCACCACGGCAGACCCGGCCGATTGCGCGAGCTGGGCGGCCGCAACCGGGCCCTTGCCCCGCAGGCTCTGCTCGTCGAGCGATCCCTCGCCCACCACCACCAGATCGGCCTGGCTCATGACCTTGCGCACGTCGCTCAGCTCCATCACCACGTCGATCCCGGATTCGATCCGGGCGCAGCCGGCAGCGACGAGGGGGAGACCCGTCCCGCCGGCCGCACCCAGACCAGCCTGTCGGCGCCCGTCGAACCCGGTGGCCTGAGCGACCACCTCGGCCCATCGGGCGAGACCTCGGTCGAGGGCGGCAACGCCGAGCGGCCCGGCGCCCTTCTGGGGGCCGTAGGTCGCAGCAGCGCCCTCGGGCCCGGTCAGTGGATTGTCGACATCGATGGCCAGGATGACGTCGACGCCGGCCAGCGTCGCGACCATCGGCGCAAGATCAACCGACTCGATACTGGCGAGCCCGGCACCACCGGGTTCGAGCGGCGTGCCATTGGCAGTCACGAACCTGGCGCCGAGCGCGGCAGCCATGCCTGCGCCGCCATCCGTGGTGGCACTACCACCGAGCCCCACCACCACACGGGTGGCTCCAGCACGCACGGCGTCGGCGATCAGCTCCCCGACGCCAGTGGTGGAGGCCGCCAACGCAGACGTCGCCGTCGGCCCATCGGGAAGCACGGTGAGCCCGGCGGCGGCCGCCATCTCGATCATAGCCACGCCGTCGGCCAGGGCGTAGCGGGCCCACAGGGGGTCGCCGAGCGGGCCGACCACCCGGGCCTCGACGGCGGTCATCCCGGCGGAGAGCGCAACGTCGACGGTGCCCTCTCCCCCATCAGCGATCGGTCGTTCGATCACCTGCTCGTCGGGCAGCGCCGCCCGCAACTCATCAGCCACCACCGCGGCGACCCGGGCTGCGGGCAACGATCCCTTGAACGAATCGGGGGCGACCACGATCATCGGCGCTGTTCCCATGGCCGGTTCAACTGAGCGTCAGGTCGATGAAGACCTTCATCGCGCCGTCGATTCTCTTGTCGGTCACTTCGAGCGCCCTGGCGAACTCCTCGATCGGGAAGCGGTGGGTGATGATGCGCCCCGCACGAATGCGACCGTCGGAGATGTAGTCGAGCGTGGCCTGCATCTCGCCCGAGACCGCCCGGCTTCCCACGAGCTCCAGTTCGTCGAGCACGAGTGCAGAGAGCCCGAGCGAGACGTCGTCGGTCGGGATGCCGACCGTGGCGCACCGTCCGCCTCGGCCCAGCATGTCAAGGGCGAGGGGTACCGTCTGCGGCGTGCCGGCGGCGTCGAGCACCACGTCGGCGCCGTCGGGAAGCAGATCGCGGAACGCCTTGAGTCCGCCAGGATCGTTGGTGTCGAACGGTATGTAGCCGAAGTCCTCGACCACGGCGAGGCGTGCGCCCCGAGCTGCCACCACCACGTGGCTTGCGCCAAGCGCCCTCGCCGCCTCGGCCGCGAGAATCCCCACCGGACCCGCACCGATCACCGCAACCGAGTGGCCCGACTGCACCCCACCGCGGTTAGCGCAGTGGAGCGCAATCGAGGCAGGGTCGGTGACGGCGCCGAGGTCGTACGACATGTCGTCTGGCAGCTTGAACACGCTGCGGATGGAGTGCACGACGTACTCGGCGTACGCACCCGGCTTCGTGTGGCCGTAGTGGCTGTGCACGTGCGGGCTGCCATAGTTGAGGCAGAGGTTGTAGCTGCCGCTGAGGCACGTCTTGCAGTGCATGCACCCGGCGTGGGACGACCCGGCGACCCGGTCGCCAACGGCCCACCCGAAGTCTTCAGCGCCGGGGCCGAGTTCGATGATCTGGCCCGACCATTCGTGGCCAGGAATGAACGGATAGTACGCAGGCCACATGTCGTAGTGGCCCTGCACCATGTGAACGTCGGTTCCGCAGATGCCAACGCGCTCCACTCGACAGAGGACCTCCAACGCTCCCGGCGCTGGGTCGTCGACCTCCTCGACGCCGAACTCGTTGGGTGCCCGGAGAACGAGTGCTTTCACGGGTCGGTGCCTTCCTCTCGATGATCGCCACCGGATCGAGCATCGAACCGGTGGCGCCCTCGACCTTCGTCGGGGGCGCAATGAACAAGAACTCGTGCACCCCTGCTGGCGCGATCTCCTTGGAAGGCGGCGGGGACTCGTTCCTGATCTCGCCGGTCTTCGGTGGGCATCGTGGTACGTGTCCTTTCGCGCGTGTGGGGTTCGAAGGAATGGACTGGGACTGCAGGGGTGACGCCGCCGCGCCGCGGCGTCACCCCGTGCTCGTCCTCACTCAGGGAGTGGGCCGAGGGCTCACCACTCGCAGGCGTTCGGGGGCGAGTCGGCGTCACACTCCGCCTGGGCGGCAATCGAATCCACGATCTCGAGCGACCGGGCCGGATCGAGGATCACCGGCGTGCCGGTGGTGCCGTCGTCGGCGAAGGGGGTGTAGGCCGCCGTCACGTTGTTGACGCCACCTTCGGTGTAGTCGCCCGAGCCGGTGATGCCCTCGTAGTCGATGTCCTGGCCGTCACGGATGAGGGCGAGGCAATCGGCGTAGGTGTAGCAGACCTCACCGGGCGCCGATCCCACTTCGTACATGGCCGGAGCCCAGGCGCTGGCGCTGTAGGAGCCGGCGGCTTCCACGGCCAGTGCGGTGTGCACCATCACGTCGTAGGTGGAGAAGTGGTAGAGGTCGGTCGCGGGGCCGAACTCGTCGCCGTACCCGGGGGTTGACTCCCACTTGTCGGCGAAGAAATCCCAGGCCGGAGTGGTGTCGTCGTAGGAGAAGGCGGCGAAGCCGATCCCTTCCTGGGTTTCCACCAGATCGGCGCCGAGCGTGCCGATGAACTCGGGCTGCACCCAGCCGGTCTCGCCGATCCACTCGAGCGAGAGGCCCGCCTCGGCCGCCTGCTTGATCAGCGTGCCCGACTCGACGGTGCCGGCCTGCACGATCACCGCATCGGGTTCGAGGTCGACGATGCGCTCCACCTCGGCCCGGTACGACGGCTGCTCGGCGGCGGCGTTGATCCGATCGAGGATCTCGATACCGACCGAATCAGCGGCCGCTTCGGCTGCGTCGGCGGCGAGCTGGAAGCCCTCCACCTGGGTGGCGAAGATCACCACGTTCTGGGCGCCGATGCTCTCGGCGTAGAGGATGCCGGAGGTACCGAGGCCCTCGTCGAGGCCCTGGGCCCGGAAGATGGGCTCGCCGCCCTTGCCGCCGAGGTTCCCGGGGATCGCGCCACCGTGGACCGAGGGCACGATCGGCGAATCGTTCTCCGCCCAGTACTCCATCATGAAGTCGCGGTAGGTGCGATAGCCGTGGGCGATGCTCACCACGATCTCGGCGTTGTGGCGTTCGAGGCAGGCCCGCGCTGCCTGGGCCTCACCGACGGTTCCGAGGTCCTCGGAGAACATCTGCCAGGGTCGACCGAGAGGCGGATCGGTGTTGATCACCTCTTCGACGGGGAAGGTCACGTCTGCGGTGAGCGACGGGCCGAGGGCGCCGAACTCACCGGTGTAGTAGGCGAGCTCGCACACCGGCACCGGGTCGCCGGAGCCGGCCTCGTCGCTCGCTGCTGATTCGTCGCTGTCGCTGCCAGCGTCCTCGCTGGTGTCGTCTGCGGTCTCCGACGCCGACGACGAGTCCGATGCCTCGTCGGTCGAGTCGTCAGAGCCGCACGCAGCGGCCACGAGGACCAGAGCCAGCAGCACTGCCAGCGCTCTCGCCCCCTTCAGGGTGTTGGTCATGGGTTTTCCTCCCTTTGATTCCCGCCCCCGTCCGGGGTGCGTTGAGTCGACGTCCTGGGGTCAGGGCGTCAGAGCTTGTAGGCCTCTTTCAGGCGCTCGGTGGTCACCTCGGCGGCGTCCACGGGCTCGGAACCGAGGCCGAGGCTGAGCACCATGGCCCGGTCGGCCACGGTCAGGGCCAAGGTGGCGTTCTGCTCCGTGAGCACGATCGACACGCCCCGGGAGGCATGGATCTCGGTGATCTTCTCGAAGAAGAGCTCCACGTAGAGCGGCGACAGGCCAGCGGTCGGTTCGTCGAGCAGGAGCACGGCCGGGTCCTGCATGAGGGCCCGCCCGCAGGCCACCATCCGCGACTCGCCGCCACTCAGGTTGCCCGCCCGAAGGTGGCCTTTGCTGGCGAGGT
Source organism: Actinomycetota bacterium (assembly GCA_039029735.1). GTDB lineage: Bacteria > Actinomycetota > Acidimicrobiia > Acidimicrobiales > SZUA-35 > CADEDH01. The sequence goes on along the minus strand of JBCCFL010000044.1, from coordinate 5,171 downwards.
CGGGGAACGTCTCGAACACCTCGTCGAGCCGCTCGGAGAACGGTCGGGCCCCGATCATCCCGCCGACGGTGAGATTCTCCAGCACCGTGAGATCGGGGAAGACAGCAGCCTCTTGGGGCACGTAGCCGACCCCGAGGCGCGCCGCGTCGGGTGCCGGCCGGCCGGTCACGTCGGTGCCGGCGATGTGGATCGAACCCTCCATCACCGGGATGAGGCGGGCGAGGGTGGCCAGCAAGGTGGTCTTGCCGGCGCCGTTGGCGCCGAGGATGGTGAAGATCTCGCGGCCAACCGAGAAGTCGAGGCCTTTCAGCACCGGCACGCCGCCGTACCCGCTGCGTAGGCCCTGCACCCGGAGCACCTCGTCGGCGGTCGGCCCCGAACTGGTAACGCCGGTGCCGTGGGGAGTCTGTCCGTTCGCCTCAGCCATGCCCGGCCCCCAGGTACTTCTCGATGACGGTTGCATTGGCCCGGATCGACGAAGGCTCGCCCTTCATCAGCACCCGGCCCTCGGCCATGAACGTGACCTCGTCGCACAGCTCCCAGATCACGTCGAGGTCGTGTTCGACGATCACCACCGAGGTGCCGCTGGCGGCGAGGTCGCGGATCGTGGCCATGACCTTGGCGGTGATGTCGTCGGGGAGGCCGGCCGTTGGCTCGTCGAGCAGCAGAATCGACGGCTTGAGCAGGAGGCACCGCACGATGTCGAGCAGCTTCTTCTCCCCCGCCGACATGGCGATGGCACTCCCATCTTCGAATCCGAAGAAGTCGAGGTGATGGCGGATCTCGTCGTGGTGCTCAGCCGCCAGCGCCTTCTCCGCCGACCGACCCACCGGCCACTCGTGACGGGTCTGGGCCAGCGCGAGCAGCATCGAGTCGAGGATCGTGAGCTGATCGAAGTCGGTGATGACCTGCGTGCTCTTGACCACGCCGTGGTGCGCCATCTTGTGGGTGGGCAGCGAGGTCAGATCGAACGTCACACCGTCGGGCGTGCGCAGCGACACCGACCCGGCGTCGGGGGTGACCGAGTTCATGATCATGCGCATCAACGTGGTCTTGCCGGCACCGTTGGGGCCGAGCAGGCCCTCGATGGGCCGATCGCCAAGCGTGAGGTCGTCCACGTCGACGACCATCCGGCCGGAGTAACTCTTCTGGAGGCCCAACACCCGGATCTCGGCCCCGGAGGCCACGGCAGTGTCAGCGGACGTCATGGATCCTCCTGATGAGGCTCGGCCGGTGCATCTGGCCGAGGAGTCCCTGGGGCCGGAAGATCAACACGGCCACGAGTAGGGCGCCGAACACGGCCTCGCGCAGCACCGGGATGGCCTGCGTGTACCACTCCTGTGGGAGAGGCACGTAGAACTGGATGACGATGTCGAACAGCCCCACGGTGAGGAGCACACCAACCACGGCTCCCCACACGCGGGCCGTTCCCCCGAGGATCAGGCCGGCGAGAGCGGCGAGGGTGATACCCACGTCGAGGCTGCCGATGTCGAGGAATCGCACCATCACGCCGTGCATGGCGCCCAGCAGCCCCATGAGGCCACAGGTGGTGGCGAACAGGACCAGCTTTGATGTGGTCGTCGATTTGCCGAGGCTGCGAGCGAGCGGCTCGTTGGCCCCGATGGCGATCAGCAGCCGGCCGTATGGCGTGCGATGCACCCACCACACGTAGGCGAGGATGGCGGCGACGACTCCTGTGGTGATCACGAGCCACAGCAGCTCGTTGGCCTTCGTGCTGCCGACGTCGTAGGGGAAGCCGAGACCGCCGAGGCCGAGGGCGCCACCAGTGAGCCCGCTCTGGGTCGTGCCGAGGATCAGCACGATCGAGGCGAAGCCGAGCGTGCCGACAAGAGCCCCGTCGCTGTCGAGGTCGGCCACGAGCCAGGCGATGGCGAGGCCGGCGATGGCGGCCGCAATGGTGGCTGCGAGGGCGCTGATCAAGAACTGCCACGGGTCGCCGAAGGGCCAGTCGATCTGCACGTAGACGACGCCGAACGTGTAGAGCCCGAGGCCCCAGAACCCGACCACGCCGAAGTTGGCCACCCGTGTGAGACCCACCTGGAGGTGGAGCAGGAGGCCGAGACCGATGATCTCGACCACACCGAAGGCGCCCGAGATGAGAAAGGCGTCGAGCCAGTCGAGCGACATCAGACCTTCGTTCCTTGCGTGAGGCGTCGCCCGCGTACCTTCAGCACGGCGAGGAAGACGAGGATGAGTACGAGCTGGGAGTAGAGGCTGTCGCCGAACTGCAGCGTCATCGCCGTGAGGGCGATGCCGGTGGCAACGCCGACCCACACCACGCCGAGCAGGTCCCAGATGCCGCCGACGAGTACCACCAGCAACAGCAGGAGCAGCTGGCGTGACCCGAGCAGGGGCGACACCGAGGCGCCGACGCCGTAGAAGGCACCGGCCAGGCCGCCGGCAAGCCCTGCCACGAACCAGATCAGCAACGTGACCGTGAGCGGCTTCACCCCGCTGGCCTGAGCCAACCCCTCGTTGCTGGCGAGCGCCCGGATCTGCAGGCCGTAGCTCGTTCGCTGGATGAACTGGTAGATCAGGATCGACAGCACCGCAACGCTGGCCAGGGCCAGCAGGCGGAACGAGGGAACGCCGACACCGAACACCGACAGGGTGTCGGGCGGCGCGATGTCGAAGAACCGCACCGGGTAGCCAAACACGAACTGCAAGGCGTGGCGCAGGAACAGCGACAACCCGAAGGAGATGGCGATCATCTCCAGATCCCCCACTCGGCGGTTCTTCGCCACCCGGAAGATCACCAGATAGGTGGCGGCGCTGAGCAGACCGGCGAGAAGACCGGCTGGCAACACCACCTGGTAGAAGCCGAGGCCGAAGGTGGTGTTCATCCACACGGCGAAGTAGCCACCCAGGGTGATGGTCTCGGCGTAGGCCACGTTGAGTAGGCCGGTGAGGCGGTAGAGCAGGGCAAACCCGAGCGCCGCCAGCACGAGCGGCGCGTTCTCGGTGGATCCGATCACGAGGCTCTCGGCGACGTAGTCCGACACCAGTGCCCCGACGAGCACCACGGCAGCGACGCCGGTTCCCACCAGCCACGGCGATCGGGTGAGACCCGGGCCGGACTGTGGCGTTGGCTCGGAGCCCGACGCCCGGGCGTCGCTGGTGACGGCGTCGGTGCCCGCGGCTCCTGCCGTGGAGAGCTCCGTCATCACTCGCCTCGGGCCAGCGGCATCGCAGTGCCCAGCCCCGGTGTCCCGTCGATCATCAGTCCTTGTCCCCTTCAATCATCGATTCGCGTTTCTCGATTATCGATAATCGTAGAGATGCATGTGACGAAGGTCAAGTGCTGGAGCACGAGGCAGCGACATCACGCGGCGTCGAGCGTCGGCGCGCGCCGATCAACGGCAAGGCCGCACCGCCCGGCTCTGGCGGTCGGCCCGGTGCGGGCCGTACCCGGGCTGGCCAGGCCATGCGCTGGTCAGCCCCGCAGCTGAGCGCAGACGGCTCGGGGTTCGCCAGGCGACCAGGTGATCAGGTCACGGGCTGGTCCGGAGCCACCGGAGATTGGCTGCTGTCAGCCGTCAGCGTCGGCGTCGACCGCTTCGGCCCCGAGGAAGAAGGCCTCGCGCACGCTGAGCTGGTGCGCCCGGGCCCGATCGGCGGCCAGGTCGGCATCACGGGCCACCAGAGCATCGAGAATCCCCCCGTGTTGGCGGAGAATGCCGTCCACCTCCACATTCGGTGAGGTGAGGGTGATGTAGGTGCGGGCGAACGGTTCGAGCTGGCCAAACACCCGCTCGACGGCCCGGTTGCCCGACGCATGGGCGATGATGCGATGGAACTCGGCGTCAGCCTCGGTCATGCCCACGTAGTCGCCGGCCGCATGGCACGACGTCATCTCGCGGTGGGCCTCACGGAGCTGGTCCATGGTCTCGTCGGTCAGGCGCTCAGCGGCGAGACGCGATGCCAGTGCGTCGATCTCGGCCCGCACTTCGCTCACGTCGCGCAGTTCCTTCGCCGTTGGCTTGCGAACGCGGGCCCCACGCCTGGATTCGATGTCGACCAGACCGATGGCGGCCAGGTCACGGAGCGCCTCACGCACCGGTGACTGGCTGATCTGCAGCTCCTTGGCCACGCGGCTCTCCACGATGCGCTCGCCGGGAACGAGCTGACCGCTCACGATCCGATCGAGCAGAATCCGCTTGATCGACGTTGACAACGGTTCGGAGCCGATCATCGCCCTATCGGCATCTGCCATCTGTGGTCTCCAGCACGATCGTCGCCTGCACGCTCCCTCTCAGGACGAGCCCCGGAGATCGAGCCTAGCTCGCGCTTCAGAGGGAGTAGCCACTCTTCGGTGGAGCGACTCTGCAATCGTCCGCACCCGATCCACCTGATCGCGGTTGGCTTCGGCCAACCGTCCAGGGCCGTCCCAGAGCGAGTCCTCGAGACCAACCCGGGCGTTACCGCCAACGGCCAGCGCGACCGCTGCCGTGCGGATCTGGGCGGCGCCTGCGCCCAGCACCGACCACTCGAACTGATCGCCGAACAGCCGCTGGCCGGTGCGGCGGAGATGCATCAGGTCCTCCACGTCGGCCCCGATCCCCCCGAGGAGCCCCACCACCGACTGGATGAACAGAGGCGGGCGGACGAGGCCCCGCTCCAGGAAGTGGGCGAGATTGTAGAGGTGCGACGTGTCGTAGCACTCGAACTCGAAGCGAGTGCCCTGGTCGCCACACACGCTGAGGATGCGCTCGATGTCCTCGAACGAGTTACGGAAGATCAGAGCCTTGTTGCCGAGGTGGGCTCGCTCCCAGTCGTGGCGGAGCGAGGTGAAGCGGTCGAGCATCGGGTAGAGCCCGAAGTTCATCGTTCCCATGTTCAGCGACGCCAGCTCAGGGGCCAGCTCGACGGCGGGCTTCATCCGTTCATCGACGGTCATGTGGGGACTGCCGCCCGTCGTGAGGTTGATCACCACGTCGGACTGCTCGCCGATGACGGCCAGTACCTCACGGAACAGTCCGGGGTCCTGCACCGGGTGGCCGTCCTCGGGGTCGCGCACATGGAGGTGCACGATGGCGGCGCCGGCCTCGGCCGCACCGAGGCTCTCCCGGGCGATCTCCTCCGGCGTGACCGGGAGATACGGCGACATCGACGGTGTGTGGATCGCCCCTGTTGGGGCGCAGGTGATGATG
>JBCCFL010000043.1:0-46894 GCA_039029735.1 Actinomycetota bacterium | reverse complement strand
TGGCATCGACGTCGGCTGCTATCACGGCGGCCTCAGCCGCGGTGCCCGCGACAAGATGGTTGAGGAGTTCCAAGCCAAGACCGGTGCCGGAGCCATGGTGCTCTCGCTCAAGGCTGGCGGCACGGGTCTGAACCTGACCGCAGCGAGCCATGTGGTGCTCTACGACCGCTGGTGGAACCCCGCGGTCGAGGATCAGGCCCGAGACCGGGTATGGCGCATTGGTCAGAAGAGCACCGTGATCTGTCACCGCCTGGTGTGCCCCGGCACGGTCGACGAACGGGTCGAAGAGGTCGTGGCCGGCAAACGCCAGATCGCCGACATGGTGCTCCCGAAGTCGAGTTCGGTCGGCGACCTCGACGCCGAGCAGCTCCAGCGGGCGCTCGGGATCGATCCCGAACTGGTACTCGCCGAGCTGGACACCGACCTGGTGACCACCTCCGAGCCCGACGAGACCGAAGCCGGCTCCGACGCCGCTCCAGACGGCGCTGGCGCCACCGATTCCCGAGAGGAGATCTCGGTATGAGCAAGGGCGACAACAACAACAGCAACAACGGCGGTCGCCGCCCGAAGCGCCGACGAAAGTCCGGGGCCAAGAAGCCCAAGATCTCCACCGACGAGCTGTGGGGCAACGCCGACAAGCTGCCTGATCGTGAGGCCCTGCGAGTGAAGGTCACCTCTGATCCCAGCGCCGTGGTCCGCTCGCTCGGGCGCCCACCGTTGTCAGGGCACCACGGCATCGCGGAGCACTACTTCGCTGCGGTCTACGACCGCTCGGTCGGTCTGGCAAGTGCGCTGGCCGCAGCTGGGGACCTGCTCGACGACGGGCCGGACACCACCGAGTGAGCACGGCGCCGCAGCCCGGCGTCGGCAACAACGCGATCAGGATCAGGCGAGCGCTCGCATCGGACGTCAACGCCATCCGTGACCTCGAGCGAGCCGCCGGCGTGGTGTTCGCCACCGTGGGGCTCGACCAGATCGCCGCCGACGATCCGCCGTCGGCGGCCACGCTGACCGACGCCGTCGCCAGCGGCCACGTGCTCGTTGCGCTCGCCGAGCCAGTGCCGAGCACCGCGACCGAGGAGCAGATCGTCGGCTGGGCACTCTGGGAACCCGACGGCCCGACCGCCCACCTCGAACAGGTGAGCGTGCACCCCGACTGGAGCGGACGACGCATCGGACGCCGACTGATCACCGCCGTGGATGCCGCCGCGGCCGCCACCGGAGCCCAGGCATTGACCCTCACCACCTTCCGCGATGTGGTGTGGAACGCCCCGCTGTATCGCCGCTACGGCTTCGTTGACCTGCCCGAGTCGGACTGGGGCCCGGCGCTCCAGCAGCGATGGCTCGACGAACAGGCCGCCGGGCTCGACGTTGCACCACGCATCGCCATGATGCGCCCGATCAACACCCTGTGAGAGACTCGCCCCATGGCGATCACCTACCTCGATCCTCGCTCGGCGCCAGGAGCGGCTGTGGAGCCGTACGACCTCGAACTCAGCTTCGACGGCGGTCCGGTGACCATCGCCCTTTTGGCCAACGGCTTCCCCGATTCAGTTCCGTTCCTCGAAGAGGTGGAGCTGGCCCTCAAGGAACGGCTGCCCGAGGCATCCGTGCGGCACTGGAACAAGGGCGATGCGTCGTCCACAGCGTCGGGCGCGATGCTCGATGCCATCGAAGCAGAAACCCAGGCGGTCATCGCCGCCTACGGTCATTGAGGCAGCTGCACCACCGGCACCGTGCGTGACGGCATCAACGCAGCTCGACGGGGGCTCCCCGCCGTCGCCCTCGTCACCGAGGACTTCCAGGCCCAGGCCGATTTCGTGGCACGATCGACGGGCATGCCCGACGTGCCACGGGTGGTACTGCCACACCCCATCGCCGGCACCGGCCGCGAGAACATGCGGGCCATCGCCGAACGCCACGTCGATGCGATCGTCGACGCGCTGACCGCGTGAGCGACCAGTACCTCACGGCGGTTTCCGAAGCTGACGCCGTCGAGGAACTCCACCAGCTCGGCTGCACCGATGGCCTCCCGGTGATCGTGCCGACCCCCGAGCGAGTTGATCGAGCGGTGCTCGCCACCGGTCTCGGTGCCGCGCTGTCGCTCGGGGCCCTGGGGCCCAACCTGGGTGACGCCACCGTGGAGAAGGTGGCGACCGCGGCCGTGATGGCCGGCTGCCTGCCCGACTACCTCCCCGCCGTGGTGGCCGCCGTGCAGGCCGTGGCCGATCCGGCGTTCGACCTCACCGAGATGCAGGCCACCACCCACTCGACGGCGCCGTTCATCATCGTGAACGGCCCCGCCCGTTCAGCCATGGGAGTGGCCAGCGGCTACGGCGCACTCGGCCCTGGGTTCCGGGCCAACGCGAGCATCGGTCGGGCCCTACGGCTCGCCATGATCAACATCGGTGGCGCCCGGCCCGGTGAGGCCGACATGGCCTTGCTCGGTCATCCCGGCAAGTTCACGTACTGCCTCGGGGAGCTCGAGGAGGCCTCGCCGTGGGAGCCGCTGCATGCGAGCCGCGGGTTCACCCCGGATTCGAGTGCGGTGACGGTGGTCGGCGCCGAAGGGCCCCACTCGGTGATCGCCGTGGCCGATCGCGCCGACGATCCTGGCGGCGAGCGCATCCTCGACGCGGTCGCCGAGGGCTTTGCGTCGCGGATCACCAACAACGCCATCCTGCGCGGAGGGGCCGGCGTGGTGATCATCAACCCTGATCACGCCGCCGTCCTCGGCGAAGCCGGCCTGTCGAGGGCCGACGTTCAGCAGGCCATCGTGGATCGGGCCGTGAACACCAGGGGAGATCTCGCGGCCCGGGCGCCCGCCTTCGGGGGCGGGGGTGACCCCGACGATCTGGTGCCCGCCTTCTTCGACCCAGCAGATGTACTGGTGCTCGTGGCGGGTGGGCCTGGGCTCTATTCGGTGATCATGCCAACGTGGTGTGCCGGCCCGAACCGCAACCGTGCCGTGTCGATGGCCATCGAGCTCGACCAGGCATGCGCCGTGCCGTTCGCAGTCGACGCCGCTCAGCCCACCGCGGTCGGATCGGGCACGTGACGGTCGACGAGGTAGCCGAAACCGTTCTCCAGTGACCGTTCCGGGCCAAGGTCGTCCTTGGCCACTTGGGCGGCCTCGGCCGAGATCGCATGCGCACCTGGGGCCTTCAGCTGGGCCTCGGCCACCCGCTCCATCGTGACGAACGCCGCTACGCACTCGCCGACAGATGCGCCGGTAGTCAACAGCCCGTGATTGGCGAGGATCACCGCACGGTTGTCACCGACCGCAGCTGCGATCCGCTTCCCACCGTCGACCGACAGCACCTGCACCTCCTCGTCGTCGAACACGGCGTGGTCGTCGTGGAAGTGGCACGCCTCCTGCGTGATCATCGACAGCAGGCGGCGCTCAGCCGAGAACGGGGTGCCCCATGGCGTGTGGGTGTGGGCGGCGGCCACCAGATCGGGGCGGGCATCGTGGATCGGAGCGTGGATGTAGTAGGCCGTGTGATTGAACGGGCCCTCACCGTCGAGGATCTCCCCGTCCGGCCCGATGAGTAGCAGGTCGGCCACCGTGGCCCTGGTGAACCCGACGCCGCCTCTCAGCAGCCAGAAGGCATCGGTCCGCTCGGGGTCACGGGCCGTGATGTGCCCGTCTCCGAGGTCGCCGTAGCGGAGCGCGCCGAAGATGCGATACCCGAGCGCGAGCTGGCGCTGACGATGGAGGCGTTCGCGATCGTGCGTTGAGGTCATGGCTCCATCATCGCCGACCGACAACGGCCCGAGCCAGAGCCTCGTGTGCTACGAAGTGACCATGGACTATGGCGTGCATCTCCCGCATCTGGGGCGCTCGGCCACGAGAGCCAACATCATCGAGTGGGCTGAGGAGGCCGAGCACCTCGGGCTCCATTCGGCGTGGGTGAGCGATCACGTGGCCTGGCCCCGTGCGATCGAGTCGTCCTACCCCTACACCGACGACGGCAGCTTCCCGGGTGGCTTCGACATGCCGTGGCTCGACCCGCTCACCACGCTCAGCTTCGTTGCCGCATGCACCGATCGGATCAAGCTGGGCACCACGGTGCTGATCCTCGGCTACCGGCCGGCCGTGATCACCGCGAAGTGGCTGGCATCGCTCGACGTGCTCTCGGAAGGGCGCACGATCCTGGGCATCGGCGTCGGCTGGATGCGGGAGGAGTTCGAGGTGCTCGACATGCCCTTCGACCGGCGGGGCGCCCGAGCCGACGAGCAGCTCGCCGTGTTCGAGACCCTGTTCACTCAGGAGACACCGTCGTTCGAGGGCGACTTCACGTCGATTCCCGAGATCGGCTTCAGCCCCAAGCCGGTCCAGGCGCCGCTTCCGGTCTGGGTCGGCGGATCCACCCCAGCGGCGTTCCGGCGTACGGCCCGCTTCGGAGAGGCCTTCCACGCCGCCTTCGAGCCGATCGACGTGGTAGCCCAGGAGTGGAACGCCGTGCGGGTGGCCTGCGAGGCCATCAACCGCGACCCCGCCGATGTTCGCCTGTCGGTGCGGCTCCATCTCGATCCCGAGGGCCGCATGCCGCCGGAGAAGTCGCTTGCCGGGTCGGCCGATCAGATGGCCACCACGTTGGGGGAGTGGGCGGACATCGGCGTCGATCACCTGCTGCTCGATGTGGTGGCCCCCGGCGGCGCGCCGGGCCGTCTCGATGCGCTCCGCGATTTCATGACCGAGGTTGCACCAGCAGTGCCTTGATACCGGCCGGGGTTCGCCGACAGGACCACGGTGAAGACCCGTCGCGTCCGTCGCCAGTCCCTGCGTCGTCAGATCCTGCTGCGCACCCTGGTGGTCGGCCTCGTCCCACTCATCATCCTCGCCGCGGTCGCCGTTCTGGGGCTCGTCAACCTGAGCCGCTCCGCCGACGACTCGATGGCCAACCTGGAGGCTCGCCTGGCCGAGGATTCGGCGTTGAGCCGGCTCTCCTCCGAGGCCGCGTCGGCCGGGCGCGAACTCGATCTCGGACTCGCCCAACGAGTGGGGCAGCTGCAGGCCTGGGCCCGCGACCCGATGGTTCGCACCTCTGCCGCCCAGGGAACTGCTGACGCCTCCACCTATCTGAGCGACGAGCTCGGCCGCCAGCCCGAGTTCCTCTCCGCCCGCTACACCGACCGCACCGGAACGGTGATCGGATCGACCGACGCCACCGCGGCGGTCGATCGGCGCGAGTCGGTGCTGTGGCAGCGGGCCTGGAACGAGTCGGTCGGCGTCGACCCGATCGCCGATCTCGATGGTCGCCCGATCCTGCCGATTGCCGTCGCCATCGCCGACAACGCCGGACGGCCGATCGGCGTACTGGAGGCAGATCTCGATCTCGACGTGTTGCAGTCGATCCTCGGGGTTCGGGCCGGTCAGGGCGTCGCGCTTTCGCTGGTGAGCGACGAGCGAGTACTGCTGGCCCGGGCCGACGCCGATGTCAACGCCGACGGTGACACGAACGCCGACTCCGACGCAACGGCCTCGGACGGCTGGACGGGCGCCCGACCGCTCGACTCCGACGAGCTCGACGAGGGCACCACCGAGGCCCTCAGAACCGGGGAGGGCACGCTGCTCGGTGACAACGCCGTGTTCGCGTTCGCCCCAGTGGACTTCGCCGTGACGCTCGGCGGTGCATCCAACTCCTCGACGGCTCCCGCCTGGCTGCTCGTGGCCTCGCAGCCCAACGAGGCGGCGTTCGCCTCGCTCGCCAGCCTGGAGGACCTGGACGGCCAGATCGATCAAGCCACCACCGAGCTCGCCGTCGTTGTCCTCATCGTGCTGCTGTTCGGAGGGTTCGTGGCGGTGGCCATGGCCGCACGTATGAGCCACGCGATCGTCGGGCCCGTGAACCAGCTGATCAAGCAGGCCGATCACACCGCCCAGATCGGCATCCCCGAGGCCGTCAGCACGCTGATGGAGGAGGGCCCAGACGCCGTCGAGATCGACCATCTCGACGTGCGCGTGGAGGCGAGCAACGAACTCACCGCCCTGGCAACCTCGTTCAACACGGTGCAGCGGCGGGCGCTCCAGCTCGCCGGCGGCCAGGCGGCGATGCGCCACAACACGCTCGAGATGATCGGTCACCTCGGGCGCCACAATCAGCGATTGGTGAAGCGCCAGTTGAGCTTCCTCGACGAACTGGAGCGAGCCGAAGAGGACCCAGCCCGACTCTCCTCCCTGTTCACCCTCGATCACCTGGCCACCCGGATGCGGCGCAGCGCAGAGAGCTTCCTGGTGATCGCCGGGCACCGCGCCCCGAGCAAGCGATCCGCCCCGGTCCGGGTGGAGCTGGTCGTGCAGGGCGCCCTGGCCGAGGTGGAGCACTTCGAACGCGTGGACGCCTCCCAGGTGGAACCTGTTGCGCTCGCCGGGCGAGCCGTGACCGACGTCGCCCACATTCTGGCCGAGCTCATGGAGAACGCGATCTCGGCGTCGCCACCTGATCGCCCGGTCGAGCTCATCGGTGCACGCGGCGCCGACGGGTACAGCCTCACGATCCGTGATCGTGGTCTGGGGATGACCGACGAAGCCCTGGCCGAAGCCAACCACATCCTGACCAGCGACACCGACCTCTACCTCACGCCGACGCGCCAGCTGGGCCTCACCGTGGTCTCGAAGCTGGCGAAACGCTACGACCTGACCGTGGCTCTCAAGGCCGGTGCAGACGGTGGCCTCGCCGCATCGGTGTCAATCCCGACTGCCCTGGTCGAGCCGGCGGAGGCCGCCTCGGCTGTACCGGGGATGGCAGCGACGCCGGAGCCGGCCGACGCCCAGGGCCCAGCTCCCGACATCGAGCACACGGTGGCGCTGCGGGGCAGCGGGGTCGACTTCGCCTGGCCGCCGCCGACCATCGACCAGGCGTCACCACTTCTCGATGCAGACCCCGTCGCCACCGAGCCGACGCACGGTGATCTCACCACTCACGATGCGGGGCTCGCCGAGGTCGACCAAGACCGCGACGAGGACGTTCACGATGCCGTCGGCCCTGCCGGCCGGCGGCGCCCTCCCGCCCCGGTCACCTCGTCCACCGCTGTGGTGGAGGTGCCAGACCCCGACGACGAGTGGGCGCCGGAAGCCAACGACTGGCCGAAGCCAACCCGGGCGCCTCGGATCGAGCGACCCAAGACGGTGACGTTGCAGGGCGATCCGGAGCCTCCGACACTCATCGAACCGGAGCCGCCGCGCCCACCGGTGCCGGCCGAGCCTGCGCAGGTCACCATCGCCGAGGCTGCGAACGGGGACGACCCCGCCGAACCCGGCGACCCGGCCGACGATCCGATGCTCCAGCCGATCATCGACGAGGAGCCCTTCGCCGGCGAAACCCCCGTGGCCCGCGATGCCCCATCGTCGCAGTCGGAGTGGGTCGAGAGCGTCGTGGGGTCCGTGCTGGAAGCTGAGTCGAGCCGAGGTCCGGGCCCGTCTCCCACCGCATCCGACCGCAACGCCGTTCCCCGCCGCGTCTCACGCCGGATCCCGGGCTCGGTCGACGGCGGGCGGGCAGAACGGCACCGCACGAAGAGGTCGGTGGCCACATCAGAGTCGACGCCCCAGGTGGAGGCCGAGGCCGATGCCGTTCGTTCCCGTTGGCACGACTTTCAACGGGGCCGAGCGGCGGCCGGTCCCGAGGCTGCGTCTGGGGTCGACGACCTCGGAGAGGGAGGCGAGAGCAACCATGTCGATGAGTGAGGCCGCGCTGAACTTCAACTGGCTGCTCGCTGACTTCGTGGCCCAGACGCCCGGCACGACCGAGGCGATCGCCGTGTCGTCGGACGGGATCCTGCTGGCTGCGTCGAGCGGACGACAGCGGGACAACGTTGAGCAGTTCGCCGCAGTGATCGCCGGTATGACCAGCCTCGCCCAGGGCGCTGCGGCCTGCTTCGGCTACGACGACGTGGAGCAGTTGGTCTTGGAGATGTCGGGAGGCTTCATGTTCGTGTCGGCCATCGGCGACGGGTCGACGCTCGGCGTGCTGGCCGAACGGAGCTGCGATGTCGGGCTGATCGGCTACGAGATGACGCTGTTGTTGAACCGGGCCGGTACCGCCCTGACCCCAGCGTTGGTCTCCGAGCTGAAGAACATGCTGGTGGCCTAGGTGGGTGTGGTGTCGACCGAGCGACAGGAGGAGGTCGATGCGGGCTTCGTACGGCCGTACACCCTCACCGGAGGACGGACCGAGACACCGGACGTGCTCGTGCCGATCGAGGCCGTGGTGTCGTGTCGCCGCAGGCCCCACGAACACGGCCCCGACCTGGGGCCGGTGGAACGCGCGGTGTGGGACGCCACCCGCCTCAATCTGTCGTCGGCGGAGATCAGTGCCCGCCTCGGGCTCCCGCTGGTGGTGGTACGGGTGCTGGTCGGTGATCTCGTTGCTGCCGGCCACGCATGGCTCGGCCCGACGGCCCAACACGACGACGAAGATCTGATCAGGAGGTTGATCGCCGGTGTCAGCCGCCTCTGACCATCAGTTCTCGCCGAGCCCGGCACCGCTTGCGGTGAAGTTCGTGATCGCCGGCGGCTTCGGCGTCGGCAAGACGACCTTCGTCGGCAGCGTGAGTGAGATCACGCCGCTGCGAACCGAAGGCGCCATGACCGAGGCGGGGATGGCCCACGACGACGGCCGCCTCGTGGAGGGCAAGGAAACCACCACCGTTGCGATGGACTTCGGGCGCATCACGATCGACAACGGCCTCTTGATGTATCTGTTCGGTACGCCAGGCCAGGAGCGGTTCGGGTTCATGTGGGACGACATCGTTCGCGGCGCGCTCGGGGCGCTCGTGCTCGTCGACACCCGGCGTCTCGACGAGTGCTATCGGGCCATCGACTACTTCGAGGAGCGGGACATCCCGTTCATCGTCGTGCTGAACCAGTTCGACACCCGCCACCGGCCCGACCCCGACGCCGTGCGGTACGCACTCAACATCGACCAGGACATCCCGCTCGTCACCTGCGACGCCCGCGTGCGCGAGTCAGCTCGCGATGCGCTCCTCGTGCTGCTTCGCTACCTGCTGTCGCGCCTCGATCGGAGGCTCGCCGCCGCGAGCTGATCCGAGCTCGCGTCACTGTGGGGTCGCCGCCCGCAGGGCCTGCATCAAGATCTCAGCGGCGGGATCGACGGCGGCGCCCTCTCGACGAGCGATCACCAGCGTGCGCTCGGCGATCACCCGACCAGGGCCGAACGATGGGCCGGCTTGCACCTGGGGGAGCACGGTCGACCCGACTCCCAGTTCGACCATCGTCCGTAGCACCTCGGGCTGGTTGGACTCGGCCACGATCGTGGTCGGTGCGCCGAGCCGACCGAGTGCGGCTTCGGCGATCTCACGGGTGTGCGAGCCTTCGGCGAAGAGCACCCACGGACCCCAACGTGCTGTCGAACGCGGCAGCCCGCGTGTGGGGGTGAACACCGCAAGCGACTCTGTGTGCAGCGGCTCGGAGATCACGCCCCGACGGGCTCGACCCGCCACCACAACGGCGAGGTCCAGATCACCGGCTTCCACCTCGTGGAGCAGCTCGCCCGACGGTGCCACCCGCAGCGTGAGGTGCAGATCCCGGTGGCTGTCCCGGAAGCGACGCAACACCTCGGGATAGTGACCCACCGCCGCAGCGTCGATCATCCCGACCCGGAGCTCGCCCGTGCGGCCGGTGCGGGTTCGCTCGGCCCAGTCGGCGAGGTCACCGGTGAGGGCGACCACCTGACGGGCGTGGGCGAGCACGGGCGCCGCGCTGGCTCTCAGCGTGCGACGACGACCATCCCGGTCGAACAGCGGCACGCCGACCCGCCGTTCCAGCTCACTCAGCCCCTGTGACAACGCCGATGGCGACACGCCAACGCGTGCGGCGGCATCGGCCCACGAGGGCTCGGTGGACACGGCGACGAGGTACTCGAGCTGGCGGATGGAGAGATCAGGAAGGGCGGTGGCCACCCGTGCAGAATAGTTCAGAGATCCTTCACTGAATCAGCAGCTCATCCATCGATACTTATCGTTTGGATCATGACGAAGAACATCACCCCCGCGACCGGCAAGCTCGGCGTGCTGACGCCAGGACTCGGCGCGGTCGCCTCCACCTTCATCGCTGGTGTGCTCACGGCCCGCCAGACCGGCGCCGCCCCTCTCGGCTCGATCTCCCAGATGGCGCACATCCGGCTCGGCACCCGCGACGAGGGCCGCAATCCGCTCATCAAGGACTTCGCTCCGCTCGCCTCGCTCGACGACATCGTGTTCGGCGGTTGGGATCCGATCTCGGCCAATGCGCTGGAGGCCGCCCGCGGCTGCGGCGTGCTCGAAGAAGCAGATCTCTCGCCGATCGCCAAGGAGCTCGAGGGCGTGGTCGCGATGGATGCGGTGTTCGACCAGACGTGGGTGAGCCGGCTGGAGCCCACCCGGGTGAAGGCCGAGACCAACAAGTGGGACCAGGCCATGGCGCTGATGAACGACATCCAGCGCTTCCGGGAGGAGAACGACTGTGACCGGCTGGTCATGGTGTGGTGCGGGTCGACCGAGGCCTTCCAGGAGCCGACCGGCGTGCACGACACGGTGGCGGCCTTTGAAGCCGGCCTCAAGGGGAACGACCCCAACATCTCGCCGTCGCAGATCTACGTCTACGCCGCGCTGCAGAGCGACGTGCCCTTCGCCAACGGGGCGCCGAACCTCTCGACCGATCTGCCCTGCATGATCGAGCTGTCGAAGACCCGTGGGGTGCCGATCGCCGGCAAGGACTTCAAGACCGGTCAGACCCTCATGAAGACGCTGCTGGCCCCCGGCCTCAAGGCCCGCATGCTCGGCCTCCGCGGGTGGTACTCCACCAACATCCTCGGCAACCGCGACGGCGAGGTGTTGGACGCCCCCGAGAACTTCAAGACCAAGGAGGAGTCGAAGCTCGGCGTTCTGGACAAGATCCTCGAGCCGGAGGTGTACCCCGACCTGTACGGCGAGGTGGACCACGTGGTGCGGATCAACTACTACCCGCCGCGGGGCGACAACAAGGAGGGCTGGGACGCCGTCGACATCTTCGGGTGGATGGGTTATCCGATGCAGATCAAGATCGACTTCCTCTGCCGAGACTCGATCCTCGCGGCCCCGATCGTGCTCGATCTGGCACTCTTCATGGACCTGGCCCACCGGGCTGGTGAATCGGGCGTTCAGGAGTGGCTGAGCTTCTACCTCAAGGCACCCCAGGCCGCCGGGAACCAGCCAGCCGAGCAGGATCTCTTCATCCAGCAGACCAAGCTGAAGAACACGCTCCGCCAGTGGATGGGCGAGCCGCCCGTCACCCACAGCGAAGCAGGCTGAGGCAACCGTCAGGCCCCAGAGGGTGCTCAGGGGTCTGGCGTGGCCGCCCAGCTCGACCACCGCAGATCGGACACCACGATGGCGGGGCCTTGCGGCCGGTGTTCGCGGTACTGCGCATACGTGGCCACGAGGGCGTCGACGGCCTGCTCGTGGCGTGGACCCTCAGCGACGATCACCGCTCGTCCACTGACCCGAACCCACCACAGCTCGTTCCAGTCAACAGTGTTGCGCTGGTCGACGATGAGCGCCACGTTCGGATCGCGCTCGATGTTGGCCAGCCGGGCCAGCCGCTGGTGTCGCTTCGGTTTGTGGTCGATCGCCGTCACGATCTCGGCGGCCGGGTCGCCCGGAGTACCGATCACAGCGAAGCAGCACGGCACCTGGTCGATCCGCCCCTGAGGCCCATGGGTGGCGAGCACCGCGAAGGGTGCGGCCGCGAACTGCGAGGCGAGCGCAGCGGCAACCGTCATCAGAGCCGAACGGCGATGGCCTCGGCCGTGTGTCGACCATTGAGATCCCAGCCCTCGACGTAGTGCTTGAGCGTGAGGTCACCGAGCAGGGACGGCAGCTCGCCGTCATCGAGCAGGAATCGGGCCGCCGGACGGTCGTTGCGTTCGAGGTTGGACGCCGTGGCAATTGTGACGGCGAGGGCCCCACGCGGGGCGAGGGCTTCGATCATCGCCGGGAAGAGGGCGCGGTCGAGGTAGTTGAAGCTGGTGATGAGATCCCACGGCCCGGCGGGGAGCGGGGCGGAGGTGAGATCGGCCTGCACGGTGGTGATCGTCACCCCGGCCCGTTCGGCCCGCTCGGCGGCGCGTTCCAGCGCGACGTCGGACACGTCGGCCACGGTTACCTCGAAGCCTCGGGCCGCAAGGATCGCGGCCGCCTGGCCGGTGCCGCCGGCCACGTCGAGCGCCCGTCCGCCACGGCCGAACAGGTGCAGGCTGCGGCCGAGGAGGAGCGGAGTGGACCCGTCCTCACCGGCCCGGTACCGGGTGTTCCATCGCTCGCGATCGTCGACGTCGGGCTCAGTCATTGCAGATCAGGGCTCAGATCGTGAATGGGAGGTTGGTGACCACCTTCTGGGCCACGCCGAGGTCGCCGGCGAAATCCATCTCGCCCAGGCGGCTGCTGAGGAAGTCGGTACGACCCCCGACCAGGCGCATGAACAGGCTCGACGTCATGGAGATCTTCGCCGAGGGCGGCCCGGGTAGTGCAGGCACCACGCCGGCCCGTCCGTCGACGAGCACGTGGATGGTGCGCTCGACGGGGCCGGTCAGCTGGATGGTGAGGCCGGTGCCGTCGGACAGCTTCGCCTTCTTACCGACGATGTAGCCGAGCGCCCGTTCCACCTCGTCAACCGAGGCCTCGGCACAGGGACCGGCCTCGTGCCCCGAATGCCCGGTGGCCTCGCGAACGTCCTGCTCGTGCATCCAGCAGTCGAACACCCTGATCTGCATGAACCGCCAGTAGGGGGCGGGCCCGATCGGGGTGAGCGTCTCGGCTTCGAACTCGGCGGGGTCCATTGCCTGGAGTGAGGCGAGCCGCTGCTTGGTGATCGATCGGTACCGGTCGAGGAGCGCGGGCGGATCCAGGTCAGCCAAGGCCTCGATCCACGCCTCGTTGAACTGGCCAACATCGTTGTGCACGTGCCCGAGAGCGCTCACGTCGACGGGAACGTTCGGCAGCTCCTCGCCTTCGAGCATCGACTCCGTGCCGATGATGTGGGAGTACACGTCGAGCACGGCCCATCCGGGCAGCGACGACTTGGCGTACCACTCGGGTATCGACAGCTCGCTGCCGAGATCGTCGAGTGATTCGAACTGCATGGACAGCAGTTCGGTGAGCGGTTCCTTCGCCGTGGTCATGAGGTGGCGGCGTCCTCCTCGGTGTCGAACCCAACGACCTTGCCCCGGTTGATCGACACCCAATCGCGGGCCTCGAGATAGGGGCGGAACACCCCGGCAATCTTCTGGTGGTCGTCATCGGTCTTGGGGCGCTGGATCTCGTAGAGGTGGGGAAACTCGACCCAGGCGGTGACGGCCGACCACATGCGCAGGGCCGCCTCACCCATCGGGGGATCGAGCAGCACAGGCCCGAAGATGGCCTGCTCACCGAAGAACAGGGTCGGAACCCCGAAGCCGCCGGCGTTGATCACCCGATCGTGCTCGGCCTTCACCTCGTCGTGGGTGGTCGGGTCGCTCATGGCCACGTCGACGGCGCCGGGGTCCAACCCGATCTCACGCAGCAGGTGGCGGGCGACGTCGGGCTCGTGGGGCTTGTGGCCCTCGACGTGCAGGGCGCGCCCAGCGCGGGCGTACCAGGCGTCGAGCGCCTCCATCGAGTCGCGGCGGAGCACAGCGCCGATCTGCATCATCGACCAGCCGTAGGACCACTCACGCTCCCACGGGTGCTTCTTGCCCTCACGACGGTTGACCTCTTCGAGGCTGAAGAAGCGCCAGTTGACGGTGAGGCCGAGCTGGTCCCGCACGTCGCGCATCCACAGCGACGTCTGGTAGGCCCAGGGGCACATCACGTCGAAGTGAAAGTCGACCGTTGTCGTGTCGACGGTCGTGGCGCTGGACATGATCGTGCTCCTTCTCCGCTGTGAGGCCTTCACAGGCAACCCGGCGGACGTGAGATCGAACGAGCCCCAGCGCCAAGCTCGCATAACGAACAGAGATACCGTACAACGTTGCCGCTCAATAGTGTCTCGCCTCTGGGGCCGGCGATCAACCCCAGCCCACCCCCGTCGCAACCCAAGAGCCAGGGTCGTTCCGGGTGGCGAGCGCAGCCTCAGCGAGGTTCGCGAGGAAGCCCCAGCAGCCGCTCACCAATGATGTTGCGCTGGATCTCGCTCGATCCGCCGGCGATGCGCATGCCGGGGGAGTAGAGGAAGCGTTCAGCCACGTCGGTGTCGGTGCAGAGGGCGTCGGCGCCGGCGATGTCGATCTCGGCCGAGGTGGCGGCGAAGTCGAGTTCGGAGCGCATCAGCTTCGAGATCGGGGCTCGGCTCCCGTCCCCGTCGTTGCCGGCCATCAGGTAACTCAGGGCCCGGCCCCGGGCGAGCAGGTCGAGCGTACGGTCGCGGGTGTGGGGGTCCGACGAGTCGGCGGCGTCCTTGAGCTCGTCGAGGCGTCGACTGAGGCCGATCGCACCGGCTTCGCCGAACGAGCCCCGCTCGTCCTGGAGCACCTCCATGGCGATGCGCCAGCCGTCGCCGTCGTTGCCGAGACGGGCGTCGGCTGGCATGGCCACATCGGTGAGGAACACCTCACAGAACTCGGCGTCGCCGGTCATCTGCCGGAGCGGGCGAACGTCGGTTCCCTCGAGCGACATGTCGTAGCAGAAGAACGAGATGCCCTTGTGGGCCGGCGCCGCCGGATCCGTGCGGGCCATGAGGATGGCGTAGTCGGCCACGTCGGCGTTTGACGACCACACCTTCTGGCCGTTCACCCGATACACGTCGCCGTCGCGCTCGGCCCGAGTGGCGAGCCCGGCGAGATCCGATCCTGCGCCCGGTTCGGAGAACAGCTGGCACCACACGATGTCGCCGCGGATGGTGGGACCGAGCAGCGCCTCCTGCTGCTCCTCGGTGCCCGCCCTCAGCAGGGCCTCACCGGCGAGCACGATGCCTTGGAGGTTCAGGTACGGGGCCACATCGGCCCGGGCACACTCCTCGTACCAGACGGCCGAGTGGGCCCGGCTGCGCCCCTGGCCGCCGTGCGCTCGGGGCCAGTGGATGCCAGCGAAGCCGTGGTCATAGCAGTACCGCTGCCAGATGCGAGCCTGGTCGTACAGACCGGGGGTGAGGATGGCGCCGTAGGACGGGCAGGCATCGCCGGAGGCCCGCGAGTCAGCGAGGAATGCAGCCACCTCGCTGCGGAACTGATCGAGGTCGGCCTGCTCGGGAACGGTCGTCTCGGCTGCGGTGCTCGTCATACCCTGACCCTACGACACGAGTGGGCGCCGGCTCACGTCGGCGCCAGCTCACAGGCGGCCGACGGGCTTGAGGTTCCCGGGAGAACGACACCCATGGGGGGTGTCAAGATCGTGGATGTGGACCAGTAGTCCACATTGGCGATTCCGACCACCCACGACAGCGGACGCGCCCCGAGACGGGGGAGCGGCCCCAATTATTCGCCGCCACCCACCGAACCCGTCTGGTACGTTCGCGGCCACGACCACGAGCAGGAGGTGTGAACCATGAGGGTGAGTTCCGCACACCACGCCACCGGTCGCGCCTCCCGAAGGGCCTGATCGCCGCCACTCCCGGCGGGTGACCGGTTCACGACGTCACGCCGACGTCGCCGTACCGGAACCACATCACCCGAGGAGTACCCGTGTCCGACGACACGCTCACAGACCCGACCCCCGACGGGCCAGACTGGCTCGTACCCGAACCCTTCACCGACACCGATCTCGGCCCCCTCAAGTCAGGCAAGGAGGCCCAGATCGATCTCATCGAACGCACCGGCCTCGACGGCCGAGGCGTGCTGCTCGCGGTCAAGCGCTATGTGCCTCGATCCGTGAGCACCAAGGGCGAGCTGGAGGCCCTCGGCTTCGACCGCGCCTCGGCCTTCCGCCATGACGTGCAGTACCGAGAAGGCCGGCAGTTCCGCAAGACACGAGATCGCCGGGCCGTGGAGCGAATGACGGCTCACGGCCGGCGCCTTCTCCAGGCCCGGTGGACCGATCACGAGTTCACCGTCATGACTGCGCTCTGGCGGGCCAACGTCGCGGTGCCGTATCCGGTCTCGTTCGCCGAGGATCGGTTCGTGCTCCAGTATCTCGGTGACCGGGCCAGGGCCGCTCCGCAACTGGCTTCGGCCAGGCTCGATCCCGATCAGCTCGCCTCGGCCGCCGACCAACTGGTGGCTGGGCTCCACCAGCTCGTGGCCGCGGGATGGATTCACGGCGACCTCTCGCCGTACAACCTCCTGTGGTGGGACGAGACGCTCTGGTTCATCGACTTCCCGCAGGCCGTCGACCTCGCCGCCAACCCCCAGGGCCTGAACCTGCTCCACCGCGACGTCACCAACGTTGCCAGCTGGTTCAACCGCAAGGGTCAACCCATCGACGCCGAGGAGGTGTTCGCCGAGCTGCTCGCGGCGACGTGGTGACAGATCAGCAGCGGATCAGGGCTCAGTAGTTGAACACGTGGGTTCCGTACCAGCCCCGCTCGGTGCGGTAGAGGCCAACACCAACCACGGTGTAGCTGCCGTTGGTCATGTTCGCGTAGTGGCCGGGGCTGTCCCGCCACAGCTGCTGGAACAGATCAGCGGCAGCCGCCGGGGTGAGCGAGGTGTCGCTCGTGAACGCGATGTTCTCGCCATAGGGGCCCGAGCTGTGCTCGAACGCCCCGGTTTCAGCCATCTGCTTGCTCCAGCTCCGGGCGAACTGATCCATCTCGGGACTGCGGGCCAGCGGCGTGAGGCCTTGCTCGGCCCGCAAGGCCGCCAGGAGTGCGGCCGACTGCTCCTCCCCGGCGATGAGCTCAGGCTCGGTCACGGCGGCGACGGTCGACGCCGTGGTGCTCACCGCCACCGTGGTCGACGTCGCCGCTGCTGGGTCGGATGTGGCAACGGTGACGGTCGAGTCGTCGGGCGCGGCGGGTGCCGCCGTTGTGGTTGTCGACTCGGCAACGGCAACGGATTCTCCGGCCCCGTCGGCTCCGGCTGGCGCAGCACCCGGACGTGGGAGCGGCTGGGCGGCCACACCGTCGGCCGACAACGAGGGTGGCGCCAGACCGGTGCTCGTGGTGGTGGGGCGCACCACGGCCACGTCTCCGCCCTCGGACTCCTCGCCCGCACTCCGCAGATCGTCGATCGCCTGATCGCGATCGACGGCCAGAGCAACACCAGCGTCGGGCCCGGCCACGTCGATGCCGAGGTCGTCGGCCGACACCTCGCCACCGGATCCGCTGCTCCCGATCGAGCAGCCAGCAGCGAACAGGGCTGCCGAGACAAGCAGCACGATGCTTCGTTTCGAGGCGCGGGAACAACGCATTCTGGACTCCTGAATCGACAACCGCCCACATGCGCCCGTCGAACCCAAGACCCGCGACAGGCTTGCGGGGGCGATGATAGCGATAGCCACCGCGTTAGGCGTCGATCTCGCCACGATCTGCGGCCGACCAGGGAACAGGCGCCGCGAGCCAGCGCGAACGTACACTCCGGCATGGCCCAAGACCTGACGCCCCAGACCGTCGAGTTGCTACAGGCGATGATCCGCAACGCCTGCGTGAACGACGGAACGGCGACATCGGGCCACGAGAGTCGCAATGCCGACACCCTGGCGGCGTTCCTCGACGGAGCCGGCCTCGACACCGAGCGGTACGAGCCCACACCCGGCCGGGCCACGCTCGTCAGCCGCATCGCGGGCTCGGATCCCGACGCTCCGAGCCTGTGCCTCATGGGCCACACCGATGTGGTGCCGGTGAACAGCGACGGGTGGCGCCACGACCCGTTCGGGGGTGAGCTCATCGACGACGAGGTGTGGGGCCGCGGTGCCGTCGACATGCTGAACCTGACGTCGTCGATGGCGGTGGCCTATCGCCACCTCGCCACCTCCGGCTTCCGCCCTAAGGGAGATCTGGTGTACGTGGCCGTGGCCGACGAGGAGGCCGGGTCGGCCCACGGCATGCAGTGGATGGCCGACAACCACCCCGATGCGGTGCGAGCCGACTACGTGCTCACCGAGAACGGTGGCCTCCACATGGGAACACCGGAACAGCCCGTGATCGGCGTGAACATCGCCGAGAAGGGCGTGGCCTGGCGTCGTCTCCGGCTCCGCGGCACACCGGGCCACGGGTCGATGCCGTTCCGCTCCGAGAACGCCCTGCTGAAGGCGGCCGCTGTCGCCCAGCGTCTGGCCGACTACCAACCGCCGGCCCGGTTCACCGAGCTGTGGACTGAGCGCATCGACCAGATGGACCTCGACGACGAGACGCGGGCCGTCATGCTCGATCCCGACGGTCTCGACCAGATCCTGGCCGAGATGCCGAACAAGGGGGCCGCCGCCCATCTCCACGCCTGCACCCACACCACGTTCTCGGTGAACGTGGCCGACGGCGGGCACATGAAGACCAACGTGATCCCCGACACCGTCGATCTCGAAGTCGACATCCGCACCCTGCCGGGGGAGGGAAGCGAGGACGTGACCGCCCATCTGCGGGCTGCCCTCGGAGACCTGGCCGACGAGGTGGAGATCACGGTGCTCATGAACGATCCGGCATCGATCAGCCGGACCGACAACCCGCTCTGGGACTCCCTGCTCCGGGCCGTGTCGAAACCCTTCGCCGGGGCGCGCCTGACGCCCCAGATGACCGTCGGCTTCACCGACGCCCGCGTGTACCGCAACATGGGAGCGGTCGCCTACGGCGCCGGCCTGTTCAGCCCCCAGCTCGATGCCGGTGACTTCGCCTCACGGTTCCACGGCCACAACGAACGGATCGACGTCGAGTCGCTGACGCTGACCACGAACCTGTGGGTGGACGTGGCCCGGGATCTCCTGGGCTGATCTGTACCAGCGAAACGGGAAGCGCTGGGCCGGGCGACGCATTCGTGGTGCGCTCGGTGAGCGCTATCATCGGAAGCTGCACACCGGGTACCTGGTTGGAGAGGCCATGGCCAGTCAAACAAAGTCATCGTCAGCCCGAGGCTCCGGCAGCTGGGCCACCGTCCAGTGGGTGGCCATCGCCATCCTGGGCGTGCTCGCCGTCGTGGCGTCGTTCGTGTTCTTGGGCAACGGCAGCGCCGGTGGCCGTGGGACCCACGGCGGTCTCGCTCCCATTGCGGCCGAGGCCGAGTAAGATCAGAGCCTGACGCCCGGCTCGTCGAGCGGGCATCCCACCCTCACACGATCAGATTCCCCGGTCCTGGGGCGGGACCAACGAGCCGAGGAGCGCTTTCGTGGCCAGTCGACCTCATCCCGCCCGTTCTGCCCGTACTGCCGTGGGCGTCACCAGCGCGGCCGGCCTTGTCGGCCTTGCCTGGTTCATCTCCGAGGAGTCGGCGGTGGCCACCACCGTTGACGTGGCCGACGCCATGGCCCCCCTCAGCGCAGGTCAGGTGGCCGACCAGTCGTTCTCGCTCGATGGCGGCGCCACCGCAGTGGACGATTCGCTGAGCACCAGCGGCGCAACCGTGGCCGACGCCAGCCCTGATGCGTCAACACCGCCGGCCGACGTCGAGGCCGACACCACTGCCTCCACAGCGGCTGCCGTCGAGACCACTGCCTCCACGGCGGCCGCGGTCGAGACCACAGCGGCGGCGGTCGAGACCACCGCCACCACGGCGACGCCGGCCACGACGGCCGAGAGCACCACCTCGACAACGGTGGCCTCCACCGACTCCACCGCCGCCTCGTCGACCACCACCACGACGAAAACGACCACCACCACGACAACAACAACCACGTCGTCGTCGACGACCACCACCACCTGGACGGCCGCCTCGTGACCGTCCTCGGCCTCGGGTCGAGCATCGAGGACGGTTCCAGGCACGTCGATGCGGTCACGGGCCGGGCCATGGGGACTGACGTCCACGTGATCGTCGTGGGCGGACCATCGGGATCGGCGTTGGACGCCCGAGCCGAGATCGATCGCTACGAGGGCCTGTGGAGCCGTTTTCGCTCCGATTCGGAGCTGTCGGTGGTGAACGCAGCGGCCGGTCGCCCCACAGTGGTGTCAACCGCCACGGTCGACGCCATTGCGTACGCCTGCGACGCACACCACGAGACCGAGGGCGTGTTCGACCCCACCGTGCTCTCGTCGATGATCGATGCCGGCTACGACCGGGACTTCTCGTCGTTGTCCGACGATGCACCAGGGGCCGCAGCTCCGGCGCCAGGACTGTCTGGGGTAACAATCGACCGAGCGGCCCGTACGGTGCAGCTCCCGGCCGGCGTCGGCCTCGACCTCGGCGGGATCGCCAAGGGGCTGACTGCCGACCTGATCGTCGCCGCCGTCCTGGAGGCGGGCGCTGCTGGATGCTGTGTGAACATCGGCGGCGACCTGCGGGTGGGGGGCGACGCACCATCCGGTGACGGTTGGCTCGTCGACTATCCACTCGTTGATGGCGGGCACGGCCGGCTGACCCTTCAAGACGGCGCCGTGTGCACGTCGGCCACCACCAAGCGACGTTGGCGTTCCGCGCTCGGCAACGAGCACCACATCCGCAGCCCTCGCACCGGACAGTCCCTCGACACCGATCTGGCGTCGCTCACCGTGGTCGCGGCCAGAGCGGCCCAGGCCGACGTGCTCACGAAGGTGGGGCTGGCCGCCGGGGCGGCAGGTCTCGAGCGGGCCATCGGCGACCGTGGCGCCACCGGACGGGCGGTCACCATCGCAGGGGAGGAGATCGTCCTGATCGGTTTCGACCGATTCCACGTCGAGGCCCCCGTCCGTGTTTGAGTTCAGCGATCAGTTCTTCTGGTACGCCACCCGCAGTGCGGGGCTCCTGCTGTGGGCCGCCTCGGCCGCGTCGGTGATCGTGGGCCTGCTCATGCCGACCCGACTGCTCGGGCGACGACCGACGATCCCGTGGCTACTCGACCTCCACCGCTACCTGGGCTCGCTGACCGTCGTGTTGCTCGTCATTCATGTGGTCACGCTTCGGCTCGACCCGTTCGTGGCGTTCACCTGGCGTGATGTGCTGGTGCCCGGCGCAGCGCAAGTCTCGGGGCTGTCGGGGTTGTCGCTCGCCTACGGCGTGGTGGCGGGCTGGATCATCGTGGTGGTGCAGCTCACGTCGGTGATCAAGGACCAGATGCCGGAGTCGCTGTGGCACAGCGTGCACATGCTGTCGCTGGCGGCCCTCGGGACGGGCACCATTCATGCGGTCGATGTCGGCTCCGACACCGACAACGTGGTGGCGCTGGCGGCGGCCGTGTCGCTCGGCATCACCACCATAGTGCTGCTGGGCTTCCGTATCTCCCGCTACCTGGAGGACCGACGGATCCGCTACGAGGCGTTTCTCGCCGAGATCGACGAGTTCTGATCGATCAAAGGCGCGCCCGCAACCGTAAACAACGGTCTTCCCTCACGTAACACTGAGGTCAACGTAGGTGCCTAGGATCGTGCTCGGCGCGCATCTGCTGAAAGGTTCCATATGCGAGTACTCACCTCCCGCCTACGGCTGGCATTCGCCGCCGTGGCAGTGCTCCTCGGTCTGGTCTTTACCGCACCCCAACCCCTGGCGGCGCAGACCAGTGATCCGCTGCTGTTCACCCAGTACATCGAGGGATCGAGCTTCAACAAGGCCATCGAGATCTCCAACCTCGGCTCGAGTTCGGTTGATCTCAGCACGTACTCCGTCGAGTTGTACTCGAACGGCAACAGTGCACCGAGCAACACCGTCACCTTGAGTGGCACACTTGCGCCGAGCGACTCGTTCGTGATCGCCAACCCCTCGGCCAACGCTGCCATCCTCGCCGAGACAGACCTCCAGAGTGGCAGCGTCGCGAACTGGAACGGCGACGACGCGGTTGCGTTGCGCAACGGCACGGACCTGGTTGACGTCTTCGGTCAGATCGGGTTCGACCCGGGCACGCAGTGGGACGCAAGCGGCGTGAGCACCCTGAACGAGACGCTGTGCCGCAAGGCCGGTATCACCGAGGGCGACCCCGACGGCTCGGATGCCTTCGACCCCTCCATCGAATGGGATGGACTGCCCCAAGACGACGTGACGGGCCTGGGCAACCCCACCTGTGCGGATCCCGCCGGCGCCGATCCACTGCTGTTCACCCAGTACATCGAAGGCTCCAGCAACAAGAAGGCCATCGAGATCTCCAACCTCGGCTCAAGCCCGGTCGACCTCAGCACCTACACGATCGAGCTGTACTCCAACGGCAACACGTCGGCCAATGACACCCAGGCGCTAAGCGGAACGCTCCCTGCTGGCGCCTCCTACGTGGTGGCCAATCCGAGCGCTGACCCTGTGATCCTGGCTGAGACCGATCTCCAGGACGGCATCGCGAACTGGAACGGCGACGACGCCATCACCCTCGTCAACGGCACAGATCTGGTCGACGTGATCGGCCAGATCGGCGACGACCCCGGCTCAGCATGGACTGGCGGCGGTCTCAGCACCGCCAACCAGACCCTGTGCCGCAAGGCCGGGATCACCGAAGGCGACCCCGACGGCTCCGACGCCTTCGACCCCTCCATCGAATGGGACGGCTTCGCCATCGACACCGTCACCGGCCTCGGCACTCCGGGAGCCTGCATCACGTCCGGAGGCCCGACGGCGAAGAAGATCCACGAGGTGCAGGGCACCGGGTCGGGCGTGACCGATCCCGGCGTACCCGTCGAGGTCCAGGCTGTTGTAGTCGGCGACTTCCAGGGCGGCGATCAGCTTCGCGGCTTCTTCCTGCAGGAGGAGGACGCCGACGCCGACGCCGATCCGGCCACCTCCGAAGGCATCTTCGTGTTCTGCAGTTCGTGCCCGGTCGACGTGGCCGTCGGCGACCTCGTCACCGTGACCGGTCCGGCCGAGGAGTTCTTCGACATGAGTCAGATCGACGCCGCTGACGGCGGCTCGGTGACGGTCGACGGTACGGCTGCTCTGCCTACTCCAGTGTCGGTCGATCTTCCGGCTGCGGGCTCGACGACTGACGCCGCCACCTTCGAGTCGATCGAGGGAATGCTGGCCACGTTCACCGATACGTTGATCGTGAGCGAGTACTTCCAGCTCGCCCGCTACGGCCAGCTCGTGCTGACCGCTGACGCCCGTCCGAGCCAGTTCACCGATACGAGTGCACCAGATGTGACCGGCTACGCCACGTTCCTCGACGATCTGGCAACGCGACGGATCATCCTGGACGACGACAACAACATTCAGAACAGTGCGCTCGGCAGCCCTGACACCGCCTACTTCTGGCCGCGACCGGGCCTCAGCACGACGAGCTTCCTCCGTGGCGGGGACTCGATCTCGAACCTGACCGGCGTGCTCCACTGGTCGTTCGCCGGCCAGACCGGCACCGACGCCTGGCGTATCCGCCCGGTGGAGGCCCCGGCGGCGGGCTTCGACTACAGCTTCACCAACGAGAAGCCCAGGCCGCTCACGCCACCGGCGGTCAGTGGCGACGTCACCGTGGCCACGTTCAACGTGCTCAACTACTTCGAGACGCTCGACATCCCAGGTAACACCTGTGGACCCAGCGCACTGGAGTGTCGCGGCGCCAACTCAACGGCTGAGCTCGACCGTCAGCGGCAGAAGATCGCCGCGGCGATCGCCCAGCTGGACGCCGACATCGTCGGCATCATCGAGGTGGAGAACGATGCCGGGGCCGCGCTCAACGATCTTCTCAACGGACCTGGCGGTGTGAACGCCATCGCCGGCGCCGGAACGTACGCGGCGGTTGCCACTCCAACGCTCGGCGGCGATGCGATCAAGGTCGGCTTCATGTACAAGCCTGGCACGGTGAGCACGGTCGGGAGCCCGGCCGTCCTCGACTCCAGCGTCGATCCGACCTTCATCGACACGAAGAACCGTCCGGTACTCATCCAGACGTTCGTCGAGGATGCGACCGAAGAGACGTTCACCCTTGCGGTGAACCACCTCAAGTCGAAGGGATCGGACTGCGACGACGTCGGCGATCCGAACCTCAACGACGGATCGGGCAACTGCAATGGCACTCGCACCGACGCCGCTCAGGCACTCGCCAACTACCTGGCAACCGACCCGACCGGCTCCGGTGATCCGGACTACATGATCATCGGCGACCTCAACGCCTACGCGATGGAGACCCCGATCACCACACTCGAGAGCAGTGGCTACACCGACCTTCTGGAGGCGTTCCAGGGTCCGAGCGTGTACACCTACCTGTTCGACGGGCAGGAGGGCTACCTCGACTACGCCCTGGCCAACACCTCGATGCTGGCCCAGGTGACCGGTGCAGCCCCGTGGAACATCAACGCCGACGAGATGCCGCTGTTCGACTACAACGACGGCGTCCAGGACCCGAACGAGGCGTCGTTCCAGCGAGAGTCGACAGCGGCGACGATCTTCGCCAACGACCCGTTCCGCTCGTCCGACCACGACCCAGTCCTGGTGGGCCTGACGCTGGACGACGGCTCCATCACCTGTGGCGGTCTCGAGGTGACGGTCGATCTCAACGAAGGCGACACGCCAACCAGCGGCAACGATGTGATCCTCGGAACGCCGGGCAACGATCGCATCGTCGCCCGGAGCGGCGACGACGTCATCTGTGGCGAAGGCGGCAACGACCTGATCTTCGGCAACGCGGGCAATGACACAGTCATCGCCGGCGACGGGAACGATCGGGTGTTCGGCGGTTCCGGCGACGACACGATCGACGGCGGCGCCGGGCGCGACGCCATCTATGCCGGCCGAGGCGAGGACGAGATCGAGGGCGGTGACGACGACGACTACGTCAGCGGCGGTGCCGACTCGGACATCATCAGCGGCGGCGACGGCGCCGACCACGTCGCTGGTGGCCGAGGCAACGACACGCTGTCGGGCGGAGCAGGCGATGACCAGCTTCGTGGCGGTGCCGATGACGATGACCTCGCCGGCGGTTTGGGCGATGACGACCTCGTTGGCAACCGTGGCACCGACACCTGCGACGGCGGCCCCGAAGACACCGCTGACACCGCAGCCCGCAGCTGCGAAACAGTCATTGACGTTCCCTAGCGAGCGCCGACCCGCCGAGCACCGATGAGAGGGGTGCCGCGGCCTGACGTCCCGCGGGGCGTCAGGCCGCGGCGTGCCCCCACACTGCGAACAACGGATCGCCACCTCGGCCCGGCTCGGTCACGAGTCGGGCCGAGACGCGTTCCCAGCCTGATCGGGCGAAGTAGCCCCCGACGAGGTTCACCCGCATCTCCTCGTCGATGCTGAGCCAGCCCCGGATCGCCTTGGTGGGGAAGCACCGGTTGGAGAACGTGCAGCAGAAGATGCCTTCTGGCTTCACCACCCGTGCCACCTCGTCGAACACCTCGAACGGCTGGTTGAGGTAGTCCACCGACACGCAGCACACGGCGGCATCGAAGCTGTTCGACGCGAACGGCAGCGTCTGATGCCGGTTCAGGTCGGCCTGGACGGCGCCGATCGCCGCCTCGTTGCGGCCCAGCTCGAAGCGGTTCATGCCGTGGGCCACCAACGCCTTCGGCCGGACCGGGAAGTGGGAGATCCACGAACTCATGAGGTCGAGTACGTGGCCTTCGCCAAGGCCGAGTTCGGCGTAGATGCGCCCCACAGCTGCGATGGCGCCGTCGTCGATGTGGGTGACGATGCGGGGCTGGGCGTAGAACAGCCCGTCGTCGCTCTCGTCGGTCCGTTCGAAGAACCCGGCCGGAAACCCGGTGTATCGGTCGTCGGTCATCGCAGCGTGGTGGAGGCGCCGATCAGGCCGGCTCCACCACCTCGAGATCGCCATCGGCGTAGCGCTGGCGAAGCACCTTCTTGTCGAACTTGCCGACCGAGGTCTTGGGAACCTCGTCGATCTGGGTCCATCGTTCGGGGAGCCACCACTTGGCCACCTTGTCGCCGAGGAACGCTTTCAACTCGCCAGGCTCGAACCCGGCGCCGTCGGCGGGTACCACGCACGCCAAGGGTCGCTCGTCCCAGCGGTCGTCGGGAATGCCGACCACGGCGGCCTCCAGCACGGCCGGGTGGCCCATCAGGGTGTTCTCCAGGTCGACGCTGGAGATCCACTCGCCGCCCGACTTGATCACATCCTTCGCTCGATCCGAGATCTGGATGAATCCGTTCGGCTCCATCGAACCGACGTCGCCGGTGCGAAGCCAGCCGTCGTGGAACTTCTCGTCGGCGTCGTCGAGGTAGTACTGCGCAGTGATCCACGGGCCCCGGATCTCGATCTCGCCCTGGGCCTCGCCATCCATCGGCAACACGGTGCCGTCATCGTCACAGATCCTGATCTCGACGCCCGGCAACGGGCGCCCGGTGCGCTCCCGCCACGACATCGCATCGGCGGGATCGGTGTTCTTCGGCACGTGGGCGATGGCGGCCAACGGACTGGTCTCGGTCATGCCCCAGGCCTGCACCACGGGCACGCCGAACGTCTCGTCGAAACCCTCGATGAGGCTGCGGGGCACGGCCGAACCACCACACACCACGCCGCGCAACGAGCTCAGATCTGCGTCGGGCCGATTGTGGAGCACGTCATTGAGCACTGTGGGCACGGCGCCTGAGTAGGTGGGCCGGGTGTGCTCGATGATGTCGGACAGGGGAGCGGCCTGGAGGTACTGGCCCGGCATCACGAGGTCGGCGCCGACAGACCATCCCGCATAGGGCATGCCCCAGGCGTTGGCGTGGAACATCGGAACGACCAACAACAGGCGATCGTTCTCGGAGTAGCCCATGGCCTGGGCCGAGGTGATGCCGAAGGTGTGGAGATAGGTGGAGCGATGGGAGTAGGCAACGCCCTTCGGGTTGCCCGTGGTGCCGCTCGTGTAGCACATGGCGGCCGCCGCCCGTTCGGGGATGTCGGGGTAGACGTAGCCCGGTTCTTCGGCCGCCAGCAGCGCGTCGTAGTCGAGGGTCTCGCCGAGCCCGCTGGTGTCACCTTCCCCGAAGGTGACGATGTGCTCCACCGTGGTGAGCTGGTCGCGAACCCTGGCCAGCAGGGGCGCAATCGAGGCATCGACGATGATCACCTTGTCTTCGGCGTGGTTGATCACGTAGGCGAGCTGCTCGGGGAACAGGCGGATGTTCAACGTGTGCAGCACCGCCCCCATGCAGGGAACGGCGAGGTACGCCTCCATGTGTTGCTGGTTGTTCCAAGAGAAGGTGCCTACCCGATCGCCCGGGGCCACCCCGAGACGGGCCAGTGCGGCTGCGAGCTGGTCGGCCCGGTCGCCCACCTCGGCGAAGGTGGCGGTCACCGGACCGTCGGCTGTCCAGGTGATCACCTGGGAGTCTGCGTAGATGCGACGGCCGTGGGTGAACAGATGCTGGATCCCGAGGGGGACGTCCTGCATGGTGCTTTCGATCATGGGGCGAGAGTGTAAGTCGAGCAGCTCGCCCACACGAAGACGGGGCCGCGGCCGTCGTCGTGCTCAGGCCATGGTGAGGCCGCCCGACACCGAAAGCGTCTGCCCGGTGATGAACCCAGCCGGCTCCGATGCCAGGTAGGCCACGGCGGAGGCGACCTCCTCCGGCTGCCCCACGCGCTTCATCGGAACAGCCCGGGCCATGGCCCCGATCACCTTGTCGCCGTCGCTACTGGCATCGACGATCTCGTCGAGCAGCGGGGTGTCAGTCGGGCCGGGGCACACCGTGTTCACGGTCACGCCAGTACGGGCCATCTCCCGCGCAATCGTCTTGGTGAAGGCGATCACGCCGCCCTTGGCACCGGAGTAGACGGCTTCGAGCGAGCTGCCGACCCGCCCCGCATCAGAGCCGATGTTCACGATCCGGCCGAAGCCGGTATCGATCATGGACGGCAGGCACACCTGGGTGGTGCGCATCGCCCCCTTTAGGTTGATCTCGAGAATGCGATCCCAGAACTCCTCGTCGGTGTCGAGGAACGGCTTCAGCTCGTCCCAGCCCGCGCAGTTGATCAGAATCTCGACCGGCCCCAGCTCGTCGACGACCTGAAGCACGCCCTGCTCGACCGAGTCTCGGCTCGTCACGTCCATCGGCACCGAGATGGCGCTGGCGCCACCTGCGATGAGATCGTCTGCGGTCTGCGCAGCGTCGTCTCGGCGCAGATCAGCTGCCGCCACCCGGCGGCCGTCGGCGGCCAAAGCGGCGCAGATGGCCCGCCCGATCCCGCGACCCCCGCCCGTCACCAGCGCTACTCGCTCCTGCACGTCGTCCTCCCAGTGTCACCTCGACCAGCGGCGCCAACCTAGTCTCGGAGGGGTACGGGAACACAGCTCGTCGGCCGTCGGTTCCCGCCGCACGAGAGGAGACGCCATGACGTCAACCGAATCCAGCGCCCCCGCAACACAGAACACCCTCGGCTCCCTCCCGGCGGCCCCCGACTGGCGCGGCGTGCACCACATGGCGTTGGTGACGCCCGACATGGACGCCACCACCCGGTTCTACGCCGGCGTGCTGGGCATGCCCCTGGTGCTGACCCTGATGGCCGGACCGATGCGGCACTACTTCTTCGAGATCGCCCCGGGCAATACGATTGCGTTCTTCGAGATCGCCGACGCCACCACCTTCCCGAAGGGGGCCGGTGGGCCTGCGCCTTACCCGGTGCAGCTGGACCACCTGTCGTTCCACCTCGCCGACGAGGATGCCCTCCGCCAGCTTCAGGAGCGGTTGCGGGCTGCCGGCTCGGAGGTGACCGAGATCGTCGATCACAACCAGATGCGGTCGATCTACTTCACTGACCCGAATGGCATCGCCCTCGAGGCGTCGTGCTGGATGATCGACCCGACGGGTCGGCCGCTCGATCCCTCGGACGGGCGCATCTTCGCCGACCCCGACCCGGTGCCCGCCGTGGGCGAGCTCGCCCAGGGCGGTGTGACGGCGGCTCCCGTCACCTCCCTGGTCTGACGGGGCCGCGCCCCGGCCGGTATCAGATGGGGCGCCGCCGGGCCTGTTGCACGGCATAGAAGGCAACGGCAGCAGCCGATCCAACGTTGATCGAATCGACCGCGCCCGACATCGGGATCTGCAGGCGCCGGTCGGCGGCGCCAAGCGTTTCGGCCGTGAGCCCAGGCCCCTCGGCTCCAAGCAGCAGGGCAACGGGCTCGTCGGGCTCCAGCGCCAGCCGGCCAATGTCGTCGGCATCGGCGGCCGGTGTGAGGGCGAGCAACCTCACATCCGCTCGACGTAGCGGCGCGAGGCCGTCGGGGAATGGATCGAGGCGGGCGTAGGGAAGGGCGAACGCCTCACCCATCGACACCCGACCCGAGCGCCGGTAGAGCGGGTCACAGCAGGTTGGATCCAACAGGAAGGCGTCGACCCCGAGGCCGGCGGCGCAGCGCAGGATCACCCCGAGGTTCGTCGGATTGTTCACGCCCTCGATCACAACCATGGTGGTGGCGGCTGCGATCACCTCGGGCGCGTGGGGCACGGGCCGCCGGGCGAAGCACGCCAGCATGCCGCGATGGAGGTGATAGCCGGTGATCCGCTGCAGTACCTCTGGGCCAGCGGCGTACACCGGGATGTCGTCGGTGACACAGGCGGGGAGCTCCCTCGTCCGCCGACCGTCGACGAGCACCGACAGCAGGCGGTAGCCGGCAGCCACGGCCCGTTCGACCACGAGGTCGCCCTCGGCCACGAACACGCCGTCCATGTCGCCGCCCGGCTCCTCGCGTCGGCGACGCAACACGTGGTCGCGCAGCCCCTGGAACACCTCGATCTGGCGGTCGAGGGGGTCGTCGACCCGGATTCGCATGTCAGACGGTGGTGCTGGCGCCTCGGAGGCGCCGGCGCTCAGGTGCCGTAACGGCGGACGTCGGGCCCGACGTGCTCGGCGAACAGGCCGAGGATCTCGCCAGGCTCGGCGTGGCGCCCGGTGTTGTGCTTGGAGTACAGCACCGCCCCGTCGACGGCGACGTCGAACACGCCGGAACCGCCAGTGACGAGACGAAGATCATCGATCACGTGCTGGTAGGACGAGAGCAGATCGTGTGTCGCGCTCAC
Organism: Actinomycetota bacterium; assembly: GCA_039029735.1. Taxonomy (GTDB): domain Bacteria; phylum Actinomycetota; class Acidimicrobiia; order Acidimicrobiales; family SZUA-35; genus CADEDH01. The sequence goes on along the minus strand of JBCCFL010000043.1, from coordinate 17,006 downwards.
GGCGCGATCCGAATAGTCTCAAGGAACGCAGTAGGTGATCTCGATGTGGTAACCCATGGAGATCATCCTACGGGCGAGTCCTCCCACCCGTGTCCCCGTTCCAGAGTGGAGCAAGCAATGCGCGCCATCGTGATCTACGAGAGCCTCACCGGCAACACCCGCGACGCCGGTCATCTGATCGCAGCCGAGCTCACCGAGGCTGGGGTGCCAACCTCGGCATCGCCGATCACCGAGGTGAACCTCCAGGCGCTGTCCGAGGCGGACCTGGTGATCGTCGGGAGCTGGACCGACGGGTTCTTCTTCTTCGGCCAGCGGCCCGGTCGGGTGGGTCGCCTCGCCAACATGCCCGTGATCGACGGCAAGCGGGCCGCGGTCTACTGCACGTTCGCGCACGACCCCGGTAAGACCCTCGATCGGCTGGCCGGTGTCGTCTCGCGTCGGGGCGGTGACGTGGTTGGCGGATTCGCCATCAAGCGCAATGACCTCGCGGGCGGGGCCGCCGAGTTCGCCGATCGACTGCTCGGAGCACTGGAGTCCGAAGAAGCCGCCTAGCCATGGTGCACGTCGTCATCGTCAGCGACAGTCATCTCTCACGGCGGGCGCCGTTGTCGGGCGCCAATTGGGACGCAGTGGTGGCCCACGTGGCCGACACCCGCCCGGAACTGGTGGTCCACGCCGGTGACATCTCACTGGATGGTGCCAGCAACGACGACGACCTCGTCTACGCCCGGTCGCACCTCGACCGGCTGGCGGTGCCGTGGTTGAGCGTGCCCGGCAACCACGATGTCGGCGATGCCACGAGCGCCCGCAGCCCGCTCACCGACTCGCGGCGCGAGCGGTACAGCCAGGTGTTCGGCAACGGCTTCTGGTTGCGCCGGATCGGCGGCTGGAACCTCGTCGGGGTCGACTGCCAGGTGTTGAGCGCGCCTGTGGACGACGCCGAGCAGCGGTGGGCATGGCTGGACGCCGCCCTTGCCTCCGATGGGCCAACGGTGCTGTTCCAGCATCGGCCGCTCCTGCCGATCTCGATCGACGAGCCCGACGACGCGCACCGCTACGTGAACGAGCCGTTCCGCTCCCGGCTCCGGGCCATGGTGTCCACGCATCGAACCGCAGCGATCGTGAGCGGTCACGTGCACCAATGGCGCTGCGTTCCCGTCGACGGCGTGACCCACATCTGGGCCCCGTCCACCTGGGCGAAGATCCGCGACGCCCGCCAGCCGGTGATCGGCCACAAGGTGGTTGGCCTGGTCGATCTCACGCTCGGCGAGTCGCCTCAGGCGTCGCTGGTCACCCCGCAGGCCATGGCGCAGGCCACCGTCGGCGAGACGATCCCGTCGCCGTATCCGGCCTGAACCAGCGCCGATACGCTCAGGGCGGTCGTGCCCTGCCCGTGGAGTTTTCGTTGTTCCGTCTCACCATGATCGGCCTGCTGGCCGTCACGCTCGTGCTTGCGGGCTGCGCATCGACGCCGAGCCGTGAGGAGCTCGCCCAGTCGATCCTCGATTCGGTCGCGATCGACCCCGAGGTTGCGATCGACGCCAACCAGGCCCTCTGCGTCGCCGACCAGCTGCTGGCCAGCCAGCTGTCGAACACCACACTCGACGGGCTCGCCTCCGACTTCGACAACCCGACGGTGCTCAACACCGAGCAGAACCGCGTTCAGGCGGCGATCAGGGCGGCGGTGGCGGCATGCGTGTGAGCCTGAGTGCCGCCGTTGCCGAGGCCAGCGACGCAGGGGCACCGATCGTCGCAATGGAATCCACCATCTTCTCCCACCTGGGCCTGCCATCGCCCCACAACACCGAGGCGCTCATACGCTGTCTGGCCGCGGTGACCAGCGCCGGTGCCACCCCGGCCCTCACTGCGGTTCTCGGCGGCATGGCTCGCCTCGGGGTCGACGAGGCCGACCACGCCACGATCTGTGGCCCGGCCCGCAAGGTGGCGGCCCGCGACATCGGGGTGGCCATCGGCCAGGCCTGGCCCTACGGCGCAACCACCGTGTCGGCCTCGCTGATGCTCGCCGCCAACGCCGGAGTGAACGTGTTCGCCACCGGCGGCATCGGCGGCGTGCATCGCGACGCCTCCTCGTCGGGAGACATCAGCGCCGATCTCGATGCCATCGCTTCCCATCAGGTGGTGACGGTGTCGGCGGGCGCCAAGATCTTCCTCGACCTGGCCCGAACGCTCGAGTACCTGGAGACCGCGTCGGTGCCGGTGCTCGGGTGGCAGTGTGACGAGTTCCCGGCATTCCACGCTCCCTCCAGTGGGCTTCCCGTGCCTCACCGGGTGGAGACGGCCGCCGAGGTGGCCGCCATCGCCCGCGCTCACTGGGATCTCGGCGGTGGCGGCCTGCTGCTGGCGGCGCCGGTGCCAGCCGCGGCCGGCCTGCCGCTGGAGGATCTACTGGCCGTGTCGGCCGAGGCCGAGGCGGCGGCGTTGGCCGCCGGGTTCTCCGGCGCTGCTGTGACTCCAGCGGTGCTCGGCGGCCTCGCCGAACGTACCGACGGGCAGGCAGTGGCCGCCAACCTGGCGCTGGCCGAGCACAACGCCTCGGTGGCAGCACGGGTGGCTGTTGCACTCGGTGCGACCTAGACCTCCACGCACCGCCGGTCGGTCGGCCCGACTCGCAGCGGCGATCGTTGCCCTCGGCGTGGTGCTCGCCCTCGTGGCGGGAACCCCGTCTGCGGCCCACACCGGCGACCAGTCATACCTCTACGTCGACGTCACCGCCTCCACGTTGACCGGCCGGATCGAGGTGCCATACGCAGACCTCGAAGCCGTGCTCGGGATCGAGATCCGGGGGAGCGAGGCCGAGATCCAGAACGCCCTCGGGGCCAATCGCGAGGCGATCACCGCGTACCTCGAGGAGCACCTCCAGTTCGTCGGCCCCGACGCGCGCCCGTGGCCGATCACGTTCGCCGCACCTACCGTGTTTCGCCCGGACGATGTGGAGGAGAACGCCGATTACGCCGTGATCGACTTCGAGGTCGACGCCGGCGGCGAGATTCCTCGGATCTTCGAGGTGCGTTTCGACCCGTTCCTCGACGAACTCTTCGGTCGGTCACACCTCATGTTGGTACAGAACGACTGGCGCGCCGGAGTGTTCGACGGTGACGAGGTGCTCCTGACGTTCTTCCCAAGCACACGCTCCCAGGTCGCCGACCTGGGCGATGCGTCAGCCTGGCGAAACCTGTCGTCGAGTGTCGGGCTCGGCATCGAGCACATCGAGACCGGGCCAGACCACATCTTGTTCCTGCTCGCCCTCATCCTGCCGTCGGTCCTGGTGCGCGAACCCACCGGTTGGCGGCCGACAGCCGGGTTCGGCTCGGCGCTCTCGCGGATCCTGCGCATCGTGACGATGTTCACCGTTGCCCATTCGATCACGTTCACCCTCGCTGGGCTCGGCCTCCTACCACTTCCACCGTCACGACTCGTCGAGTCGATCATCGGTCTCTCGGTGGCCGCGACGGCACTCCACAACCTGCGCCCGGTGATCACAAACCGGGAATGGGTGCTCTCCTTCGGCTTCGGCCTGTTCCACGGAATGGGCTTCGCGTCGTTGACAGCGTCGCTCGACGTGACTCGCTCCACGCAGCTGGTGTCGCTCCTCGGTCGCAACATCGGGATCGAGATCGGGCAGGCCATCGTGATCGTGCTCTTGTTCCCGGCGGTGTTCCTCCTCCGGCGGCTCGCCCTGTATCTGCCCCTCATGCGAGCGATCTCGATCGTGCTCGCGCTCCTGGCCACGGGCTGGGCCGTCGAGCGCGCCTTCGGCGTCAATCTGGGCGTCGATCGCGTGGTGGAGCCGTTGTTCGTCTACCCGAGAGCATTCATCGTGGCGGTGCTGATCAGCGGTGTTGCCGCGGTGTTGTACGCCCAGGCGACCTGGCGGGGCGAGCTGCGCTAGGTCGTCACCGTCACGTCGCTGGCGAAGGTGTCGCACTGCTCAGGGTCACCGGTCTCCAGACCACGCTGGAACCACTCCACCCGCTCCGCGGAGGAGCCATGCGTCCAGGTGTCGGGATTGATCGTCATCCCGGCCTGGGCCTGAATCGTGTCATCGCCGACAGAGGCGGCGGCTCGGAGACCTTCCTCGATGTCGCCCGGCTCGAGAATCGGCAGACCATCGAGCGTCGTGCGTTGTGATGCAGACCAGCCCCACACACCGGCGAAACAGTCGGCCTGGAGTTCCTGGCGAACCGAGAGTTCGTTCTGGATGTTGGGATTCTGGGCCTGGGCCTGGCGGACCTGGTCGCTGATGCCGAGCACGGCCTGGACGTGATGGCCGATCTCGTGGGCGATGACGTAGGCCTGGGCGAAATCACCGGGTGCGCCGAAGCGGCGGGCCAGCTCCTCGTAGAAGTCGAGATCCATGTACACGCCCCTGTCGTTCGGGGCGGGGCAGTAGAACGGTCCGACCTGGGAGGTTGCTCGCCCACACCCACTCTCGACAGCGCCGTCGAAGATGGTGAGCGTTGTCGGCTCGTAGACGAGGCCGGCCTCATCGAAGATCTGATCCCAGGTGTCCTGAACGTCGAACATCAGGAACTCCATGTACTCGATCGTCTGCGCATCGGGATCGACCGCAGCGGGATCGTTGGGGTCAACGGCCACCGGACCATCGATCTGCGGGATCGTGGTGGCCGTCTCCACCAGCACCGAGCCCGGGTCGCCTCCGCTGATGACAGCGAAGAGCACGGCGAGGATGATCGCAACGATGCCGCCGCCGCCCGCGGCGGTCGCAGCCCGGCGGCCTCCCCGCCCGCGCTGATCACGAACGTACTTCTCGCCCTTGGCCGCTGTGCTCTCGTCGTATCGAACCACGCCAGATCTCCCGTTCCCATCGCCGTTCCGTCAGCGTACCGCTCACCAACCAGACCCTTGGAGGTGGCCCAGAGTCGCGACGTTCACCCCAGGCGCCGCTCAGGCGGCCAACGGCCGCCCGAACAGCCGCTCGTCCAGCCATGTGGCCAGGAACGCCTCAGCGGCGTAGCAGGCGCCCAGGAGCACGCCGTCGTCCGACGTTGCCGCCTGGGTGAGCACGTCGGTGACCTGGCCTGCGACCTCGGAGGCCACAGCGTCACCCTCGCCGGGGATCAACCCGCCGAGGAGCGGGCCGGCGGCCGACACGAAGTCGGGCACCACCGTGGTGTCGGTTCGGTGAAGCTGGGCGAAGGCCTTGGTGGTGACGGGGATTGCCCCCCACGGCACGATGGCGGCCGCCTTCACCATGGCGGCGCCCTGGTGGGTGAGCGCACCCGCCTTGGAGCCGGCGAGGATGGCGTCGACCTCGGCGCCCCAGATCATCCACGGCTTGTCGGCAGCGCCGGCGACGTCGACGATCTCGGCCCCGCCCGAGCGCACGGCGTCGAGCACGGCAACCGGGGGAGCGCCCTCGACGGCCAGACGGCGGCCATCGAGCGATCCGCCCAGGGCCCAGGTGGTGGCGGCGACGACGCTGGCGGCGAGCAGCTCATCGGAGCCGGCTCCCGCCTCGGCAGGCGACGCCGCGGTGAGCTCCGCAAGGTGCTCCCCGTTCAGACCCTTGCCCGGGTTCAGGTGTAGCTGCCCGTCGGCCACAGCCGGCGTGAGCTCGGTGACGAAGGCGGCGATGGCATCGTCAACGCCGTCACCCTCCGCGTTGATCCCGGCGGCCGCCCCGGAGCGCTGGTGCTCGAACGCAGCGAAGGTATACGAGGCACTGCGCGCGAGTTCCTTGGCTCCACTCTGGAGGATCTTCCGGGCTCGCCGCACGGTGCCGGCCGCGGGCACGTCGGCGATGTCGGTGATCACGAAGGCGTCGGTGGAGTTGAGTTTGCGCAGAGCCACAGCCGGATCGTAGTGGGGGTGGGGCCGGTCGGTTCCAGATGGGGCACCACAAAACGGCGATGGCCCCACCCAAAGGCGGGGCCATCACTGAATTCGACTGGCGCCAGTAGGCGCCGGACTCGGTCTAGGCGAAGCCCACGAAGGCCGAGGCGAACACCAGGCTCACGATGGTCATCACCTTGATGAGGATGTTCATCGCCGGACCAGAGGTGTCCTTGAACGGATCGCCAACGGTGTCGCCGACGACGGCCGCCTTGTGGGGCTCAGAGCCCTTGCCACCGTGGTTTCCGGCCTCGATGTACTTCTTGGCGTTGTCCCACGCACCACCGGCGTTGGCCATGAAGATGGCGAGGGCGAAGCCCGACACGAGCGCACCGGCGAGGAAGCCGCCGAGGGCGCTGATGTTGATGAAGCCGATGACGAGGGGCACCACCACGGCGAGGGCGCCGGGGATGAGCATCTCGCGGAGCGAGGCCTGGGTGGAGATGGCAACGCATCGAGCGGAGTCGGGGTGGACGCCCGGCTCGCCTTCACGCAGGCCCGGGATCTCCCGGAACTGGCGGCGGACCTCTTCGATCATCTTCTGGGCGGCACGGCCCACGGCGTCGATCGTGAGCGCCGCGAAGAGGAACGGCAGCATGGCGCCGAGGAACAGACCGACGAACACCTCGACCTGGCCAACGTCGAGGGAAAGGGCCACGTCGGGCTTGTCCTGGTCGACGGCGGCGGTGGCGATGGCCACCTCGAAGCTCTTGAACAGGGCGAGTGCGGTGAGCGCAGCCGAACCGACAGCGAAGCCCTTGGCCACGGCGGCGGTGGTGTTGCCGAGCGAGTCGAGGGCGTCGGTGACTTCGCGCACCGAGGGGTCGAGCTCGGCCATCTCGGCGATGCCGCCGGCGTTGTCGGCGATGGGGCCGTAGGCGTCGACCGACACCACCACGCCGGTGGTGGCGAGCATGCCGATGGCAGCAACGGCGATGCCATAGATGCCGCCGAACTCGTCACCACTCACGTCGCCGAGGAAGGCGGCGTCGTCGGCGAAGGTCATCTGGCCGCCGACGTAGGCGAGCAACACGCCGATCACGATGAGGCCCACGGAGGCGGCAACCGAGATCATGCCGGCGGAGATGCCGGAGAGGATGGTGGTGGCCGGGCCGGTCTCGGCCTGGGCTGCGATGTTCTTCACCGGGCGGTAGTGGTCGCTGGTCCAGATCTCGGCCACCTTGCCGATGGCCCAGCCGACGAGGAGACCGCCGATCACCGAGATGGCGAGGCCGAGCGGGTTGTCGTACTGGTCGCCGCCGAAGAGCCAGTAGGCGAGGCCGACGGTTCCGACGGCGGTGATGCCCATGGCCACGTTGGTGCCCATGTGGAGGGCGGACGACAGCTGGCGGATGTCGGTGGAGTCGCCGGCCCGAACGGCGAACGAGCCGATGATCGAGGCGATCATGCCGATGAAGGCGACCGCCATCGGGAACACGAGCAGCGAGATGGTGAACTCGTCGCCGGCCTGGCTGGCGGCGAGGCTGAGCGTGAAGGCGGTGAGTGAGATCGGGGCGATGATCGACCCTGCATAGCTCTCGAACAGGTCGGCACCCATGCCGGCCACGTCGCCAACGTTGTCACCGACGTTGTCGGCGATGGTGGCGGGGTTGCGGGGGTCGTCCTCGGGGATACCGGCCTCGACCTTGCCAACCAGGTCGGCGCCGACGTCGGCGGCCGTGGTGTAGATGCCGCCACCCACACGGGAGAACAGTGCGATCGACGAGCCGCCGAGACCGAAGGCGGTCACGACCTCGAATGCGTCGGAGACCTCGAGGATGAGCACGAAGAGGATGTAGACGGCCATGAGCCCGGCGAGGGCGAGACCGGCCACCGAGAAGCCCATCACGGCGCCGCCCCGGAACGCCAGCGGCAGAGCCTTTGACGGCCCCTCCTTGGCGGCCTCGGTGGTACGGGCGTTGGCCATGGTGGCCACGGTCATGCCGACGTAGCCGGCGGTGGCCGAAAGCACCGCACCGATCAGGTAGCTGGGAGCGGCCCAGGGGCTCACGAAGGCGCCGATGAGCACCGCCATGACGACCACGAAGCCGGCCACCCAGGTGTACTCCTGCTTGAGGAACGCCCGGGCTCCCGCCTGGATCTCGTTCATCAGGTGGACCATCCGGTCATCACCGGGGCTGGCTGCCTTCACGTTGTTGAAGTAGAAGACGGCGAGGCCGAGCGCCCCTAGTGCGGACAGGAAGGCGAGGTAAGGGACTGCGCCCACGATGTGCTCCTCAGTGAGACTGATGTGGTACCCACGGCCGCCCCGCGCCGACGGCGACGAAACCCCGGGGGTCGCCCGACGCTGCTGGCGTTGGCGACCGCTCGACGGTAGTTGGAGGCGCGGTGAACGGCAACAACCCGCACCGACATCGGTCACCTTCGCCCACCCCAGGGTGGGCGGCTGATGTCAGCGGGCCGTCCAGAGGGTGCGCAGCAGCGCGTGCAGATGGTCGAGGTCGGCCAGACCGGCCATCTCCCGAGCGCTGTGCATGGCGAGCTGGGCCACGCCCAGATCCACCGTCGGCACCCCGAGCCGAGCAGCGGTGATGGGGCCGATCGTCGACCCGCACGGCAGGTCGTTGCGGTGGATGTAGTACTGCAGCGGCACGTCGGCCCGCCGCGCCGCGTCGACCACCAGTGCCTCACTGGTGGCGTCGGTGGCGTAGCGCTGGTTCGCGTTGCGCTTGATCACGACGCCGGCGTTCAAGGCGATTCGGTGCGATGGTTCGTGGCGCTCGGCGTAGTTGGGGTGGGTGGCGTGCGCCCCGTCGGCTGAGACGACGAGCGACGTCGGCAAGGTGGCGAGATAGTCGGTACGTGCGAGCCCCGCCGAGGCGGCGATCCTCTCGAGGAGTTGGGAGAGCAGCGGGCCGGCGGCGCCGGTGGCGCTCTCGGAGCCCACCTCTTCGTGGTCCGACAACACCAGGACGGGCGCCGTTGTCGTGTCGGCTGCGCCCATCAGTTCTGCTGCGTCGTTGAGCGCCCGAACTCCGCAGAACGCAGACACGAGATTGTCGATTCGGCCCGAGGCGAACAGGTCTTCGTCACGTCCGACGACGGCGGCCGGCTGCACGTCGTAGGTCATGAGGTCCCACGACAGGATCGCGTCGGGCTCGACGCCAAGATCGGTGGCCACCGCCGCTCGGAGGTCGCCCTCGGTGCCCTCACCGAGCGCCCACATCGGCGTGATGTGCGACTGGGGATCGAGCAGGAGGCCCTTGGAACGGATCTCGCGATCGAGATGGATGGCGAGCTGAGGGATGCGCAGCACGGGCCGATGCTCGCGGTAGAGCCGGTGCTCGATGCCGTTGTCGCCGGTCACCGCCACCCGCCCCGCCAACCCCAGGTCTCGGTCGAGCCATGAGTTGAGGAGCACCCCGCCATACACCTCGACGCCAACCTGCACATAGCCGGCACTGTTCACGTCGGGCCTCGTCCGCACCCGGAAGTTCGGCGAATCGGTGTGGGCTCCAGCCACGACGAAGCGCTCGAGACGCTCGGGCTGCGCCCACGCCACGATGGAGCCGCCGAAAACGACATAGCGGCGACCAGGCCCGTCTGGCAGGGGCGCACCTGGGTCGACGGAGGCGAAGCCAGCAGCCTCCAGTAGCTCGACCGATCGAGCCACGGCGTGATAGGGCGACGGGCTGGCGTCGAGGTCAGAGAGGACGCCGGCAGCGACCGGGCTAAGAGCTGGGGACGGCGACGAGGACGAGGTGGGGGAGGCTGACATCGCAGCCATCATCGCTCCATCCGGGCGCGCTCTGCACCAATCGACGCTGCCTGTCGGGGTTCTTGCGCCGAACTGTGAAGTCGGGCGAAACTGGCAGATCCCCGGACGCCGCTGCGCGCAGCCCTTTTTCCTTCGGACCGGGTCCACACCGTGGGCCATCTCTGATCGCGATGGATTTGCCATGATGACCTGTTGTTCCGATACCGTCTCTAGAACTCCGGTTTGGCAACGTACGCGAACAGGGCGATCGTGCGCTGCGGCCGGCCGACATGATCGGGCCAACGGGGTCCCGGGTAAACCACTTCGACCTCTTGGAGATTCCGGTGCGTGACCTCCCGCGGCCGCAAGGCTTGTACGACCCTCGTTTCGAGCACGATGCCTGCGGAGTGTCCTTCGTCGCCGACATGCAGGGGCGAGCGAGCAACGAGATCCTGCTGCTGGCGCTCGGCGCACTGCGCTGCCTCCAGCACCGAGGCGCCACCAACGCCGAGCCGAACACCGGAGATGGTGCCGGGGTGCTGATCCAGGTTCCCGACCGGTTCTGCCGGGCCGAGGTGCCGAACCTGCCGCCGGCGGGGGAGTACGCCACGGGCATGGTGTTCCTGCCACCCGAAGCCGGCCCTCGCAACGCGGCCAAGGGTGCGATCGACGCGATCGTAGCCGACGAAGGCCTGGAGGTCGTCGCCTGGCGGCACGTGCCTGTCGAGTCGGACATGCTCGGCAAGCAGGCCCGCGACGTCATGCCATCCTTCGAGCAGATCTTCATCGCCTCGCCCGATGGCCTCACGGGCCTCGATCTCGACCGCGCCGTCTACGTGGCCCGCAAGCGGATGGAGCACCAGGTCCCGGCGGCAGCCGGGGGCGCCATCTACATCCCCAGCCTCAGCAGCCGAACCATGGTCTACAAGGGCATGCTCACCACGCCCCAGTTGGCCGAGTTCTTCCCCGACCTGCGCGACGAGCGCCTCGAAACGGCGCTCGCCCTCGTGCACTCCCGGTTCTCGACCAACACGTTCCCGTCGTGGCCCCTCGCCCACCCGTACCGGTTCGTGGCCCACAACGGCGAGATCAACACGGTGATGGGTAACCGCAACTGGATGCGGGCCCGGGAGGCCACGCTGTCGGCTCCGCATTGGAATGGTGCCGAGGAACGGATGTTCCCCATCTGCACCCCGGGCGCCTCCGACACGGCCAGCTTCGACGAGGCGCTGGAGCTGCTTCACCTGGGTGGCTACCCGCTCCACCATGCGGTGCTGATGACAATCCCCGAAGCCTGGGAGAAGCACCCCGACATCTCCGACGCTCAACGGGCGTTCTACGACTTCTACGCCTCTGACATGGAGCCCTGGGATGGCCCGGCCTCTGTCACCTTCACCGACGGCACCATGGTGGGCGCCGTGCTCGATCGCAACGGGCTGCGCCCAAGCCGCTACTGGGTTACCGACGACGACCTCGTCGTGATGGCCTCAGAGGTGGGTGTCATCGACGTCGACCCCTCCAAGGTGGTTCGCAAGGGTCGGCTCGAGCCCGGCAAGATGTTCCTGGTCGACACCAGCCAGGGCCGCATCATCGACGATCACGAGATCATGGAGGACCTGGCCGCCGAGCACCCGTACCGCGAGTGGCTCACGGGGCGCCGAACCCTGTCCGATCTCCCAGCCCTGGCGTCGCCTCCACAGAGCGCCGACGCCGACACGCTCCAGGCCGAGCAGATCAGCAACGGCTTCACCACCGAGGACTTCGATCTCCTGGTCGACCCGATGGTGGCCGACGGCAAGGAAGCGATCGGCTCGATGGGCACCGACACGCCGCCCGCCGTGCTGTCGAGCCGGCCGCGAATGCTCTACGACTACTTCTTCCAGCTGTTCGCCCAGGTGACCAATCCACCACTCGACGCCATTCGCGAGGCGCTCGTCACCAGCCACCGCGTGGTGCTCGGCCCGTCGGCCAACATCCTCGTGCCGGGTCCCGACTGGTGCCGTCAGCTGGAACTGACCCACCCGGTACTCACTCCGGCCGAGCTCGCTCGAATCGTGGCAGCCGGCGAGGCCTCCAACGGCACGGCCCCGGCACTGCCGGCGGCGACCGTCTCGGGGCTCTACCCGGTGGCCGAGGGCGGAGCCGGCCTGCGGGCGGCGCTGGTGCGGGCCCGTACCGAGGCAGCCGAGGCGATCGCCAACGGCGCCAGGGTCGTGGTGCTGTCCACCCGCAACGCCACCGCCGACCAGGCGCCGATCCCGGCACTGCTGCTCACCGGCGCGGTGCACCACCACTTGGTCCGCGAGAAGCTCCGCACCCAGGCCGGGCTCATCGTCGACGCCGCCGACGCCCGTGAGGTGCATCACTTCGCACTGCTACTCGGCTGTGGCGCCAACGCCGTGTGCCCGTCGCTCACGTTCGAGGCCGTGGCCTCCCGGCTCGAGGCCGGGGTGGATCCGGTGGTGGCCGAGGCGAACTACATCAAGGCGGTGTCCAACGGCGTGATCAAAGTGATGTCGAAGATGGGCATCTCCACGGTCGCGTCCTACACCGGAGCCCAGATCTTCGAAGCCGTCGGCCTCAGTCAGGAACTCGTCGATGAGTTCTTCACCGGTATCACCTCGAAGCTTGGCGGCGTTGGCCTGCACGAACTCGCCCAGGAGTGTGAGCTGCGCCACCGCCGGGCCTTCCCGGACCGTGCCACCGCACTGGCTCATCGCGGGCTCGACTACGGCGGCGAGTACCAGTGGCGCAGGGAGGGGGAGTACCACCTCTTCAACCCCAACACGGTGTTCAAGCTCCAGCACGCGACCCGCTCGAAGCGATTCGAGGTGTTCAAGGAGTACACCGAGTTGGTCGACACCCAGGCCGAGCAGCTCGCAACGCTGCGGGGCCTGTTCCGGTTCAAGACGGGTGACCGTCCACCGGTCCCGATCGACGAGGTCGAACCCGTCTCGGAGATCGTGAAGCGGTTCGCCACGGGTGCGATGAGCTACGGCTCGATCTCGGCGGAAGCGCACGAGACGCTGGCCATCGCGATGAACCGCCTCGGCGGCAAGTCGAACACCGGTGAGGGTGGCGAGGATCCCGAGCGCTTCGTCACGATGCCGAACGGCGACTCGAAGCGGTCGGCCATCAAGCAGGTGGCGTCGGGCCGATTCGGGGTGACCTCGGAGTACCTCACCGAGTCGGACGACATCCAGATCAAGATGGCCCAGGGGGCCAAGCCCGGTGAGGGCGGGCAGCTGCCGGGGCGCAAGGTGTACCCGTGGATCGCCAAGACCCGGCACTCCACCACGGGCGTTGGCCTGATCTCACCGCCACCGCACCACGACATCTACTCGATCGAGGACCTGGCCCAGCTGATCCACGATCTGAAGAACGCCAACCCCGAGGCGCGTGTGCACGTGAAGCTCGTGGCTGAGGTCGGTGTGGGCACCGTGGCGGCTGGGGTGAGTAAGGCCAAGGCCGACGTTGTGCTCATCTCCGGCAACGACGGTGGCACCGGAGCCTCGCCGCTCACGTCCCTCAAGCACGCCGGTGGCCCGTGGGAGCTCGGCCTCGCCGAAACGCAGCAGACCCTCCTCCTCAACGACCTGCGCGACCGAATCGTGGTGCAGGTCGACGGCCAGATCAAGACAGGGCGCGACGTGATCGTGGCCGCCCTGCTGGGCGCCGAGGAGTTCGGCTTCGCCACGGCTCCGCTGGTGGTGTCGGGCTGCATCATGATGCGGGTGTGTCACCTCGACACGTGCCCGGTCGGCATCGCCACCCAGAATCCGGCGCTACGGGCCAAGTTCAGCGGTCAGCCCGAGTTCGTCGAGACGTTCTTCGAGTTCATCGCCGAAGAGGTGCGCCAGTACCTGGCCGAGCTCGGGTTCCGTTCGATCGCCGAGGCTGTTGGCCAGGTGGAGTCGCTCGACACCGAGCGGGCCATCGACCACTGGAAGGCGGCCGGTCTCGACCTCACGCCGATCCTCCACCAGCCGCTCGCTTCCGACGACCGGGCAGCCCGGCTGTGCATCAGCGGTCAGGACCACGGCCTCGACCAGGCGCTCGATCAGCAGCTGATCGACGCAGCAGCTCCCGCACTGGAGGACGCGAAGCCCGTCGAGTTGCAGTTCGCGATCAGCAACACCAACCGCACGGTTGGCACGATGCTCGGCCACGAGCTGACCAAGCGCTACGGCGGCGAGGGCCTGCCCGACGACACGATCTCGATCGAATTCACCGGTTCGGCCGGTCAGTCCTTCGGGGCGTTCGTGCCCCCTGGCATCACCATGCGGCTCGAAGGCGACGCCAACGACTACTTCGGCAAGGGCCTCTCCGGGGGCCACCTGCGGCTCTTCCCACCGAAGACGGCGCCGTTCGTCGCTGAGGAGAACATCATCGCCGGCAACGTGATCCTGTACGGGGCCACGAGCGGCAGCGTTCACATTCGCGGCATCGTGGGTGAGCGCTTCTGCGTTCGCAACTCCGGGGCCGAGGCCGTGGTGGAGGGCGTTGGTGACCACGGATGCGAGTACATGACTGGCGGCGTGGCCGTGGTGCTGGGCGCCACTGGTCGGAACTTCGGGGCCGGTATGTCGGGCGGCGTGGCCTACGTGCTCGACGCTGACGGCACCTTCCCCGACCGGGTCAACCACGAGATGGTCGAGCTCGAAGCGCTCGACGCCGAAGACGACATCCGGCTCCACGGGCTCGTGGAGCGCCACCTGCGTGAGACGGGATCGCCCGTCGCCGAACGCCTGCTCGCCGACTGGAGTACCGCCTTGTCGCAGTTCGTGAAGGTCATGCCGACCGACTACCGCCGAGTGATGGACGCCCAACGACGGGCGGCCGAAGACGGCTCAGATCCGGTCAAGGCGATGATGGACGCAGCTCATGGGTGATCCTCGCGGCTTCCTGCTCCACGACCGCAAGCTGCCCCAGCGGCGCCCCGTTCCCGTTCGCCTGAAGGACTGGAAGGAGGTCTACGAAGACTTCGACTCCGGCGATCTGCGCGACCAGGCCTCGCGCTGCATGGACTGTGGCATCCCGTTCTGCAACAACGGATGCCCGCTGGGCAACCTGATCCCCGATTGGAACGACCTCGTCTACCGCGACGACTGGCGCGAGGCGATCGACCGCCTCCATGCCACCAACAACTTCCCCGAGTTCACCGGTCGGCTCTGCCCGGCGCCCTGCGAGGCAGCCTGTGTGGCCGGCATCAACACCGAAGCCGTCACGATCAAGAACATCGAGGTGAGCATCATCGATCGGGCCTGGGCCGAAGGCTGGGTCGAGCCGGTGCTCCCGGCCAAGAAGACGGGCAAGCGGGTGGCCGTTGTCGGTTCCGGGCCGGCTGGGCTCGCCGCCGCCCAGCAGCTGACCAGGGCCGGCCACGACGTGGTGGTGTACGAGCGGGCCGACCGCATCGGTGGCCTGCTTCGCTACGGGATCCCCGAGTTCAAGATGGAGAAGGCGGTGCTCGATCGCCGCCTCGCGCAGATGGAGGCCGAGGGCACCGAGTTCCGCACCAACGCCTACGTCGGCGGTCCCCCCGATCACCCAGACCACGTGCCGCTGTCGGAGCTCCAAGACGGATGCGATGCCATCGTGTTGGCCGGCGGCGCTACCAACTGGCGCGACCTCCCCGTTCCCGGCCGGGAGCTGGAGGGCATCTATCAGGCCATGGAGTACCTGCCGCAGGCCAACAAGGTGCAGGAGGGCGACGAGGTCGATGGCCAGATCATGGCCACCGGGAAGAAGGTGGTGATCATCGGCGGTGGCGACACTGGGGCCGATTGCCTCGGCACCGCCAACCGTCAGGGCGCCGAGGTGGTGCACCAGTTCGAGATCATGCCCCGACCCCCCGAGGATCGGGCCGGCTCCACTCCGTGGCCGATGTGGCCGTTGATGTACCGGTCGTCGTCCGCCCACGAGGAGGGCGTCGAGCAGCGGTTCTCGGTGAACACCGACGCGTTCCTCGGGGCCGACGGCAAGGTCACGCACCTCAAGGGGCACGACGTCGAGATGAAGACCGTGGACGGGCGGCCGTCATTCGAGAAGGTGGACGGCAGCGACTTCGAGCTCGAAGCCGACCTCGTGCTGCTCGCCATGGGCTTCGTCGGTCCTGAGCCCGGCACGATCACGGACGAGCTCGGCCTCGACACCGACCCGCGGGGCAATGTGGCTCGCGACGGCAACTGGGCGACGAACGTCGACGGCGTGTTCGCCTGCGGCGACATGGGCCGGGGGCAGAGCCTGATCGTGTGGGCGATCGCCGAGGGCCGGTCCTGCGCGGCGGCTGTCGACGAAGCCCTGATGGGCTACACGCTTCTCCCGTCGCCGGTGAAGCCGACCGACCGACCGATCGCCTGACGGCGTCGAGCGTCTCGCCCATCGTGGATCCCGAACCGATCGACCTCCTCGAGGGGCTCGCCACCACCCGGGCGATCCGCCGATACCGGCGCGAGCCGATCCCCGACGAGGCGGTGTCGGCGATGCTGTTCGCCGCCACCCGAGCACCAACAGGATCGAACCGCCAGGCGTTCCGGTTCGTGGTGTTGCGAGACGGGCCCCGGGCAGCCGAGGCCAAGGCGGTGCTGGGGGAGAGCTTCCGGGCCGGCTGGGCGGCCAAGGCCTCCACCGACGGCTACACACAAGGCAGCGGCACGGCCGCCGAGTCACCGAAGGCACGGATGGCTCGGGCGATGCAGCACTTCGTCGACAACATCGAGCACACGCCGGTGATCGTGCTGCCCTGCATCCTGATCCGCCACGGCGGCTTGGCCGACGGTGCCAGCATCTTCCCCGCCTGCCAGAACCTCCTGCTGGCGGCTCGGGCGCTCGGGTATGGCGGTGTGCTCACCGGCTGGCACGCCCCGGTGGAGAGTGAGCTGCGCCAGATCCTGTCGATTCCCGACAGTCACGCCATCGCCGCCTGCATCCCGATCGGCCGCCCGGAGGGCAGCCACGGTCCGGTCCGACGGCGCCCGCTCTCCGAGCTCGTCTTCGACGACGGCTGGGACGAGCCAGCCCCGTGGGCTGTCGATCCGCCCGGCACCCGGTTCACCCAGGCCGGGCCGCCACCCGCCTCGACCACCTGAACCACGTACCCCCACGTGGCCAACAGCGTGGCCCGCCCAGCGGCCGCCTGAGTTGTATCAGATCAGAACTGGCTCCCTCCTGACCCTGATGTCAACCGGAGGGAGTCCATCATGTGGCGCCAACGTTCGTTCGCCGCTGCTCTGTTCACCGTTGCCGTGATCGCTGGTCTCGCGGTCAGGGCGGAGGCCGACTCGATCACCACCCCCGACACGGACGGGAACCTCGGGTGGGAGTCATCGCTCGTGCTCGACGCCGCCGGCAACCCGATCGTTGCCTACTACGAGGTGAACAGCGGCGACCTCAAGGTGCTGCGGTGCAACGA
>JBCCFL010000042.1:0-46904 GCA_039029735.1 Actinomycetota bacterium | reverse complement strand
GCGTAGCGACCTCAACGCCATCCTGCTTGATGCGGCCGAAGCCACCGGCCGAGTGACGATCCACTTCGATCGCCGGCTCCACGAGATCGACTTCGACCAGAATCTGCTCCGCTTCGACGATGGCACCACCGCCCCCTTCGGCGTGGTGTTCGGCGCCGACGGTGCCGGCTCCCGGGTACGGAAGGCGATGGCCGCCGCCGGTGCCTGCACGTTCGGCACCGACTGGCTCGACCACGACTACAAGGAGCTCACGCTTCCTCCGGCGGCCGACGGCTCGCACCAGCTCGATCCCCATGCGCTGCACATCTGGCCTCGGGGTGGGTTCATGCTCATCGCCCTGGCCAACCCCGAGGGCGACTTCACGGTCACCCTCTTCGCCCCGGCCGAGACCTTCGAATTGCTCTCCGACCCCGGCGAGATCGATGCGTTCTTCGCCGCCGAATTCAGCGATTTCGCCGTGCGAGTACCCGACCTCGCGGCCCAGTTCCTGGAGAACCCCACCGGCAAGCTCGGCACCCTCAGAGCCGACGGTTGGCACCTCGACGGCCGGGCCGTGATCGTCGGCGACGCGGCTCATGCCATCGTGCCGTTCCACGGCCAGGGCATGAACGCCGCCATGGAATCGGTCCGGGCCCTCGCCCGGCACATGCAGGCCTCACCCGACGATCTGGCCGCAGCGTTCGCGGCGTTCGAGGCCGAGCGCAAACCCGATGCCGATGCCATCGCCACGATGGCGCTCGACAACTACCTAGAGATGCGATCCGGCGTGATCGACCCGGACTACGTGGCCAAGCGCACGTTGGCGCTCGACCTCGAACAACGCCATCCCGCCCACCTGAGCCCTCGCTACAACATGGTGATGTTCTCCACGATGCCCTACGCCGAGGCGCAGGCTCGGGCCGCCCGCCAGGCCGAGATCATCGCAGCTGCCATCGCCGATCCGGCCGTCGACGTCGACAGTCTCGTCGGTGCGCTGCCGTTACTGCCCGACCTCGATCCGCTCGCCGACCCTCACGCCCTGTCGATCTCATGAACGCACCGATCAACGACGATGCCGAGCTGACCTATGGCAGCTACCTCATGGTGCCCGAGCTGCTCGCGCTCCAGCAGTGCCGATCGATCGACGCCGCCACGGGTGAGCCGGAGCACGACGAGACGCTCTTCATCATCATCCACCAGGTGTACGAGCTGTGGTTCAAGCAGATGCTCCATGAGCTCGACTTCATCGTCGCCCAACTCGACTCCCACAACGTGAACGGGGCCCGTCACCATCTGAAGCGCGTGCTGAAGATCCTGAAGACCCTCGTGGGTCAGATCGACGTGCTGGAGACCATGACGCCGGCCGAGTTCGCCAGCTTCCGGTCGTTTCTCGCCTCGGCCAGCGGGTTCCAGTCGGCGCAGTTCCGCGAGCTGGAGTTCGTGCTCGGCATCAAGGACCGGATCCAGCTCGATTGGTTCGGCGGCGACGAAGGCGTGCGCCTGGCCGAGCGCTTCGAGGCCCCGACGCTCTGGGATGCGTTCGTCGGAGTTTTGGCCCGCGGCGGCTATGCCGTGCCCGCCACCGCCCTCAAACGCGACGTTCGCCAGCCGATCGTCGAGAACCCTGCGCTCCAGGCGGTGATCGTGGAGTGCTACGGCGACGAGGGATTCGCCAGCCTGTGCGAGACGCTCACCGACCTCGACGAGGGCCTCCAGGAATGGCGCTACCGCCACGTGATGATGGTGCGCCGCACGATCGGCACCAAGCCGGGCACGGGCGGATCCGACGGGGCCGCCTACCTCACCACCACGTTGTTCCGCCCAGCGTTCCCCGATCTGTGGGCGATCCGCACCGCCTTCTGACCACCGTTCGACCTCTGTCTGACTTCGTCTGACTTCGACGACCACCGCACGAGAAAGGCTCCACCGTGACCGCCCCAACGCCTGCGTATCCCGAGTTGTCGCTCTACATCGGCGGCACCTGGCGATCCACCGACTCGACCCTGCCGGTGATCAACCCATCCACCGAGGCCGAGATCGGTCGGTTGCCGATTGCGTCGGGGGCCGACCTCGATGACGCCATCGCCGCCGCGGCTGCCGGCTTCGCCGTGTGGAGCCGCACCCCACCCAAGGAGCGGGCCGACCTGATCAGGGCTGCCGCCGCCCTCCTGCGGGAACGCCAGGACGAGATCGCCCACGCCATCACCGCCGAGCACGGCAAGCCGTATCGCCAGGCTCAGCTCGAGGTGATCCGGGGGTGCGAGTTCTTCGAGTGGGACGCCGGCGAGGCCGTACGCACCTACGGGCGGGTGATCCCCAGCGCCCCGGGTGTGCGCTATGTGGTGCACCACCAACCGATCGGCCCGGTGGCGGCCTTCTCACCGTGGAACTTCCCCATGAGTCAGCCTGCTCGGAAGGTGGCCGGCGCCCTTGCTTCGGGGTGCTCGGTGATCCTCAAGGCCGCGGAGGAAACGCCGGCCGGTGCCTTGCACATCGCCAAGGCCTTCCACGACGTGGGTCTCCCGGCCGGAGCCCTCAACCTCGTGTTCGGCGTGCCGGCCGAGATCTCGTCGCACCTCATCCCGAGCGACACCGTCAAGCTGGTGGCCTTCACCGGCTCCACCGCAGTGGGCCGCCATCTCACCGGTATGGCGTCGGACCACATGACCCCGGTGCTGATGGAGCTCGGCGGTCACGCTCCCGTGATCGTGTGTGAGGACACCGACGTCCACGCAGCAGCGACGAGTTCCGCGATCCGCAAGATGCGCAATGCCGGCCAGGTGTGTACCTCACCCACCCGGTTCTTCGTCCACCAGTCGATCTACGACGAGTTCCTCGACGTGTTCACGAAGCGAGCGGCGGCCACGGTGGTGGGCGACGGCATGGAGCCCGGCGTCGAGATGGGCCCGCTCGCCAACGATCGCCGTCTCGCCGCCATGGCTACCTTCGTCGACGACGCCGTGACCGCAGGCGCCGAGCTCAACACTGGCGGCAGCCGTGTGGGCCAGACCGGCTACTTCTTCGAGCCGACGGTGCTGGCCAACGTGCCCGACTCGGCCCGCGTGCTGCACGAGGAGCCGTTCGGTCCGATCGCCATCGTCAATCCCGTCGATTCGCTCGACCACGCCATCGAGCGGGCCAACTCGGTGCCCTATGGCCTGGCCGCCTACGCCTTCACCAACCGGGCCGACTACGCCGACCGGATGGTGGATGAGGTCGAGGCCGGCAACCTGTCGATCAACACCCTGGAGGCCTCGCTGCCGGAGACGCCGTTCGGTGGGGTGAAGTCGAGCGGGTACGGCCGCGAGGGCGGCTCGGAGGGCCTCCACCACTACACGGTGGTCAAGAACGTCTCACACTCGATGTCGATCGTCTGAACGGGAGCAGAGCAGAACCGTGGACTACACGAAGAGCGAGGCCAAGGCGCACGCCAAGGCAACGATGCGGGGCATCTGGGCGGCCGCCCTGTTCCCCTTCACCGACGATCACCGCCTCGACGAGGACGGGTTCGCCGAGAACGCTCGGCACTGGACGCAGGATCTCGGCATCCAGGGTCTTTTCATCTCCGGCAAGCAGGGCGAGTTCTTTTCGATGTCGCTCGACGAGCGCAAGCGCACGTTCGAGCTGGCGGTGGAGGCAACTGGCTCACACGGGCAGACGATCATGTCGTGCTCGGACCAGAACATGGACGTGGTGATCGATCTCGCCCGCCACGCCGAAGCCGTTGGTGCCGACTACATCGTGGTGCACGCCCCCGTGCTCCACTTCGCCAAGGCCCACGACGAGACCGTGTTCCGCTACTACAACACGATCGCCTCCAAGGTGAACATCGGCATTGCCCTCTGGAGCCACGAAGACAGCGGCTATCTGATGTCGCCCGAGCTGTGCAATCGCCTGGCCGACATCGAAAACGTGGTGGCCATCAAGTACAGCGTCCCCCGCCACATGTACGCCGAACTCACCCATCTGGCCGCCGATCGGATTCAGGTGAGCACCTCGTCGGAGCCCGAGTGGCTCGACAACATCATCGAGCTCGACTGGCGGCTGTACCTCTGCTCGTCGCCGCCCTTCCTATTGCAGTCGCCCGCGGATCGGCGCATGCACGACTACACCCAGGCCGCGTTCGACGGCCGGGTGGATGAGGCCCGTGCCATCAGCGCCAGCCTCGACCCGGTGCGGCGGGCACTGGCCGACACCCGCCCGGCTGAGAAGCCCCACGCCCATCAGAAGTACTGGCAGGAGTTGCTCGGCCAGGTGGGTGGCCGCGTGCGCGCCCCCTTGCTCGAACTGACCGAGGCCGAGAAGGCAGCCACGCGTGCCGCCTTCGACGCATGCGGTCTGCAGGTCTGACCGGGCGGAGTCTCCGGCTGGGCCCGCGGTTCGGGTCGCCCTGTCACCTGGCGTTTACTAGCGTTCGACGCAGTGAGGGATGGCGATTGGGTGACGCAGTGGATGCGACATCCGGTCATGGTGCTGGTGAGCGGAATGGCGGTTGCTGGTGGTCTGATCGGTCTCGGTGTCGCGATCGGCACTGGCCGCCGGATCTCGCCGACTGGTGGAGCTCGATCCTGTGGCCATGGACACCGATTTCTCGATCGGGGCGATGACCGTGGAGGACGTCGAGCGTGACGACACGCTGCTGTTCCTCAACAACTCCTGGGTGGAGTACGACCTCGGGGGTGCGTATCGCACCCTTCGGTTCGAGGCCCTGTACGACCCCGAGTCGAGCCGGCGGCCCCAGGTCGACCTGATCGTCACCGACCAGGCCGCGGGCCGCACCCTCTACGAACAGACCTACGAGCCGGGTCTGAAGGAGCGTGTCTTCGTCGATGTCACCGGTGTGGTCACGCTCCGCATCGCAACGGTGAAGGCAACCGGTGCCTGCTGCCCGGTGATCGGGCTCGTCGACGCCGAGATCGCCCCGTCCTGAGCGGACGGGGCGACCCGGGGAGTCAGCCGGCGGTGGCCTTGAGGCCGATCTCGCCGAGGAGGCCGATGCGGTCGATCGTGTGGCCGTTCGCCGGGAGGTTGACGGTGAGCCCGTCGATGCCGCTGTCCATCACCGCCTTCAGGCGTTCGCCAACCGTGTCGGGGTCGCCGTAGACGAGCAGGCCCTTGGCCATCTCGATGATCTCGTCGTTCCAGCCCTTCACGGCCCCGACGGCGCGAAGGTCGGCCTCGGCCTCCTCCATCGTGGGCGCCACGAGCACCATCTGGAGTGAGGTGACCGTGATCGACGACCGGTCGCGGCCGAGCCGTTCGCAGTGGGCGGCCAGTGCGTCGAGCTTGCGCGGGATCTCGTCAACGGTCGCCCCGGCCAGGTTCGACTCATCCGCGTACTGGGCCACCATGCGCAGCGTCTTCTTCTCGCCGCTGCCGCCGATCATCACCGGGATGGTCGAGATCGGGGCCGGTGAGTTGATGGCGTCGGACACCTGATAGTGGGCGCCGTCGAGGCTGACCGTCTCGCCCTTGAGCATGGGCAGGATGATCTGGAGGGCCTCCTCGAGCTTCTGGAAGCGGTCGGTGAAGCTGCCGAACTCGTAGCCGAGCGAATTGTGCTCGAGTTCGAACCAGCCGGCACCGATGCCGAGCGTGGCCCGGCCCTTCGACACGTGGTCCAGGGCGGTGATGGTCTTAGCCAGCAGCGTGGGGTGGCGGTAGGTGTTGCCGGTGACGAGCGACGACAGCCGCACGGTGTTCGTGTGCTGGGCGATGGCGGAGAGCAGCGTGTAGCACTCGTACATCGGCTCGTTCGGGGCACCCAGCATCGGGAGTTGGTAGAAGTGATCCATCACGAACACCCGGTCGAAGCCGGCGGTTTCAGCGGCCTTGGCCTGCTCGATCACACTGTCGAAGATCTGGTCGGGGGCGATGCCGGGGTAGGTGAAGTTGGGGATCTGGTAGCCGAGGCGGGTCATGGGGGACTCCTGACGAGATGGGGCGACGGTGGCTGCAAACCTGACATCTTCAGTTAGATGTGTCAGGTCCAAAACCTGACACATTGGTGCGAATGTGTCAACCTTGGGTGATGGCCACCCGCCTGACCACCGACGACACTGGCGAGGTTGGCGCCGATGCGCCGCAGACCCGCGGTGATGCCCGCCGTGCTGCAATCAGGGCAGCGGCGGTGGAGCAGTTCATGGCCCGCGGCTTCGCCGCAACGTCGATGGTGCACATCGCAGAGGCGGCGGGCGTGTCGCGGCCGGCCTTGTACCAGTACTTCGCCGACAAGGACGACGTGTTCGCCTCGGCGTTCGCCAGCGTGTTCGAGGAACGGGTTGATGCGGCTCTCGCCGCGCTCTCCGTCGACGGATCCACTGCCACCACGCTCGACGCGGTGCTCCAGCGCTATGAGGGCGATCTGTGGGAGCTCACCTCGGCGTCGCCCCACAACGAGGAGCTGATTGCGGCCAAGAGCGGCGCCGTGGTGGTTGCGGTGCACCTGGAGATCGATCGCCTGTGGTCGGCTGTGGCGGCGTGGCTGGCCCGCCGGCATCCGGGATCGAGCGCAGCCCGCCAGCGCCGTCGGGCCGGCTGGATGGACGTGCTCCGCTGGTCGCCTGGCGGTATGCGTAGCGATCACCCGAGTGTGGAGGCCTATCGCACTCGGCTCTCCGCGCTGGCCAGCAGTGTGGCGGCCGACATCGACGCTGCTCGCACCTAGTCCGAGGCGCGACGCCCCGACCGCAAGGATCCTGAAGACAACAGTGGCGATCCCAACGGGGGATTCGACGGGGCGGTCTAGCTGAGGGCGGGGGCGGGCTCGTCCACGTCGTGGGAGCCGGTGTCGTCCGGCGTTGCGTCGCCGGTGCTGTGAGAGTTGAGGGTCAGCAGTCGGGTGGCAGCGTCGTTGATGTCGGTGACGACCGACGACTGCTCCTCGACGGCGGCCGCCACCGTCGACGCCATGCCCGACACCTCCGTGGCCGACGACGCAATGCGGGTGATGGTCTCGGCCACGTCGTGCACGGCGAGCTTGATCTCGTCCAGGGTGTCGCCGATGTCGCCCGCCGCTGAACTGGTCTGACTGGCGAGGTTTTTCACTTCGCCGGCCACGACGCCGAAGCCGCGCCCGGCCTCTCCGGCCCGCGCCGCTTCGATCGTGGCGTTGAGCGCCAGGAGGTTGGTCTGGTGGGCCAGCGTGTGGATGGCGTGGAGCACCGAGTCGATCGTGGCGCTGGCCGACTCCAGCTCCGCCACCTTGTCTGTGGCGGTCACGGCGTCGCCCTCGGCTTCGTGGGCGAGATCTGCTGTGGACTGCATCGTGCGGCTGATCTCGGTGATGGCGCTCGTCATGCGTCCGACGTTCGTCGCCACCTCCTTGCCGGTTCGGTCGGCCTCCATGCGAGCCCAGACCTGCTCGGTGATGTCGGAGACGCTCTTGACCACCCGCACAACCCGGCCGTCGCGGTCGACTACGGGGCTGTACGCCCCATAGAGCCACACCTCGGCCCCTTTGCTCGTAACCCGGCGGAACTCGCCTTGCTTGAACTCACCTCGGGCCAGCGCAGCCCAGAAGGCGGCGTACTGCTCGGTGGTGGCGTCCTCGTCCGGCATGAACATGCGGTGGTGTTGACCGACGATCTGGCTCAGTGAGTAGCCAACGACCGACAGGAACTGGGGGTTGGCGGTGAGGATCGTGCCGTCGGGCGTGAACTCGATCATGCCCTGGGTGCGGTTCTGGATCTCGTTCTGGACACGCTTCTGCTCGGTGATGTCGGTTGCGAACTTCACAATGCGACCAACTCGGCCCAACCGGTTCAGCACTGGGGTGTAGGTGGCCTGGATCCAGAACTCCCGCCCGCCCTTCGCAATGCGACGGAACTCCCCCGACTTCGGTGAGCCGCCGGCGAGCTCAGCCCAGAACGCGGCGTACTGCGCTCCGCTCGACTCGGCCGGATCGACGAAGATCCGGTGGTGGCTGCCGCGGATCTCCGACATGGAGTAGCCGGCCGCATCGAGGAAGTTCTGATTCGCTCGCCGGATGGTTCCGTCGGGGCCGAACTCGATCACGGCCTGCGACCGATGAACGGCGGCAACCACCCGGCCGAAGTCGCCCGCGATCGGCGTTGGAAGTCTGTTTTTCCTCACGCCTGTTCTCCTCGGGCTCGAACCTGCCGCGTTCCCGTCGGCTGGGTGAGGCGCGGGTTGAGTGGGTCGGGGTTCGCATTCGGATGTCTGCGACACTGGCCGCCACCGAGCGGCGCTCGCCACGGCCGTGCAGGTCGATCGTCTCGCCGTGGTGGCCTCTGCCGGCGCCGTGGTGCGGTCCGGCTGAATGTGCCAGTCTGGCTGGCATCATTCTCACGAGATCCTTGAGGGCCCGAGATGACTGAGGTCGCAGCCGAGGCGATCGATGGCAGGGCGGCGCGGCGTCAACGCAACGTCGACGCGGTGCTCGACGTGGTGATCGAGATGTTCGCCGAAGAAGCGATGCTCCCCACGATGGAACAGGCTGCGATCCGATCTGGTCTGTCGCTGCGCTCGCTGTACCGATACTTCGCCGATCCCGGTGAGCTCATGGCGGCCACGATCAAGCGCAGCGATGAGCGGCACTCGCCACTGGTCCATCTGCCGGCCATCGGACAGGGCCCGCTCAATGGCCGCATCGAGCGCTTCGCCTCTGCTCGGCTGCGGCTGCACGAGGTGGCAGGGCCGGTCTTCAGGGCCACCGTGGTCAACGCCGCACGCCATCCGGTGATCCGCGACGAGCTGGCGCGGTCGCGCAATCGCCTCCGTGAGCAGTTCGAGCTCCAGTTCGCCCCTGAGCTGGCGAAGCTCAAGCCGGCCGATCGCCAGGCTGCACTGACGGCGGGCGATCTCCTCACCCAGATCGACTCGATCGACTACATGCGCCGGCACCGCCAGTTGTCCCGGGCCGAGGCGCATGCCGTGCTCGTTGAGGCCCTCGGATCTCTCCTGGGCTGACGGATCGAGGACGATCGACAGCATCCGATGGAATTGTCACAGAAGGTGGCACAAAGTACGGTTCGCTCAACCGTCGAGGAGGAACGATGCCGGGCTACGGACAGATCGACCACGACTACGGGATCAGGCTCGCCACCACTGCGCCGGAGGAAGACGGGCCGGTCTGGATGGTCAACCTGATGCGGTACAAGGATCAGGCCGAGTACGCCGATGGGCGGGCCACCACCCTCACCGGCCGCGAAGCCGACGATGAGTACGCGCCGCTCGGCCCGCTGGCCGCGGTGGGGGCCGAGATCGTGTTCGTGGCCGACGTCGAAGATCAGTTCCTCGGCGACGAGCCGACGTGGGACCGCATCGCCGTGGTGAAGTACCCCACCCGAGCAGCGTTCATCGCCATGCAACAGCGCGAGGACTTCCAGAAGGCGCATGAGCACAAGGAAGCCGGGATGGCCGAGACGATCGTGATCGGCAGCCAACCGCTCCACGTGCCGACCATCGAGCACGCCGTGGACTGGGCCGACGTGCCTCACCCACCCACCGATGACGACGGCACTTACACGATGGTGCACGTGATTCGCTTCCACGAACTCGACGGCGCGGCCGTCACCCCCGACGCCATGGAGGCCTACCAGGAGATCGCCGGGCCGGTGGCCGTGACCAACGGGGTCCGTGTCGACGGCTGGTTCTCGGCCGAGGGCACCATCATCGGCGACGGCCGGTCCTGGCATCAGATCCGGTTCAACACGTTCCCGAGTAGGCGAGCGTTCATGGCATTGGCGCTCGACCCCGAGCGGCTCGCCGCCCAGGCGGACCATCGTGAGGTGGCGATCGCCGACACCTATGCCATGGGAGTGCGGGCGTCGCAGAACAGACTCGCCTCGTCCACCGGTGACGTCGACCGCTGACCGCCCCCGAGCGCGCCCCCTTCGAACAGGAGAACAAGATGCAGACCGTCCGCACCCCCGACGAGCGCTTCGAAGGCCTACCGGGCTACCCGTTCGCCCCCAACTACGTCGACATCGACGACACCGACGGCGGCACCCTGCGGGTGCACTATCTCGACGAGGGGCCGGCCGACGGGCCAATCGTGCTCGCCATGCACGGTGAACCGTCCTGGTCGTATCTGTACCGCAAGATGATCCCGCTCCTCGTCGACGCCGGTCTCCGGGTGATCGCCCCTGATCTCGTCGGCTTCGGCCGTTCCGACAAGCCGACCGAGCAGTCCGACTACACCTACGCCCGGCACGTGGCCTGGATGCAGGCGGCGATCATCGACCATCTCGACCCCACGGGGGTCACCTTCTTCGGTCAGGACTGGGGCGGGCTCGTCGGCTTGCGCCTCGTGGCCGACAACCCCGAGCGGTTCGACCGGGTGGTGATCGGCAACACCGGTCTGCCAACGGGTGAGCATGCACCGTCGAAGGCGTTCCTCGCCTGGCAGCACTTCAGCCAGACCACCGAGGTGTTCGACGTCGGCTCCATCATCAGCTCGGCCACGATCACCGACCTGATGCCCGAGGAGGTGGCTGCCTACGACGCACCGTTCCCCGATGACGCCTTCAAGGCCGGGGCTCGCATCTTCCCCTCCCTCGTGCCGACATCGCCCGACGATCCGGCGGCACCGGCAAACCGGGCTGCATGGGACGTGTTTCGAGCGTGGGAGAAGCCACTGATCTGCTGCTTCAGCGACAGCGACCCCGTCACCGCCGGTGGCGATGCGCCGTTCCTGGCACAGGTGCCGGGGGCCAAGGGCCAGCCGCATGTCACCGTCGAGAAGGCCCACCACTTCTTCCAGGAGGACGCCAGCCCCCAGCTGGCCCAGATCGTGATCGACGCTGTACGAGGATCCGCCTGACGTGCGTCGTCCGATCGGCGCTGTCGCCGCCGCACTCGGGGTGGTCGGGTCGCTGATCTGTGTTGTCGGCATGGTCGTCGCCGTCTGGTTCGGCGCCACGGCGTCAAGCGTCGTGAGCCGCACGGTCGATCGCGTGACGGCCCCGATCGATCGTCTCGACGCCCGGCTCGCAGAGACGGTCGCGGCGATCGATTCCGTCGACCGGGCTGGCGAGCTGCAGGCTCGGGCCCAGGGGGTGCACGACCTCGCGGCGACGGCCACCGACGGCCTCGACGTGATCGACAGCCATCCTGTGCTCGGGCGGCTCCCCGTCGACACGAGCCCCGTGGCTGAGCTGCTGACCGACATCGAGACCACTACGGCAGCTGCGGTGGACGATCTCGGTTCCACCGACCCCGACAGCACCGTGCCCGCTGCGGTTCGCACCGGTGTGTCAACGCAGCTCGACGACGCTCGCACCCGGCTGTCGGCAGTGGATGAGCGGATCGAGGACGTGGGCGCCACGTTGCGGTGGTGGGTTCGGGCGCTCGCCTTCGTGGTCGCGTTGGTGTTCGGCTGGGGTCTCTGGGGCCAGGTCCTGCTGGCCCGCCACGGATGGCGCAGCCTCGCGACCGGGCGTCGACACGGACGAGTAGAGGACCGAGAACGGGAGGAACCTGATGAGATCACCCCTGCGAACGCCGCTGTGTGAACGGCTTGGCATCGACGTACCAATCATCTCGGCTGGCATGGGCCCCATTGCGGGGCCGAAGCTCGTGGCTGCCGTGTCGAATGCGGGAGGGCTCGGGGTATTGGGCTGCACCTCGATGTCGGCCGACGAGGTGCGCCGTGTGATCCGCAGCACCCGGGAACTCACCGATCGGCCCTTCGGCGTCGACCTGATCTTGCCCGCCCGCATCGACCAGGGCGGCACCGCGGTGGGCGATGTGGCTGGGATGATCCCGGCTGAGCATCGCCAGGTGGCCGAGGGGATCGCCGCCAAGCTCGGGGTGGAGCCCCCGAGTGGCGGCGCAGCCGGGGAACGCAACGCGCTCGGTACCGACGCCGAGGCCCAGGTGCAGGTGATCCTCGAAGAGGGCGTACCGGTGTTCGTCGGTGCCCTCGGCTCGCCCGGGTTCGTCGCCGATCGGTTCCACGAGGCCGGCGCCACGGTGATCTCGGTGGTCGGCAGCACGAAACAGGCGGTCGCCGTGGCCAAGGACGGGGCCGACGTGGTCATCGCCCAGGGCACCGAGGGTGGCGGTCACACCGGCCACGTCGGCACCATGGCGCTCCTGCCTCAGGTGCTCGACGCCGTCGACGTGCCGGTGGTGGCGGCGGGTGGGATCGGCGACGGGCGCGGCATGGCCGCGGCGTTGATCATGGGGTGCCAGGCCGTGTGGGTTGGCACGCGGTTCCTGGCCACGGAGGAGGCAGGCATCGACGGCTGGCAGAAGGCGGGCATCGTGGCCGCAGCCGACCAGTCGCCGGTGATCAGTCGGGCCTACACGGGCAAGCGGTTCCGGATGCTGCCCAACGAGTGGACGAGGGCCTGGGAGGAGGCACCGGTCGATCCGCTTCCGATGCCACTCCAGCCCGTGCTGGCCGGGATGGTGCTGGGGCGCAACGCCACCGACCGGGGTGGCCGCGAGGGCGTGAGCATGAACGGCGCCGGGAACATCGCCGGGTTGATCGAGTCGGTGGTTCCAGCCGCCGCCGTGGTGGAGTCGATGGTGGCCGACGCAGCTGCGTTGCTGGCGGGCGCCAGTCAGTACGTCTCCGGGGATTCACAGGAGCAGCAACCGTCATGAGCGAGTTCAAGGGTGTGATCGGTCGCACCGTGGCCGAGTCCGAGCCGCACTTCGTCGAGCCTCCGCACCCCGGCGAGGATGCGCCCAACGTGGTGATCGTGTTGCTCGACGACACCGGCTTTGCCCAGTTCGGGTGCTACGGGTCCGACATCGACACCCCCAACGTCGACGCCTTGGCCGCTGCCGGCGTGCAGTTCACCAACTTCCACGTCACGCCGCTGTGTTCGCCCACTCGGGCGGCGCTGCTCACCGGGCGTTCGCAGCATGCGGTCGGCATGCGAGGCGTGTCGAACTGGCGCACCGGGTTCCCCCATCAGCTCGGCCACATCTCGAACGCTGCGGCCACGATCGCGGAGGTGCTGGGGGCCGAGGGCTATGCCACGTTCTGTGCCGGCAAGTGGCACCTCGCCCCCACGCAGGACATCTCGGCCGCCGGTCCGTTCGACCAGTGGCCGCTCGGACGGGG
The DNA here is from genome assembly GCA_039029735.1 of Actinomycetota bacterium. Classification (GTDB taxonomy): domain Bacteria; phylum Actinomycetota; class Acidimicrobiia; order Acidimicrobiales; family SZUA-35; genus CADEDH01. Next base: position 33,883 of record JBCCFL010000042.1, on the reverse strand, counting down.
CTTCGACCGGTTCTACGGCTTCCTCGAGGGAGAGACCGACCAGTTCCACCCCGAGCTGGTACGCGACAACTCCCGCATCGATCCGCCCGCCACGCCGGAGGAGGGCTACCACGTCAGCGAGGATCTGGTCGACCAGCTCCTGTTGATGATCAACGACTCGAAGGGTGTGCGCCCCGACCGCCCGTTCTTCGCCTACCTCCCCTTCGGCGCCACCCATGCCCCGCACCAGGCGCCCCAGGCCTACCTCGACACGTACCGGGGCCGCTACGACGAGGGCTGGGATGTCGTTCGCCAGCGCTGGTTCGAGCGTCAGATCGAGCTGGGGGTGATCCCCTCTGACACTGAGCTGGCGCCCCGCAATCCCGGGGTCGAGGCCTGGGCCGAGATGCCAGAGGTCCACCAACGGCTGGCCTGCCGTCTGCAGGAGGCCTTCGCCGCCTTCCTCGACCACACCGATGATCAGATCGGTCGCCTCGTCGAGGGGTTGCGGCACATGGGCCAGCTCGACAACACCATCCTCGTCGTGCTGGCCGACAACGGCGCGTCTCAGGAGGGCGGCCCGTTCGGCGTGATGCACGAGATGAAGTTCTTCAACGGGATCCTGGAACGGCCCGAGGAGGCGATCGAACGGATCGACGACATCGGCGGGCCCCACAGTCACACCAACTACCCGTGGGGCTGGGCCCAGTGCGGCAACTCGCCGTTCCGGTGGTACAAGCAGAACACCCACGAGGGCGGCGTGCACGTGCCGATGATCATGCACTGGCCCGCTGGGTTCGGCACCGAACACGCCGGCACGAAACGGCCCCAGTTCGTGAACGTGTCCGACATCACGCCAACGATCTACGACCTCCTGGGGGTCACCCCGCCAGCCACCTACCGGGGCATCGAGCAGATGCCGGTGACCGGCCACTCGTTCCGGTCGGTGCTCGACGACGCCGATGCGCCAGCCACCAACACGCTCCAGTACTTCGAGAACGCCGGGAGCCGAGCCCTCATCGCCGAGCGCGAGGGGCGCTGGTGGAAGGCCGTCACCAAGCACAACCAGGGCGACGACTTCGACAGCGAGCCGTGGGAGCTCTACGACCTCATGGCCGACCCGTCGGAATGCCACGACCTCGCAGCCGCCGCGCCTGACCGGCTGGCCGAGATGACCGCCCTCTGGTGGGTCGAGGCCGAGCGGCACGGGGTGCTGCCGCTGGACGACCGCACGCTCGAACTCTTCGCCCCTCTACGGAGCAATCACTCACCGCACCGCACCGACCGTACCTACACCTACCGACCGCCGATGACGCCGATCTCGGCCCAGCCGTCGCCCGGTATCGGTGGCTTCGCCTTCGACCTCGTGGCCCGGGTCACCAGTGCCCCCGGCGACGAGGGGGTGCTGTGGGCCACCGGCAACGAGAACTCGGGCTGCTCGGTGTTCGTCCAGAACGGGAAGCTCGTGGTCGACTACAACGCGTTCGACGATCACACGATCGCCGAGTCGTCGATCGAGGTTCCCGAGGGCGACGCAACGCTCGGGGTGCGGCTCCAGCGCGACAGTCGCCGGACCGGGTTCGTCGAGGTGTCGGTTGACGGCGAGGTGTGTGGCCGGGCGTCGATCCCGTTCTACATGCGGATGGTGTCGTCGGTTGGGTCGAGCATCGGGATGGACCACGGCTCGGCCGTGTCGGCGCGCTACGCCGCCCCGTTCCCGTTCAGCGGAACCCTGCACGACGTGACGATCACCCTTCCGTCCCGCCGCGACGCCGCCGACGATGCGGCCACTGCCGCCAGCGAGATGTCCCGCCAGTGAGCTAGAGCCGGAGCACCGCCTGCTTGGCGAAGTCGAGGGTGATCCGTGCGCCCTTGATCAGTTCGCCTTTCGCGATGTCGGTCGCGCCTTCGACCGCGATCGTCTTGGCGAAGCTCGCGATCTTGTCCTGCAGCGTCTCGGCGACGGGTGTCCCTTCGACGAAGGTCACGAACCGGGTCACCATCCGGCCCCCTCGCATCGCCCCTTCGGCAACGTTGAAGCTGTCGGTCGGCGGGTTGAACACGCCGGGCACCCAGGCGGGAGCGCTTGCGGCCACGGCCGCTCCGCCCATCTCGGGTGACGCGAACGGCGACGGCACACCGAAGCCACCCATCACCGAGTTGGGGTCGAGGTCGGGGAGGGCCCCGGGGTCGATGTCGAGCGCACTGGTCAGGTCGATCGGGCCGCCGGGGTCGGCCAGATCGATCTCGATCACATCGGAGGGATTGGCGATGAGGAGATCCTCCAGGTCCGATCCGTAGCCGATGGTGTCGAACCCGAAGTCGAAGCCGACATCAGCGAACGATCCCATCGAGTCGAGATCGGCCATGTCGAGACCGAAACCGTCGACGAAGGCAGCAGACGGATCGACCATCGCAAGGTCGTCAAATGCGAGCGGATCGAATCCGCCGCCGTCGAAGAGGAAGCCGAACTCATCGATCACGGAGACCTCCGATCCACGACTTCCCGGCCTTCAGCACCTTCTTCGTCTTGTCGGCCTGGGCCTTGGTGACCTCCCACGTGGCGGCGCCGGCCTTCGGTGAGGCACCGCGGTAGCGAACCCGGTGGTCGCGATCCACTGCTGTACGGAGCGCAGCCTGAGCGTCGACGTCGAGTGTGGTGCCGTCGGTGGTCTGCCCGAGTTCGATCGTGATCTCGTTGCCCAACGAGCAGCCGTGCGTCACGGCCAACTCCGCCGCCCGACCCGCGTGGGTTCGAGCATCACGCCTGACGTGAGCGAGAGCGAGGGTGTAGCCGGCGTCTCCGATCTCGCCCTCCTCCACGGCGAAGTCGTCGGCGGTGGTGCCGGTGCCCAGCGCCACAGCCGACTGGGCGAACCGGGCTGCCTGATCGGCGTTGCCCCGGGCGAGATAGATGCGAGCGAGGGTGTGGAGATCCGCCGGTGTCGATCCGTCGTCGATCCTGGCGAGCGTGATGATGTAGGCCCGAGCGAGGAGCTGCGTGGTGAGCGGCGCGGTCTCGTGAGTATCAGCGTCGGCGTCGGCCTCACGGACGGCCTCGATCGCGCCACCGACCAAGAGGCTCTGGGGCCGGGCCACGGTGCGGACGAGTTTGGCCCAGTCACCGTCGTGTTCGGCTCTGAGCACGCCCTCGGCGAGCTGCACGATCACCCGGGGGTTCGATGGTTCTGCTTGCACCCGCTCCACGAGTGCGGTGATGCCGTGGCGGGCGCGGATCCCGTCGGCCAACGCCGTGATCACCGGGGCGTCTTTCGCGGCGTCGAACACCTTGTTGGCACCGTCGATCACCGAGCCGCCACGGTCGGTCTCGCTCACCTTGCGGACGCCGGCGTTCGCTGCTCCCTGCGCTGCCTTCCCGGCCTTGCGGGCAAGGCCTCCTGCCTTCCCGGCGGTGTCGGCGGCGCGACCGTCCACCTTGTCGTTCAGATCGGTGGCAGCCGACGTGACGGCTTTACGTCCCTTGGTGGCCGCTTGTTCGGCGGCGGCTCGCCACTTGTCCCCTCGTCCGACCATGCGTCCCCCTCCGGTGCTGGGCGGCCTTCGTCACTCCATCGTCTTCTGCGATGGTCTCGAAGGCAAGAGGCGGTTTGGTCCCGGCGTGATACAACGCCGACGCAGAGGTGGCTAGAAGCCGCCGCCCATGTCGTCGATGTCGCAGGACATGTCCCACTCGGGCAGCGGGTCTGGGTAGCTCAGCCAGGCATCGGGGCCCTGCTCGAACTCCTCGCCCGTCACCACGCAGGCGTCGAGGCGCTCGCGGATGGCTGCTTCGTCCATGTCGATGCCGATGAACACGATCTCGGTCTGACGATCCCCGACGAGCGGATCCCACTTCGACAGGAGATCCTCTCGATCTTCGTCGGTCTCGAACTCCCAGTCGGTTTCGGGCATGGCGGCGTACCACAGCGCGAGCGGTTCGAGCATCACCGACAGGCCGGCCTGGCTCCACATGGCCTGGACGTCAGGCCTGCTCGCGAGCCAGAAGAAGCCCTTGCTTCGCAACACGCCTCCCCAGTCCTCGCCGAGCGCCTCGGCCAGCCGGCCTGCGTGGAACGGCCAGCGGTGGCGATACACGAACGAGGTGATGCCGTATTCCTCAGTCTCGGGGGTGTCGTCGCCGTTCAAGGCCATGACCCAACCGGGGGCGGTGGCTGCCTCTTCTTCGTCGAACAGACCGGTGTCGAGCACCTGATCGAGGGGGACGTCACCTCGTTCCGACACCACGACCCGGGCCCGAGGGTTGAGCTGGCGCACCATCGCCACCACTCGTTCGAGCTCTTCGGCGTCGACGAGATCGGGCTTCGAGACCACGAGCACGTCGGCGAACTCGACCTGGTCGATGAGGAGGTCGCTGAGCGATCGGTCGTCCTCGTCGTCCCGACCAACGCCGAGATCGGCTAGCTCTTCGAGCACGTCGAAGCGGCCCAGGAACGTCGAGGCGTCGACCACGCTCAGCATCGTGTCGAGCCGGGCAGCCGACGAGAGGCTGTTTCCGTCGATGTCTTCGAACAAGAACGTGGCGGCGACGGGCATCGGCTCACTGATGCCGGTGGACTCGATCAGCAGGTAGTCGAAGCGGCCCTCGTTGGCGAGACGGGCCACCTCGATGAGCAGGTCTTCGCGCAGGGTGCAGCAGATGCACCCGTTCGACATCTCGACCAGTCGCTCCTCGGTGCGATCGAGCGCAGCGCCGTCGGCGACGAGCGAGGCGTCGATGTTCACCTCGCTCATGTCGTTCACGATGACGGCCACGCGGCGGCCCTCGCGGTTGGAGAGCACCCGGTTCAGCAGCGTGGTCTTCCCAGCGCCCAGAAAGCCGGAGAGGACGGTGACTGGCAGGCGAGTATCCATCCTCAAAACTGTATCAACGAACGGTAATGAGAACTGTTCTCAACCGGTGGGTGGCCCCAGGCCGCGTGCGCAGGTCAGCCGTCGGCCAGGGTTTTCCAGGGGCTGGCCTCTTCGAGTTGGAGGGCGAGCTGGAGGAGGAGCGCGTCCTGGCCGAGATCGGCGGCGAAGTGGATGCCGAGCGGGCGTCCGCCAGTGTCGGTCGCCAACGGCAGTGAGATGCCTGGGCCACCACTCACGTTCAGGAACGGCGTGATCGGCACATGGGCGATCGAGCGGGCCATCAACGTCGGGCTGTCGATCGACGGGTCGAAGTAGCCGATCTCGGGGGTGGGCTTGGCCAGTGTCGGTGAGAGCAGTACGTCGTAGTGCTGGAACACTGCCCGGTACTCGTGCTCGAAGCGGCGGAGCCGGCGGACCATGGCCGGTACCCGAGGCAGGTTTCGGTTGAAGTGCCTGGCGAGGTGCTTCGTCCATGGTTCGAGCTGGTCGCGGTCGAACTCGGGGCTGAGCGCCCGCTTGCCAACGCGCCACAGCAGGGCCGGGATCAGGCCCCAGTAGAGAAGAAAGTCGTCGGTGAACCACACCGGAAACGGGTGGTTGATCGCCTCGACGGTGTGGCCGAGCTGCTCGCAGAGCTCGCCAACCCGCTGCGTCTCGCCAACCGCTCGCGAGTCGAAGATCACCCCTTCGGGCGCGGCGGTGAACATACCGATCCGCAGCGGGCGATCGAGCGGGTTGGTCACGTGGCCGACGGCGGGGAGATCAGGATTGCGGTGGTGTTGCTCGGCGCCGTGGACGAACATCGCCGTGTCGCGCACCGTCCGGCTCACCATGCCCTGCACCGCGATGTTGATCGGGATCACCTTCGGAAGCTCGGTGTTGCGGAGGCGGCTGCGGGTGGTCTTGAGCCCCACGAGGCCGCAGCACGACGCCGGGATCCGGATTGAGCCGCCACCGTCGTTGGCGTGGGCGATTGGCACCACGCCCGCAGCCACCATGGCGGCCGAACCACCCGATGAACCGCCGGGCGTGTGGTCGAGGCTCCACGGGTTGCGGGTCACGCCGGTGAGCACGGGCTCGGTCGATGCCAGCAGGCCGAACTCCGGAAGGTTCGACGTGCCGAGCGGGATCACGCCCGTCGATTCGTATTGCACAACGAAGGGCGACGACTCGGTGGCGGGCGTGTCAGGCATTGCCCGCGAGCCGAGCCGGTTCGGTACGCCCGCAATCGGGTCGGTGTCCTTGATGTAGGTGGGCACGCCGGCGAAGACGCCGGCCGTGCCCTCGGCGGCCATCGTGCGGGCCCGATCGGCGAGTGGCTTGGCGATCGCATTCAGGTCACCGTTGACGGCCTCGGCCCGAGCCAGCGCAGCATCGATCGCCTCTATCGCGCTGGTGTTCCCGGCAGCGATCTCGGCGGCGAGCCCGACCGCATCGTGGCTGCCGAGGGCGTCGTCGGTGAAGGCGTGCGTCGATCGGTTCGCCATGTGAACTCCCATCGAGGACGGTGGGGGGGGGTGACTCCGTCCGAGGCTCCGAGGGTATGAAGCTCCGCCCCCTGGCGCTAGTCGGCCGTTGGGGGCGCTGGGAACGCGCAGCCGATCGCACGTCGGCGTTCACCGGATGCTGTTCTTGGCCACCCGCAACTGGGTGGCGAAGCGTGCCGGCTCCTGCGAGGCTCGGCGTCGTGCAGCGAACGTTCTCCGACTCAGAGGGGCCTGGTCGGGTCGAGATCCGCCGTGCCAGCGCCGAGGATGCTCGGGGCGCAGCCGATGTGCTGATTGCGGCCCGCCGTGCTGCGGTGCCCGCGATTCCGGCGCCCGTTCACACCGCCGCCGAGATGCGTTCGTGGTTCATCGAGCACGTCATGGTCAGCCAGCAGGTCTGGGTTGCCGGGACTCGCTCCGACATCCACGCCGTCATGGTGCTCACCGAGGGATGGATCGAGCATCTCTACGTATCCCCCGACCGGACCAGCCGCGGTATCGGCTCGAAGCTGCTGGACCACGCCAAGGCAATGAGCGCGGGCGAGCTGTCGCTGTGGACCTTCGCCAGCAACCACCGGGCCCAGCAGTTCTACGAGCGCCACGGCTTCGTTGCCGTCGCGCGGACCCAGGGAGACAACGAGGAGGGTGCGCCCGACATCCGATACCAGTGGCGCCGCACGGATCAGCTCGTCGGTGCGCTGACGGCAGCCGTTGACGATCGAGACTTCTCGGGCGTCATCCTGATTCAGGAGGGGGATCGAGTGGTTCTCGAGCTTGCTCGCGGCTGGGCCGACCGCGCCGAGCGGCGGCCGATCTCCATCACCACCCCGATGGCAACGGCGAGCGGCACCAAGGGCTTCACGGCGCTCACGGTCGTCTCGATGATCGAAGACGATGCCTTCGGTCTCGACACCCGCCTCCGTGACCTGGTCGACGATCCCCGGCTCAGTGTCGACGATGGCGTCACGATCCGTCATCTTCTGGGGCACACCTCCGGTGTTGGTGACTACCTCGACGAAACCCAGCTCGACAGCAGTGACGACTACGTGCTCGACGTACCTGTTCACACGTTGCAGGGGCCGCGTGACTACATGGCGCTCCTCGGTCAGCACGCGCAGGTCGAGCCGCCGGGGTCGCGGTTTCGCTACAACAACAGCGGGTTCGTCCTGCTCGCAATGGCCATCGAGTGCGCGGCGGGAGCCCCCTACCACGACGAAGTCCGCCGCCGGGTCTTCGAGCCAGCCGGAATGACCTCCACCGACTTCCTGCGCAGCGATCGGCTACCCGCCGGGGTCGCGCTCGGCTATCTCAGCGATGGACGGACGAACGTGCACCACCTGCCGGTCATCGGAACCGGCGACGGCGGGGCGTACACAACGGCGCCGGACATGGTGCGCTTCTGGGACGCGTTGTTCGACGGCTCGATCGTCTCGCCGTCGTCGGTGGATCTGATGGCGACGCCCAACGAGCGGGCCGCCACCGACGGTGCCGACAGCGCCGACAGCGCCGATGTGTATGGGCTCGGGTTCTGGGTGGCGTCGAATCACACCACGGTTCTGCTCGAAGGCGAAGACGCCGGCGTCTCGTTCCGATCAGGCGCCGAGCGCTCGGGTGGTCTGCGCTTCTGCCTGATGGCCAACAATGCCGACGATGTCTGGCCACTCGCCCGCATCGTCGATGCACACCTGCAGCCCTGATTGTCACGCCGTCACGACGCCACTCGTGGAGGGGTACCCACCACTGGCGATCAGCTAGCGTTCAGGCCACTGACCGAACCCGACTGAGCTGAGGAGCGACTCTGTGGAGTTGATCGACGCTGGTGCGGTGCGCCAGGCGTACACGACCGTTGTGCCCGAGTTCGTATGGTCGACCGGCCCTGTGTCGTACGAGTACCACTTTGGTGATCGTGACCTGTTCGACAAGGTGGTCGGGGGCTCCTGGCTGCTCGACGGGAGCCTGTTCGGCGCCGACACCACCACGTTGGCCGTCGACGACGGGCGCGTGCTCGGGATCGAGATCGGCATGCCCGGCACAGAGTTCGCCGAGCGTCAGGCCGGGCTCGCTCCGGTGTGGCAACAACTGATGTCCGACGGCGACGTCGACTGGCCAGCGGTGAAGGGCGTGCTCCAGCGCTCCGAGCGGGCCAGTTGGCTCAACCCCGTCGTGCGGGCCGACACCTACTACATCCACGCCATCGCGGTGGCCCCAGAGGCTCGTGGCACCGGGCTCGGGTACCGGTTGATCCAGAACGCCATCACGGGCGCCACCGAGGCTGGGTTCAAGAAGCTCCAGCTGGATGTGTTGTCGGACAATCCGGCGGTGTCGTTCTACGAGTCGGTCGGCCTGGAGTTGCTTGCCGACACCCGCGCTCCCGAGCCCATGGCCTTCGGCGTGCCACCCGAGTACCGCATGGGCATGGTGCTCTGATACACACCCGCAGAGGTGGTGCACCGATCCCAGGAGGTTCCGACCATGTCCGACGGCCGCTCGAACGGATGACCGCATCCGAGGTCAACGCCCACGAGTGTGAACGATGGTTCGTCAGCCGGGGCCTACCGCATCTCATTCATCAGTACTCGGCCACCGAGGACATCTTGACCCGGATGGCACCGTTCCTCAGCCTCGTGGTCTTCTCCGAGGTCTTCCTCGTCTTCGGGGATCGCTGGGAGGGGTGGGCCCAGGCCGCCGCCTTCTTCGGCGGGCTCGTGCTGCTCGCCGCCACGTTTGCGGCCGTCAACAAGCTGCGAGGGCGGCGGCTGTTCGAACCTCCGCAGACCGTGGGGTTCGTCGAACTCGGCCTGTACCTCGCTCTCCCGGTGATACCCACCGCCATCGGCTCGAATGGATCGGTGGCCGAAGACATCGGCTTCGTCATCGTGCTCAATCTCGTGCTGCTCGGACTTGGGTTCGTGGTCACCTCGTGGGGGCTGTTCCCGATGGTGCGTTGGTCACTCGGCCAGGCTCGGCGGCAACTGAGCGACGTGGTCAACCTTGCGATGAAGTCGCTTCCGACGCTCCTGGTGTTCTCGGCGTTCATCTTCATCAATGCGGAGATGTGGCAGGTCGCCAACGACTTCACCCTCCCCGTGTTCGGGCTCGTCGCGCTCTTGGTCGGCGGTATCGGGGCGAGTTTCGTGTTCATCTCCGTGCGGCGCCTGACCGTCGACCTCGCCCGTTTCGACAACTGGCCCGACGTCCGCACGCGGTGCGCCACCACACCGGTTGCCGCCATCGTTCCCGACGACGTCGACCCGCCACCCGACACGCCGGACCTGGCCCGCAGGGCCGAGCTGAACGTGAACCTGCTGCTCTTCGTGGCTCAAGGGATCCAGGTCTTGCTGGTGTCGCTCGTGATCACGGTGTTCTACATCGTGTTCGGGCTTCTCACTGTGCGCGAAGCCACCCTGACGCAGTGGACAACAGCCACCGAGCTCACCTACGCCCGCGATTGGGCCATCGATCTCCCGGTGTTCGGCACCGACCTCATCTTCACGCGACAGCTCTTCCTCGTTGCGTTGTTCATCGGCATGTTCTCCGGGCTGAACTTCGCCGTCCAGGTCGTGACGGATGAGACCTACCGCGAGGAGTTCATCGCAGGCATGACCGACGAGGTGAGAGACGCGCTCGCGGTCCGCGCCGTGTACTTCCGACGTTTCGTCGATCCAACGCTCTCCGATCCAACGCTCTCCGATCCAACGCTCTCCGATCCAACGCTCTCCGATCCAACGCTCTCCGATCCAACGCTCTCCGACCCAACGCTCACCGATCCGCCGCTCGCCGATGCGCCGGACGGGCGGCCGGCCGCGCCGCAGTGAGATCTACGCTGAGGCGCTGCTGAGCTCGGTGGTGTTGAGCACCACGGTGTTGAGCGGGCCCCGCTTGATCGATGCTCTGGCAGGGCGACGCCGTCTGGCCATCCACACCGCTGATCGGTCGTCTGCTTCGAGGTTGCGAAGCCACTGGGAGCGGGGTCGGACGGTGGACACGATCACCCGGTTGCACACCCGCAGCCCCAGCAGCGGCACCTCGCGAGGTTTTCCGCTCGTCCGGCCGGTGGTCTCGACCACCACGGTGCCGAGGCCGATCGGGGGCGGCGAGCCGATGCCGGCCTTGGTGGCCGGGATCACGACGCGGTTCAGCGTGCGGAAGAAGGTCTGCGTCGCGCTCGGGTTCCGGTGTGTGGTCACGTGATCTGCTCCTGGTGCGAGCGACTCCACCGCGTGTCGCAACGTCAATGGTGAGGCCTACTCCATGCTACGACGCGCGTCTCCGGTGAGGCCGAGTCGTGGCTCGCGCTGGGACCGACGTCGATTCGGACTGTCAGCGACCGCGGTGCGGGTTGCGCGGTGGACTCTCGCTTCCACTCGGTGTAGGACGAGGTGGAGACGAACGCATCCGCGCCGGTTCGTCGAACCGCTTGGCGGGCCAACGTAAGGGGACCAGCGATGCACTACAACGAGGCCGTCGCGGCCATGTTCGTTCCGAGCCCGGAGGGCGCAGTGGCGGCGCCGACCACCAGTCAGTCGGTCGCCCGGCGGCTCCGCGACGCCATCGAGCCCATTGCGATGCATCCGGTGTGGTCGAGGCAGACCAACGAGGCCCTGGAACGCCTCGGGCTCAACTTCTTCACCGGATACGTCTGGGGTCGGGCTGCCGCCCTCGGGGAGCCGGCACCGGGGGTGGTCGTTTCGACGTTCGCCGTATTCGAGCCGAGCCTCATGACGGGCGTGTACGAAGCTGGGCGTGCTGCTTGTGCTCGGGACAGCCTGCTCGCCACGAGGTTCGAGGCCACCACGGCGAGCTTGGCCCCAGTGCTCGCGGGAGAGGATGTGTCTGTGGTCGCCGGTCGTCTGCGGGCCGCAGCCCTCGACCTCGATCGAGCCGGGCGGCCGCTCTACACAGGCTTGGCCGACCTCCCGCTCTCGGATGACCCGGTGGAGATGCTGTGGCGCTGTGCCGAGATGATCCGCGAGCACCGGGGAGACAGCCACATCGCGGCATGCGTGGCGGCCGGGCTGGATCCGGTCGCCATGAACGTGCTCACCGAACTCTGGGTGGGCTTCCCGCTCGGCCAGTACTCCGGCTCGCGGGGCTGGGCACCGGAGGCGATCGACGCGTGCGTTGCCGATCTGCGGGCTCAGGGTCTGCTCAATGGCGATGCGTTGAGCGCCGACGGCCATGCCGTGAGGGCCGAGATCGAGGATGTGACCGACCGGGCGCAGCGCCAACTCGTCTCGCGGCTGGGCGCCGATGTCGACGGGCTCATCGCCGATCTCGAGCGCTGGTCCGCCCGTTGCGTTGCGGCCGACGCGTTCCCGCCGAACGTCTACAAGCGGGCCGCCGGCTGAGCTGTGCTTGCGCCTACAGCTTCAGGTGGTAGGACTTCGCTCGGGTGAGCGAGTGGTAGCCGAGCTCCGACAGCGAGGCGCCCCGGCCGGTTGACTTGCAACCCGTCCAACAGAGTGCGGGGTCGAGGTAGTCGCACCGGTTCATGAACACGGTTCCGGTCTCGATGCGGCTGCCGATCTCGGCGGCGGCGTCGGGGTCGGCGGTCCAGAGTGATGCGGTGAGGCCGAACTCGGAGTCGTTCATCAACTCGATCGCCTCGTCGTCGGACGCCACGCTCATGATGCCGACAACGGGCCCGAAGCTCTCGTCTCGCATGACGCGCATCGAGTGGTCGACGTTCACGAGGATCTGGGGCGCGAGGTATGCGGAGTCGCCAGTGTCGGCCGGGAAGAGGTCGGGGGCGATCAGTGGCTGGGCGCCGGCGTCGACGGCCTCGGTGATCTGGCTGCGGACCTCGTCGGCGAAGCGGACGTGTGCCATTGGGCCCAGCGTGGTGGTCGGGTCGAGCGGGTCGCCGAGCACGTAGCCGTTCACTATCTCGGTGGCGTGTTGCACGAAGGCGTCGAAGAGGCTCTCGTGCACGTAGATCCGTTCGATGCCGCAGCAGCACTGGCCCGAGTTGAACATGGCGCCGTCGATGAGGGTCTCGGCCGCGGCGGCAACATCAGCGTCGGCCCGCACATAGCCGGGATCCTTCCCGCCGAGCTCCAGGCCGATCGGGGTGAACGTGCCAGCCGCCGCCGATTCGATCTGTTGGCCGCCCCGCACCGAGCCGGTGAAGTTGATGTAGTCGAAGCTGTTGCCGGCGATGAGCGATGCGGTGGCGTCGTGGGTGAGGAACAGGTTGGTGAAAAGGCCGTCGGGCAGTCCGGCCTGTTCGAGGGCGGCGGCGAACCGGCCGCCGACGAGAATCGTCTGGGTCGATCCCTTGAAGGCCACGGCGTTGCCGGCGATCAGCGCCGGCACGATGGCGTTGACCGCCGTCAGGTAGGGGTAGTTCCACGGAGCGATCACGAGAACCACGCCAAGCGGTTCTCGTTGGATCCGGCGTTGGAACTGGTCGCTCTCTTCGATCACCATCGGGGCGAGGGCACGCTCGGCGATGCTGGCCATGTAGTCGGCCCGTTCCTTGACGCCGCCGATCTCGCCGCCGTAGCGGACCGGTCGGCCCATCTGCTGGGCCAGTTCGAGAACCACGTCGTCGTTCATCGATTCGAGGGCGGCGATGGCGTCGGTTACGACGCGGGCCCGCTCCGCGATCGGTCTCGCCGCCCACTCCCGCTGCACCTGTCGGGTGTGTTCGAGGATCTGCTCGACGTCGGCGACCGTGTGGGTCAACCGGGTGGTGAGTTCGGCGCCGTCGATGGGGGAGATGCAGGCGAGTTCGGCCATCGCATCGGTCTACCACCTCGGATCGCCGTTGATGCCATTCGCCCCGTGCGCCGGCTGGGCAGCGCTGCGGTCGTCAGCGCCAGGCCCGCTCGCTTCGCTCCCGCCAGTAGCGCTCGGGTTCGACGGGCTCCGCCCTCATCGGTTGGGTGTCCGGCGCTCTGAGATTCGACGTCACCTGCTCCACGTTGGCGGCCCCACTGAGCACCACGTCGGTGAACGGCTGTCGCAGCGCGGCGCTGAGCACGGCGACGTCATCGGCGCCTTCGTCGAGAAGGCGGCCGTTGGCCATGGCCTCCTTGACGATCACGGCCACGCCAGCGTCGGCCGCCCGCTGGAGCGCCGGGCCGGCCGAGGGCTCGAGCGGGTTCCAGGTCACCTGCACAGCGTCAAGTGGTAGCGGCGACGCGAGCGCGGTGTCGATCACGTCGGCCTGGTGAGGGCCGCTGGTCGAGATGCCGATGGCCACGCCGCCGTCTCGCAGCTCATGCAAGGCGTCGATCAGCGGGCCGTCGCCGAGCACGGGCGATGTCGGGGTCACCGAATGCACCTGGTAGAGGTCGAGCCGGTCGCCCAGGAGCTCTCGGGTTTCGACCAGTTGGCGGCGGAAGGCGTCGAGGCTGTGGTCCTTCACTTCGTGGACCTCGGCGTCCAGCCGCCAGTCGCCCACGTACCGATAACCCCACTTCGAGGCCACCACACAGTCGTCGTGGCCACGGTCGTCGAGCCATCGGGCCACGAAGCGCTCGCCGAAGCCATACGAGCGGGCGGTGTCGAAGTAGCGGATGCCCGACTCGTAGGCCCGATCGAACACGGCGTGGGCGTTGCGCTCCAGACCATCCACCGACCGGTCTGTGCCGAGGTCAACGTCGTGCCCACTGGTGATGTAGGCCGGCCGGCCGAGCGCCGCGGTGCCAAGCCCGATGATCGGCGGACCGAGGGCGCCGAGCCGCTCGGCGAAGGTCGGCCTGCTCACTCCCACGGCGGGAGCCTACCGGCCGAGGTCGAGCACGGGCCGGCCTCTCGGCGACGCTGCCACTGGCGGAGGAGGTGGGATTCGAACCCACGGACCCTTGCGAGTCACACGCTTTCCAAGCGTGCCGATTCGGCCGCTCTCGCACTCCTCCAGTTGTCGACCGTCCGCCGCACGCCTCCGAGGCTCTCGGCCCCGCCCGTCCGGAGAACAGTCAGAGTCGGTAGGATAGCCAGCCGACACCCGGGAACCGTTTGGGTTCTGGGCGACAGCTCATCTGTTCTGGCAGGTGGTGGTCGGGTCCTGTGCGACTGTGGCCCGTGAACCGGGTCAGGGCCGGAAGGCAGCAGCTCTCAGCGGAACCCGCAGTGCGCCGCAGATCGCCTGGCCACCACTTGCGAGAACAGATGGCCCCACCGGCCCGGCCTCATCGAGGTCGGGCTTCGTCGTCGCCGAGGGTCGTGGTCCATACGAGCGTTGCGTCGGCGCGATTTGCAGGGCGAATCGCCGTGAGGGCCTGCTCTACAGGCCCGGCTCTGGAGAAGGGGAGGGTCGTGTCCCATGCGAGCGTTGCGTCGGCGCGATTTGCAGGGCGAATCGCCGTGAGGGCCTCCTCCGGAGGCCCGGCTCTAGCGGGGCTCGTAGAAGTTCTGGGTGGCCCAGGAGCGCTGGGCGCCCTTGTAGTAGCCGATGCCGATATGGCTGTAGCGGCCGGCCACGAGTGCGCAGTAGTGGCCGGTGTCGGACTCGCGCCAGCCCTCGAAGAACACGGTGGCGGCCTGGGAGTCGGGGTAGCCGGCGAAGAAGGCGATGTTCTCACCGGTCGACGCCCAGTTGATGCCAAGCTCCGAGTACACGGCCGCCGCCGAGTCGCTCGTGCGGTGCTCGAAGTTGCCGGTCCGGTCCATGGTCTGGGACCAGTCACGGGCCAAGCTGGCCGACACCCGCTCGTCGAGCGTGAGCGAACCCACCGCCGTGGGGTGGCCCGTGGCCGGGTCGATCTGGATCTGGTAGAAGCCGTCACCCACACAGCTCGGCATGGGCTTCACCCGGGCCAGCGGGCCCGCAGGATTGGCCCGAAGCTGGTTGGTGAGGCGGAGGATCTCCATCTCCACCGGATTCATCCCGGTGGGTGCAGCCACGGTTGTGGTGGTGTCGGCTGCGGTGGTGGAAGTCGGATCATTCGCCGCCGTGGAGGTGGTCTCCCCGTCGGGCAGTGAGCTTGACGACGTGCCCGCCAGCGCGTTTTCCGCGGGCTCGTTCGTGGTGCTGGTGGTGGCCGGCTCTGGCTCGGGTGCCGCACTCGGCGCCGGTGCGCCCGGTCGGGCGAGCGGCGTAACCGGCGTGCGCTCCTCGCTGAGCGTCGGGAGGCCGTCGTCGTTGCGGGCGGCCTGGCCGACGAGATCGCCCGTCATGGTCGACGGGGGAAGAGAGGTGGAGGTGGACGACGAGGTGGACGATGTCGACACGGGATTGGCATCCGTGGCGAGTTCGTCGTTGTCGCCGCGGAATGCGCCGACAGCGAACACGCCTCCGACTACGGCCAGGACAACGACCCCAGCCAGCACGAGCATCGAGCGTTCACGAGAATTCACCGGGTCGAATCCTCCGCAGAATCCATTCGCCGTAGAGATGCCCCATGCATGTTGTAGCAGGTCTGTAATGAGAATCCGATACCTGAGCGGGGAAATCTGCCCAGAACCGTCGAACGGCCATCCACGCGCTGCCTCCCACCTGCTGATCGGCCCGGCAGTCGCCGAATCCCGCAGCCCGCCTTCGCTGTCAGGGGGTCACCGCTAGGCTCGAACAGTGGCCTACCAGTCGCTCTATCGCCGCTATCGGTCCCAGCGGTTCGCCGAGGTGCTCGGTCAACCGCACGTCACCGACGCGCTCCGTTCGGCCGTTGCCGAGGGGCGGCAGAGTCACGCCTACCTCTTCTCGGGGCCTCGTGGCACCGGCAAGACCTCAACCGCCCGCGTGCTGGCCAAGGCCCTCAACTGCGAGAACCTCACCGACGGCGAACCGTGCGGTGTATGTGAGAGCTGCGTCGCCATCGAGGAGGGTCGCTCGTTCGACCTCCACGAGCTCGACGCCGCCAGCCACAACAAGGTGGACGACGTCCGCGACCTCATCTCCAAAGTGCAGCTCGGTTCCCCCGGTCGCACGAAGGTCTACATCCTGGACGAGGTGCACATGCTCTCGTCCGGGGCCGAGAACGCCCTGCTGAAAACGCTCGAAGAGCCGCCCGAGCACGTGGTGTTCGTCTTGGCCACCACCGAGCCGCAGAAGGTCGTGCCCACGATCCGGAGCCGCACCCAGCATTTCGCCTTCCACCTGCTCCCAGCCGACGTGCTGGCCGAGCACGTGCGGTGGGTGATCGACGATGCTGGCCTCGACGTCGACGATGACGCCATCGAGTACGTGCTGCGGGCGGGCGGCGGCTCGGCCCGCGACACGCTGTCAGCTCTCGATCTGGTGGCTGCCGGCGGTGGCATCCCCCAGGGCGCCGAAACCGCCGAGGCGTTGGCCCGCGCCATCGGCGCGAACGACCCGGGCGCCGCTATCGCTGCGGTGCAGTCTGGCCTCGAACTCGGTCGCGAACCCCGCACGATCGGTGAGGATCTGCTCGACCTGCTGCGCAACGCCTTCCTCGTGGCCATGCAGGCCCCGCTCGCTCACCTCAACGACCATGCCCGCGCCACGGCCAACGACATCGCCGGTCTGCTCGGCCCGGCCTCCATCACCCGGTCGCTCGAATCGATCGGCCAGGCCCTCGTCGAGATGCGCCAGGCTGCTGATCCGCGGATCCCGCTCGAAGTGAGCCTGCTCGGCCTGGCCCGGGCGCCCGGCGCCACAACAGCGGCCGGTACCTCCGATGATGCTGGGGGAGCTGCGCCCACGGCGGGCGCGCCGTCCGCCGAGCTCATGTCGCGTATCGGCAAGCTCGAAGCCCGCATCGCCGAGTTGGAGGCCCAGGTGGCCTCGGGCGTGAGGAGCGCCGCAGCAGCCGGCTCCCCCGCCCCACCCAGCCAGGCATCGGCCCCACCCGCAGACGCATCGGCGGGCCGATCCGAGGGCGCCGGCCGGCCCGACCGGCGGCCCCGGTCGCCCCGATCGAACCGGCCGCCATCGAGCGCCGACCGCCCCGCCCGGCCCGCGCCAGCCAATGCCGCTCCCACTGCCGGGTCGGCGCCCGACGGAGAAGGAGCACCAGCGGCGGTGCCCGAGCCGGCACCAGGCCCAGGATCAGCCCCGCAGCCGGCAGCCGAACAGGCCCCACAGCCGGCCGCGGCCGCCAGCAACGGCGGGGCCTCCCTCACCACCGCCTCGGTCTCGGCTGCGTTCACCACCGAGCTGGAACAGCTCAGCCAGAAGGTCCGCTCCCGGTTCCGGGGCGGTCAGGTCCTCGGCGTCGACGGGTCCACGGTCCGTTTCGGCGTGACCCACGCCATCCACCGTGAGCGCTGCATGGAGGTGAAAGGCGACGTCGAGGCGGCCCTGGCGGCGAACCTCGGCCAGCCGGTCACGATCCAGGTCGAGGTCGACGGCGCACCAGCCCCAGCGCCCGAGGCCCCGACGGCACCCCAGCCCCGTTCGGCCCCCGCCGACCCGGTGGCCGAGGCGGCCGACGTCGGGCCCGTTGAAGATCTCGTCAACGCCAACGACACGGCGTCGAACAGCGTCGACCGGCTCACCCAGGCCTTCCCCGGATCAGAAGTGATCGACAACAGAGGAGACAACCGATGACGAACGACGGTGGCTTCGACCTCAACAACCTTCTCGAGCAGGCCCAGGCCATGCAGCAGCAGATGATGGCCGCCCAGGAGGAGCAGGCCGCCCAGACGGTCACCGGCACCGCTGGCGGCGGCAAGGTGTCGATCGAGGCCACCGGCGGTGGTGTGTTCACCGGTGTGACGATCGCTCCCGACGCCGTCGACCCCGACGATGTGGAGCTGCTCGAAGAGCTTGTCCTCGCCGCCCTGCGCGACGTGACCGCCCAGATCGCCGAGCTGCAGAACTCCACCATGGGTGGTCTCGATCTGCCCGACCTTGGCAACCTCGGCGGGATGCTCGGCGGCGGCGACTGAACCGCCGCCCCGGACTGAACACGCTTCCCCCGCATCGATGGCCAGCGCCTACGCCAAACCAGTCGAGGTTCTGATCGACGAGCTGGGCCGCCTTCCCGGCATTGGCCCGAAGTCGGCTCAACGCATCGCGTTCCACCTGCTCAAGACCGATCGCGTTGACGCCCAACGCCTGGCCGACGCGGTGTTGGCTATGAAGGACAAGGTCTCGTTCTGTCAGCGGTGCTTCAACGTGTCGGAGGGGGAGGAGTGCCAGATCTGCACCGACCCGAACCGCGACGCCACGTTGCTGTGCGTCGTGGAGGAGCCGAAGGACATCGCCGCCCTCGAGAAGACGGGCGCCTTCAACGGTCGCTACCACGTGCTGCTCGGGGCCATCAATCCCCTCGAGGGCATCGGGCCCGAGAAGCTCAAGATCCGTGAGTTGGCGCTGCGGGTGGCAGGGGAGGACATCCGCGAAGTGGTGCTGTGCATGAACCCCAACATCGAGGGGGAGACCACGGCCACCTTCATTGCGGCCAAGGTGCTGGCCCCATTCGAGGTGAAGGTCAGCCGGCTGGCCTCGGGTCTACCCGTTGGCGGCGATCTCGAATACGCCGACGAACTCACGCTGGGCCGAGCCTTCGAAGGCCGCCGAGGCGTGAGCGAGCCCAGCTGACGCCCTCGCCGAGGTCGTAACTCATCGAGGCCCTGACCAGGACGTGAGGCGAAAAAGCAGTTCGCTCGACCCGCCAACCAAGGGACGACGGGCCGAGCGAACTGGCGTCCGGATTTCGGTCCGAACGCGACGACCGGGTCGGCGGGGAGAGGAATCACCGACCCGGACGTTGACGTCGCTACGACCTCCCAGTGACCGTGGCGCGGGCGGTATGGGTAAACCGGCCACTGAGAGGTCGTAACGATGTTGAGATAAAGTTACAACAGTTGCGATCGGGTGACAAGCCCTTTTGTCGGATTTTCTGCGATTTCTCGGCCGTGGGCAGCGGCGCTCGCTGCTGAGGCTGTCACGTGCCAGATGACAATTGTGTCATTTCGACATGCAGATGCAACATTGTGACCCATAGGAATCGCATCCCGAAGCACGCACCAGGTTCCGCTGCCCTCCGAACGCGGATCCTCGGTTCCAATCAGAGCCGCGTGCACCGCGGCCGATAAGCTGACCAGCGGTTCGGGCCCTCCTGTTGGGTGCGGGCCGTTCGTCTCACGAGCAGAGAGGTCATGCCATGGGGCTGGTCGAGTCTGGGAAGCTGCCGAAGCCACTGACGACGTTGCTCAACGTCTCGCGCGCCTACTCGCTCTGGATGTACCAGTGGGGCCTCGCCTGCTGCGGCATCGAGATGGGCGCGGCCATTGGTTCGCCCCGGTTCGACGCCATGCGCCTCGGCGTCATCCCACTCCCCGCCAGCCCCCGCCAGGCCGACCTGCTGATCGTGGCCGGCACGGTCACCGACAAGCTCGCTCCGTCGTTGCTCCGCCTCTGGGAGCAGATGCCCGAGCCGAAGTACGTGATCTCGATGGGATCGTGCGCCAACTGCGGTGGCCCGTACTGGGACTCCTACTCGGTGACCAAGGGCGTCGACCAGATCATCCCCGTCGACGTGTTCGTGCCCGGCTGCCCACCCCGCCCTGAGGCGCTGCTCGAAGGCGTCGTGCTCCTTCAGCAGATGATCAAGAACGAAGACATGGCCGAGCGCTGGACCCGCGAACGGGTGCCGGCCACCGTCGACTAGGCCGCCGTGACTGACGAGGAGCTGATGGGGCTGGCCTTGGCCGAGGCCCGTCGCGCCCTCGATCACGACGATGTGCCCGTCGGGGCCGTTGTCGTGAGGCCCGATGGAGCTGGCGGGCTCGACGTGATTGCGTCACGTCACAACGAACGTGAGCTTGCCGGTGACCCCACCGCTCATGCCGAGGTGCTCGCCATTCGGGATGCGGCCGCCAAGGTCGGATCGTGGCGGCTCACCGGATGCACGATTGTGGTCACACTCGAACCGTGCATCATGTGTGCCGGCGCGATCCTGAGCGCCCGGATGGACCGGCTCGTCTACGGCGCCGCCGACATGGAGGCCGGGGCGTGCCTCAGCCTGTACAACATCGGTGATGACCCGCGGCTGAACCACCGCTTCGACGTGGTGCCTGGCGTTCGAGCCGACGAGAGCGCCGAGTTGCTGCGCTCGTTCTTCGGCGCTCGCCGCTGACTCAGCGGCCCTGCCAGTTCGGTGGCCGCTTCTCCCGCCAGGCGCGGCGGCCTTCGGCAACGTCTTCGGTGTCGCCGGCCACCTTGCGCATCGTCTCACCGAAGCGCACCGACTCGATCCAGCCCATGTCGGCGGTGCGCCACGCCACCTCCTTGGTGGCGCGCTGGGCGAGGGGGGCGGCCTCGGTGAGGGTCCGGGCCCAGTCCTGCGCCTCGGGGCGCACATCGTCGGCGTCGCTCAGCCGCCACACGAGGCCTACCTCCTTCGCCCGCTCGGCTGAGATCGGCTTGCCGGTCAGCAACAGCTCCATGGCGTTGGCCCACCCGATCCGGTGGGGCAAGCGGATGGCGCCGACGATCGTCGGCACGCCGATCGCCACCTCGGGGTAGGCGAAGGTGGCCCGAGGGCCGGCGATCACGAAGTCGCAGAACAACAGACCGGTCAACCCGTAGCCGATCGCCGGGCCGTTGACGGCGGCGATGGTTGGCTTGAACAGCTCCATGCCGCTCTCGAATGAGTTGATCGTCGGTTTCTCCCAGAACGTGCCCCCGAACGTGCCGACTGACCCGGCGCCGTCCTTCAGGTCGGCCCCGGCAGAGAACACCGGCCCGTTGTGGGTCAGCACTCCCACCCAGGCGTCCTCGTCGTCGCGGAACTGGCCCCAGGCGGCGTTCAGCTCCTCCCGGAGGGCGCCGTTGATGGCGTTGCGGGCCTCGGTGCGATTGAGCGTGATCGTGGCCACGTGGTCCACGAGGTCGTATTCAACGAGCGACATGGCCGAACCCTAGTGCGGGCGAGTCCGTCGGCTTCAAAGGTGCTTGAGGGCTTCCCGCTTGGTGAGCCCCGAGAGCCGATCGTCGTTGGCGGCGACGAAGGAGCGGACGGCGTCGGGGTCGGTGCGGGCGTACTGGCGGAGGGCCCAGCCGATCGCCTTGCGGATGAAGAACTCGGTGTCTTCGGCCCGACGGTCGGCGTAGCCGAAGAGGCGATCCGGGTCGGTGTCGGCCTTGTACATGAGCTGGTGGAGGATCGCGGTGCGGGCCTTCCACATGTCGGAGCCGTCGATCCAGGTGTCCATGGTGGCCGACAGCTCGGGATGGGCGGCCACCAGGGGGCCGACGGTGTGGACGGCGAGCGAGTCGACCGTGTCCCACCAGGCCTTGGTGACGATGAGGGCCTCCACCCTGGGCAGGTCGGGCGGCGTGAGCACGGTGACGTGTTTGCGCAGGGCGTCGCAGGCCACGTACTGGAGTTCGCGGTCCTCCTCGATCCATGCGTGTTCGGCGAAGGCGAGGAGGTCGTCGGCCGATCGACCCGCGAGAGCGTTGATGATCGAGCGCTGTGCTTCGCGGCGCGGGCCGGCCTTCACCCCGAGGAACGGGAACTGATCCTTCATGTAGGCGGCCATCGACTCGGCCTGGTCGGGCTCGGCGATCGCCGCGAGGGCGTCCTCCACCTGGGCCACGAGATCGGAGGGCGTGGGAGCGGCAGCAGCGGCGTTCGCCATGGCCCGATTCGTACCACATCCAGGTGGGTGCGGGGCGCTCGCAGGCCGGTGCACACGTGGTGAACAATTCGGGTCGGAGGCGGGGAGCGCCCCCGCTAGTCTCGATTCCGGAAGGTTGCCAGAGCGGACGAATGGGGCGGCCTCGAAAGCCGTTGTGGCCTCCGGGTCACCAAGGGTTCGAATCCCTTACCTTCCGCGCCGGTTCGCCGGAGGCGAACCTTCAGGAGTTCGCCTCCGGGCGAACGTCCTTCGCTGACACGGTCAGTATGGGTTTTGACGTGGTGGCCTCTGGCGGCCGGTTCGCCGGAGGCGAACCTTTAGGAGTTCGCCTCCGGGCGAACGTCCTTCGCTGAGCCGCTCGTATGGGCCATGGACTCGCGGTATCTGGCGGCCGGTTCGCCGGAGGCGAACCTTCAGGAGTTCGCCTCCGGGCGAACGTCCTCCGCTCCTAGGAACCGAAGCATCGGTGGAGCTCATCAAGCTGACCTCTGGTCACCTCGCCGCTCACGAGCAACTGGTTGAGATCGTCGACCTGGGTCGCCAGGGGCTCAGAACGGTCGTCTCGCCACTGGAAGAGCTGGACGAACTCGAACACCGTCAGCGTCCTCGTGCGCTCCCCATCGATGACCAGCCAGGTCGCGACGCACTCCCGATCGACAGTTCCCGGATTGAACTCTCGGTCTCTGTCGTCAGCTGTGTACGAGCGAGCAACCAACGCCCATTGGATTGCGACGAAGTCGACCTCGTTGACACACTCGAGAGCCGCGGCGGCGAGCGCACGTCCCCGGTCAAAGCTGGGGCTGCTGGGGAAGCTCATCAACACCTTCTCGTCGGCGTCCGGTCCGAGGGCAGCTCCGAAACAGGCCCGATCCAACCGCTCGACGTTGAGACCCACTGCCCTCCACGCCAGGTCCACCGTGTCGACGCAAGCTACGACGGCCTCGTCCAAGACGTGGTACTGCTCAGGATCGAGCTCGATGTAGAGGCTGAAGCCAGGGGCACGAATGATCTCAGGCGTCCACCCTGATGCTCGGAATTCATCCCCGCCCAGTGTCTCAACGATCGTTTGAGCCACACAATCCGCAGTGCTGGGACTCGCTGGCTCGACCCGGACGACGTCAGCCAACGCGGCCGCCAGTTCCTCGTCCGTCGCCGCATCGGACGCCACCAGGTCGTCAGCTTGAGCGACAGCGACCGATGAGGTCGAGTCGGAGCCACCCGTTGGGGAGCCGGCGCAACCAACTCCAACCGCCATCAGCATGACGACGTACAGGGGCGACCGCCGCCATCGGCTCGACACGCCGCTCGTCGGCCCCTCACCCACAGCGGCCCGCAACCGTCATCACGGCGCACGTGCCGCTCAGAGCCATCACCGCACCCTAGGAGGCTGACCACAGCGACGTCCCGACAGGCCACACGTACCGGGTGTTGTCGGTGCGTCACCTGCACGCACGTGCGCGTTCGGAGAGTGTTCGCTGGACGAGCACGCGCGTTCGCCTCCGGGCGAACTTTTCCTGTTTTGCGGGAACATTCCGAGCGCTGGCCTGCGACGGACTCTCCAGGCCCATCCAGGGGCCAACGGGGCACACGTCTATGACCTGCATCGGAGAGTCCTCATGAAGAATCCAGAACGTCGACCGGGGTGGCGCGCCACGCCCACCGGGGTCGTGATCGGCGTGGTGCTGCTGGCCCTGGCCGTGATCGGCTTCGCCAGCGTGGCCAACGCCGCCCGCCTCATCTCACCGGAGACCTCCGTGGCCGCCCCGACCACGGGCTCCACCGTTGAGGGCGGCGACCTGGTAGCCGTCGGCCTGGCCGACCACGTGCGCGGCGTATCGGGCGTACGAGTCGTGGTGAAGAATCTCGACGACAGCACCTACTGGAACGGCACCACCTGGCAGGCCGACTTCGTGACCATCATGGCCACGCTCGACGAACCGGGAGCGCCCCGCGTGTCGTGGACCGTTCGGGTACCGGAGGCAGCCGTCGTCACCGGCGCCTACCGCGTGCGGGGCTTCGCCAGGAGCATCGACGGCAACGGCGACGCCTACGGCGGCGACCTGATGGAGTTCACCTACGAGTCGACCCTGCCGATGACCTCGCCCGCCCCACCCGCGCCTCCCGCGCCGAGCCCCACCCCCGAACCGCCAGCACCGGAGCTGCCGAAGCCCGAGCCCGAGCCCGAGCCCGAGCCGGAACCGGAACCGGAACCACAGCCGGCACCCGAACCGGAGCCCGCGCCCGAGCCCGCCCCCACGCCCGAGCCGACCCCGGCGCCTGAGCCCAGCCCACCTGCGCCAGAGCTGCCGAAACCTGCCCCCTGCGGCGACCCCGCCAAGCTGGTGCCCTGCTCCGGCATTCTCACGGGCTCGTCCGGCGACTTCGCCGCCGCCGACGGCAGCTTCCAGTCGCCCCGCCAGGACTTCACCCGGCAGGAGCAGGCGATCGGCACCAACTTCGACGTGTTCCACGAGTACGCCCAGTGGCGCGACCTGGTCGATCGCTCCTGGCCACATCCCGAAACCGCCGCCATCGCCGAAGACCACATCATCTTCACCAACTGGAAGTCGCCAACCGGCCGCCCCGCCGATTGGGCCCGCATCGCCGCCGGTGACTACGACGACGACATCGCCGCCGCGGCCGCCCAGGTGCGCGCCTTCAACGACCCCGTCTTCCTCACCTTCTTCCACGAGCCGGAGGACAACATCAAGGGCGCGGCGGGCGGCAACCAGTCGGTCGAGGATCGCCTCGTCGCCGACTACGCCGCCGCCTTCACCCGCATCCACGAGGTGTTCGACGCCGAAGGCGCCACCAACGCCGTGTGGGTCTGGAACATCCAGGGTTGGTCCGGGCACTACCGCCTCTACGAGGCCGGCCTCTACCCCGGCGACGACGTGATCGACTGGGTGGCCTACAACAACTACAACTGGCACGGCTGTGACAACCACGGCAACCGCCCTAAGTGGGAGTCGGTGGCCGACGTCTACACCCCGTTCTACGCCTGGATGCACGAGGCCGGCCCTGGCCGCCCGGGCCCCGACAAGCCAGTGATGCTGGGTGAGTGGGGCACCGAGGAGAACAGCGGCGCCTCCAACTCGAATCAGACCAAGGCGGAGTGGATCGACGAGTTCCGGACCGAGATCCCGGCCGACTTCGATCGGATCAAGGCCGTGATCTATTTCGACACCGAAGGCCAGCGGGCCGACGGATCCATCCAGTTCTGCCGCTGGGGGCTCGATTCGTCGCCTGCGTCGCTCGCTGCGTTCCAACGGCTCATGGCCGACCCCGCATTCACCGTGAGCTGGGGCTGACGATGCTGGGTGTCCGGGTGATGCAGCGGCTCGACGCTGCGGCTCGCCCGGGCACCCGCCCCTGCCCCTTGGTGCCGATTACGCATGCAGCTAGCGTGCGGGCGTGGGATCGTGGCGGGGACCGCACGCAGCGGATGCGCCGAGGCCCTGGGCGAGCCTCCTTGATCAACTCGCTGCGGGCTCGCCGGTCGCAGAGAGCCGAGTGCTCGCCGACTCCCGAGCCGCCACGGCCGACGAGCGGGCCGCGCTCATGGATGACCTCGCAGCCCGGGCCGCCGCCGGGTGCCCCTACTCCCTCGCCGTGCTCCTCGCCATCACCCAGGAGCATGCGGTGGTGGCCGGTGCCCTCACCGCCGTGGGCGTCGACCACGGCAACCGGGCCGACGTCGAGCAGGCTGTGATGATCGCCGTCGCTCGCTCGATCCACCGGTTCCGGGGCGAGTCCCGATTCACCACCTGGCTCTACAGCCTCACCCGCAACGTGGCCATCTCCGAACTCCGGCGCACCAAGCCCACCGTGGAACTCACCGGCGATGACGCCGACCGGGCGCTGCGCCGAATGGGCCACGACCCCCGTCGGATGAGTTCGCTCGTGAGCGAGACGCAGACCATCGAGGCCGTCATCGACCAGCTCCCGGAGTCGTTCCGCCAGACCGTTCGACTGCGCGACGTCGAGCAGCTCAGCTATCGCCAGATCGCAGAGCGCGAAGGCGTGTCGATCAACACGGTGAAGTCGCGGCTCTCGCGCGGGCGGGAGATGCTGGCCGAACTGCTCGCCGCCCCCGAGCGGTGACCGCCGTCAGTGGCTCGGCGCCCGCGGCGCGGTTCATCGGCCCCTATCGCGTGGTGGCCCTCATCGGGGTCGGCGCCTCGTCCACGGTGTACCGCGCCGTGCGTCCGGCCGACGGGCTTCAGGTGGCCCTCAAGCTCCTGGCCGACAACCACAGCGTGGTGCCCGAGAGTCGCCGCCGCTTCGCCGACGAGGCCCGGGTGATGCTGGCCATCGCACACCCTGCGATCGCCCATGTCCACGAGGTGGGCGAGACCGACAGCGGGCAGCCCTACATCGTGATGGAGCTGGCCGACCGCGGCGACCTCCGATCGCGCGTCGAGGAACTGGAGACGGTCGGCCAATCGCTCACCGCCTCGGACGTGCACACGGTCGCCCGTCATCTCGCCGATGCCCTCGGGGCCCTCCACCATCACGACGTGGTGCACCGCGACCTCTCGCCGGGGAACCTGCTCATTCGTCACGACCGATCCGGCTCGGCGCGGCCGCCGACGGCGGCTCCCGGGCTCCTGGAGCCAGACGAGAAGCTGCTGCTCGCCGACCTCGGGTTCGCCAAGATCCTGGAGGACGGGTCGGGCCTCACCCGCGGCGGCGGCACCCCGGGCTTTCATCCCCCCGAACAGCGCGGCACGCTCTCGCAGGTCGACACCAGGGCGGACGTGTACAGCGCCACGGCCATCATCGACTGGCTCGTCGACGACAGCGACCTCGTGCCCGTGCTGGACCCGTTCCTGACCACGGGCATGGCCGACGATCCCGCCGCACGGCATCCCGACATGCAGGCCTGGTTCGCCGATCTCGACCAGCACCTACGCCGCGGCCCCGGGGCGACAGCCACCCCAGGTTCGCGCCGCCGCAGCGGCCGGCCGCCACTCGTCGTGGCCGCACTGGCAGCGAGCGGCGCCTGCCTTGCTGCGCTGCTCGGCTGGCTCGTGATGCGACAGATCGGCACCGAGGCCATCCAGACGGCCGGTGCCCCCACCGACCAGTCGGCGAGTATCGAAGGTGAAGACGCCGCCCGCACCTCCGCAGCCGATCGTGTCAGTGCCGGAGCCACCGATGACGGAGCCAGCGGCGACGAGGCCGCATCATCCGCCGCCATCCCGACGATCGCAGGCGGCGGCGCCGTGGCTCCCACCACCGTCGAGGCCCCACCCACGAGTTCGGGCGGGCCGAGGCCGTCGCCGTCGGCCACCGTCGACGCCCCCGCCTCGCCCGCGACCACGACAACGACCGCAGGCGAGACCACAACCGAGAACCCGTTTCCCTTCTCCCCCCGGGCGTACGTGTCGACCCCGGCCGACGGGGCCGAGGTGCGGGGCGACCTCAGCATCGAAGGAACGGCCGTGGGGCCCGTCGGTGGTATCGAGTCGGTTCAACTCACGATCCGGCGCCAAGCCGACACCACCTACTGGAACCCCGACCTCGGCGAGTTCACCACAGCCTTCGTCCGCTTCGACGTTCCCGTCGATGCGCCCGGAGCCAACGAGGTGACGTGGGCCTACGATCTCGCCACCTCGCAGCTCGAACCTGGGCCCTACCGTTTGCGGGTGTGGGCTCGGGGATCAGACGGTGCCGGCGACCCGATCGGGGCGATGGTGCTCGTCGAGATCGCCCCCTGAAGACTCCGAGCTTCGAGCTCGGAGTCCGCACTCGCCCCGCAGCTACCCGGCGGGCGACGTGTCCAGCTCGCGAAGCCAGACGTCGTACCACAGCGGGTCGGCGAACCGGTCGGGATGATGATCGGGACCGAGCGCCATGACGAGGTTCGGAATCAGCTCGAAGGTGAAGGTCACGCCCCACCGCAACAGCCGCATCCAGGCGACGGGGGAGTGGAGCCGACGTTCGGCGATCAGCATCAGCGTTGTTCCGGCGGTCACGAACAGGGCAACAAGCAGCAGCGCGGGCGCCGCGGCCAGCAGGTACCGCAGCCGGGGTCGGCCCCTGCCCAAGGCCAGGTGAATGTCCCATGCGGCCGACTTGTGTTCGACCTCCTCGGCCAGGTGCCAGATGAAGAGGTGCGCGAGCGGTCCGTCCACCCCATCGAACAGGGTGCGTCGGTACTCGGCAGCCCAGCGGGCCGCCGAGTAGGCGATCGTCTCCGACGCCGCAGTGAACGCCACGTTGAACGCTGGCGAGCGGGTTCGCCCGAGCCAGCGGTAGGTCGCAGCAGCTCGACGCTCCAGCCAGGCGAGCGACGGGTAGCGCCCCGCCAGGAGACGGTTGTACCGGCGGTGCTCGCGTTGGTGGGCGCGCTCCTGGCCGATGTAGGTCCGAGCCAGCTCCGCCTGGTCTGACGGCAGCGATGTGGTCACGCTGGCAATGGAGCGGATGAAGTACGGCTCCATATATGGCATCAACAACGACACGCTGTTGGCGGCGCAGGCGAACTCAGGCCGCGCCGGGGTCCACATCGGGTCGGCGTCGTCGGCGTAGTCGAACGAGGGGCGCCGCACCGGCAGGGTGGTGTCCACCACTGCCCATCGGCGACGGCGGAGGGCAGCTGAGCCTCAGCTGCCGCCCAGCTCCACCGGCGTGGGCCCGGTAGGGAGGGTGTAGCGGAAGTCGCAGTGATCGGCTCCACCCATGATCGTTTGCGAGCGCTCGAAGGTGATGGCCTGGTTGAATCCCTCCACCATGGTGCCGTCGCGGTTGCAGGAGAAGAGCGCTCCCAGTTCGGGGATTCCGAGCGCCTTGTACATCTCGGCGTAGCGGCATCGCGTGACGTTGAAGGCGAACACCTCGTCGCTCTGTTCGGTCACGTCGATCTCCAATGCTCCGCCCTTGGTCCAGTTGTCGAGGCTGCCGGCGAAGGTGTCCATGTCGTTGTTGCCGAGGGCAACCGCCATCTCGGCGCCCTGGGCCTTGGCCACCGACACCACCACCTCGCGGGCCAGCTCCACAACTCGATCGTGCCCGAACTCCTCGCCCATCCGTTCCAGCAGAGGCGCCACGATCCTCGCCTCGATCTCGCGGCGGTTGAGTACCCCAATGTCGTTCAACTGATCTGGTGGTGGCGTCGGCTCGTTGCTCATGAGGGTGCTCCGGTCAGCGGGGTTGGGTCGCCTTCCAGCCTCCCACCAGCGCTGGTAGCACTTCCAACGGCGCCACGAGCGGCGGCCGGGGGCCGACAGGGGCGCGTTGCTCCGGGTCGGCCTCGTGGTTAGCCTTCCTCAAAACGATTCTCATTCTTATTCTCAGGGAGATCCGTAATGTCAAAGGCGCGGAACTGGCGCACCATTCTGTTCGCCATGTTCGCTGCGCTGACGCTCGTGGCCGCCGGTTGCGGTAGTGGCGACAGTGACAGCGAAAGCAGCGAAGGCGAGAGCGGAAGCAACAGCGAGTCCAGCGAGACCACCGAGGAGACTGCGTCGGGCGATCAGCCGACGATCGTGGTCACCACCAACATTCTGGGCGACGTCGTCACCGCGATGGTCGGCGATCAGGCCAATGTGGTCACGATCATGCCGGTCGGGGCCGACCCCCACGACTTCCAGCCGTCGGCTCAGGAAGTGGAGCAGATCCTCGCGGCGGATGCGCTCATCGTGAACGGCCTCAACTTTGAAGAAGGTCTGCTCGACGTGATCGACTCGGCCACCGACGAAGGCGTGCCGACCTACGCCGCCGCCGACGCTGTCGAGACGATCGAGTTCTCGGGTGGTGGTCACGACGACCACGACCACGGCGATGAGCACTCTGACGAGGAGAAGGAAGAGCATTCCGACGAAGAGGGTCATGACCACGATGAGGAGGGTCACGACCATGACGAGGAGAAGGAAGAGCACTCCGATGAAGAGGGTCACTCCGATGAGGAGGGCCACGAGGGTCACGACCACGACGGTGACGATCCCCACTTCTTCACTGATCCGGTGCGCATGGCCGACGCTGTGAGCGGCATCGAGAGCTTCCTCGCCGCCAACGTCGACGGTCTCGACGCTGACGCCCTCGCCTCGTCCACCAGCGCCTACGTGGCCGAGCTCAAGACGCTCGACGAGGACGTGCGTGCACTGGTCGAGGCGATCCCGGCCGAGCAGCGGGTGCTGGTCACCAACCACGCCGTGTTCGGCTACTTCGCCGAGCAGTACGGCTTCGAGGTCGCCGGTGTCGTGATTCCCGGTGGCTCCACGAACGACAGTGCGAGCGCTGGCGAGTTGGCCGAGCTGGCCGAAACCCTCGAGGCCGAGGGCGTCTCAGCGATCTTCGCCGACACCTCGGCGTCGACCGAGCTGGCCGACACCCTCGCTGCCGAGGTCGGTGGCGACGTGGTCGTGGTCGAGCTCTTCACCGAGTCGCTCGGTGAGGCAGGCTCCGGCGGTGCCACCTACATCGAGATGGTGAGCACCAACGCCACCCTGATCAGCGAGTCCCTCTCCTAGGTCTCTCGTCGCCCCCTTGACGAGATCGGGGTGCTCCTGGGCTGGTCAGGAGCACCCCATGCACGTACCGAGCAGGTCGAGGCGGTGATGTTCGATTCGGAACATCACCGCCTGGCCTGCTCGTTGTAGTTCCTGGTCGAGGCTCGCCTCGAGGCTGGGGGACAACTCGAAGTCCAGCACCTCGCCGCAGTCGGTGCAGATCAGATGGTGGTGGTGGCGGGTCAACCGCTCGTCGAGCTCGTACCGAGCGTGATCCTCTCGAGTGATCACGCGGGCGACCACGCCTGCCTCTTCGAGAACCGAGAGGTTCCGATAGGTGGACGACTGCACGAGATGATCCGCAATCGTGAGGAGCTGCGGGATCGTGATTGGGCCCTCCGCCCCGATGAGCGCGGCGACGATTCGACGTCGAGCGGCGGTGTAGCGATGGCCACCGTCTCGCAGGAGTTCTGCGGCCTGGGAGTGGATGGCGTCGAGGTCGTCAGTCAACATCGACATGAGTTGCGGGTTCCCGGTCGTGGTGGGGGTCGTCGAGGGCGAGCGTGCTGCCAACGCGGATGACGTGGCCTCCGAACGCCTCTCGCAGGTTGGCCTCGGTGATCACCTCGTGCGGTGGTCCGAATGCGACGCAGCGGGATGCGAGCAGCAATACCAGGTCACATGCCTCGGCCTCGGTGAAACTGTGCGTGGTGACGACCGTCGTGCGGCCGGCGAGTCGGGCCTGATCCAGCGCCGCGTCGATGAGTGATCGGGACACGAGGTCGAGCCCTGTCATGGGCTCGTCGAGCAGCAGCACATCGGCTTCCTGAGCAAGGCCCTGGGCCACGAATGCGCGCTGACGCTGACCGCCCGAGAGGTGATGGATCTGATGATCGACGAGATGGCCCAGATCGAGCGAGCTGAGCGTGGCGTCGACCGCATCTCGATCCTGCTGCTGAAGCCGCCCGAAGAGCCCGAGATGGGCATACCGGGCCATCGTCACGGTGTCGCGAACGCTCAGGGGCACGCTGTTGTCGATCTCGGTCGACTGGAGCACCAGGGAGATGGTGTGATCGAAGACATCGATCGACCCAGAGTCGGGCCGAACGATGCCGGCGATCCCCTTCAGCAAGGTGGACTTACCGGATCCGTTCGAACCGATGATGGCCACGGACGCGCCTGCGGGGATCGTGGCGGTCACGTTCTCGACTGCCACGGCGTCGCCGTAGCGAATCGTCACCTGGTCCAGCCGAATGACATCGGGCACATTCAGAACGATATCGAGAATCATTCCGGCTTTGCCGGTCTCGCTAGAGTAACGCCGTGATCGAGGTGTTCGAGCCGTCCTTCATGCAGCGGGCTCTGATAGCTGGACTGCTGGCTGTGGTTGCCACCTCCATGATTGGCACGTGGGTCGTGTTGCGAGGCCTGGCGTTCCTCAGCGACGCGTTGTCGCACGGCGTGATCCCAGGCATCGCCCTTGCCGTGCTCTGGGGGTTCAGCCCGATCGTTGGTGCGCTGGTTGCTGCGGCGATCATGGCGGGCATGGTCAGCTTGGTGTCGTCGCGCACCGTCATACGCGACGACACCAGTATCGGGTTGCTCTTCGTAGGAATGCTCTCGCTGGGCATCGTGATCGTGTCGAAGGCGCGATCGTTCGCCACGGAGGTCACGTCGCTGCTGTTCGGCGATGTGCTGGGCGTGACTCGGGGCGACATCGTGACCCAACTCGTCGTCACGATCATCGTCGTGGTGGCAACGGTGGTGTTCTATCGACCGTTCCTCGCCCTCACCTTCAACCCTGAGAAGGCGGCGAGCCTCGGGCTGCGGCCCCGCTGGGCTCACCTGGGGATGATGGTGCTGCTCGCACTGAGCATCGTGGCCGGCTTCCAGGCCGTTGGCACGCTCCTCGTGTTCGGTCTCGTGGTGGGGCCTCCGGCCACGGCATCGCTCATCACCCAGCGCATCCCGATCATGATGCTCGTGTCGATCGCGTTCGGCTCGGTCGCAGTGGTGTTCGGCCTGGTCATCAGCTTCTACTGGAGCACGGCGGGCGGAGCCACGATGTCGGGGCTCAGCATTGCGCAGTTCTTCTTGGTGCTGGCGCTGACCGAACTGTGGCGGGCCGTTCGGCCCAGCGCAGCGTCGACCGAGGCGACTGTCTGATCGGCGCCGCTGACGCGGTCAGATGTCTGGTCATCTGGTGAACAACCGACCCGATCCCTCGACCCGGGCGTGAGCCTCCTGCGATAACAGGATCCGCCGACCACCGCGGACGGCCGCCCGGCCCCACGGGCGCAGAGCTCGATCGTCGCGTCGAGTGAAAGGAGCAGGCATGCGAAGCATGCGCGTGACCGCAGTCGCCCTCGTGGCGGCCGTCGTCGCTTCAGTGTTCGTCGGGAGTGCCGCCGAGGCAACCGACGGATCGTCGGGGGGCGAAGGCTTGTCGCCGGTCTACGAGATCACGATCACCAACACCACCGAAGGCCAGTACCTCACGCCGCCGAACTGGGCGGCCCACAGCCGCCGGGTGGACGTGTTCCAGCGGGGCCGACCCGCCAGCCCCGGCGTGGAGGCCGTGGCCGAGCGCGGTGGAGTCGAGGTGCTCCGGGCCGAACTCGAAGGCGCCGTCGACAACACCGGCAACGGCGTGAGCGGTGTGGCGGGCGATGCGCCCATCCCGCCGGGCGAATCGGCCACGGTCACGGTCACGAGCAACGAGCGCCGGCTCAGCATCGTGTCGATGATCATCTGTACGAATGACGGCTTCGGCGGCGTGGACTCGGTTCGCCTCCCCACTCGTGACGGTCAGACCCGCACCTACAACCTGCGTGACTTCGACGCAGGGACGGAGTTGAACACGGAGTTGCGGGCGGACATTGTTCCGGCGCCGTTCTGTTCGACGCCTGAGGGTGCTCCGGGTGGTACGGGTGAGGATCAGCCTGAGATTGATGGGTTTGGTCGGATCAATCGGCATCCGACGTTGACCGGGGTTGGGGATCTGCCCGACCGCTTCGACTGGGATCGCGGCTCGGTCGGCACCGTGACCGTGACCCGGGTGGCGCAGCCCTCGGCCTACAGCGTGACGGTGGAGAACCTGACCGAGGGCCAGTACTTCACCCCGGTGAACTTCGCTGCCCACAGCCAGGCCGCCGACGTGTTCTCACTCGGCAAGCCGGCCAGCCCGGGGGTGGAGGCCGTGGCCGAGCGCGGCGGCGTCGAGATCCTCGAAGCCGAGCTCGCGGCTGCCATCGATGACAAGGGCCTCGGCGTGAGCGGCGTCGGGGATGGTCCAGCCGGCCCGATCGGCCCCGGCCAGACCCGGAGCTTCGAGTTCACCACCGACCAGAACCGCCTGAGCATCGTGTCGATGATCATCTGCACCAATGACGGCTTTGCCGGGCTCGATTCCCGACGCCTGCCCGGCGCTGGCTCCACGAGGACGTACTACCTGCGAGCCTTCGACGCAGGGACGGAGTTGAACACGGAGTTGCGGGCGGACATTGTTCCGGCGCCGTTCTGTTCGACGCCTGAGGGTGCTCCGGGTGGTACGGGTGAGGATCAGCCTGAGATTGATGGGTTTGGTCG
>JBCCFL010000041.1:0-52265 GCA_039029735.1 Actinomycetota bacterium | reverse complement strand
CGCGGTCGATGGCGGTGGTGAGGGTTTCGTAGCGTTCGAGGTCGAGGGCGCCGCTGAAGCGGCCCATCCCTGTTCGTTCGTCGCGCCAGTGTCGGAACTCACTGGCTGCTCGTTGCCGTTCAGCTGATGCGTCGGCCTCGCTGGGGTCGGTGGCGCGTACGGCGTGGCGGACAGCAGCGTCGAAGGTGTCGGCGGGTAAGCGGCCGGCGTCGGCTACCAGCGCGGCCACTGGAAGCCGGGCTCGGGCTTCGTGGTCGAGGTGGCGGGTGTGGCGGGCGAGGCTGTCGAGCTGGTCTGCTCCGACTCTGCCGTCGCCGACCGCGGCTGCCATCTCGGGGGCCCAGCCGAGTACGTCGGCTCGGGCTGCTTCGTCGCGGGCGGTGCGAGCTCGGACCTGGCCCTGGTCCAACAAGAACTCACCCGCTGGCGCCGCCCGGCCCTCAGCCGCCAACACATCAGCCCGGGCCCCGATCGCCGCAACCAACGCAGCCGTATCGGCCTCGATCGCCCGCGCCCGCCGCAACAACACAGCCAACGCCCCCGCATCAGCCACGGCTATCCCTGCGCCGCCCGTCAACGCACGAGTGACACCTCGCACCAGCTCGCCGGCGGCATCGAGATCTTCGAGATGAACACACCTAGGCATCGCTCACCCCACCGGGAGAAACGACCGTCATGGGAAGCCGAAGCTTCGATGACCACCACCCTAGAAACACGATGTGACAACGAAGAACCCACACCTACGACGAGCAGAGACACCCCAAAACAAAACCTGACGTAAGCCGACTTACCCAACGTCAATGAGGGAACTTGCCTCATCGTCCGAGCGCCATGATGAATCAACAATGATCGGTGTTCGTGTTGTCGACGCGGTGGGATGGATACATGGATCGCACGTCGCGCCTCTGGGGGCGCAGAGCCCTGGTGGGCTCGTTGGTGATGGCAGCGGTCATCAGCCTCGGAGTGCTCGTCGCCTCCGCCACCCAGCCGGCACCGCTGGAAGTCGCATCTGCCGTGCCGGCCTCCGGCACCGGCAACGAACATGATCACGACCACGACCACGCCAGCATCCTCGACCATGACGGCCGCTTCAGCGGCCCCGGCGACGTATGGCCCCCCGAGCCGAGGGACGCCACTGGCGTGCAACCGCTCGACTTCTCCGACGAGGAGGCGCCGACCGACGCCGTGCTCGTGGCCCCCGACCAGCCCGATGAGGTGCTCGTCGATGATGCCGGCCCCCTTGCCATCGCTGAGACCAGCGACTGGGTGCTGGCCGAACTCGGCGACGACTACAACCTGATCTCAGCCTCGGACAACGAACTGCTGGGCGACGGCAAGGACGACAGCGGCCCCGTCGGGGCCAAGCTCGTGTTCTTCAGCATCGCCCGCAACCAGACCGTGGAAGTTGCGGTCTCCGGTGGCGCCGTGATCAGCGTGGACGTCGCTGCCGCCTCGGTTCAGCAGCCGCCGCTGTCCGAGAAGGAGAAGTACACCGCGGTGGAGATCGCCCGGGCCCACTGGGCCGCTGTTGGCGACGAGCGCCTGCCGCTGCTCGACGGCTACGCCATTCTCGACATCGAGGCCGACGGCTCCTACCACGAGTCCCGGGTGGCCTACGTGAGCTTCCACCCCGACCCCGAGGCTCGACCCGAGCTGTTGACCTGGATCGATCTCACCACCAACTCGGTGCTCGACGCGGAGGTGGACCGATGACCCGCTTCATGATGCTCGTGGCCGGCATCGGTCTCATGCTCGCCGTCAGCGTCGGCACCGCGCCCGAGGAGGCCGAGGCCGAGACGTTCTTCGGGTGGAGCTACGACGTTGAGGTGAGCGGCAGCCGTTTCGACGGGCTCGCCCTCAACAACGTGACCTACGAGGGCACCAAGATCTTCGAGCGCATCTCGTTGCCGACGATGAACGTCTTCTACCAGAACAACGCCTGCGGCCCGTACGTCGACCGCCTCGGTGGCTCGTCGTACACCGGCCCCTTCGGTGAGGAGTTCACCCAGAACGGCGTGCGCTGGCGGTCGATCGGGATCACCGACCAGATCGGCAACTACGTCATCACGATGATCTACTACCTCGGCGAGAACGGTGAATTCGACGCCCACATGTTCTCCCGTGGCCTGCAGTGCAACATCTGGCACGAGCACCTCCCGTTCTGGCGGATGGACATCGATCTCGCCGGGCAGGACAACGATCAGGTGCTGCGAGCCACCGGCGGCGGTTCGCAGGTGGAGAGCCGTGAGTTCTCCCTGGCCGCCACCGCAGCCCAGAATCACGGCTGGGAGGTGCGCGACAGCGTGACCGGCGACCGTCTGACGATCGCCTTCGACGACGGCACCTTCTCCCTGCCGGGCACGGTGATCCCCGAAACCCAGTACGCCCAGAACATGGTGTACGGCCGCCAGTACCGCAGCAACGAAACCACCTGGCAGGGGGGCGCCACCCGCAACACGCTGTTCGGGGCCAACAACGAGACCATCACCGATCTCGTGCTCTGGTACTCGGGCTACATGCCCCACGCGCCGGAGGAAGGCCCTGACCTCTGGCACTCGACCGGTATCCGCATGCAGGTCGAACTCGCCGGCGACGGCGACGGCGACGGCGGTGGAGGCGGCGGCGGCCAGGCCACGATCGGTGACCGCGTGACCAACGCGAGCGGTGCCGGCGTGTCGGGCGTGACCATCGACCTCTTCGCCGAGGCGAACGGAGGCCGGGGCGCCTGGTTGGGCGACGCCCGTACCAACGCCAACGGCACCTACTCGTTCAACACCGCGGCCGGTTGCTACGTGCTGGTGTTCATCGCCCCCAGCGGCCAAACCTGGCAGGGGGGCAGCCAGTACCTCCAGCGGTCGGTGTGT
Source organism: Actinomycetota bacterium (assembly GCA_039029735.1). Classification (GTDB taxonomy): domain Bacteria; phylum Actinomycetota; class Acidimicrobiia; order Acidimicrobiales; family SZUA-35; genus CADEDH01. The sequence continues at coordinate 49,401 of JBCCFL010000041.1, read as the reverse complement.
GTGAACGCCGGTGAGACCGACAACTCCGTCGACGTCGTGCTCGGCGGCGGCGGTGGTAGCGGTGGCGGTGGTGGTGGCGACGCCTCCATCGGCGACCGGGTGACTGACTCCGGTGGCAGCGGCGTGGCCGGCGTGGTCGTCGACCTGTTCGCCGCCAACGGCGACGGATCTCGCGGCCGCTGGGTCGGCGATGCCGCCACTGATGGCGGCGGCCGATACGGGTTCGACGTGGACGCAGGCTGCTACGTGCTGGTGTTCATCGCTCCGCAGGGTCGGACGTTCACCACCGGCGGGCAGTACAACCAACAGTTCGCCTGCGTGGCGGCCGGCGCCACCGACAACTCGGTGGACGCCGTGCTGAGCGGCGGCGGAGGCGGTGGTGGCACGGTCACCATCGGCGACCGCGTGACCCGCTCGGGTGGCGGCGGTGTACCCGGCGTGACCATCGACTTGTTCAACGCTGATGGCAGTGGCACCCGGGGCACGTGGCTCGGCGACACCACAACCAACGCCAGCGGCAACTACCAGTTCCAGCCTCCGGCTGGTTGCTACGTGGTGGTGTTCATTGCGCCGAGCGGGCAGACCTTCGTCGGCGGCAGTCGCTGGAACCAGCAGTTCGTGTGTGTCAACAGTGCCGGTGGCACCAACAACTCCGTCGACGCCGTTCTCACCTGATCGCCTGACCGCTCCGGGCTGGCCGCGGCGGGCCCGTCCGGAGCGGACAGGTACCCGCCCGGTGGCTGCCAGCCCGCAGGCCGTTGACAGCTAGCATCCTCCGCCATGGGGGAAGACGGCGTCGGATTCATCGGTCTCGGGGTCATGGGCGAACCCATGGCCTCCAACCTGGTTCGCTCCGGCCAGTGGCCGGTCAGCGTGCACGACCGCCGACCGGAGCCCGTCGAACGGGTGGCCGCGCTCGGTGCCACGGCCGCCGGGTCGGTGGCGGCGGTGGTTGGCCGCAGCTCTGTGGTGTGCCTGAGCCTGCCTGGCGGCCCCGAGCTGGAGGCGGTGATCGGTGGGCCCGACGGCATCCTCAGCTGCGACATCGCGGGGAGAGTGATCGTGGACCACACCACCGCGCCAGTCGCCCTCACCCGCGAGCTCGGCGCAGCATGTCGGGCTGCCGGAGCCGAGTACTGCGACGCTCCCGTGGCCCGCACCCGGCAGGCGGCGATCGACGGCACGCTCAGCATCATGGTGGGCGGCGCGGCAGACGCGGTGGCTCGAGTTGAGCCGGTGCTCGCCGCCATGGCCGCCGACGTCACCCGGTGCGGCGAGATCGGCGCCGGCCAGGTCACGAAGCTGCTGAACAACATGATGTTGTTCCAGAACGTCAGGGCCCTGGCCGAGGCCCACGCCATTGCATCCGGGCTCGACATCGACCTCGACGTCGCCACGGTGTTCGACACGATCGCGGGCGCGTCGGGTGGGAGCTTCGCCCTGTCGAACCACGGCATGAAGGCGGTGCTGCCCGACACCTATCCGACCGAGGCGTTCTCCACGGTGTACGCGCTCAAGGACCTCAGCTACGCCCTCGAACTGGCCGCCGACGCCGGCGTGACCGCACCTGGCGCCGAGACCGTCCGCACCCTCATGGAAGCGGCACGCGACGCAGGCCATACCGATGAGTACTTCCCCGTGATGCGGCGGATGCTGTAGCCCCTGCCCGGTGATGGTGCGAGGATTGCTCTCGCACCTGTTCAGTCAGGCGCCGATGCCGGACGCAGCGCCGTCGAGCAGCGGGGCGCCGTCAACTGCGACCGCAATGCCCTCCAGCCCGGGGACGGCCGGGTAGCGCTCGAACACGAGCGGATCATGGCCGGGCACCACGAAGGAGGGGTGCGTGGCCAACGCCCGGCACCGCTCGTGGCCGGCCAGCATGGCGCCAACGTCGTGCACGATGGGGAAGGGCCGGCCCTCTGCGTTCTCGTAGTAGTGATTGGCGTCGGAGGCGAGCACCACGTGGCCCACTGCGGTCGACACGCGCACGACCTGGAGCCCCATGGTGTGGCCGCCGATGTGGTGGAGAGACAGCCCCGGAGCCAGTTCCACGTCGCCGTCGTGGAACACCACCCGGTCGCCGTACACGAGGTGGACCAGCTGGGCCACGTGGTCGGCGGTGTAGGCGTGGCGAATCGCGGGCCAAGTCATGTGGCGCCCCGTGGCGTAGGCCATCTCGGCGTCCTGTACGTGGAAGCGGGCCGCCGGGAACTGGGCGAAACCGCCGACGTGGTCGTAGTGGAGGTGGGTGAGCACCACATCTGTCACCGAGGTCGCGTCGATGTCGATCAGGGCCAGCCCCTCGGCCGCGGTGCGGATCAGGTTGCGTTGGCGTTGCTCGGCATCCACGCGATCGAAACCCGTGTCGACCACCCAGATGCGCTCAGGGCCGATCACCGCCCACACGAAGTAGTCCATGTCCATGGGCTCGTCGTGAGGGTCGCCGCCGATGAAGTGCTCGGGCCGTCGGGCCGCCCGATCGGCGTACTTGATGGCCACGATGCGGTGCTGGGGGAGCGAGGCGTCGGGGGTGCTGGTCATGGCCGCGACGCTAGCTCCAGCGCCGCATCAGGGGCAGCGGGGCGGAATCGCACTGCACGGTCGGGGCAATTACCGTGGGCGCCATGCAACCGACCTACCCAGCGGAGTCCGAGCAGTATCGCGAGAAGATCACGGCGTTCCTCGACGAGCACCTGCCGAGCACCTGGAGCGGTATCGGCGCGCTGTCGCCCGAGCAGCGTTCGCGCTTCCAGTCGGAGTGGCGGGAGGTGCTGCGCGACAACAAGCTGCTGGCTCCGAACTGGCCTGCCGAATACGGCGGTGGCGGCCTCACCCACATCGAGCAGGTCGTGCTGAACGAGGAGTTCGCTCGGCGCGGTGTGCCGACGTCGGGGGCGAACGACGGTTTCAGCATCGGCATGGTCGGCAACACGATCCTGCACTGGGGCAGCGAGGAGCAGAAGCAGACGTTGATCCCGCGGATCCTGTCGGGCGAGGACGTGTGGTGCCAGGGGTATTCCGAGCCGAACGCCGGATCCGACCTCGCCAACCTCGGTTGCAAGGCCGAGCTCGATGGCGACGAATGGGTACTCAACGGGCAGAAGATCTGGACCTCCAACGGCCACACCGCCAACATGATCTTCGTGCTCGCCCGCACCGACGGCGACGTACCCAAGCACAAGGGCATCTCGTTCCTGCTCGTGCCGATGGACCAACCGGGCGTTGAGCTGCGGCCCATCACCAACATCGCCCGCCACGATCACTTCAACGAGGTGTTCTTCACCGACGCCGTGTGCCCGAAGGACGCCGTGCTCGGCGGCCTCAACAACGGCTGGGCTGTCGGCAACACCCTCCTGGGCTTCGAGCGGGGTGTCGGCGCCACCACAACGGCGCTGAACTTCGGGGCCGAGTACGAGATGTTCGTGGACATGGCCCGTCAGATGGACCGCACCGGTGATCCGCTCGTCCGCCAGGACATCGCCCGGATGTACACCAAGATCCAGATCATGAAGTACCGGGGAATGCAGGCCCTCACGCGCTATCTCGCCGGCCAGCAGCCGGGCCCCGAGTCGTCGATCGGCAAGCTCTTCTGGAGCCACTACCACCAAGAGGTCACCGAGGCCGCCATGAACATGATGGGGGCCGAGGCGATGGTGGGCTTCGGGCAGGAGACCCGGGGAGGCATCGGCGCCCCCGCGATCGGCGTGGACAACACGGCCGCCAACTGGATGAGCAGCTTCCTCGTGGCTCGGCCCGGCACGATCTATGCCGGCACCTCCGAGGTGCAGCGCAACATCATCGGCGAGCGCGTGCTCGGCCTTCCGAAAGAGCCCAGGTCCGACACCGGCACCTGGAAGGAAAGTCAAGCCGCCTACAAGGCGTGAGCTGCGGAGCAGCTCACCTGGCGAACGCGGGGGCGATTCGCGCCGTGGTTGCGCTCGTGTGGGGCACGGCGTTGGAAACCTGCGTGCGAGCCGGCTGGAGCGGGGACTCTCAGCCGGCTCGCACGTTGCTACAGCGCATGAGAGTCGGGGCTGTAGTCATCGGGAATGTCGGCGGACGTGTCGAGTCCGGGCCCCAGGGATTTCTGCTGGGATTGGGGCAGGTCATGGAAGACCTCGACATCCCCGAGATCGAGCTGCGAGAGATCGCCGTCGGCGGTACCCCCCGCAGTGAGAATCTTGCGTAGCTCGCTCGATGTGAAGGCCACGTACACCATGGTGCGCACATCTCGGTCCGAGACCGGGCCCTCTGTGGACAGCACCCCTTGGGCGATCAGCGACTCGATCACCTCGACCTCGCCTTGCTCGATGGCGGCGTCGATCTCGGAATGGCTACGCCCCTCGCGGGAGCGCAGGTCGATGATCGGAGCGATCGGATCGAAGCCGTAGGCGGCCGCCTCGACCGGCGACACACGAGACGGCGGGAAGTGGGGGCTCCCATCGCCATTGACGGGGGCCGCCGGCACTTCCGCTGTCACGTCCGGATCGTCGGCTGACGGCCCGTCGTTCATGGTGGTTTCCGTCACGGTGGGATCGGCCGTGGCTTCGGCCGATGTCTCCGGAGCTGCGCTGGTCTTGCGACCCGAAGCGGCCGTGGTGATCAGGTCGTCGATGTCGTCGATGTCCTCAGCGGCGACGTCATCGGCGTTCGTAGCCGCATCGGCGTCGAGTTGCTCGTCCGGCGCAGCGGTGGCCGCGGCTGCGATCTCGGCCTCGGCCGTGGCGTCAGCCTCGTCGGTCGCAACACCAGCGGGGGTGTCGTCAGCTGCGGCGGTGGGCAGGTCCTCGCCTTTGTCGACGGGTTTCGTGGTGTCGGGGGAATCGCCGGCCTCAGACGATTCGGCCGGGCCGGAGGGTGCCGGGGGAGTCGAGCCGGTGCCGGTCGAGGATCCACCAGCGCCGGTCCGCTTCGGGCTCGGCTTCGTTGCGGCCGCCTTCGAGGGCGAGACCGAGGATCGGCGGGCCGAGGCCGACGTCGACTCGGACGATCCCGACCGGCCCCGCGTCTTCGGTGCCGGTCGGAGGAAGTCTCCGCCGGTGCCAATGTCGGCGTTCGGTGCGGCCTCGGTGGCGGTCACGGAATCGGTGGCGGTCGTAGCGCCGACGCCGACGGCGGAGAGCACCCCGGCACGGTCGTCTGCGGCGATGGCGCTCGATGCCAGCTCTCGCTCGGTCTCCTTGGTGAAGATGGCGACGAGGTTGTCGATCTCGTTCTCGTCGCCCGTCGAGGCGCTCTGGTTGGAGGTGAAGGGCCGCAGCTCGGCCTCACCGAACTCGGCGGAGTAGGCGCTGACCACCTTGTTGGGTCGGCGGCTCCGTTCCCTCAATGGCATCGCCTGCATGGTGGCGGCCCGGGCCCGTTCGGCAGCTTCGGCGCTGTCGCGCAGGTCGATCTCATCCACGGCGTCGGCGGCGTCGGCCGGCTCAGCCGTGAGGTTCGCAGCGGCCAGGACGTCCGCGTCCGTATCGGCGTCGTCCACGGTGGCGGCAGTCTGGGCGGTGTCGGCATCGCCGACGGGGTGGCTCTCGACGGCACCGTCGTGCTCGGGGAGATCGATGGTCGCCTCGTCGGCGATCGCTGCGGTTCCCGTGAGCTGGATGGTGGGCTCGTCGGCCATGTCGTCACGTTCGCTGGGCTCAGCCCCAGCGGTCAGCGGCTCCTGCTGCTCGTGGCGGATGGGTGGTTGCTCGGCGCCAGCGGCGGGGGTGGCGGCCGACTCGGTTGCGGCGGCCATCGCTCGCTCGGTTCGCACGGTGGGCGCCGATGGGGGGACTGTGGCCGGCGTGTCAGCGTTCGCCGGTGCCGGTTCACCGCCACGTCGGCGGGTGACAGTGGCCATGAAGGCTGCCGTCGAGTTCGGCGGCGGCTGCTCCGAGGTTGTCACTCGGGGCGACGCAACGGTGGCCCGGGTGCCTGCCGCTGCGGCTTCGTTGTCAGCCTGGAGGCGGAGATCGCTGATCACGTAGAGGCCGACGGCTGCCACGATGATCGCCGTGAGGAACCTGACGATGAGTTGTTCGCCGGTGGCGAGCGCACCCGCAAGGATGATGCCGAGTGCTCCCAGAGCTATGAGTAAAACGATTCCGGAGATAATTCGCTTGGTCATTCTTGTGACCTCCATCTCCTAAACAATAGATCGAATATCCCGTTGGCGCATCCCCTGATTTTGAGTTGTTTCAACAAACAGCGACAAATGATCCCGTCTAAACGGGTTGTTTAGCTCGCTTTGATGTCGATTGGTGGATCTGTTGACCACGGGAAATTGATCCACAAATCTGTTTGTCGCCAGAAAAAGTCGGTTCTCACTACGGATCGAGGCTTCTCGTATAGCACAGCAGTGCGTACCTCGGTCGCGACGTCACGGCACAGCTGGTCAACCAGCTTCAGGGTCTCCCCGCTGTCGGCAACATCGTCGACAACCAATAGCCGCAAATCTGCGAGATGATGCTTGTCCAAATATGGTGGAAGAACGACAGGTGCTTGCAGAGTCTTTCCTTCCCCGGTGTAGAACTCCACATTCACCATGTGGACATTTTTGATGTCGAGTGCGTAGGCGATCGAACCAGCAAGGAGGAGCCCGCCTCGGGCGATACCAACGATCGCGTCGGGCATGAAGCCCGCATCGGCGATCGTTTGGGCGAGCTCTCGCGCCGCCACGCCATAGCGCTCGTAGGTGAGCGTCTCTTTCTCGGGCTGGGGTACGGGTTCGGACATGGGGCCTCCAGGAAACGCAGGAACGGCCAGTCTGCGTGGTCTGGGGCGAGTTCGCGCCGCGGCGCCGACACACGGCCAGCGCACCCAGGGGTGCAGCTCCCTCGGTCGAACGTCTGGGCCTTGACGGCCCTGGTCGCAAGGGTGCGGCGCGCCGCGAGCGGGGCGGCGTCGGCCGATTTGTCGCCCAGCCGGGTTCCAAAGGTCCCCCCGGGCCATGTACAGTCGCCAACGGGCTGTATGTCGCTCCATGTGGACGCGATCGATGTAACGACTCACACTTGGCGGAGACTCCGTGGAGAACCGATCGCTGCACTCCCCCGAACCATGTCGGCGCGCTGGCGCCATTCGGGGGACAACACGCAGCAAGCTCGTCCGAACGGCCCTGATCGCGGTCGTCTTGCTCGGTGCCGGCGCCTTGCCCGCCGTCGGCACGTCGTCGACGACGACCACGACCACAACGGCGCCGACGTCCACCACGGCGGCACCCACCACGGAGTCGACCACCACCACGGCGGCGGCGCCGACGTCCACCACGGCGGCACCCACGACCGCCTCGTCCGCCCCCACCACCGCCGCCCCTGCGACCAGCACCACGCTCAGCGCCGCACAACAAGCCGAGCGCGACTCGGCCGCCAGCAACCTACGTACCGCCCAGCAGACGAACTCCGAGATCGCCGCCGGCCTTCGATCGATCACCGAAGAGGCCCAGGGAACCCAGTCCAAGATCGACAACGCCCAGCGCCAGTTGGAGGTGGCACGATCCACGATGCAGACCGCGGCGGAGGAACTGGCCGAGTCCAGCACCGCCCAGGTGGAGATCGAGGAGCAGCTCAGGGCCAAGGCGATCGAGGGCTTCAAGGCCGGCGTCGGTTCGCCGGGGCCGTTCTTCAACGACGGCGACATCAACCAGACGATCCGGCAGGCCGAGCTGCTGTCGCAAGCCAACAAGGGCACCGCCGAACTGCTCGAAGAGCTGAACACGCTCCTCGAAGACCGTCGGGTGGCGCGGGCCGAGGCCGAGCAGGCGGCTCGCGATTCCGAGGTGCTGGAGCAGCAGTTGCTGGAAGAGCTCGAGAATCTGCGTGACCAGCAACTCGGTCAGCTGGAGCTAAAGGCCGAGGCCGAACGGCGGATCGCCCGCTGGGAGGCGGAACTCACCGCCTACGCCCGCGAAGACGCGGCCATCCGCGACCTCATCTCCGATTCGTCGACCGACGACGACATCGCGCAACCGATCCCGACCCAGCCGTCACTTCTCGGGTACCAATGGCCCGTGATCGGTCGGCTGTCCAGCCCGTACGGCTATCGAATCCACCCCGTCTACGGCACCCGCAAGCTGCATGCTGGCGTTGACGTTGCGGCCCCAGCCGGCACGCCGATCGCCGCCACCGGCGACGGTGTGGTGATCTTCGCCGGCGTGCGGGGTGGGTACGGCAACACGGTTCTCGTCGATCATGGCGGTGGCATCACCAGCCTCTATGCCCATATGAGCCAGATCGGCGTGTCGGTCGGAACGGTGGTGCGCGGCGGCGACGGGGTGGGCCTCGTGGGGGCCACCGGGACGGCGACCGGCAACCACCTGCACTTCGAGATCCGTCTCAACGGTGGCCCCGTCGACCCGACTCCCTACCTCCCGTAGGTGAGGGTGAGCGGTGACCGCCGTGACCATCCAACGGCTCACCGAGCAGTTGGGCACTGCGCTCCAGGAGCACGCCGACGCCAAGACCCGCGACTGGTGGGAGCGCTACCTCAAGGGTGAGGCGTCGTTCCGAGGCGTGAAGATGGCCGCCACCCGTTCAGTGGTGAAGGCCCTCGTGGCACAGCACCACCTTCGAACGACCGACGCCGACCAGATGCTGGCCATCGCCAGGCACTGGTTCGCCCAACCCGCCAGTGAGGACAAGCTCGCCGCGGTGCTCCTCCTCGGCGAACACTGCCTCGACGCACTCACCATCGATCACCTCGCCGATCTCGCTGCGCCACTCGCCGACGGGTCAGTACACGACTGGAACGTGTGTGACTGGTACTGCGTGAAGGTGCTCGGGCCGTTCATCACCGCCGGTACCGACTCGGCCGAACGGGCGCGGGGCATCGCGGCCTGGGCCGAGGTGGACCACCTCTGGCAGCGACGGGCCGCGGCGGTGGCCTTCGTGTATCACGCCGCCGAAGAACCCGAAGTCTTTGATGGCATCACCGACGTGATGCTCGCCGTCAGTTCCACCAACGCCGCCGACGAGCGGCGCTGGGCGCAGACGAGCGTGGGCTGGCTCCTGCGAGAGCTCTCACGGCGTGAGCCGGACCTCGTGACCGGCTTCCTCGACGGCCACCCCCACCTGTCCCGCGAGGCCCGAACCAACGCCTCCAAATACCTGACCTGATCGGCGATCGGCTCACTCGATGCCGGTGCCGAGTTCCATCACCAGCAGAGCGATCGATGCCGCCGTGCCGAGCCATGGCATCCAGGCCGGCACCGAGAACGAGCGGGCCGGCCCCTGGCGGCGCTTGATGACGATGAGGCTCACATTCACGGCCACGAACACGGCCATGGTGATGCCCGAGGCCATCCTGGCCAACGACGTGAGTTCGAGCGTGAGTGCCAATGCGGCCACCGCTGCGACCGCAGCCACCGTTGCTCGCACAGGTGTGCCGGTTCGAGCCGACACGGCACCAGCGGCCGCAGGGAGAAGCCCCAGGCGGGTGAGGCCATACACGATCCGCGGCGCCATCACGAGCTGGACGAGCACCCCGTTGACCATCGCGATTCCGGCGATCGCACTCAAGATCTCGGACCGTCCGCCTGCGCGCTCGAAGATCAGCGACAACGGGGCGTCACTCGAAGCCAGATCGGCGGGCGGCACCGTCAGCACGGCCGTGGTGGCGACCACGACGTAGACGAACGTGGTGATGATCAGCGTGGCAATGATCGCCCGGGGCATGGTGACGCTGGCGTTCACGGTCTCCTCGGCCACGGAGTCCATGTCCTCGAAGCCGTGGAAGGCGAAGAACGCCAGGAAGGCACCCCCGGCGACGCCGGCCACGGTGGCGCCCGAGAACCCCGCCAGCTCGCCGATCCGCGCCGGCGCCGCTGACCAGGCGTCGCGTGCAACCCACACCACCAGCACCAGGCCGACGAGTTCGATCGCGGTGATGACTCCGGCTGTGGCCACCGACTCCCGCACCCCGACGGCGGCGATCACGCCAAGCACCACCAGGAGCCCGACGGTGAGGACCGCCTCCGGGGTACTCACCAGATCGCCCACGTAGCCGGCGAAGGCGACTGAGATCGTGGCCGCCGACACCAAGCCTGATGCAAGCACGCCCACGCCGACCGCCATGGTGAGCGGTCGCACCCCGAAGGCAACGTCGACGAACACGGCTTCGCCTGCCGCCTTGGGGTAGCGGCCGGCCAGTTCGGCGAAGCCGAGGCCGGTCAGCCCGGCCAGACCCGCAGCCACGAGGAACGAGGTCGGCGCCGCCATGCCGGCCTGTTCGGCAACGGCGCCTGTGAGGGCGTAGATGCCGGCTCCGATCGTGGTGCCGAGCCCGTACAACACGAGCAACGGGAGAGAGATCGATCGCTTGAGCCCGGTGGAGGTGGCAGCGTCGGGGACCGGAGGTGAGGCCGTGGCAGCAGAGTCTCGAAGCGCGAACATGCGGTCTCCTCGATCGAACGTTCTCACTCTCGACGAGGACGATTGTCGGGCCCAGGGCCTTAGGTCCCGGCTCTGAGGCCCGGGGGGTCAGCCGGGCCGGCTCACTGCAGGCCAGTGCCGGCAGGCAGGGCCGATCAGACGGCGATGACGCCCACCTCGTGCCAGCCGGTGGCGCCGCTCGGAGCGGGCGGTGCAAGGGCGGAGGTCTGGGTCTCGCCGGAGCCGTCGGTCGCACGCACCCGAATCAGATGCTGCCCTTCGGTGGGGGTCCAGTCGGCCCGCCACTGCCGCCAGGCGTGGATTCCGAGCGACTCGCCGAGCTCCACTTCCTGCCAGTCGTCGTTGTCGATCTGGATCTCGACCGTCTCGATCCCGAGGTTGGGCGCCCAGGCCACACCGGCGATCGGCACCGACACCCCGGCCTGGAGCGACGACCCACGGCGAGGCGTGTCGATCCGAGACTGTGTTTTCACGGGCCCGAGCTTCGACCAGCCACGAGGAATCCAGTAGCCGTCGAAGTCCTCGAGTGTGGTGAGCTCGATCTCCTGCAGCCACTTCGTGGCCGACACGTAGCCATAGAGGCCAGACACCACCAGGCGGGCCGGGAAGCCGTGGCGCAGCGGGAGCGGCTCGTCGTTCATGGCGATGGCCACCATCGCGGTGCGGCCGTCGTAGGCCACGTCGGTGGGGAACCCGCACGACCATCCGTCAACCGATCGGCTGGCGATCTGGGTGGCGCCGTCCTGGACGCCTGCCTCGTCGAGCAGTTCGGTGAGGGGCACACCCTGCCACACGGCATTGCCGACCAGGCTGCCGCCGACTTCGTTCGACACACACGACAACGTGACGGGCTCGACCATCGAGGCCCGATCGATGAGTTCCTGGTAGGTGTAGGTCACCTCAGTGTCGACCATGCCCCGGATCGTGAGCTGCCAGTTGGCCGGATCGACCTGGGGCGTGAGGATCGCCGTGTCGATCAGGTAGAACTCGTCGTTGGGCACGACCAGCGGCGTGATGTCGGGCGTGCTTCCGATCTCGGACACGTTGGCCCGCTCGATGGCCTGTTCGAGGCCGGTTTCGCTGAGCGCCGAGTCGAGTTGCACTGCGTCGCGGGCGTCGTTGGCCGACGAGCGGGAGCGGAGCAGGCTGGCGCCGGCCGTGGCCACCGCTGCGGCGGCACCGACGGAGCCGGCAGCGTTGAGGAAGCTGCGCCGGCTCACGGCCGGGTTGACGGGGGAGTCGATGGCGGCCTCGTCATCTGAGGACGTCGCGGCCGCAGCCGACGCGGTGGCCATGCGGCTGGCCCGGTTCAACAGGAAGGCCAGCGTGGCGCAGCCGGCGATCACCGCGGCGACCGAGATCGGGATGGCGGCGCCAATGCCGCCCTGGGAGTCGGTGGCGATCGACACCAGGCCAATCAGGCCGAACACGCCGATGCCGGCGAAGCCGATCCACAGCTGGCGTCGCGAGGCGATGCCGAGCCCGATGGCGACCAGAGTCGAGATGATGATGGTGCCGAGCACCAACGCCGGCTTGTCGGCGAGCCCGAACACCGCCTTGCCGAAGTCGACGAACCATGTGGGGGCCAGATCGATCACCCGATTCGCCACAGCGATCACCGGCCCGGGACGAGGGGCGGCGAAGGCAGCGGCGAGCTCTCCGGCGCTGAGCGCGGCGGCGCCAGCCAACGCACCGGCCACGCCGGCCGACAGGATGCCTGTGGTGGGCGTGGTGGGGGCTTCAGCCGTGGTGGTCATTGTCTACTCCTGTTCAACTGTTCCTCGAATCACCTGCGCAACACGCTGCAGGTGCCCGGCGGAGGTCCTACCAGCAAACCATGCCTGTCGGCGTCGTATCTCCATCGCGGTGGCTGTTTCACGAGACGTTCAGGATCCCGCAGAATTTCTGGGAGAAGTGCGATCACCAGGAATAGCGGCGTGGGGAGCTTGGTTGGCCGGCTACATGGACAGACCGCCCAACACAGCGAGTCGACGCGCCCTTGCGGCCGTGATCGGTGTCGCTGCTCTGATCGCCGCAGCGTGCGGTGGCACCACCGTCGACGAGGTGGCAGCCAACGGCGCCGAGTCGACCGAGTCGACGGCTGCCGCCGAGAGCAGCAGCTCCACGTCGACCGCAGACGCCGCCCCCGATGCAACCGAGAGCGAGGACGCCGCCGAGGTTGCTCCCGTCGAGAACCTCTTCCCCGATGTCGACGTCGTCAACATCCAGGACGGCTCGACACTGAACTTGGCAGAGGAACTGGGTGGTGGCGATCAGGCCGTGCTGCTCTGGTTCTTCGCCCCGCATTGACCCTTCTGCCGGGCCGAGGGCCCGGAAGTTGAGCAGTTTGCTCAACAGCATGGAGAAACAGTTCGCGTTGTTGGAATGGGTGCCCAGGACACACTCGGCCTCGCTGAGTCGTTCGTGCAGGAGACCGGCGCCACCACGCCGCTGATGATCTGGGACGAGTCCTTCGCCACCTGGTCGTACTACGGCGTGACCGGGCAGCCGATCGCCATCCTCGTCGACCCGAGTGGCGAGCCGATCACCGGATGGCGCGGCGCCGCCGACTTCGACGAGGTGCTGCGCCTCGCCGCCGAGGTCTGAGACCTCCGTCACCACTACACTTCGGCCACGTCGGCCCCACCCGGGGCCGACGCCGAAGATGTGGGCCGTTGGCCCGACCGGGAGGTTGGCGATGAAGGTTGTGGTCAATTTCGACCTGTGTGAGAGCAATGCCGTCTGCATGGGAATCGCCCCAGAGGTGTTCGAGGTCCGTGACGACGACTTTCTCTACATCCTGAACGAGGATCCCGGCCCCGAGCTGCACGACAAGGTACGCGAGTCGGCCGAGCGGTGCCCGAAGCAGGCCATCACCCTGGAGGAGAGCTGAGGCGCATCGCGATCGTCGGCGCCTCGCTCGCCGGCGTTCACGCGGCCCAGACGCTCCGTCGGCGGGAGTTCGACGGCGAGATCGTGCTCGTCGGTGACGAGCCCGACACGCCATACGACCGACCGCCGCTCTCCAAAGGCTTCCTCGCCGGCTCCACCGACGAGGACCGGCTGCTCTTGCGGCCGACCGCCGATCCCGACGCCCTCGATCTCGACCGGCGCCTTGGTCGGCGCGCCATCGCACTCGCCCACGACACGACCACCGGCGCCTCAGCGGTCAGCCTGGACGACGGGGCGGTCGTCGAGGCCGACGGTCTCGTGGTCGCGACTGGCGCCCGCCTCCGCACGCTCCCTGCCACCGACGGCGTTGCCGGCGTGTTCGGGCTGCGCACTCTGGCTGATGCCCGATCGCTGCGCGCCGCGCTCGACGAAGGGCCGGACCGGGTGGTGGTCGTCGGCTTCGGATTCATCGGCGCCGAGGTCGCCGCCACCGTTCGCGAGCGGGGGATCGACGTCACCATCGTCGAGGCGGCTGATCAGCCGCTGGCCCGGGTGCTCGATCCCGACTCGGGGGCGGCCATCGCCGCCGTGCATCGCGACCACGGCGTCGACGTTCGCCTCGGTGCGACGGTCGAGTCGTTCGACACTGCCGACGGTCGCCTCGCCGGTGTTCAGCTGAGCGACGGCTCCCGCATCGAGGCCTCCGTGGCCGTGGTGGGCATCGGGGTGATACCCAACACCGAGTGGCTCACCGGCACCAGCCTGACGGTTGACAACGGTCTGGTGCTCGACGAGTCGACGCTTGCTGCCCCCGGCGTGGTCGGCGCTGGTGATGTGGCTCGTTGGCCGAATCAGGGCGTAGGCGGCGCGCTCGTGCGGATCGAACAGTGGGACAACGCAGTGGAGATGGGCGGTGTTGCTGCCGATCGGCTGCTCTCGTGGGCGGCTGGTGTGGATGGTGAGCCCTACGCCCCGATTCCGTGGTTCTGGTCCGACCAGTACGACCGCAAGTACCAGCTTGCCGGGCTCAGCGGGCCCGAGTACGAGGTGGTGCAGGGCGGGCTCGACGAGGAACGGTTCGTGGTGCTGTATCGCACGGCCCAGGGCGCTCCCTGCGGGGTGCTCTGTGGAAACCGCCCCCGGCAGGCCATCGTCGCCCGCCAGCTCCTCGCCGCCGGCGCCGGCCTCGACGAGTTCCACGATCGTCTCTCCTGACCGACGAGCGGGCCGATCGTGATTCGGGAATGATTCCTACTCTTGCTAGCCTCGGCCGTCCGGTCGAAGGAGGCAAGGATGGGAGCGACAACCGCCCCTGATGGGCTGCAGCGGGTGGCGCGAGCAATGCTGCCGACCGCGCACGGCACATTCACGGTGTACGCCTACGAAGGGGCCGGCGACGGCGAGCATCTCGCGCTCGTGTTCGGCGATCCGGAGCCGGGCGCCACGGTTCCGGTGCGGATGCACTCGGCGTGCATCACCGGAGACGTGTTCGCCTCGTCGAAGTGTGACTGTGGCCAGCAGCTCGACGAGGCCATCCGGCGGATCGTGGATGCTGGAGCCGGCGTGATCCTGTACCTCGACCAGGAGGGCCGGGGTATCGGCTTGGCCAACAAGATCCGGGCGTACGAGCGCCAGGACGCTGGCTACGACACGGTCGATGCAAACACCACGCTCGGATTCGCCGCCGATCAGCGCGACTACGCATCGGCAGCGTTGATGCTCCGCGATCTCGGCGTAACCCACGTCGGGTTGTTCACCAACAATCCGCGCAAGGCCGATGCGCTGCGTAAGTCGGGGCTACGGGTCGACCGGGTGCCGTTGGTCATCACCCCGAACCCGCGAAACGAGATGTACCTGCAGACGAAGGCCCGTCGGCTCGGGCACGAACTTCCATTGGACTGGGAATGAGACTCGTTCCTGAATACCATCTCCAGTGATGCTCGGTCGGCGTTCCGCGACACCTGGTGCAGATGGCGCCGCACCAGTTGATGAATCAGGACACTCCGTTGTTCTCGATGGCGTCGATGTCATGCGAGGAGCACGCCTGGCGCTGCGCGACGTGAGCTTCGCCCTGGAGCCAGGCACGCTCACATCAGTCGTCGGGCCGAACGGAGCGGGGAAGTCGAGCCTGTTCGGTGTGCTCAGCGGAAGGCTGCGGCCATCACGGGGATCGGTGCACATTCGCGGCTCGGTGGCCGAGGTGCTGCAGAACACCGCCCTCAACGAGTACTTGCACGTCACCGTCGATGATGTGGCCCGCATGGGCCGGTACCCGGCCCGGGGTCTGTTCGGCCCGATGCGAGGGGTCGATCGACAGATCATCAACGAGGCCCTGGCCGCAACCGACCTTCTGGATCTGCGCCGGCGGTCGATCCACCAGCTGTCGGGTGGGCAGCGTCAACGGGCACTCGTGGCCCAGGGCCTCGCTCAACGAGCGCCCGTACTGCTCCTGGACGAGCCGTCGGCTGGCCTCGATGCTCGCTCCCAACGAGAGCTGTTCGAGATCGTGAGAGCGGAGGCGGATCGGGGCACCACCGTGCTCATGGCCACCCACGATCTCAACGAGGCCACGAAGTGCGACAACATGATCGTGCTCGCCTGCGACTGCCTTTGCTGTGCTCCGCCGGAGATCGCAATGGCGGAGCCAGACGTCACGTCTCTCTTCGAGCCCGGCCCGCAGTGGGCCTGGAGCGCATGATGCCGACGCCGTGAGACGTCCAGACCTCCTCGTTCCGGTCACCATCGTGGGAGGCATGGGTGCCGACGATCTCGTCGGCCAGCTCGCAACGGCGAACGATCGCATCGTCGCTCCCACCTGGCACGGCCCGGGGGCCGGCCTCATCAGGGCCGACATCGGCCATCGGACGCCGGGCTGTCCGTGCTGCGCGATGCGCCTCGACGTGATCGACGGCCTCATGCGCACCGTTCGTCGCGCCACGAGGCCCGATCGCGTGTTCCTGGTTGCCGACCAGGACGATGATCTCGCATCGATCGTCTACTCCGTGCTGTCGGATTCCGACCTGATGCGACACGTCCGCCTCGATGGAGTCGCCGTGGTCATCGACGCGGTGGCAACGGCCACGCGAATCGCCGCCACCGGCAGCGTCGGCGGAGGCCGCGACGTCGACGGGCTCGCGCTGGCCGACGTGATCGTGCTCCGCCGCTTCGGCGATCTGACGCACGGTGGCTTCGAAGGCCTCACAACGGTGCTCGACGAGATCAACGTGGTTGGCACTCGACTGACCGTCGGCCACCAGCTGTCGTCCACGGCTGCTGGCGACCTCGCCCGGGCCGTGACCGGTCTCGATGCGTGGAACCACGTGCCCATGGTCGGACGCGGTCCACTGCGGCTCGTGTCGGGGGTAGGGGTCACCCGGGAGCGCCCGAGCACGATCCTGTTACGACAGACGGCACCGCTCGATGCGGCTGCTGTGGACGCATGGCTCGATCGGGTGATCGACTCCTACGGTCCGGGCCTGCTGCGGCTCCAGGCCGAGTTCGCCGTGGAGGGCGACGTGCTGCCGGTGCGCTGCCACGGCGTACGCTCGTTCGCCGCGAGCTACATGTCGGATCATGCCAGCGCATCGCAGCACGGCGAGAGCCTGGTGGTACTCGTCGGCCACGGCCTCGACGCCACCGATCTTGCGAGCGGATTCGCCTCGACGCGGGTGCAGTGACCGACCACCTGCTCACGAGCATCGACGAGCGCTGGCGATCAACCGTCGACGGGGGCGGCCGGTTGTTGGCCTGGTCGACGGGTGGTCGCCTGCTCGTCGTGGGGGCTGACGGCCACACGATCGTCGACGAACCACACAAGACAACCGAGCCCATGACCCCCGACCCGGTGGATGCTGCCTGGATCGGCGAGGGTCGCGTGGTGATCGCCGACGCCGTGCTCGGTGCGGTGTTCGCCGGCTCGGGACCATCAGAGAACAACGACGTACTCGGTGCCAGCCGCGTGAAGTCTGTCGACGGACACACCGTGCTCGGCGGCGACGACGTGGTGGCGCTGTTCGATGCGGCGCGGCACACGAGTTCGCCTCGCGTCGTGGGCACTGGCATCGGGCCCTGTCACACCCTCGATCACATCGGCGGTTCGCAGTGGGCGGTCGGCGGAACACGCGGGCTGATCGTGCTCGACGCCGAGGCCGGGACGGTCGAGGCTCGGGTGGATCTCGACGGGGTACGAGCAAGCACCGCAGCGGCGACAGCACGTCGCTTCGTGGTGGCCGATCTCGGCGGGGTGTTGCACGTGCTCGACCTGGACCACATCACCCCAGGCATCGAGCTGCACGGATCGGCCGAACCGGTGCGCCATCTGGCCGTTGGCGCGGCAGGTGACCTGGTGGTGGCGGCCGCGCAGGAAGATCTCAGCTGGTGGCGCCTCGACGCGGTAGGGCATCCGACACACGAGCCCGAATGGGTCGCCGCGCACGATGAGCCGGTGACGGCGTTGGCCATGGGCGCCTCGGATCTGGTCGCGAGCGGCGACGCTGGTGGCACGGTCCGGATCTGGTCTCCGCTGATGATCGACTACCCGGTTGCGTCGCTCGCACTCGACGACGAGATCGTCGCCGTCGCATGGCGGCCCGGGGGTACCACGCTCGCCGTCGCGTCGATGAGCGGATCGGTGGTGGTGTGCGACGTCACCGCTGGTGCGCTCGCCTGAGCGCACCACGCCTCGGCAACCGGGTCAGCTGTCCGAGGTCGTCGATCGTGCGGACCGCCACGGCGTGGTCGACCAGGGTGGCGTAGTGGGCCATCTCGCCCCGACCGAGGGTCCAGGCCCCGGTCGGCTCCGGTGAGATCCAGAGGCTCGATGCCGATCGACGACTCATCAGCTCGATCACATCGAACGCCGGATCGAGGCCGTTGCAGCGGCCATCGCCGAGCACGACCACGTGGGTCGACGCCGTGACCAGGTGGTGGGATCGCGACCACCACTGACGAAAAGCTCGGCCCGGGTCGGAGGATGCGTCGACGTCGACGAGGCCGAGGACGTGCTCGATCGCGGTGCCTGGGTCGGCCATCCGCAGCGCACGGTCGAGCGGTACACATCCGTCGACGAACCCGAACACCCGGATCGAGCCGAGCATGGATCGCATGCGGTGCACGAGATGCAGCACCAGGCGCGCCGTGCCACGAACCGACATGCTGAGGTCGACCAGAACCACGAGCCGGGCTGCGTCCTGGCGCCGGCCGGTGTGGCGCAGATCGATGGGATGGCCGCCGGTGGTGACGGTGCGTCGGATCGTACGCCGGAGGTCGATCGAGCCGCGGGCCTGAGCGCGCCGTCGCCACGACGGCGCGCCGTCGAGGTGGCGCTCGAAGTCCCGCACCACCCGTACGAGCGTGGACCGCTCGTCGCTCGAAAGCGGCTGAGCCACGGCCGTGACGCGGTGTGGCACCGAGATTGCCGCTTCTCGCAGTCGGCGGCGTTCAACGGCGGCCGACAGTGCCTCCCGGGCCAGCTCCAGCTCGGCGGCCACCGGCGCGTCAGGAAGCTCGACGACCGATGGGGGGCCATGAGGGTTGTCGTCGGTGCTGTCGTCGCCTGGGGCGGCAGGAGCGAGGGTGCCACTGGCGGCGACCGGTACCCCATCGCCCTCCGTTGGCGCCACGGGCGCTGGCGAGGCTGGGGACGAACTGCCGTCGCCCGTGGCGCCTTCGACGTCGGCCTCACTCGGCTCGTCTCTCGTTTCGAGCGCGATCGCATCGTCGGCGTGGATGCGGGTGGCGTCCACCGTGTCGGCGTCGAGGGCAACGGCCGGCATGTCTGGCTCGTCGGCGTCGACCATGCCGTTGTCCAGCACGAGGTCGGCGCCCGAGAACCAGACGTCGAAGAGTTCGTCGAAGGCCGTGGGCGAGGTACCCGCCCAGGCGATCGTCAGTGTCAGGGTTCGGTGAACGGCAGTGCGTTCGGCCAGGTCGGTCATCGTAAGGGCCCGAGCGGCGTCGATCAGCTCAGCTGACCCGATGTCGGCGCCATGGCGACGGAGCAGATCGGCGAACCCACACAGCCCGGTGATCACGGCCCGGCGGCGAACTCGGCTCGGGCTGCATCCACGTCACGCGACCGCTTCACGATCGTGAGCAGTGTGCGATCGATGGTGGCGGCGTCGAGGTGCTCCGCCGACAACAGCAGCAGCGCACGGGCCCAGTCGAGCCCCTCCGACACGCCAGGTGGCTGCTCGAGGCCGAGCCCACGGAGCCGGTTCAGCGCGTCGACGACGCTCGCCTGGAGCTCCGCCGTGATGCCAGGAACCGCAGCCTCCAGGATCAGGGCCTCCCGCTCGGGTTCGGGGTATCCCAGACCGATACGCAGGCAGCGGCGCCGCACCGCATCAGCGAGCTCGCGGGTTTCGTTGGAGGTGATGAACACCCACGGATCGGAGCTGGCCTCCACCGTGCCCAGCTCGGGGATCGTGATCTGCCGCTCGTCGAGCGTCTCCAGCAGGAGGGCATCGAGGGCGTCGTCGGCGCGGTCGAGCTCGTCGATCAACAGCACAACCGGCTTTCGGGACCGCAACGCCGTCAGCAACGGACGCTCCAGGAGGAACTCGTCGGTGAACAGCTCGGCTGTTGGAACCACGCCGTTCGTCGCAGCGCTCGCACGTTCGGTGGCCAGCAGCTGCGCCGCGAGCAGCTGACGGCCGTAATCCCATTCATAGAGCGCCTGTTGGGCGTCGAGGCCTTCGTGGCACTGGAGGCGGACGAGCCGGCGACCACTGGCCGCCGCCACAGCACGAGCCAAGGAGGTCTTCCCGACGCCCGGCGGCCCTTCGAGTAGCAACGGCCGCCGGAGGCCAGTCGAGAGATGGACCGCCGTGGCGATGTCGACGTCGGCGACATAGCCGACGGCGGCGAGCCGATCGGCGACCTCCTCAGCGTTGGCACCGAACGGAGAACCCTCGTTGGCGTCGCCGTTCACGAAGGTGCGCCGACCAAGGAGTCGGTGACCAGCGCAGACATCGACTCCGGCGTCATGATGCGGGGGTTGGTCACGGTGCACACGTCGCCGAGAGCGTGCATCGTGAGGTGCTCGATGTCGCCCGGGGTGGCGGAAACCGGAGGGAACCCGTTCATACCCACCCGGCTCTTGGTGTAGTCGGGCAGGTTGCCGAAGCTCGGGGGAATGCCGACGTCGGCAGCAAGGCGGTGTATGCCTTCGATCGCGAGATCGGCGGCGGCCACGTCGGTGAGGCCCCGAGTGTTGTATCCCATGGCCTCGGCCATCCGGGCGAACTTCGGGTAGTTGGCCGACACGTTGTGCTCCCACACCCGCGTGATCGCAATGCCGTTGCCCATGCCGTGGTGGGTGTCGAACTTGGCTGACATGGCGTGCGAGATCGAGTGGGTGATGTCGAGCCCGGCCGAGTTGAATGCGAGCCCGGCAATGTACTGGGCGTGCATCATCTGCTCCCGAGCAACCGGGTCATAGCCGTTGCCGACCACGGTTGGCAGATGCTTGAACGTCAGCTCAATCGCCTGGAGTGCCGGGCCCCAGGAGGGGATGGCATCGAGGATGGACACGTAGGCGCCGGCGGCGTGGGCCAGCACGTCGAACCCGCAGTAGGCCGTGAGATCCGACGGCATCGGCATGAACAGCACTGGATCGTCGATGCACATCGACGGCGAGATCTGGTGGGCGAAGCTGGCGAACTTGTGGTTCTCCGGGCCGGTGGTCGTGTCGGTCACCACGAAGGCGAAGCTGGTCTCGGATCCGGTGCCGGCCGTGGTCGACACGGCGATGTGGGGAGGCAGCACCGGATTGTCGAGCGTCAGCTCACCCTTGAAATCGTTGATCGTGCGGCCATCGTGGGCGGCGACGACCCGGGTGGCCTTCGTGCAGTCGTGGCTGGATCCGCCGCCGAGGGAGATGAACCCGTCGCAGCCCGCATCGACGTAGGCCACGTGGGCATCCATGACGTTGTGATCCTTGGGATTCGACTCGACGCGATCGAACACCTCCACGCTCACGCCCGCCGCCTCGACGACGCCCTTGACCTCGTCCACGATGCCGGTGCCGCGGAGGCCGGTGGTCATGAGGAGCACCTTCTTCATCCCGAGCTCGGCTGCGGAGACGCCGATCATCTCGTGCGCCCCCGGCCCGAGAAGGGCGGCTGGGGTGGGGTGGATGCTCTTGATGGGGAACAGATTGAGGCGGCTGATGTCCATGGCGCGTCAGCATAGGTGGGATTGAGAATTGGTCTCATCTTCAGCCCTGGCGTACCTCGGCGTGCAGGAGCACCGCGCTTCGATGGTGCTCGCCGCCCAGGTTCGCCTGTCGCACTCGGAGGCGACCGTCAGTCGCACTCCATGCCAACGGCCGAAGTCGGTCCGCCGGCTCTGGCGACGAGCTTGTGCACGAGCTCGAGCATCTGGGCGTGTTCAGGGTCGGTCAGCTCGGCCAGCAGGTTCGGGCCGGACCACAACGTGGTGGGGATCGATGCCTTGATCTCCTCGCCCTTGGTCGTGAGCACGAGGTTCTTCACCCGACGATCGGAGGGGTGGGGCTGGCGCTCGATCAGGCCCATCTGCTCCAGCCGGTCGGCCACGGCGGTGACATAGGAGGGATCGATCTCCATGCAGCTCGCCAACTCCTTCATCGGCATCGGCCCCTTGACGCTGCGCAGGGCCCACCAGTCCGTCGTGGTCATACCCAGTTTCTGGAGGCGATCGTCGACGTGGGTGGCCACCATCGGCATGAGCGTGAACAGCGCATCGGCCAGTTCGGCCACCTTCGCCGTGCGGTCCTGGTCCGCTGTCATGCGATCCATCGTAGCTTGAGCGACCGAGTCAGTTGGCGTCGCCCAATCATCTATCTGAAATATAGTTGTGTCGCTCAACTATTGGCTGGCATGATGACCGCCATGACAGTTCTCCTCTGGATCACCGTCGCCCTGCTCGTGCTCGCCATGGGCGGCATCGGCGGCATGAAGCTCGTCGGCAGCAAGACCGGCATCGAGCAGGCGCAACGGCTCGGCTACGACAACATTCGCATCCCGATCGGCATCGCCGAGGTGTTGGCGGCCGTCGCCATCGTGCTCGGTGCCGCCGTTACCGATCTCGAGTTGCTCGGCATCGCCGCTGCGGTGGGCGTCATCGTCATGATGATCGGGGCCCTCGGTTACCACCTGCGAGCCGGCGACCGGTTCGAGAACATCCCCGCGATCGTCGTGATCGTGGCCGCCGCGCTCTACATGGTGGCGCTCAACGCGAGCTGAGGCGTGCGCCGGGGAGGCGTGCCCGGACCGCACCCCAGCTGTTGACTACCCTGACCGGTATGCGGGGGGAGGGCAGCAGGGAAGACGGTTCGTCCACGCCGTGGCAACCGAGTGTGTGGGGCGGCGTCATCGGATTGGCGGCGTTCCTCATCGGGGGCGCCGTCGCGGGCCGAGGGCTCCTCTTCATCCTGGTCGGCGCAGCCCTGATCGCCTCTGCGGCGATCATCGTGTCGGTGCTCGCTCGCCGCTGAGCGCCGTGCGTCGGCCAGCGGGCGAGAGGCTCAGGCGGTGCTCAGATGGAGGCGGCGGTGGTCGCGGGGGCTCATGCCGCGCACGCGCTTGAATGCGGTGCTCAGGGCATATGGGCTGCTGTAGCCCACCTTGGTCGCAACCGAGCCAACGGTCTCGTCCGGCTGGCACAAGAGGTCGGCGGCCAGCGTCAAGCGCCAGTTCGTGAGGAAGGTCATCGGCGGCTCACCGACGGCCTCGGTGAAACGGCGGGCCAGCGCCGCACGGGACAGGCCAGCCTCGTCGGCCAGGCCGGCCACCGTCCACGGGTGGCTCGGGTCGCGGTGCATGTGCTGGAGGAGCGGTCCGATCACCGGGTCGCAGCCGGCCCGGAACCACGCGGGCGCCTCGTCGGCCTGTCGGGACAACCAGGTGCGCGCGACCGAGAGTACGAGGAGGTCGAGGAGCCGGTCGATCATGGCGTCCTGGCCGGGGAGGTCGTGACCAGCCTCTTCGACCAGCAGGGGGAGCAGCGGCGTGTCCCACTCGTCGGGATGCAGATGCACGAGGTCGGGCAACGCTCCGAGAAGCCGTCCACCCACCTCGGTTTCGATGTGGTAGGTGCCGATGAGCATCCTGGTGCTGCCATTGGCGTCGTTCCCCCATGTTCGGGGGCCGAGGAGCCATGCGTCGGCGAGCTCCTCTCCGGTGACCGACCGGCACATGTGCGGCTCCGGGCCGACGATCACCTGGAGGGGAGTGGTGGCGGCGTCGGCCATCGTGTAGTGGCGCGGCCCCTTGACGAGGGCGACGGCCCCGGGCGGCAGCGTCACGGGTTGGCTGTCGTCGAACCACACCTGCGCCGTGCCTCCGAGCATCGCCAGGAGCGTGAGCGGTGCCTCGTCCTCGATACGGAACGCCCAGGGCGGCGCCATCATCGCCCGGAGAACGAACGCCCCCCGGGCTCGTGGGTCCCCGAACACCCCGGTCAACGGATCCATGCCGTGATTCTAGACGATCTCGTATGTATGAGAGCCATTGAGCCATGGATCGTCTCGCAGTGCCGTCGTACGGTGCCGGCATGACACAGAGCGCGACACCCAACACCACCCAATCAGGCCAGGATCCCAAGGCCCCATGGCGCCCCGATCCCGCCACCATCGAGCGAGCCCTGGCCCGCCGTTCGTTCGCCAATCTCGCCACCGCCTCGGTGACAGGCCGCCCTCATGTGGCTGGCGTGTTGTACGCCTGGCACAACGGCGCGATGTACGCCAGCACGATGCGATCGAGCCGCAAGGCCCGCAACATCCAAGGCCGGGCCGACGTGGCCGTCACCGTGTTGGTGCGGCGCCTTCCGGTCGGGCCGCCATCGCTGATCCAGTTCCAGGGTCGGGCCGAACTGCTCGCCTCGGACGGGCCGGAGATTCGCCGGCTGGTCGAGGCTGGCCACCTGACGGCCATCACCGGGCACGGCGAGCTCGACCTGTCGGGCGGCTGCTTCGTCAAGATCACGCCCGGCCCTCGTCTGATCACCTATGGGCTGGGGATGTCGCTGTGGCGGCTGATCCGCGACCCGCTCACCGCCGGCGGCGTTGTCGAGCGGTGAGCGAACGGCCGACCAGCCGGTGGGGTCAGGTTGCGATCTCGCCGGCCGGAAACTCCGGTCTGACCTGAACAACCCATTAACGTTGGGTTCACGGGCGCAGTGCCCAGGCCCCTACGAGGTTCTCATCGAGGTGATGGATCAACCGGTTCCCAACGCCGCCGCCCAGCCGGGTGCCCTCGTGCAGGGCGATGTCTTGATCGTCGACGACGAACCTCAGGTCCGCCAGGTGGTGGCCACGTATCTCGAACGAGACGGCTTCACCGTACGGGCGGCCGCCGATGGGCGTGAGGCCCTGGCTGAGATCGGCCGCAAGCGCCCCGACGTGCTCGTGCTCGACCTGATGCTGCCCGGAATCAGTGGGCTCGACATCTTGGCGAAGCTCCGCAGCGGCGGCGATGAGGTGCCCGTTGTGGTGCTCAGCGCTCGAAACTCCGAACCCGAGCGGGTTGCCGGCCTCGAACTCGGCGCCGACGACTACGTGGCCAAGCCCGCCTCACCCCGGGAAGTGGCAGCCCGCGTCCGGGCCGTGCTGCGCCGCACCAAGACCAACGCACCCCAGTCCTTGGCCTTCGGCGACGTGGAGATCGACGTCCAGGCCCGAACCGTGACCAAGGCCGATGCCACCGTCGAGCTCCGGCCGAAGGAATTCGACCTGCTGGTGCAGCTGGCCTCGCGGCCCGGCGAGGTCATGAGTCGCCAAGACCTCCTGCGTGACGTGTGGGGGTCGAGTTCGGAATGGCAGGACCCGGGCACGGTCACCGTGCACGTCCGTCGCCTCCGCCGGGCGATCGAAGCCGATCCGGCCCGCCCCGACCACATCGTGACCGTGTACGGCATCGGCTACCGATTCGAACAGGGCCCCACCCCGTGATCGCAGTGACGCCCCTGATGTTCGCCGCCGACGGCCCGATGATGGAGGAGGGTCCATCCCTCGTCCTGTTCGCCGTGTTGATGGCAGCCATCTCGGTCGTCGCTGTGATCGCCCTCCCTCCGCTGCTTCGACGCCTTCCGCTGCGGCGCAGCGTGCCGGCGCTCGCTCTCGTCGGCCCTCTGCTCGCCATCGTCGGCGGCGTGATCGCCGCCGTGGCCATGGCGTTGTCGGGCAACGACATCTGGTATGCCCTGCTCGTGGCGGCCGTCACCGGCCTCGCGTCCACTGTGGTGGGCCTACGCATCGCGGGGCCCGTGGCCAAGGATCTCGACCGGGTGGCTGTCACCGTCGAATCGGTGGCCCACGGCGACCGCAGCCCTCGCACGGGTATCGACCGCACCGACGAGATCGGGCGGCTCGCGTCCGCCGTCGACGAACTCAGTCGATCACTGGCCCGAGCCGAAGTGGAACGCGCGGCGGCCGACGAGGAACGGCAGTCGGTGGTGAGCGCCCTCAGCCACGATCTCCGCACACCGCTGGCGTCGTTGCTGGTGTCGGTCGAGGCCCTCGAAGACGGGATCGGAGATCCCGAGGGCCACGTGCGGGCCATGCGAGGCAACGTGTTGGCCCTCGAATCCCTCGTTGGTGACCTGTTCCTGCTGGCCCGGGCCGACGCGGGCAGCCTGGCCCTCGGCCGTGAGGCCCTCGATCTCTCCGAGTTGGTCGACGAGGCAATCGAGGCCGTGGGGCCCGTCGCGTCGGCCCGTACCGTGGCCGTCCGGTCCGAGATCGGCGACCCACGGGTGGTGATCGGCGATCACGCTGCGCTCGGTCGGGTGTTGCGCAACCTGCTCGACAATGCCGTGCGGCACTCACCCGACGGTGGCGTGGTGCGTGTTGTCGATCGGTCCGCCGGCGCCACCGTCGCCATCGAGGTGGTTGATGACGGGCCTGGCTTCCCCAACGACTTCGTGCCCCATGCCCTCGACCGCTTCTCCCAGGCCGATGACGCCCGCTCGCACCCGGGCGGGGCCGGCCTCGGCCTCGCCATCGCCAGCACCCTGCTGGGAGCCCACGACGGGTCGATCAGCGTGAATCCAGGGCCTGGTGGGCAGGTGTGCATCCATCTGCCTGCCGACCCCGCCGATCGATCCCGGCCCACCCGTCACGAGCCCGGGCGTGGCCAGCCGAATCAGGCCGGCGCCACCCAGGCCACGTAGAACGACGCCGACAAGATCGCGAATGACATCACGGCGATGAGGCCGCCCCAGAACCAGTAGGGGAGGAGCATCACGTTGGCGATCTGTTGGGTGTCGGAGTCCATCACCGTGCCGTCACTGCGGCGCACGTGCCTCGTGAACAGGTAATGCAGGCTGCCCCAGCTCGCCATGCAGAACTGGATCCCGATCAGCTGGGCCAGGAAGATTCGGACGTTCTCGGGGGCGAGCACCGCGATGGCGGTGAGGGCAGCCGCGATCAGGCTGAGCGCCAGCCACCCGAATCCGTTCCGAACGAAGAGCAGCAACGAGAGAATCAGCGACGCTGCCACCCCGGCCAGGATCCATGGTGCCGTCTGTTCCCGGGCGCCGAGCACGATCACGGCGCCCCCCACCACAGCCGGGGCGAGCAGCCCACCAGCGGCCACCGCCGCCCGCCCCACGCCTCGGACTCCACTGTGGAACGCCAGGCCGCCCAGGTTGCGGTGTACCTCCAGCCGCCGGAACCGGCCGCCGAACAGAATTGCGGTGACGCCATGGCCCATCTCATGGGCCCAGGTGCCGAGGAGCGCGAAGGGATAGAGCACCGTGCGGCCGAAGGGCAGCCGGGGCGCAATCACGCTCACCGCCACTGCTGCCCAGAACCACACGATCAGTCCGCCGTCGGTGATCAGGTCCACGGCCTGAGACCGTAGCGGATCGAACTGCACCCCCAGGAGCGCCCGCGCGTAGGATCGCGGCGTGGACGAGATCTGTGACGACCTGGCCGCCGAGCACGCCGCACTGGATGCCGTGGTGGCCGAGATAGACGAGGCCCAGTGGAACGGGGCCACAGCCGCTGAGGGGTGGGACGTGAAGGACACGATCGTCCACCTGATCCAAGCTGACATGGCCGCCACACTCGCCGTGGTCGACGCCGACGGATTCGGCGTGGCCAAGGAGCGCATGGCGACCCAAGGCTTCGATGGCGTGTTCGGCGACAAGGGGGCCAGGAGCGGGGCCGACATCTTGAACTGGTGGCGCAGCGAACGCAGCCAGATGATCGAGGCGTTCCGGGGCCGCGGCCCGAAGGACCGCATTCCCTGGTTCGGGCCCGACATGAGCACGCTCTCGTTTGCCACCGCCCGCCTCATGGAGACGTGGTCGCACGGCCAGGACGTGGCCGACGCGGTGGGGGCCGCGTGGCCTCCGTCGGAGCGGTTGCGGCACGTGGCCCACATCGGGGTGAGCACGAGGGGCTGGAGCTACGTGAACCGCGGAATGACGCCCCCCGACGGGCCCGTTCGGGTGGAGCTCACGAGCCCCGCAGGGGAGATCTGGACCTGGGGCCCCGACGACGCGGCCGACACCGTGCGGGGATCGGCCCTCGACTTCTGCCTCGTGGCCACCCAGCGCCGCCACCCGGCCGACACTGATCTGGTGACCGACGGGCCTCTCGCCACCGAGTGGATGTCGATCGCCCAGGCCTTCGCCGGACCGCCGACGTTGCCGGAGGGCCGCAAGACCGACTAGCGGCGTCGGCTCAGAGCGAGAAGTCGATGACCGCCCGGTTCGAGTTCCCCTGGCGCATCAGCTCATAGCCATCGTTGATGTCATCGAGCGGAAGCGTGTGCGAGATCATCTCATCCAGCAGGAGCCGCCCGTCGAGGTACATGTCGCAGTACCGCGGCATGTCCACCCGGAACGCGTTCGACCCCATCATCGAGCCCTTGAGCGTTTTCTCGAGCATGAACACCTCATAGCCGGTGATCTCGATCTTCTGCCCGAACGGCATCATGCCAACGACCACCGACGTGCCGCCCATACGGCTCATCCGCCACACCTGTTCCACCGTCTCCTTGCGGCCGATGCACTCGAAGGCGTAGTCCACGCCGCCGCCGGTGAGCTCTCGAACGGTTGCCACCACGTCTTCAGCGGTGCCCGCATCGATCACATCGGTTGCACCGCAGACCTGGGCCGTTTCGAGCTTCGCCGAACCGATGTCCACGGCGATGATGCGGCTCGCTCCGGCGATCCGAGCCCCCTGGATGGCGGAGAGTCCGATACCCCCGGCACCGACGACACACACCGTTGAACCGGGCTCGATGCGGGCCGTCTTGAACACCGCGCCCACCCCCGTGGTAACTCCGCACCCGATCAGCGCGGCCTTGTCGAGTGGCATGTCCTCACGGACCTTCACCACGGCGTTCTGGTGTACGAGCATCTCCTCGGCGAATCCACCGAGGCGGGCGAACTGGCCGACCTCCTCGTCGCCACGGCTCAGCCGTGACGCCGCTCCCTTGGGGCGTGAGGTCGCAGCCTGGTTCTGACAGCGGTTCGGGTGCCCGGTGAGGCAGTGTTCGCAGTGGCCGCAGAAGATGCTCAGGCAGGTGATCACCCGGTCTCCCGGCTTGACGTAGTCGACGTCGGGGCCGACAGCCTGCACGATGCCTGCCGACTCGTGCCCCATCACTGCTGGGAGCGGCAGTCGATCCCACTGACCGTCCATGAAGTGGAGATCGGAGTGGCACAACCCGGCATTGGCCGTGGCGAGCAGTACCTCGCCCGGTCCGGGCTTGTCGACGGTGACGTCTTCGATGATCAGATCACCCGGAATTTCGTTCAGCACAGCGGCGCGCATCATCGACCTCTCTCTCGTGGATTTGGGCTGGTCCCCACGCCCAGTGGCTATCACGGCTGTTCGGGTCGGGGCCAGCCTCGACCCCGATGGCGGTGATCCGCGTGGACGGCAGCCTCCCGCCGCGGGTATGTTCGCGAACTGCAAGGCGATCGGGGCGGGATCGCAGGAGAGGGAGACCGCCCGATTATCGATGGTGCATGACGCCATCGAAAGGGCGGCGCATGGCTGAGCGCAACGGACATATCTCTGAATCCCTGCGATTCCCCCTCTGGACCCGCGCCATCGTCGACGAGTTCACGGCTGGCCCGGTGACGCCTCTCGATCACGATCTGGTGTGGGATCGCCTCGCCCGGCCGGCCTGGCGGGCTCTGCTCACCGAGCGGCTCGGGTTCTCCGGCGACCACATCGACACCGAGCAGCCCGAGATCATCACCACGATCGACGGTCGTATCTACCTCAATGCGTCACTACTGCGGGTGTGGGCGGCCAGGATGCCCGTGCTGGCGCCCCAGCACATCGATGCCGCGTTCTTCACGAGCGACGGCCTGATGCCTCCGTTCACCGCCGAGTCGTGGCACCACCGGCCCGACCTCAGTGTCGGCCCGCTCACCGACTGGCTGCGGTGGGTGCTCGTGAGCAACGACCAGAGCGCGCTGGAGGCCGACCTTGCGGCGGCCCGGGGGCTGGCCGCGGCCCGTCCCGACTTCGATCCTCAGGCCGACGTGGAGGTCTTCGCCTACCTCGACACGCTGGCGCCGCTCGGGCGCCGTCTGTTCGGCCACTACCTCGAACAGACGTTGGCGGCTGCCGTTGGGCCTGGCATCGTGGCTGCCATGGCCACTGAGGTGGGCCTGCCGACAGCCGCGATCCAACTGATTGCGGCGCTCGGCGAGATGGAGAGCGCTGCCACGCTGCCCGCCATGTGGACGTTGTCGCGCCTCGTCCGCTCGTCGACCGTGCTCACCATCGAGTTCGACGGAGGCCTGGACGGGCTCAACGAGCGGCTGCGAGCCTCCACGGTCGACGACGCCGTCGCCCTCTGCGGTGGCCTCGATGCCCTTCGGGCCGAATTGGGCTTCGTGTCCAACGCCGAGTGGGAACTCACCACCCCAGCCTGGTTCGAGGATCCGATCGAGACCCTGGCGGTGATCGACACGCTGCGACGGTGCGACGACGATCGCAATCCGGCCCTCGGCCGCGAGGATCGCCAGGCCGAGCGGCAGACGATGGTGGCCGGCGTGGCCGGGCTCATCGCCGAGAGCGGCAACGGCAATGGCAACGGGAACGGGAACGGGAACGGGAACGGCAACCACGGCCGTATCACCCGGGAGCAGTACCACGCAGCGATTGCGTCGACGGCGGTGTTCGTTCGTGGTCGCGACCAGGCCCGGGCGGCGCTGGCCCGGCTGCTGGCCGAAGTGCGCATGGTTGTCACCGAACTCGGCACCCGGGCGGCCGGTCACGGCGATGTCGAGGCCCCCGAGCACCTCGGGTTCCTGAATCTGGAGGAGCTCGGCTACTACGCCGACGGCGGGTTGTCGCACGTGCGCTCCCTGATCGATCGCCGCCGGGCCACCTACGCCGATCACGAGCACGTGCGGGTCCGCCACATGGTGGACGGGCGCCGGCCCGACTCGCGGCTGTCGGTGCCCGACACGCTGGTGGCCGAGGCGGGCGAGGTGCTGCTCGGATCTCCGGGATCGGCCGCGGGCGGGCGCGGCCCGGTTCGGGTTCACCGGGGCCGGGGCCGACCGGTGTTCGAGCCGGGCGACGTGCTCGTACTCGATCGACTTCCGGTGAGCTGGACGCCCTATCTGATCGCCTGTGAGGCGGTGGTACTGACCAATGGGAGCGTGCTCGCCCACGGCGCCGTGGCCGCCCGTGAACTCGGCGTGGCCGTGGTGACCGGTGCCGCTGGCGCCCAGGATCGACTTCGCGACGGCATGGTGGTGGACGTCGACGGCGTGACCGGCATCGTGACGGTTATCGAGACGGCCAATGCTGTGCAATGCAGCGTTGGCTGATCGGTCCGCTCGACCACCACTCCCAGATCCCGGCCAACGCCCGCCGGCTGTACTCGTGCCAGGTCACCGCGTCGGCTCGCAGCGCCCGGCGCACCACCTGGGTGACGCCGCCCTCGAACACGGAGTAGGCAGCCCAGACACCGGGCCAATCGCGGGTCGAGGCCACCTCGGTCGTGAGTACTGGCCCGTAGCGCCGGCACCGGTTGCGGTGCGTGTGGCCCGACGTCACGACCGACGCGGGATTGGCCGCCGCCAGCGCAGCCACGAACCGGGTCGACCCGGGTGCTCCCACCCCCAGGGGATAGTTGAGCGGCACCCGGTACGGCTCGAGATGATGATGCAGACCGATCAGGCACGGGCCCGGGGCATCGGCCGCGAGATCGAGTACCGCAGGGCCCACCCGCACAAGGGAGCCGGAGCCCCGCCCGGGGAGTGAGGTGTCGGCCGCGATCACCCGGACGCCGTCCAGGTCGGTGTGGTCGGCATCTCGGATGTAGCGCACCCCCCGCGAGCCCACCCGGGCTGGCATGGGGAGTGCGCCGGGGGCGTCCACATCGTGGTTGCCGGGCACGAGCATCACGGGCAGGTCGGGAACACCGTCGAGTAGCTCGCCCACCTGCCGGAAGTCGTCAGGGGTCTGGTGATGAGCGGCATCGCCCTTCACCAGCAGCAGATCGGCGCCCCACGCCCTTGCATCGCTCACCGCAGCCCGGGCGCACCGCATCGGAAACGGCACCTCGTGGTCGCTCCGGTCGCGCATGGTGTGGGTGAGGCCCCAACGGGTGGCCCCGAGATGGAGGTCGCTCACCGTCGCCACCCGGGCCACCAGCTCGCCAGGCGGCCGAGCCAGCGTGTGGGCCTCCAACTGGGTGCGGCCACCGTGCCAGCGCACGTCGATGCGGTAGGCGTGATCGGAGTCGAGCCCGTCGAGTTCCACCCCGCCAGGCCCGCCGTCGTCGTGGTGGACGCGCCAGTGAGCATCACCGGCCCAGAAGGTCACCTCACCTGGCGGCAGGTACCCCCAGGTGATCTGGATGGTGTCGTGTCCGGTGGCCCAGATCTGGAGAGGAGAGTGGCGGCGGGGGCGGATCACGGGTGGGTCAGGGGGCGGATGCCACCAGGAACGCCGCCAGCCGCTCCGCCTCCCGTTCGCGCAGAGCGAGCTGCACCCGCTGGCGTTCGAGTACCTGGCGGACGGTCTGCGCCCCGGACGTCGGTGGGTTCTCGGCCAGGAACGCCGATGTGGCCTCCACGAGATCGGCGTGGTCGAGCGCCGAGATTCCGCTCAACATGCGCGGGATCGAGCTCGTCGGGAACATCTCGTTCAACCGGGCCCACTCGGTGGTGATGAACGCCCACGTGGCCCGGCCGCCATCACGGCTCCCGAGCGAGCGGGCGAGCAGGAACGGCGCGTTCTGGGATCGGATGTCGCCATCGAGGATCAAGGCCTGCACCCGCTGCTGAAGCGCAGGGTCGCTGAAGTCGCTGAGGGCGTAGAGGTAGCGCACCTCCTCCTGTGGTGTTGCGGCCGAACGCCAGGCGCTTTCGAAGTCGGCGAAGTCGGTCTCGTTGCCGATGGCCGCGATCACGTCGACCGAGGCCGCCAGCAGCGGCGTGTCGACCAGTTCGGGATCACGGCGGGCGGTGGCGAACAGGCGCTTCGCCTCCTCCTGGATCTCGGGGTCGTTGGCGGTCACACCGAGGGCTCGGATCAAGTCACCCCGGAGCTGGCGGGAGCGATCGTCGTCGTCGGGGCGAGGGCTGAGGCCGAGATTGGCCAGCGGCGGGGCCAGCATGTCGTGGGCCACCTCCTGGAGCCGCTCGCGGGCCTCACCATCGACGAGCCGGTCGAGCTGGCGTATCCCGCCGATCAGACGTTGCCACACCGACCGGTCGCTCTCGCCGCTCATTGCCTCGAGCAGGTTGAGGAAGGCCATCGACGACGTGCGGCCGGCCAGGAGGGCGGCGTAGGTGTCGTCGACGAGGGCGTAGCGCTCAGTGGCATCCAGCTCGTCGGTCGACACCTCGGCCAGGACGTCCAGGGCCTCGGGGTCGTAGGACGTGCGGAAGAAGCCCGAGCCGGCGGCATTGGCCACGAGCCACTCGGGTTCTGCGTCGAGAGTCGTCGTGGTGACGGGACCCTCCAGCAGCACCCGGTCGGTACGGGGATCGCCGTCGCCAGGGGGCTGCCAGCGGAACAGCATCGGCGTGACCCACTCGGTGTCGGGAGACTCGTCGCCGCCGAGATAGCTCATGCGCTCGGAACTGAAGGTGACCGCTGCACCGTCAACGGTCACCGACACGAGCGGGAAGCCGCCCTGGAAGATCCACGAGTCCATGATGCGGCGCACCGGTTCGCCAGTTTCGGCCTCGATCGCGTCCCACAGATCGGTGGTTTCGGCGTTGCCGTACTGGTTCTCCTGCATGTAGCGCCGGATTCCGGCCCGGAACTCGTCCTCGCCGAGATACTGCTCCAGCATCCGCACCACCGCCGCGCCCTTTTCGTACGTGAGGATGTCGAACATCCCCTCCGCATCTTCGGGGCTGACCACCTCGTACTCGATCGGCCGGGTGGCGGCGAGGCTGTCGGTGTCGAACGCCTGGCTTCGGGAGAGCCCGAAGTCGACCCAGCGCTGCCAATCGGGCCGGTGGGCGTCGGTGCAGCGCATCTCCATGAAGGTGGCGAAGGCCTCGTTCAGCCACAAGCCGTTCCACCACGACATCGTGACGAGGTCACCGAACCACATGTGGGCCAGCTCGTGGTTGATCACATCAGCGGCGCGCTGGAGCTCGGCCTGGGTGGCCTGATCAGGATCGATCAGGAGCAGCACTTCGCGGAACGTGACGCACCCGAGGTTCTCCATCGCCCCGAAGGCGAAGTCGGGAATGGCCACGAGGTCGAGCTTGTCGCCCGGATACCCGAGATCGAAGTAGTCGGTGAAGTACCGCAGGGCGAAGGCCCCGCAGTCGAGGGCGAAGGCCGTGAGATCGCCCTTGCCGGGAACGTGCACGATGCGCAGTGGGGTGCCGTCGACGTCGACGGGGTCGGTGATCTCGAGCGGACCGGCCACGAAGGCAACGAGGTAGGTGCTCATCACCATCGTGGGGGCGAACGACACCCGCATGCGGCCGTCACCCAGCGAGGTGCGGCCCACCTCGGCCGAGTTGGCCACGGCCTCGTGGCGCTCGTCCACGACCAAGCTCAGTTCGAATGTGGCCTTGAATGCCGGTTCGTCCCAGCACGGGAAGCACTTGCGGGCATGGGTGGCCTCGAACTGGGTGGTGGCCAGGGTCTGGGTGTGGCCCTCTGCGTCGGTGAAGCGACTGAGGTAGGCGCCGACGAGTTGATCGTTGAAGCTGGCCGAGAACGCGATCCGCAGCTCGATGGGCCCAGGGTCCAGCGAGGCCGACGGGCGCAGTTCGATGCGCTCGGCGTCGGCGTGGATCTCGACGGCGACCTTCTCGGGCTCGGTGCCCGGGCGGGTCAGCTCTGCGATCGAGACGTCGATCCCATCGCCGTTGAGCACGACGGTCTCGCACGGCTCCTCGATGCGGGCACTGATGGTGACCTCACCGGAGAAGCGCTCGGCGTCGAGATCGAGATCGAGATCGACCCGGTAGCTCTCGGGAACGACGGAGGTGGGCAGGCGGTACTGGTCCGACGACACCTGGCGATCGTACCCGCCGCAAACCGTCCGTGAGCGCAGCGGCAGCCAGGTCCGGATGGGGGCCGGCCCGCCCGTACTGCAACACGAGTGGCACCTGGTCGCGCCTGTTGAGGCATGACAGAGCTGAACCCCGACTTCTCCACCGGCCCCGCGTTCTCCGCTCGCCCTGCGTTCTCCACCGAGGTGATGGCCGGCTCATTGCCCGGTGTCGCCGAGTGGGACGGCGCACGCCAGACCTTCGCCGCCACCGTGCGCGTGTTCGGCGGCGATGGGCCGTATCCGCCGCCCCTCGTTCGCTACGGCACCCGGGCCGGCGAGTTCCCGACCGTCGATGCCCTGGCCCATCACCTGGCCCGCGTCGGGCTCGCCCTCGACGCCGATTCCTGCGCAGCGCTCGACGTGCTCGGTCGAGCCGTGGGGCGGGTGGTCGGTTCGACCGTCTTGGTGGGCGTGGTCGCCGGGGCCCGGTGTCGACTCTTTCTGCGCACCCCCGTGGGTCACACGGTGGAACTGGCGCCGCCGCTCGATCATCCCGATCACGGGCTGGGGTGGGGTGACGCATCGCCAGCCACGGTGGCCACCGCACGCGTGATCGGGAGCCTGCTCGTGTTCGGTGGCCCGGCCGACGGCGTGGATCTCTTCGCCCTCGCGGTCACTGCGGAACTCCTCAGCCAGGTGACTGGCGACTTCGCCGTTGATGCGGCTGTGTTGTGCGACTGGTACCTGGTGGACGAGCCGCTCACCGTCCTCGATCCGGTCGAGGTGGCCCGCCTTCGTGCCGAGATGGACCGCCTCGAGGCCGCTCGGCCAGCCTGGCGGTCGCTTCAGCTCGCCGCTCGGCGGCGGGGCGGGGGGCGCCGATCCGCCTCGTGGGGTATACCCATCGTGTCGAGCTGACCCACCACCCGGCGAATGGTGGCGTCGACGCTGGTGATCGGGGGCTCGGGTCGGGGGTCGGCCGCCGCCCAGGCCGTGAGCTCGTCGGACAACCGGTCGAACCCGACAGCAACAGCGAGCAGGCCGACCGCCTCGTGCTCCTCGTCGTCGAGCGGGTCGAGGTCGTGGTACGCGGCTGCAAGTTCGGGTCCGTCCACCCCGGCGTGCGTGCTGAGCCGAGCGAGGTCGGCAGCCCGGGTGTCGACGTAGGGCAGCGCAGCCGTTGCGGCCTCGACCGAGGTCGGATCGAATGTCGCAGCGCTCAACGCTCGATCACAGACCACGAGATGTCGTTCGAGCGTCCGGCTCAGGGGGTGCAGGGCAGCGTCGAGTCGGCGAGCCGATTCGAGGAGTGCGCCGCTCAGCAGGGGCTCGGGTTGGGCGAGGCGTACGAGAGCGGAGCGGAGCGTCCAGTCGTCATGGCGAGGCCACTCGGCATAGGCGCTGAGCCGGAGCCCGTCGTCTGCCGGACCAGGCTGGCTGTGGCGCTCAGCCAACGCCGTGGCGAGCGAGCCGATGGTGCTCGAACCTCCCATTGTCGTCACGCTAGCAGCCAGGTCCGTCCCGCCCGTGAGTTGATCAAACACGCGTAGACATCTGTGTCGAAGCGTGTAAATGGAGGGCGAAAGTTATTGGTCAATAATAGATCAATAGCGGCAAAGAAAATTCAGAATTTGCTCTTAACAAAATCGGATCGTTGGTCTAGCGTTGCTCTCCATGGAGGACGTGGGAGCGAGTGACGAAGTCGATCAGATCCTTGAGTCCCTCCATGACGGGTTGAAGAAGGCGGAAGAGGCGATGCTGGCGATGCTCGAGGGCATCGTGGCCGACAACGCCAACTTTCTCTCCGAGTTGGAAGATGCGCTGTCCGACATGGAAGCAGCGCTCGCAAGCGAATGACGGTCTCCTCCCGGCCGAAGACGTCCGGGGGGTCGGCTCGCCGAGTACCCAGAGCTGTGTCTACGAATACGCTGTAGTCAGAGCTGTGGTGACTTGAGTTCGACCTGATCCGACGTCGGTTCTCGACGTCGGATTTCGGTCTTTTCGAGAGGTGTCGTGCTCAGATTCTCCAATCTCGTCGCGCTTGGGGGCGTGGTGATCATCGTGGCGTTCGCCAGCACGGCCGCCGCATCGTTTCTCGGTTCCTCCGACGACACCGAGCCGCCGGCTCGCCGGATCGGCATCGGTGCCCGCGAGGTGGCCGCCCCCGAAGCCGAGCCGACGGGGGCCACGATGACGAGTTCGATGGCCCATCACGCCACTGCAGATCCAGCCGCCGAGGCGCCACCGCACGATCCGGCGGCATACGAGCGCAACCTGGCCCTCATCACCGGGGCCAGTGTGCGTAACGACAGCCACGACCGAAGCCTCCACCGGGACACGCCGCTGCAGGATCTCGTGATCGAGGATCACCTCGGGCCCCGCCAGGATTACCTCGGCGAGGTGGGTGGCAACATCGAGATGTCGTTCCCGATCGCCGAAGGCGGGCAGTTCCGAGCGGGATGCGAGTTCAGCCACTTCGCCTACGACGATCCCCTCGTTGCTCCCGGGCACCCGGGCGGGTCGCACCTGCACATGTTCTTCGGCAACACCGACGTGAACGCCCACTCGACCTACGAAACGTTGAGCAACTCCGGGTCCAGCACCTGCAACGGCCAGGAGCTGAATCGCACCGGATACTGGGTGCCGGCGATGTTCGACGCCGCCGGCAACATCCGGGTGCCGGAGCGGGTGGTGGTCTACTACAAGGGTGAAGGGCGATCGCAGGGAGCGTCGGAGCCGTATCCTCCCGAGGCTGCGATGATCGCCACCGAGAACCTCAACACCAGGAGTTGGGATCGGGGAGGAGCGGCAGGGAAGTTCTCGTTCGTGTGCTCCGACCAGTGGTCGGGAACGGCCGAGCCCCAGGCCGACACCATCCCGGTGTGCGACGGCGACCGGTTCTTCGACCTCTACGGCGTGACCGATCGGCCCCACGTGGTGCTCGAGATGAACGTGAAGTTCCCCCAGTGCTGGAGCGGCGACGATCCCGCCAACTGGGCGTCGAGCTACGCGGTGCCCGAGATTGGCGACTGGTACGGGAGCCAGTGTCCAGACAGCCACCCCGTGAACCTGCCGAACCTCGAGTACTTCGTGAACTACCGGGTGGACGTCGGGGAGACCACCGACGGCTGGTACCTCTCGTCTGACATCGACCCCACCACGTTCGAGCTGGCCGGGGAACCCGGGCACTCCACCCACGGCGACTGGTGGGGCGGATGGCACCCCGAGATCAACCAGACGTGGATCGACGAGTGCGTCAACGTTCGGGCCGAGCCGGTGAGCGGGTGCGGCTTCGGCTACCTGAGCGACGGCGGCCCTGACCCCCAGAACCCGTTCGACGGACCGGCCCTGGCCGTGCGCCCTCAGTACGAGGGGCCCCACAAGGTGCCGTTCACGCTGGTGTACGGCGAACTGTGCCAGCCCCACACCGACCGCGTTGCCACGCAGCCCCAGGAGGCCGCGCACTGCGTGGTGGGTGACGACCAGTGACCGGAGCGGGCCGACTCGGCTAGAGTCACAGCAGCAGTGGTCTCCCGGGCGGGCCTGCTGATCGTCGGATTGATCCGACCGCAATCGTGTAGGCAGGGGAGTGGCGGTGGCCTCTTCGACTCGGTCGGTATCCCGGCTCGGTGCGCTGGTGCGCGCTGTAGCCATCACGTTGGTCGTGCTGGCGGTGCTCATCGCGCCGCCACTGGTTCTCGTCGCGGTTGCTGGTGATCCGCGGGCGGTGCTCGATGTCGACTGGTCGGTCCTGGCCGATCGGTTGTCGGCAGGCCAGATCGAATCCGGCGTCGTGGTGGGCACGGTGGCCGCCGTCGGTTGGCTGGCGTGGGCATGGTTCGCCGTCGGCGTCGCGCTCCAGACCGCCGCCGCGCTGCGGGGCGCACCGGCCTCGGCAGTTCGAGGCATCGGTGCCACCCAGTGGCTGGCCGGACGGCTGGTCGCGCAGTGGGCACTGGCAGGGTCGGTTCTGGTGCAATCCACGGCCGCCAGCGCGGCGCCGCTTCCGCCCCTGCCGGCCGCAGTGGCAACGGCCTCTGCCGCCCCCGTGGCCGAGCTCGACCCTGGGCTCGACCGCGCTGGCGCCGAAGGGGTCGGTACCCGCATCGTGGTGGCGCGCAAGCAGTCGCTGATCGGTCTGGCCGAGCAGCACCTCGGCGCCGCCGGAAGGTGGGAGGAGCTGCGCGACATGAACGTGGGGCGCACCATGCGCGACGGCACCGTGCTCGCCGCTGACTTCACCCGCATCGAGGCAGGGTGGGACCTGATCGTGCCCGACGGGCCCCGCGCCCTCGCCACCCTGGTGGAGGTCGCGGAAGGCGACAATCTGTGGCGCCTGTCGGCGGCCACTCTCGATGCGGGGCGCGAGGCGCCGACCGACGCCACCGTGGCCGGCTACGTCCACGACGTGGTCGCCGACAACGACGCCCTCATCGACGACCCCAACCTCATCTACCCCGGTCAGGTCTTTCGCTTTCGTGATCCCGGCATCGGCAGTTCCGCCCCACCGGCACCGTCGGGCATCACTGAGGGATCGGCACCGTCGAGCCCTGGGGAACAGGCGACACCGCCTCCGCTCGGCCCGCGGCGCCCCTCGGGTGATGACGAGCCTGACCACCGCGTCCGGGTACCGGTGGGCGGGCCTGGGGTCGATGCCGGGCAGCCGTCGGAGGCCGGCATCGGCGTTGCCATCGATCCGGCCCAGGTCGCTCTCGGGGCCGCAGGTGCACTTCTGGTGAACGGCGCACTGCGAACGCTCATGCGGAGGCGTCGGTTCCGCCTCGCCCACCGGGCCGTCGGCACGGTTGCGATGCCACCGCACGATGATCTCGCCCCGTTCGAATCGGCGCTCCACCATCGGGCCGACGGTGCAACAGCCCGGTGGATCGAGGCCGCCATCGGCTCGCTCGGCTCCCGCCCACTGTGGGAGGGCGAGAGCGTGGCCCAGCCCATGATGGTTCGAACCGACGACCACGCCATGGAGGTGGAGTTCGAGCGGGGCGACACGATGGCGGCCCCGCTGCCGTGGGAGCCCACCAACGGCCACATCACGTGGCGGCTGGACCGGTCGGTGAGCACAGAAGACCTACCGGCCCCCGCCGGGCACCGGCGACTGCCCACCGTGGTGACTGCGGCCGGTGGCGTACTCGTCAACCTCGAAGCCATCGGTCTGCTCCGGATCGACGGGCCTCGGCGCGATGTGATCCTCGATGTCGTGCGGAGCCTCGTCCACGAGCTGGCAACGTCAGTGTCGGCCCCCACCGTCGACGTGCGAACCACCTTCGCCGTCGAGGGGGTCGACGGGTACGGCCTGGTGCGGCGCCAAGCAGCGGCCGACATCGAGGCCGAGCTCGACGAGTGGCTCAGCGACCTGCGCGACCAGCTCTATGCCGCCGATGCGGCGAACGCGTTCGCCCAGCGGCTGGCCACGCCCGACGAGCCACTCGGCCCGGTCGTCGTGGTCACCGACCACGACGGTGTCGGTGCGTTGTCGTCCACCATCGCCCATGCATCGGCGGGCAACCTGCCAGTCGCGGTGATCGCCGTTGGCGCCGAGCTCGACACGCCGTACCGGATCGAGGTGGAGGAGTCGCGAGCCACCGTGGCCCCGTGGGGGGCGACAGGTCCTGCGTGTCGCCTCTCTGCCCGTGAGGCCGCCCAGCTCGGCGCGCTCATGACCGACGCGCTGGCTGCGGATGCCGTGCCGCTCGACTCGGCCGATCGTCGCCGCCCGGTCGAGGCGCGCCCGCCCACGGAGGTGCGCCCCGTGGCGGCCGGTGGGCCCGACCCGCTGCCTGCTGGCACCGAGCCTCGCTCCGGTGACGCCCCGCCAGCCGGCACCAGCGCCGGCCTCGTGGTTCGGGTTCTGGGTGAGATCGATCTCGTTGGCGATGCCCCACTCCTCACGTCCCAGCAGTTGTCGCTGCTCAGCTTTCTCGCCTGCCGGGGCCCGCTGTCACGGGCGGCGGTCACCCACGCGCTATGGGATGGGCAGCTGGTGTCGCAGAGCCGGTTCCCGAACCTGATGGCCGAGTTGCGAGCCCGTGTCGGGCGGCACCATTTGCCCGAGGCGCGCGACGGTCGGTACGGCGTGGCTGGTATCGGCACCGATCTCGACGAGCTCGACACGTTCCTGACCGCAGCTGACGGCGTCGACGACGCCGCAGCCGCTGACGATCTCCGAGCAGCACTCGCCTTGGTTCGTGGCGTGCCGTTCACGCCACCAGCCGAGCGCTTCTGGGCGTGGACGGGCGACGAGAGCT
The DNA here is from genome assembly GCA_039029735.1 of Actinomycetota bacterium. Classification (GTDB taxonomy): domain Bacteria; phylum Actinomycetota; class Acidimicrobiia; order Acidimicrobiales; family SZUA-35; genus CADEDH01. Next base: position 8,436 of record JBCCFL010000041.1, on the reverse strand, counting down.
TCCTGGCCGCCCGGGTGGAGGCCGCCATCGCCGAGGCCGCAGCCCGACTCGCCGGGATCGAGCGGCGGCACGGCGACCTCGATGGCGCCCGGTGGGCCTGTGAGCAAGGCCTCACTGCGTCACCCACCGATGAGCAGCTGGTGATCGTGGCGGTCGAGCTCTACCAGGAGATGGGCCGCTCCGGTTTGGCCCACCGGCTGGTCGACTCCTGGGAGGGCCGCATCAGCCGCCTCGAGTGTGGAGAGCCGTCTGACGAGCCGCGTCGGCGTCTCATGAGCTGACGTGGGCCGCCGGTGCCAGTATGGCCTCGGCACAACGATGGCTCAGCGGCACACCCCGTCGGCCACGAGCTGGGCGATGGCATCGCCGTCGAGGCCGAGCACGGTCGACAGCACATGCTCGGTGTGCTCGCCGATCAGGGGCGCCGGGCCGGTCACGCCGTTGGCTCCGTCGGCCATCCGCCACGACATGCCCGTGTGCACCCGGCGGCCCACCTCGGCATGGTGCTGGCGTTCCAGCACGCCCCGTACGTCGAGGTGGGGATCGGCCAGCAGATCCATCGGGCTCATGGACGGGAACGCGGCCACACCCGCGGCCTGGAGTTGCCTGGTGAGTGACCAGCGGTCGTGCCGGGCGGTCCACGCCCCCACGATGCGATCGAGCTCGTCCTCGTTTGCCTTGCGATCCGTGGCCGTGACGAACCGGGGATCGGTCGCGAGCCCGTCGTCGATCAGCCGGGCCAACGCCACCCAGGCGGCATCGTCGGTGCAGGCGATGCTGATCCACTGGCCCGGATCGTCGGTGTCGGTGTCGGTGTCGGTGTCGGTGTCGGTGTCGGTGTCGGTGTCGGTGTCGGTGTCGGTGGCTGGCGCGGGCGGAGGCGACGGATCTTCGGCGGTGCGGTAGCAGTTGTGGGGCGCCATCAACGGATCTCGGTTGCCCATCCGGGCCGGCTGATCACCAGTCATCGCATGGGCCATCCACCCCTCCACGGCGAACGACGCCGTGGCCTCCCACAGCGCCACATCGATGTGGCAGCCCTGGCCGTGGATGTCGCGGCCGGCCAGCGCCGCACACACGGCGAACGCCGCCGTGATGCCAGCGGCGGGATCCCCGATCGAAACGCCGAGTTCGCGCGGCGGGCCGTCGTGGTAGCCGGTGAGCGAGCTGAGCCCGGTGAGGGGGCCGGTGGTCGGGCCGTAGCCCATGAACGACGCCAGCGGGCCGGTGTCGCCGTAGCCGGAGATCGAGGCCACGATCAGATCGGGCTTCACGGCGCGCAGCTCGGCATAGGACAGCCCGAGGCGATCCATCACCCCGGTGGCGAAGTTCTCGATAACCACGTCGCTCTGGGCGGCGAGTTGCTTCACCACCTCCACCGCCTGGGGATGGCTCAGGTCGAGCAGGCACGACTGCTTCCCCTGTTCCCACTGGTTGAAGTACGCCGAGGTGTTGAGCGTCGGCTCCACGTCGGGCGGATGGAGCGGGAGCCGTCGCCCCAGGCCCGGACGCTCAGCCGACTCCACCTTGATCACCTCAGCTCCGAGATGAGCGAGGTGCATCGCCCCGTAGGGCCCGGCCCACACCCACGACAGGTCGAGCACGCGGATCCCCTCCAGGGGGCGAGATTGGCGACCACTGGGGGTGTTGGCATCCTCGGGCGTCGAAGCCGCTGGGAGCGGGGGCTGGGTTCGGGCCGCGAAGCTCGCCGTGCCGTTCGGGTCGAGCGCCGGCGCCGGTGTGGGAGGAACCCATGGCGACGGCGATGCCCGATAGGGCGCCCCGAGATGGGTCACCGGGCCAGCTGCGGGATGGTCGACCCCGACGAAGAACTCGCGAGCGCGCAGGTGATCCTGGCGGGCGAGGTCCGCCATCGTGAGCACGGGAGCGAAGCAGATCCGCTCCTGCTGACCTGCCCGCCACAGGTCGTCCACTCGTTGTTCGGCCAGCCACTCGCCGAGGTAGAAGGTGAGAAGATCCTCGTTCTCGAGCCGGAGCTCGACGGTGTCGAACAGGCCGGTGGTGGTCCATTCCGGGTGGCCCATGAACGCCACCAGGCGCTCCCATTGATCCTGCTCGACGGTCACGAGGAACATGAGCCCGTCGGCGCACTCGTAGATCCCCCACGGATTGAGCAGGCGAGAACCGAGCCGGCTCGGGTTCTCACCCATGTAGCTGGCAGCGATGAACGCCGCTTCGAGCATGCCGGCCGTGTGGGCCATGGCGCACATGTCGATGTGGTCGCCGAACCCGGTGGCCCGAGCCGCTGTCACCGAAGCGATGCAGGCCATGGCGGCTGCGGTGCCTGCGTGGAAGTCGGTCTGGTGGCCGAACACCTTCAGCGGTGGTTCCTCGATCTCGGGGGAGGCACCCGGGCACTGGTAGGCCCAGCCGCCGGCATGGGCCACCGTGAGTTCCTCGGCCTGGTACTCCGCGTAGGGGCCAGTCTCGCCGAAGGGCGTCACCGAGCATGTCACCAGGGCCGGGTGAGCGGATCGGAGCCGGTCGAGATCCAGTCCGAGACCGCGTCGATGGGCCGCTGGCAGGTTGGTGATCACGATGTCGGCCTCGGCGGCGAGCGCTGCGATCCGAGCTGGCGCGCTCGCCTGGTCGACCACAACCGACCGCTTGTTGGTGTTCAGCGCCAAGAACAGGCCGCTGGCCTCCGGATCGGTGCCGTTCACGAACGGGCCTCGGGCCCTGGCCCGATCGCCTTCTGGCGGCTCGATCTTGATCACGTCGGCGCCGAGCCCAGCCAGCAACCGGCCGGCGTAGGGAGCCGACACGAGTTCGCCGATCTCCAGCACTCGGACCCCGGCGAGCGCCGGTAACACAGGGGGAGGCGAGGAGCCCTCGGCAGCCATGCCGTCAGTTTGGCCCACGCCTCGGCCCCGGCGAAAGATGACTGGACCGGGCCCGGGCAGACCTGCCCGGGCGGTGGCTCAGATCGAGACGGGAACGGCGCTCACCACGACGTTGGCCTCATAGGAGCGAGCTGTCGGGTCGAAGGTGCCACCGCAGGTGATGAGATAGAGCGTCGGGTCGCCGTCCTTGCGGAACAGTTCCTCGGCCGGGAGCTCCGTCTTGTCGTACACGTTGTTGGTGGTCACCTCGTAGGTCATCACCGAACCGTCAGCGAGCTCCACCTCGAGAAGCTGCCCGGGTAGCACCTCGCTCAGGTCGAAGAAGGCGCCAGGCACCCCGCCGTAGTCGACGTGGGCGGCGAGCACGGTGGAGCCGGCCGAGGCCGGATGGGGGCCGTACTGGTACCAGCCGACGAGCTCGGCCGACGGCACGTCGAGCTGGTTGTTGACATCAACACCGACCGGGATGACCGAGGCCAGCAGACCGATACCGGGCACCGTGACCGACACCGGGTGGGGGATGTCGGCCACCTCGTTGTCGCTCAGCCGGCCCGAGCGGATCGGGACGTCGAACCGAGGAGCCGTTGCGACGAACGGCTCCGGCTCGATCACTTCGGTGGAGGCCGCAAGCTCGGTTTCGCCCGCAGTGCCAGACCAATCCGTTGACGTCGTGACCACGCCGACCAGGGCCAACGTGATCGTCAGGATGATGGCGCCATGGGCGACCCGGGGCATCACGACAGAGTACGCCTCCGCCGCATCAGCGCGATGGCGGCACCGGCCAGAGCCAGCATGATCATGACCACGATGGCCAGGTTCCGGCCGGTCTCGTCGCCGTCGAGATCCAGCAGGCCACTGTCGCCGGTGGGTACCCCGGTGGGTGCCGTCGACAGGCCGGAGAAGCGCTGGATGATGATCTCGGCGGTGCCGTCATCGGGCGAACCGACGGCGGACAGGGCGGCGAGCTGACCGTCGGCCAGCGACACCGAGGCCGAGGCGAGGATCGTTCCGTCCTCGTCGAGCAGTTCGACAACGCTCTGGCCGGCGGCCAGTTCGAGCGAGGCCTCCTGGCCAGGCTCCAGCGTGGCGATCGTCTCGCCGTTCACCGCAGCGTCGGCGGCGCCTCCGACGAGCAGGTGGCGGATGGCCAGCCGGCTCTTGCCCGGATCGAGATCGTCGAGGTTCTCGACGTAGGCCGACAGGGTGACGTCGCCGTTCTCATCGAGGTGGGCGACCACGGTGCTCGGATCAGCGCCGACCGAGAGCGTGGTAGCCACGATTGCATCGTCGGTACGGTCCGACGAGCTGGCCGTCGGCTCGGCGTCGGCTGCGAACAGCTCGACGTCGTAGCGACCCGGATCGAGATCGATCGGCCCGGCGATGGACCCGGGCTGGAATCCGGCCGCGATGGCCTCGCCCTCGACGTACACGTCGACGTCGGCGCCCGGCACACCGTGCAGGAGCTGCACCGCAGCATCACCGGCACCGATGGGGCCCTCGGCAGTCGGAGCCAGATCGGCGGCATCAGCCACGGTGGCCGCCGCCGCCTCGGTGGTTGTCGGAGCTTCGGTGGTGGTGGGAGCTTCGGTGGTGGTGGGTGCCTCGGTGGTGGTGGGTGCCTCGGTCGTGGCCGTGGTCGGCGTTTCCACCGTGGTGGGGCTGCTGGCCGACTCGGCGTCGTCGGTGCCGTCGGCATCGGCGTCATCTGAGCTGTCGGTCGCGGCGCCGGTGGTGCCGCTCCCCTCGGCGTCGCCGTCGTCACCGTCGGTGTCGGTGTCGGTACCGGTCAGGGTGTCGGCATCGGCATCGTCGTCGGAGCCGGTGCTGGCCGTGGCGTCGTCGCCATTGGAGTCCGTTCCGGTGTCGGCATCGTCGTCGGAGCCGGTGCTGGCCGTGGCGTCGTCGCCATCGGTGTCGTCAGCGGCGGCGTCGGTACCGCTGTCGCCGGCCTCGTCGGTCGTGGTGCCCGCACCTGTGGACTCGTCGCCATCGGCGGAGGCCTCGGTGGTGTCGGTGGCGGTCTCGTCGTCGGAGCCGGTGCGCATGAGGCCCCAGACGATGCCAGCGAACCCGAGCACGAGTACGAGGGCGACGGCGATCCCGGCCCAGGAACGGCCGCGGGCCGGCACGTAGGACTCGTCGTAGTCCACCGTGTTGGCGGCGGCGGGGACGGCGTATTCGTCGTCGGCGTCCAGGACCGGCTCGACCTCGACCGGCTCGGTGTCGTCAACGAGGTCGACGGGCTCGGGCTCGATGACCTCAGCCTCGACATCGTCGGTTGGAAGCGGCGGCGGGCCATCCAGCGGCTGGTCGGACGTGATGTCGGGATCGTCCTTGATGTCGATCTCGGGAGCAGCTTCGGCCTCGATCGGGCTGGTGTCGACGTCGCTCTCGCTCTCGCTCACCGTGAAGCCGGCGTCGTCGGCGGAGGGGTCGTCGTCGCCCAACAGCGCGGCGGCTCCAGCTGCGACTGCGCCAGCACCGGCGGCGGCAGCCGCCGCTCCGGCGACACCCGAGCCATCGTCGGAGTCGTCGCTGCGCTCCACCCGCTCGGCTACCGCAGCGCCTGCGGTGGCGGCCAGGGCCTGGTGCTCGGCCGTGGGCACGAACGCCGGGCCGAAGGTCTGGCGATCGTCACCGATGCCTTCGGCGAGGATGCTGGCGAACTCCATGGCCGATGGTGGCCGGGCCTCGGGCGTGTCGGAGCTCGACCACATGATGAGGCGGCGGATCGAGCGGGGCGCAGTGTCGATCGCGTTGCCGAGGGATGCTTCGAGAATCTTGCCGAGCGAGTAGACGTCTGAGCGCTCGGTTGGCTCCGCGCCGGCGCGCACCTCGGGGGCGGCGAAGGCGAAGCGATCGTCGTCGGGGGCGCCACCACGGCCGAGGCCGATTCCCGCCACGGCAACGTCGCGATCGACAACCGCGATGTCGTCGGGGCTCATCGCACCATGGAAGAGGCCGCGGAGATGGCCCTCGTGAGCGGCCCTGGCTGCGGCCTCGGTGATGCCGGCGCCCTCGGCCCAGTCGAGGTCGCCGCGATCGATCAGATCCTGGAGGGAGGTGGAGTCGACCACTGGCGTGACGGCGTAGGGAGTGCCGTCGGCGAAGTCGGCGTCGATCACCGGCACGGTGCCGGCGAGGTCACCCGACTGGCGGAGACGACGGAGATACGCCCGATCCCAGGTGGACTCGTCACCGATGGTCACGTCGACGGCGAGGTCGCCGTCGGCCAGACGCATGCGGTCGTGTCCGAACCACCGGTTCTGGGTCATCTCGCTGTGTTCGTTCACAATTCCTCCGCCTCGCCACTCGACCGGAGCGCCCCGATCGGCCGACGCGTTGCCCCGCGCGTCACATGTGTGATGTAGGTGGCAAGGCTCCCCGAAAGAGGGGCCTCTACCGACCGGACACGATACCAAGGCTGTTGCTCTTGGTCGACCACTGTCGGTTTTTCGCTCAGATGCCTGGTCGACGCTGAAACGAGCGGGTTCTACGACCTCGAGATTCGGTACCGGTAGCCGGCCGAATCCCGGCTCACCACCTCGAACCGGCTGGCTTCGCGCAGGCAGTACGCCATCTTCTGTGCCTGGTCCCGGCTGATGCCGGCGAGTGCAGCGAGATCGGCCGTGGTGAACTCGCCGGGAAGGCCGTCTGGTACCAGCGAAAGGAGGTCGGCCGTCGAGGCGAAATGGTGCTGCGTGTGCACCTCGCGTAGCCGTCGATCCACGGTGCGCCAGCCGCCCCGGCGGCGGCGCATCGAGGCGTCGGGCTGCTGGTGGGCGTCGACGTCCACCAGGACGGCTTCGATGGCCAGATGCGGGTGGTCGAGCAGGGTGGGGATGCTGACCAGTTCGTCGAACAGGTGGTAGAGAGAGCGGCGCTTGGGTGAGCGGCGGGGCTTCGCCCCCTCACGGTGCAGATAGGTGGTCACAGCCACCGGGTGCACGATCAGAATGCGGTACTCGCCGAGGAGGCAGTCGAGCTTGCGGCCCATCGCCGCGAATGAACCGGTCTGGATCTCGATGAGGAGATCGCCCCGACGGATATCGATCACGAAGCCGTCGAGCGCGACCTCCACCTCGTCGCCCGGCTGGTGCACGGCTCGCTTGAGGGCGGCGTGCAGCGAGCCTTCGTTGAGGGTCCCGATGTCCGCGATGGCGGCGAGTCTACGGCTCGGGGTCGCGCCGTTGGGCGACCAGGTGAGCGTGCCCGCCACGGGTAGCCACCACTAGCCTCCGCACCCATGTTCGAGCCCCTCGTCACCGCCCCCGATGTGTCGGACACCGATGGAAGCGGTCCTCCGGGGCCGTGGTTCTGCATCGACGAGCGATCGAACGTGTTCGTGGTCGACGGAGAGATACCGGTGGCCAACTCGTGCCCGCTCCCGACCAGCGACGTTCACCTGCTCGGCCGCGGCCCTGACGGGCCGGTCCGAGCCGCTCGCGTCGACACCACGGCGGCCCTGCCCGACGATGGGGCTCTCGTCCACCTGCGCCAGCTGTACGGGTCGTTGCCCGACGACGAGTGGGTGATGGCCGGGCGGGCCACACAGGTGCTCGCGTGGGCCCGTGACCATCGCTATTGCGGTCGCTGCGGCACCGAGACCCGCGCCAGCGGGTCCGATCGGGCCCGCATCTGCCCGAGCTGCGGGTTGATGTCCTACCCACGGCTGGCGCCCGCCGTGATCGTGCTCGTCGAGCGGGACGACGGCTACGTGCTGCTGGCCTGGGGCCGGCAGTTCCCCGGGCGGTTCTACAGCGCACTCGCCGGCTTCGTGGAGCCTGGCGAGTCACTGGAGGAATGTGTGGTGCGCGAGGTGAGAGAGGAGGTCGGCGTCGAGATCGGCGACGTTCGCTACTTCGGAAGCCAGCCGTGGCCGTTCCCGCACTCGCTGATGATCGGGTTCACCGCCCGCTATCTCTCAGGCGATCTCGTGCTCCAGGAGTCGGAGATCGTCGAAGCTGACTGGTACCCCCACGACGCACTGCCGCCGGCTCCCCGGGGCGGCATGTCGATCGCAGGGTGGCTGATCGAGGACTGGATCGCGCGCCGGGCCGCGGCAGCTGCGGCCGCACCCTGACCGCAGTCAGTCCTTGGTGGCCACCGCGTTGGGGGTGACGTTCATCTTCGGCTCGTACTCGGCCGACTCGACGTCGTCGCGTCCGTCAGAGCCCAATTCGTTGCGCAGCACGGCCCGACAGGCGTCGCACGGCCCGTAGAAGCGAACGGTCACCTCGGCGCCGCATCGGGGGCAGGTGACACGCATGTCTGCGTCGAGATCAGCGGGCAACACAACGCTTACTCTGCCTCATTTTCGCCGGCTTGGTGTGGCTCTCAGGCACCGGAGTTCTGTTACCCGTTCGTAACAACTCGCATGCGACTGCAAATCTCAGGTCCCTGACCAGGGGTAACGCAACCTGATGGGCAGTTTTGCTTGGAATCACGCATGAGGTCGCATAGCGTCGCGGCTGCACCCCCAGCGCTGCCACTATCGAAAGGCGGCAGCGCATGACGAGCCCCGAACCGCTCCCACTTCGGGAGGCGATGAGCGCGTGGGCCGACGGCCGAT
>JBCCFL010000040.1:0-53581 GCA_039029735.1 Actinomycetota bacterium | reverse complement strand
TAGCCGGCGAAGCCGCGAAGGCGAAGGCTGTTCGTGACGACGAACAGCGATGAGAGCCCCATTGCGCCGGCGGCGATCATGGGGTTCAGTACGCCGAGGGCGGCGAGGGGGATCGCGGCGGTGTTGTAGGCGAACGCCCAGAACAGGTTGCCCTTGATCGTCGACAGCGTGCGGCGAGCCAGTTCGATGGCGTCGGCGACAGCCAGGAGGTCGCCCGACACGACGGTGAGGTCGGAGGCCTCGATGGCCACGTCGGTTCCCGTGCCGATGGCGATCCCGAGATCGGCCTGGGCGAGCGCCGGTGCGTCGTTGATGCCGTCGCCCACCATCGCCACCCGTCGCCCTTCGCCCTGGAGGCGTCGGATCTCCTCGGCCTTGTCGCTGGGGCGGGTTTCTGCGATCACACGGTCGACGCCGACTGCGGCGCCGACGGTCTCAGCCGTCTGGGTGTTGTCACCGGTGAGGAGGGTGACGGCGAGGCCCTGTTGTTGGAAGGCACGGATGGCATCGCCTGATGTGGCCTTGATCTGGTCGGTGACCACGATCGCGGCCTCGGCCTGCCCGTTGCGCCCCACGAGAACGGCTGTCGATCCGGCCGCTTCCCCGGCCGCGGCGGCCGCCTCGACGTCGGGGTGGATCTCGGCGAACAGTCGCCGCTGACCGACGCGGATCTCGGCGCCCTCGACCACGCCCATCACGCCGGCTCCTGGCATCGAGGCGAAGCCGGTGACTGGTGGCAGGTCGTCGTGCCCGGCCACGATGGCCTGGGCGATGGGGTGCTCCGACCGGGCCTCCACGGCGGCGGCCAGCCGGCGGAGCGCGGCGGCGTTGCCCTCGGGCGCCACCACCTCGGCCACCGCCATCCGGCCCTCGGTGATCGTGCCGGTCTTGTCGAGCACGATCGCATCCACGGCCCGGGTGTCTTCGAGGATCTCGCCGCCCTTGATGATCACGCCGAGCTGGGCTCCCCGCCCCGTACCCACCATGATCCCCAGTGGGGTGGCGAGGCCGAGGGCGCAGGGGCAGGCGATGATGAGCACTGCCACCGCAGCGGTGAACGCGTCGTCGAGGTCGCGACCGAGGGCGAGCCAGGCGGCGAGGGTGGCGAACGCGATTGCGATGGCCACGGGCACGAACACCGACGACACCCGATCGGCCAGTCGTTGGATCTCGGCCCGGCTCCCCTGGGCCTCGTCGACGAGGGCGATGATCTGGGCCAGGGCGGTGTCGGTACCCACCCGAGTGGCTTCCACGATGAGGGATCCGTTCGTGTTGATCGTGGCCCCGATCACCTCCTCTCCCACGCCGACCTCCACCGGCACGGGTTCGCCGGTGACCATCGAGGCGTCGATGGCGGAGAAGCCATCGACCACTCGGCCATCGGTCACGATCCGCTCGCCCGGCTTCACGACGAACCGCATCCCGACCGTCACGTGGTCGGCAGGGATCTCGGTGCCGTCGACGAGGGTGGCCGTGTTGGCCCCCAGCTCGGCCAGCGCCCGGATGGCATCGCCTGATCGGCGGGTGGCCTGGGCCTCCAGGTACTTGCCGGCGAGGATCAAGGTGACAATGACGGCCGCCGTCTCGAAGTAGATGTGGCCGCCGTCGATACCGGCCACGAGTACCACTGCCGACCACAGCCACGCCGCCGAGGATCCCATCGAGACGAGCGTGTCCATCGTGGTGGAGCGGTGGCGCAGATGCAGCACTGCGGCTCGGTGGAAGGGCCACCCCGACCAGAACACGACGGGCGTGGCGAGTGCCCCGACCACCCACTCCCACCCCGCGACGCGCAGCGGCGGGATCATCGAGATCGCCACGGCGGGCACCGTGAGCAGTGCGGCAACCAGCAGCCGCCGGCCGAGGTTCCGCTGGCGTTCGGCGTCCACCACGTCGCGCTCGCCCTCGTCGATCACGCCGTACCCGAGCGACTCGATGGCGGTGGTGAGGTCTCCGTCGGTCACCGATGAGAGCCTGCGAACCGTGGCCCGGCCGTTGGCGAAGTTGACCTGGGCTTCCACCACGCCATCGAGCGAGCCGAGGCGATCCTGGATCCGCACGGCGCAGGCCCCGCAAGTCATGCCCTCGACGGCGATGTCGATCCGAGACTCGGCCTGGCTGGCACCGTCGGCACGGCGAGTGGAGGTCATACCTCCAGCGTAAGCCTTCCAGTCGGCTGGAAGGTCAAGCCAGCGGGGTGCCGTTCGTCGCTTCGATCACCTGGCAGCGGTTGGGGTCGCCGCAGGCGGCGGGGTCGAGCGACCGCGCCCGCTGGGCCAGGCCCTGCAGCGTGGTGCGGGCCTCGGTGAGCCGGGCGATCTGATGGTCGAGGTCGACGAGGTGCCGTTCCAGCAATGCTGCGGTGTGGGCGCATGATCGTTCGCCGCTGCCCTTCAGTTCGATCACCGAGGCGATCTCGGCCAGCGTGAGCCCCGTGGCCTGGGCGTCGCGCACGAAGCGCAGCCGCTCCACTGCACCATCGTCGTAGTCGCGATAGCCCGAGGCCGTGCGCCGCGGTTCGTCGAGCAGCCCGATCGACTCGTAGTAGCGGATGGTCTTGGTCGACACCTCCGCCTGCTCACCCAGCTCGCCGATACGCATGACCACCACGGTAGCGGCGGTGGTTCACAGGGTCAGGCGAGCCCGCTCACGATCCGCTCGACCTCGCCGGTGATGGCTGCGCACCGTTCGGGGTTCTGGGCATCGGGATGGGGAGGGCCGAACCGGCCGGCGTCATTGTCGAAGTAGAGGCCGCTGGCGTTGGCGAACGAATCGTCGAGCGAGGCCTGCACCAGAATCCCGGCACCGATGCCGATGTCGCTGCCAGCCACGCCGAACCCCTCCTGCACCATCTTCGTCGCCAGCAGCGACCCCGGATTCACCGCCACGATCACGGGGCCATCCGAGCCAAGCGTGTGGGCCAGATGGGCCGACCACATCGTGATGGCGAGCTTGCTCTGGGCGTAGGCGGGCATCGGTTCGAGCCGCACCTTGCCGGCCATTGCCTCGGGGTCGACCGGGGCCTGAGCCGCTGACGACAGGTTGACCACGCGGCCGGCGGCGTTCATCAACGGCAGCAGCTGGGTGGTGAGGAGGTACGGGGCGAAGGTGTTCACCACGAAGCGCACGTCGAGGCCGTCGTCGGTGATCTCGTTCGAGGTGTGGAAGATGCCGGCGTTGTTGATCAGCACGTCGAGCGAGGAGTGTTCAGCGGTGATGCGGTCGGCCATTGCCCGCACGTCGCCCATCCGGGTCAGATCGGCGACGGTCGTGGTCACCGAACCCGTGGCGAGCGCGCCCACCATCTCGGCGGCTGCGTCGAGCTTGGTCGGGTTGCGCCCGTGAAGGATCAGCGTGTGGCCCTGGGCGGCCAGGAGCTTGGCCGTCTCGAGGCCGATGCCGTCGGTTGCGCCGGTGAGCAGAATGGTCTTGGTCATCGCAGGGGATCCTCGGTTGGGAAGTCGGGCAGCAGTTCAGCTGCGAGTCGTTTGAGGGTGGTTTCGATGGGGGCCTGGTTGAAGCGCAGGTTGAATGCCAGATGGTTGATGCCGATCCCGGCCAGGGTGTGGAGGAGATCGCGGAGCGGCTCGATGCCGAGACGGAATCCGAGATGGATCGGTTGGGGCCGTGCGCCCGGGTCGTCGGCGAGATCGATGTACAGCGGTTGCATCACCGGTTTGGGTGCCAGGCCGGCGTCGGCCACCCGCGTCCGCCAGTCGGCCACGATCGTGGCCTGGGTCGCGGGGTCACGCGGGTAAAGCATCCAGCCGTCGCCGTTGCGCGCCGTCCACTCGGGGTCCTGTTGGCTTCCGCCGGTCACGAGGAGTGGCAGGGTGTCGCCGGTGGGCTTTGGCAGCAGGTCCATGGGCCGGTCGGGCGCGCCGAACGGGCTGTCGAACATGGGGCTCAGCTCGGCCATGCGGCGGATGTAGCTCACGCTGTCGCGGAAGCGGGCACCCCGTTCGTCGTAGGGCACGTTCATCGCCGGGTACTCGTCGGGCCGGTCGCCCGAGGCGATACCGAGGATCACTCGGCCGGCGCTGAGCGCATCGGCACTGGCGGCGGCCTTGGCCACGTGGGCGGGATGGCGCAGCGGCAGGATGATGCTCGACACGCCGAGCGCGATGTCGGTGGTCACGCCCGCCAGCAGGCCGAGGTAGACGAAGGGATCGTAGATCTGGCCGGCGTCCCCGAACGAGGGGACGTTGAACGGCACGTCTCGCAGCCACGTTGCGGCGAAGCCGAGTTCTTCGGCCAGCTGCACGCGTTCCACGTGGTCGGCCATCGTCGGCACGGCGCTCGTGTCGTAGCGCTCGATGGGGACGACGAGCCCGACTGTCATGCGGCCGGGGAGGAACACCTGGTTGAAGCCGCGGTTGATCGTGGCGAACGCGTCCTGGTCGACAGGTGATGACACGGGTGCTCCTCAGCGGTCCGAGTCGAGCGGCGGGGATGGCGCGGTGGCGCTCGGCCACCGTCCTCGCGATCATGAACGGTGTGGTATCCGGTGGCAAGTAGGCACCTTGTGCCCACATAGGTACCTCGGGGAAACCAGCTCCCGCCGGAGATCGTCGGTTCGGCGGGTGACCCTCAGCCGGTGATCTCGACCCGCACGCCGTTCGGGTCGCGGAGGAACATCTGCTTCAACCCCAGATCGGGCCGGGCTGACGCCCGATAGCGAACGTCGTGAGCATCGAAGCTCGCCTGGAGTTCGTCGAAGTCGGCGGCGGCGAAGGCGATGTGATCGAAAGGCCCGCTCACGCGCCCCGGATCATCGTCGAGGTACACGAGGTGCACGATCGGGCGCTCGCCGGCCCAGAGCCAGGCACCGGGGAAGTCGAAGTCGGGCCGATCCTCGGGGCGCTCCTCCAGCCCGAGCAGCCCGACGTAGAACTCGATCGTCTCGTGGGGCCGGCTGGTGTGGATGGTCACATGGTCGAGGCCGCGAACACTTCCCATCTGGCGGACTATAGAGCCCGGGCCTGATCCGGCGCCCTTCGCTAGCCTTGGCCCATGACGGACTTCCCCAACGAGATCACCTCGCTCGATCAGCTCCGGGAGCACTACCGCCACCCCGTTCAGCCCGTACTCGACAAGGTGACGGGTGTCCTCGACGACGGGTGCCGCCAGTTCATTGCCTCGTCGACGTTCCTGCTCGTCGGCACCTCCGACACCGACGGAAACCAGGACGTGTCACCCCGCGGGGGCCCGCCGGGGTTCGTGCGCGTGCTCGACGAGCGTCGGCTCGTGATCCCTGATCTGAACGGGAACAACCGGCTCGACTCCCTCGAGAACATCGTGGCCCATCCCCACGTTGCGCTGCTGTTCGTGATCCCTGGCTTGGGCGAGACGTTGCGTATGAACGGCCGGGCCTCGATCACCGTTGACGACGAGATCCTCGATGAGTTCACCGATCAGCTCCGGCGCCCGGCGTCGGCGATCGGTGTGGTTGTCGAGGAGGCATACATCCACTGCGCCAAATCCCTCCGCCGAGGATCGTTGTGGACACCCGAGGAGTGGCCTCCGGCGATTGGCCGGCCGTCGGTTGGTCAGATGCTGGTGGACCACTCCGGGGCCGCGGGACTGGTCACGGCGGAACAGGTCGAGACGAGCCTGGAGGACGCGTACACCGAGGGCCTTGCCGCCGACGAGCCCCTCAGTTGAGCCGCTCGCGACGTCCGCCTCTGGCCAATTGAGTTAAGCCCACCTAACATCAAGCTTCTCATGGTGCCGATGTGAGGAGTGGTTCGTTGGCCGATGCCCCAACCGTCACCGGGTTCACCCCGGAGATCGGTGACGACGTTCAGTACGTGATGGAACACCTGCAAGGTAATCACGCCGACACGCTGGTGTTCATCGCTCAGCATGGTCCGCCGGGTGTTCGGTCGGCCACGGACGTGACGGTGACCGATGTCGATCCCGGCGGGCTGACGATGCTCGTGACCGACGGGGGCGGAGCGAGCAGCCGCCGCATCGATTTCGGTGACGCGGTGAACTCGATGTCGGATCTTCAGGGCCAGATGCTCGGACTGTTGAGCGCGGCACGCGCCGCCAGCCCTGACAGCCCTCAGACGAGCATCGAGCGGGAGATGGCGGCCAGTGCCAGCCTGGAAACGCGCATCGCCGTTGTGACGGCCGTTCGTCCGCTCACACCGTCGCTCATGGAGATCACGCTGGGTGGAGGCGAGGGTGGGGCGGGCCTGACCGGCCTTCCCGTGCACGGGGGAGACGAGTTCTTCTATCTCATGGTCCCCTCGCTCACGGCACCGACAGTCTTCGATGATCTGGACGACGACGCGGAGCTGTCGATGGCATCGCTCGCGGAGCTGGCGGGAGATGAAGAGCCCCACGGCGCGTACTACACGTCCCGGCGTCGCCGCCCCGACTCGGGCGAGCTGGACGTGTGGATCGTTCGTCATGGCGCAGTCGGCGTGGCGGGCTGGGCCGAACGTGCGTCGCCCGGTGATCGGGTGGCGCTGTGGGGCCCGAGGGTGGCATACGAGCCACCGGACGGCACCACCTCACACCTCCTGGTCGCCGACGAGAGCGGGCTCGCAGCCGTCGCCGCCATCATCGACGGGTTGGATCCCGAGCACCGCGTCATCGCAGTGCTGGAGGTGGGCTCGACCGCAGACGCACCGCCGTTCCCCGAGCGGGCCTCGATCAGCACCCACTGGGTGGAACGCGGCGCCGCTGCTCCCGGAACCTCCGGTCGGCTCTTGGCTGCCGTGGCCGATCTCCCGATCGACGTCGACGGGGTTTACGCCTTCGGCGCTGCCGAGTCGAGAGAGATCAGTGCCGTGCGGCGATACCTCCGTCACGAACGGGGGATGGCGCATGAACAGGTACACATGACCGGCTATTGGCGACGGGAGGCCAGCCATGACTGAACCCGCGATCGAGGTCACCGACGTGGTGAAGACATTCGGATCGGTGAAGGCTCTCGACGGGGTGACCTTCGAGGTCGCTCCCGGCGAGGTGCTCGGACTGCTCGGCCCGAACGGTGCGGGGAAGACCACCATCATCAACGTGTTGTCAACGCTCATGGGGGTCGACAGCGGGTCGGCTCGGGTCCTCGGGCACGACGTTGCCACCAACGCCGACGCCGTGCGGCGGGCCATCGCCACAACCGGCCAGTTCGCCGCCATAGACGACGTGCTCACTGGACGGGAGAACCTGGTGTTCTTCGGGCGTCTGCGGGGCCTCACCCGTAGTGAGGCGGGCTCGCGGGCCGGCGAACTCCTCGAACGGTTCTCGCTGACCGATGCCGCCGACAAGGCCGCCGGCTCCTACTCGGGTGGTATGCGGCGCCGGTTGGACCTGGCTGCGAGCCTCGTGGTTCCGACGCCGGTGCTGTTCCTCGACGAGCCAACCACCGGGCTCGACCCCCGAAGCCGCAACGAACTGTGGGGCGTGGTCAAGGACCTGCGGGCCGAGGGGCGAACGATCGTGCTCACCACGCAGTACCTCGAGGAGGCCGATCAGCTCGCGGAGCGCATCATCGTGATCGACGCCGGTCGGGTGGTGGCCGAGGGAACCCCGGATCAACTCAAGGCACGCGTCGGTGGGCAGGCAATGTCGATCCGCCCCGCGGATCTGGCCCATCTGGCCCGTACGGCCGAGGTGCTCCGCTCCTGGGGTGACGTCACCACCGACGACGCTGAGGGCGTGGTGACTCTGGCCGACATCGAGCCGTCGCAGGTAAGCGCCGTGCTGGCTGCCCTGGACGCTGATGGCGTGATCCTCGACGATATGTCGCTTCGTCGCCCCACCCTCGACGAGGTGTTCCTCTACCTGACCGGGGGCGGCGCCGCACCCGAGGAGGCAACGGCGTGAGCAGCCCCGGCTGGCTCGTGCTCGGCGAGCGGGCGGTCATCCGCAGCTCCCGGAACTCAGCCTCGATCATCGGCGCGATCGTGTTTCCGTTGCTGTTCTTCGCATTGTTCATGCTGGTGATGCAGCGGGTGATGTCGTCCCGAGGCTTCGACTACCGTCAGCAGCTCCCGTCGGCGATCGTGATCCAAGCGATGCTGTTCACGGCCATGTCGTCCACCTACTACGTGGCCGACGATCGGCTGTCGGGGATCATGGCCCGTCTCCGCTCGCTCCCCCTGGCGGGGTACGCCCCCTTGCTCGGTCGGTCACTCGCTGATGTGGCCCGAGCGTTGGTGTCCATCACTGTGGTGTTGATCGTGGGCGCGATCGTTGGCATGCGCTTCGAGGACGGCCTGATCTGGCTGCCTGCATACATCGGCGTTGCCGTGCTGTTCACCATGGCGATGTCGTTGCTACTCGGCCTGATCGCATACATGTCGCCTTCGGTGGAGGGCGCAGTGTCGATCGCCACGATCCCCTACCTGCCGATGATCATGTTGTCGTCGGCGTTCGCCCCGATCGAGGACTTTCCCGACTGGTTGGAGCCGATCGTGCGCTGGCAACCGGTCACGGTCACGATCGACACACTTCGGGCCCTTGCTGGTACCGGCGACGTGGCCGAGCCGCTCATGGCGAGCATCGCCTGGTCGGTCGGCCTGATCCTGGTGGCCGGTGCACTCGGAGCTCGCGCCGTTCGGAGGACGACATGACCACCATCGCCTCATCGCACAACTCGGACCAGCCCCTCGAGGCCCCGGCGCTCGCGCAGGACAGTGCCGTGTTCCTGGCGTGCACGATCCGATCGCTGCGACGGTTGTTCCGGCGCTCCGACATCGTGGTCGGCACGGTCGTGTTCCCCATCCTGTTGCTGCTCACGATGCTGGCCGTGTTCTCCAGTGCGGTGGAGAGCTTCGACGCTGGCGGTGGCAACTACGCGCAACGGCTGGTGCCAGGCCTGACCGTCTCGGGCCTGTTGTTCGGGTCGATCGGCTCGTCGGTCGGATTCTTCACCGACCTCCAGTCCGGCTTCATGACCCGGATGCGATCGCTGCCAGTGCCAGCAGCGGCGCCCCTCGTCGGCACCGTGGCGGCCGAGGGGGCCCGGGCCGCCCTCGCCGTCGTTCCGATGGCGGCCCTCGGGCACCTGTTCGGGTTCCGGTTCGAGAACGGGCCGCTCGCGGCGCTGGCCTATGTCGGCGTTGCCGTCGTGATCGCGATGTGCCTGGTGTGGGCGGGGCTCTGGCTGGCCACGCTCGTGTCCAGCCAAGAGGCGTTGATCAGCCCGCTCAATGCGCTCTACCTCGTGCTGCTGTTCCTGTCGCAAGGCCTCGTTCCGCTGGAGGCCTATCCGGACTGGATCCAACCCGTGGTCCGGGTCAATCCGGCCTCGACCTTCGTGGTGTTGCTGGATCGGTTGGCCTCGGGTGGTCCACTCGTTCAGCCAACGCTGGCGGCGCTGGCCTGGGCGTTCGGGATCGCGGCTGTGTTCGCTGCGCTGGCGATCAGACGCTTCCGTCAGGTGGTGTGACCGCCCAACGTGTAGGCCCCGACGGTGGTCCTGTTGGCGGTCACAAGGGGGGCGTTGCGGCCAGGTACCGGACGTAGCCGTCTTCGATCATCACGCCGCCGGGGCACGGTCGGCAGAACCGGCCAGCCGCCGGGCACCCAGGCGGTGAAGGCCAAGATCCCGCCAGGCGCGAGGCAACGAGCAGCCTCGCGAAGTGAGACGACCGGATCGGGGGCGAAGATGATCCCGAAGTTCGAGATGGTGGTGGCCACCGCGCCGGTGCGAACGGGAAGAGCCTGCGCATCGCCCTGGATCTGCGGGAGCCCGATCGGTCGGGCGGTGTCGAGTTGGCCCATTGCGGCATCAACGCCGATGCCGTCGATGTTGCTGCGCTGGAGCCACCAGAGACCGTTGCCGGAGCCACTACCGATGTCGATCACAGGGCCAGCCGTCGAGCCGACAGCGGCGACCAGCTCGGCCGCAGCCGGGGCGACGTGGCGGGCCATCCGGTCATAGTCGTCCCATCGCTTCATGGTTCCCCGATTGCCGTGGGCAGTCACGGCAGAATATCGAAACTCTCCGAGAGTTTAGGCTTGCCTAACAGTAGACGTCTATGTAAGTTACATCGCCTGGGCGGTTGTGAACGCCGTATCGGATCCAGCGGCCGGAGGTTCGTGAGATGACGTCAGAGCGAGGCATGGGGAGTGAGCGTGAGATCATGGCTGCGCTCCGCAAGTCGGCGATCCTGGCCCACTGGGTGCCGGGTGTGAGCCTCCTGATCCAACAAGCTCACGAACCCCTCATCGCCGTGTCGTGCGACAGCCGGCTGGCCGACACCTACGGCTGCTCGTTGGTGCATCCCTGCGAGTATCGCCGGCAGGTCGTGGATCTGGTGTCGTCCAGCGCTGCTGGCCTTCCGCCTGCATTCAACCCAGGTGATCTCATGCACATCGAGATCATGGCCGACGTCGGTACGACCGTTGACGCCGACGGGGTGGTGAGTGCCCAGTTCGACGAGCATCACACGATGGTGGGATTCGCCGTGCTCGCAGAGGCGCCCGGTCCGGACCAACACGCCGGAGGGTGTCAGTGGAGCCTCAACGAGGCTCCCGTGCTCGAGAGCCACGACCCGGACCTGAAGGCCAGCCTGCTCACGTGCTCGTTCCCCACCGGCGACCCGGCACGCACGGCACGAGCGCGCCAGGCCATCCTCGACCGGCTGGTCGTGAGCGAAGCCGAGGAGATCGCAGCACTGGCGAGCCTCGCAGGCCCGCAGTGGTGAGCACTCGACCGACGTTCACGAGGCGGAAAGAAAGAACATCGATGGCACACAAACCAATCCAGCTCGGCCGGGCTGTTGCGGCCCTGCTCGCCGTGGCGCTCGTCGCTGCATCATGCGGATCCGACTCGGAAACGGAGACGTCGAGCCAGTCGGCCAGTGCCAGCGAATCGGCGAGTTCCAGCGACAGTGCGAGCGAATCGGCCAGCGCCAGTGACAGCGCCAGCGCCGTATCCGACGAAGAGGTCGCGGAGGACGAAGCGGACGGCGCAGACGATGGTGAGACCGTCACCGTGGTGGACGCCACCGGCGAGGTCACGGTTCCCGTCACCGATGCCGGCGTCTACGCGCTGGACGAGTATGCAGCACTGGCACTGCTCAGCCTCGAGGTCGAACCCGTGGTCGTCGAGGCCTTCTTCCAGGACATGACCCTGGCGCCTGTGATCGAGTCTGAGGGGGCGACTCTCAATCCGGCCGGAAGCGTCGAGGCGATTGCGGCCGCACAGCCCGATCTCATTCTCGGCATCGGGCATCCGAACTCGTTGGAGGTCCGGGATCAGCATCTGGGCATCGCGCCGGCTGCCTATCCGGACTTCACCGTTTCATGGCAGGAACAGCTGGAGGTGTTCGCCCAGGCCACCGGTCGATCCGACCGCGGCACCGAGGTGATCGCAGCCGTCGAAGGCAAGGTGGCGGAGCTGCAGGCTGCACTCGACGAGGCCGGCTTTGGCGGGCAGTCGGTGTCGATCATCCAGACGTTCGGGCCCGAGTACTACGCATACGGACCAACGACGCTCGCCGGCCAGCTCGTTGCCCAGCTGGGCTTCACTCGCTCCGAGATCCAGTCGGGCGACGGTGACTTCGGGTTCATTCTCGTGGCCGAAGAGTTCCTGATCGAGGAGACCTCCAGTGACATCAACTTCGGCATCTCAGGCGCTGACAGTGACTTTGCGTCGGTTTTCGACAACCCCGTCGTCGACGTCGGCGATCGTCCGCACTCCCCGGTGATCGATGCGTGGACGGGCAATCACGCCCTGGCGGCATGGATCATCCTGTCGGACATCGAGTCGGTACTGCTCGGAGACGGGAGCGTGACCACGCTCGACGATGTCGTCGAGCGCTGGGGCGAGTTGGAGGCGGCGATCGACGGCGCCAGCTAGGTCCCCTCGGCCCGAGGGTTGGGTAAGGCGGCCGTGACGCATTCACTCTCCAGTGGGTCACGGCAAGGGCACGGATGCCCCGAGCTGGCGGTTATGGGTGGCCGACAGCCGGGGCATCCGATCGTTTTCGGGCACGCGGCAGGCTTGGCGTTGTGACCGAAGGCGGTGTGGATCCCGGGAACCTCGGCGATCTCGGCGACGGCGTGCGAGTCGGTGTGCTGTTCGGGTGGGTCTCGCTGTTGCAGGATCTTGGATCGAAAATGGTGGTGCCCCTGGTGCCGCTGTTCCTCGTGATCGGGCTCGACGCCTCTCCTCTTGCGGTCGGGGTCGTCGATGGGGTGTCGACGCTCATGGTTGCCCTGGTGGCTCCGCTTGCCGGGCGCCTCGCCCGACCCCAGCGAGCGGTAGGGCTCGTACGCGCCGGTTATGCAGTCTCGTCGATCGCAAAGGTGGCGCTGGCGGCGGCCATGGCCTGGCCTGCAGTGCTCGCCGTCCGAGCCTTCGATCGGGTGGGTAAGGGGCTGCGCGATCCGCCGCGTGATCTCCTGCTCACCGCCGTCAGCGTGGAGCGACGTGGCCGCGTGTTCGGGCTCCAGCAGGCGATGGACAAGGTCGGCGGCGCGGCTGGCCCGCTGGTCGGTTTGGCGCTCTACGAGATGTCGGGCGAATCATTCCGAACCGTGTTCCTTGTGGCCGGCATCCCGTGCATGGTCAGTGTCGCCCTCCTCGTCTGGATCCCGCAGCGACCTCGGCGAGCGATCGAGGGTGCCGTCGATCGCCTCGGCGCGGTCGGGCGCTCCGAACCATCCAGTGCTCCCCGCCCGCGTCGGTCCGTTCCCTTCACGCCCGCCCAGCGCCGAGTCTTGATCTTCCTCGGACTCGTCTCGGTTCTCACGGTGCCGACTGCGTTGGTGATCGTCCGCGCCGCCGGGCTCGGCGACGACGTGGCCACGATCTTGGCGGCCTTCGCCGGAATGCGAGCCGCAACGGCGCTCGTGGCAGTGCCCTCGGGATCGGCGATCGACCGATGGGGCCCACGTCGTGTGGTGGCGTTCGGCTATGCCGTTGCCGCCGTCGGTCTTGCCGTCGCCGCCGCCGCTCCCGGGTCCGGTTGGGTGCTCATCGCCCTTCCGATTCTCGGCGCCGCCGACGGTGCACTGCGGTCTGGGATCAAGCTGTGGCTCGTCGGGCTCGGCTCTGCTGACAACCGTGGGAGGGTGCTGGGTGACTGGGGGTCGTTGTCCAGCGCGACCGGTTTCGTGGCGGCCATCACCATGGGTGCCCTCTGGGGTGGAGACGGGCAGCTGCCGCTGGCGGTCGCAACGCTGGCGTCGGCTCTGGCCGCCGCCGTACTCGTCGGCTCCAGCCTCGGTGCCCCATCGGGGTCCGGCCGCACTCAGCCGTTGGCGAGCAGGCGCTCGTAGTCGTCCCAGGTGTCGACGTCGAGCGGGGTGGGCTCGGCCACGTCGGCCGTCGCCGTCGAGAAGTCGCCCGACTCCAGCAGCTTCCACACGGCCTTGTCACCGTGGAGCCCTTCGAGCGCACTGAACATCGCGCGCGAGAAGTAGAACGGGTGACCGATCCCGTCGGCGTAGCGAACCACCGCCATCTCGACGCCGGTGGTGGCCACATCGAGCAGGGCAGCAACCGCAGTTGTCGAGACGTGTGGTTGATCGCCGAGGAAGAGCAGGAACCCGTCGGCCTCGGCATCGATGGCATCGAGCGCGGCCACGATCGACGACGAACAGCCAACCGTGTAGTGCACGCTGTCGACCACGGTGACATCGGCCAGATCCACCGTCTCGCGTACCTCAGGCGCCGCGCCGCCAACGGCCACGATCAGCTGGGGGAGGCCGAGGGCCCGCACCGACGACACGGTGACGTCGAGCAACGTCGTGCCCTGGTAGGGCAGGAGCTGTTTTGGCTGACCGAGGCGCCGTGACGACCCCGCCGCCAGCACCACGGCTGAACATCGCAACACAGGCACCCAGCGTACTGCACCGGTAGTGTTCGGTTCCGTGTACGGAGTGGCGTTGAGTGTGGTGGCCTGTCTGCAGGGAGGTACGCGGGTGGATGTGGCCTGGAGCCTCGATCCGACTCTCACCCCCCGATTCGACCCGGCCGACGCCGTCGCCATCACGCCGGGCGGCGGCCGACTGGGCGGCCTCTACGGTGGTGCGCTCGACAGCCGCCTGATCGAACACGCAGCGGCCAAGCCCACTGAGGCCCGCATCCTCGAGGTGGATCTGAACGCGATCGAGGCTGATGCCCTCGGCCTCGTGCCGGGCTCAGTGATCCGGGTGTTCACCGCCCCTGCCGATGCGCTTCCCGAGGGCGTGTGGGGGCACCTGCTCGAACGCCAGCCCATTGGGCTGCGGGCAGCCATGGACGACGGGCGGCTGTCGGCCATCGAACTGGTCAGCGACGTGTCCGAATCGACGGTGACGTTCGCCGACGGAACCGTCACCACGACCTGGAGCCCCACGCCGACGCTGGTCGTCATGGGTCCGGGCCCCATCGCCGCCGCGCTCGCCCAGGCAGCTCAGTTCATGGGGTGGAAGATCGAGCATACGCCGAACGCCGAGGCCGGGGTGGCGCTCGCCACGTCGCTGTCGTCGATCGACTCGATCGTGGTGATCGGCCACGACGTGGAGGGCACCGGCCGGGTGCTTCAGGCCGCGCTCGGCTCGCAGGCCGGCTACATCGGCTCGATCGGCCCCGAGGCGCTCCAGGTGGCCCGGGGCGACTGGCTCGCCTATCGGGGCATCACCGACACCTCCCGCGTGATCGGCCCCGCCGGGATCGAGATCGGAGCGAAGCGGCCCGAAGAGGTGGCCATCGCCGTGGTGGCTCAAATCGTGGCCGTCCGCAACGCTGCGGTAGCCTGAGCAGACGCCGCTCGGCCAGCGGAGCCGGGCGCACACGAAGGGGCCCCACATGACTCCGAACACCAGTGAGCAGGTCAACGGCTCCACGTCAGAGCCCCTGAGCGACGTGTGGGACACGAGCGGCGACGCCGCCCTCGACGAGGACTGCAGCCCCACCAAGGTGTGTCGTAACGCCCGCGACTTCACCTTCGACGGCATCGCCGAAGGCGAAGACGATCTCGCCACCTCGTGGCGCAAGCTCCTCGCCCGCGAGGGAAAGCTGTCGACCGAGGGTGGGTCGGTGCGCGACCTGGTGCTCGGTACGCCGAGTGACTGAACCCGTCGGGCACGCGAACGGCGTGTCCACCGCAGCCAGCGTCCCCGATCTCCAGCGGCAACTCCGCGACGTTGGCTACCTTGCCGGCCGCGGCCTGGCCACATCGACCCTGATCGCCCTCCGCCTGGGTCGGCCCATCCTGCTGGAGGGCGAGGTGGGCGTCGGCAAGACCGAGCTGGCCAAGTGCCTCGCCCAGATTCACGGCCGCGAGCTGATCCGCCTCCAGTGCTACGAGGGCATCGACACCCATCAGGCGCTGTACGAGTGGG
Source organism: Actinomycetota bacterium (assembly GCA_039029735.1). GTDB lineage: Bacteria > Actinomycetota > Acidimicrobiia > Acidimicrobiales > SZUA-35 > CADEDH01. The sequence continues at coordinate 38,287 of JBCCFL010000040.1, read as the reverse complement.
ACTACGCCCGCCAGATGCTCCACGTTCGGGCGTTGTCCGAACGGGAGCTGGCCGACGCCGGCACCGTCTCCGGTCTCTACGGGCCCGACTTCCTTCTCGAACGCCCGCTGCTCCAGGCCATCCGGGCTGGTGATCGAGCGGTGTTGTTGATCGACGAGATCGACCGGGCCGACGACGAGTTCGAGGCGTTCCTGCTCGAACTGCTCTCCGACTTCCAGATCACGATCCCGGAGGTCGGCACGGTGGCGGCCGAAGCCCGACCGATCGTGGTGCTCACCTCGAACCGTACGAGGGAACTGCACGACGCCCTGAAGCGGCGCTGCCTCTACCACTGGATCGGCTACCCGACCTTCGACGAGGAGGTCGACATCGTGCGGGTGCGGGCGCCAAAGGCTGCCGATGCGCTCGTGGCCAAGGTGGTGGCCGCCGTGCACAACCTTCGTGCCATGGATCTGGCCAAGCCGCCCGGCGTGGCCGAAACGCTCGACTGGGTGGACGCCCTCGGGGTGGTGGGCAGCGACGCGCTCGACACCGATGCGGCGCTCGACACCGTGGGCGCCGTGATCAAGGATCGCGACGATCTCGATCTCGTCACCGCCGAGCTCGATCAGTTGATCGCCGAGTGAGCGACGTCGGGATCGTCGAGCGGTTCGTCGAGTTCGCCAACGCGCTGCGTGATCACGGCCTGCCGGTCGGCTCAGACGACGTGCTCACGTTCTGTGCCGCCGTGGCCGAGCTCACCCCGAGCGATCAGGTCGACGTGTACTGGGCCGGGCGGTCAACGCTCGTGCATCGCCGAGATCACTTGGCCGTGTACGACGAGGTCTTCCGCCAGTTCTTCCTCCACCATCCTGCGCCGGCCACCACCGAGCATCCGGAGGAGCGCCAACGCTCACAGGGGCTGCACGGCACGCTTCAGGTTCCCGACACCGAACCGGGTGAGGAATCCGACGACGACAAACCGATGATGCTCGGCCTTCAGGCCTCGGGCGTGTCGATCGAGCGCACGAAGCGATTCGCCTCCTGCACGACCGATGAGCTCAATGCCGTGCGTCGCATCATCGCCCAGACCCGGCTGCAACCTCCACAGCGCCGCACCCGTCGCCGCACCCCCGATCCGGCCGGGCCCATGCTCGACATCCGCCGCATGGCCCGTGATGCCATGCGCATGACCGACCAGTCGCCAGCACTGCGCCGTCAGAACCGGAAGGAACGGGCCCGTCCTCTGGTATTGATCCTCGATGTGTCGGGCTCGATGGCCGACTACTCCCGGAACCTTCTTCAGTTCGCCTACTCGATGCGGCGGGCGGCGCAGAAGGTGGAGGTGTTCTGCTTCGGAACACGGCTCACGCGTATCACGCCCGCACTCGATCGTCGCAGCCCCGACGCCGCAATGCGCCTCGCCGCCGAGCGGGTGCTCGACTGGGACGGCGGCACGAGGATCGGCGACTCTCTCACTCACTTCGTCGACACGTGGGGGCGCCGGGGCCTGAGCCGCGGTGCCATCGTGGTGATCTGCTCCGACGGGCTCGACCGCGGTGACCCCAGGGTGCTCGACACGGCCATGGCCCGTCTCGACCGGCTGTCGTACCGGCTCGTGTGGATGAACCCCCTTCGTGGCGCTGGCGAGGGTGCGCCCAATACCCTGGCGATGGCGGTGGCCGAGCCCTACCTCGACGCGGTGGAGTCGGGGCAGGATCTGGCCGGGCTCGAAGCGTTCGCGGCCACGTTGCCGCAGATGGGGTGAAACCGATGGGGAAGTGGAGCGTGTCGATCCAGGCCGAGGGCGACCGGCCGGTCGAACTCGACGAGGTGGTGGCCCTGGCCGATGCCGTGGCCCCGCTCGGTGGCATCGCGTCGGGCGTGGGGGCGATGGCCTACGGCGCCCAGATCGTGGTGGAGGCCAACTCGGCCGACGAGGCGGTTGACAAGGCAGTGCCAGCCTTCACCGAGGCGGCCGCCACCGCCGACCTGCCGGCCTGGCCCGTCACCCGGGCCGAGGTGATCGGTGAGGACGATGACTTCGGCTTCGAGGATCCGGGCGGAGCGCCGGGATGATCCGTCTCGGATCGCTCGCCGGCTATCCGTTCGAGGGGCCCCGGGTGCTCGGCGGCTGGACCCCACCGTCGCACGCCGCGGTGTACGCCATCCTCTACCGAGCCGACCCCGAGGGGAAGCCCCACGACTTCGCCGTGATCGACGTGGACCATGCCGACGCCCTCGACCAGGCCCGGCTCCCCTTCAAGCACCCGAGGGCCCGCTGCTGGGAGCGGCGGGCCGGTGACCGGTGGAATGTCCACATCGCCACCTACGAGGTGCCGGGGGGAACGCGAGCGCACCGCGAGCAGATCGTGAAGGAGCTGATCGCGGTGTACAAGCCGGGCTGCGCGCCCGACCAGTACGACCAAGCGTGGGACGACGACTGGATCCAGACCTACCACGCTCCGACCACCGGCCCGCTCACCACGAACCGTGATCCGAACGCCGGCGGCCCGGCGGCCCCAGCCGGCGACTGACTACTCGGGGTGGTACCCCACGGCCTCGTGGAGCCGGCTGCGCCGCCGGCCCATGGCTGGACGCGCCGGCACGGGCTCGGCCTGCTCTGGAGCTGGCTGGTAGGTCGCACCGGTCACGATGCCTTCGGCCATGTCGTAGAGGAGAGGCAGCGCACCGGCGATCACCCCGCCGGTGCGGTTGATCCGCTCCACGCCGGGCTCGATCACCTCGGCGTCGGCCTTGATCTTCCACACGAGCTGGGCGCACTCCTCCAGGAGGGTGGCGATGCGCTGGAGTTGGCTGCCCACGATGTAGAGGTAGAGGGCGAGGCCGGCGATCAGCAGGGTGATCACTACAACGGAGAGAACAACGAGAGTCGTCATGATCAGCTTCGTACCTTGTCGAGAACACGGCCAAGGAACAGGTGGTGCTCCAGGCCTTCATTGAGCACGCCGTCCACCTCTTCGGCCGTCTTCGCGATGAGGGCGGTGTCGGCGGTGTTGGCGGCGGCGCGTTCGAGGGTGCCCTTGATCGTCTCGACCCGCTTCTCGATCGTGCGCACGAGGAGCACGAGGATGGTGAGTAGGATCACCACGGCGATCACCACCACGAAGCCGCCGATGATGGCGCCCCACCACAGCTGCTCCTGGGTGTCGGTCAGAGCCAGCAACATGGTCAGCCTCCCAGCCTGTTCCGGCCACGCTTCAGCCCGGCGGTGATGGCACTCGCCGAGTTGATCGTGGTGTGGAGTTCGGTCAGCGCAGCCGTGTGGGTCACGGCGTCTTCCAGGGCGGCGTTGATCGCCGTGGCCCGGTTCCCGATGGAGCGGGCCAGCAGCAGGATCGGCACCACGAGGGCCACCACCACGAGAACGACGACGATGCCGATCACGTAGCCGATCGTCCAGCCGGTGTTCGATTCTTGTGCGAGTAACAGCAGCATGGTCGAGTCCTCAGATCGAGTCGGCGAAGTCGCGGACCGGTTGCAGGTTCGAGTTCACCGACGGCAACGCCGTCGGCACGGTGGAGGTCTTGTCGGCGATGACCTGCACGCCGCCCACCACCTGTTCGAGTGTGTTGTCGACGGCGCGGAGGTGGAGCACCACCCGCAACAAGCCGACGGCGGCGGCGAAGATGATGAGACCGGCGATGATCACGGTCACCCAGGCAACGATTGGCACGAGTCGTTCCTCTCAGTCCAGGAGCTTCCCGACCGAGCCGGCGTAGCGAACGGCACCGTCCGCCACCTCCTCGATCGTCTTGTCGGTCGTGGCCAGCAGGTCGGGTGTGGTGTCGAGTTCACCGACAACGCTCACACCACCCGCCAAGATGTCGTCGCTGGCCGCCCGGATGCGCTCCAGCGCAGCCAGCACCCGGTTGAGCAGGGCGAGCGCAATGGGCACGACCGCCAGCAGCAGGACGAGGTTTCCGATCCACCACAGCATTTGGCGTCCTCCTCAGACGGCGTCGGGTCGGTAGGGCAGGAAGAAGCGGCGCAGGAGCCGGCCGAGGCCGAGCTGCACGGCCCGGAGGCCGATGGCGAGGGCGCCGGCTTGTTTCACCTGCTGCACCTGGCTCGGGTCGCGGCCCTCGGCGATGGCGTCGAGCCGGTTCTGGACATTGGTTGCGAAGTCAGCCAGCAGCACGGCGGTGATGTCGTTCACCAGGCCTCGGCCGTACTGGGCGGCGGCCCCGGTGAGCTGAAGGTCCATGGCAACGCCGACCTTCGTGCCGGCGGGGGCTGGGGCCATGCCGGCGTTCAGTGCGAGGGCCGCCTCGCCGCGGCCCTTGCGGTCTGAGCCGTTGGCGTCGACCACGATCGTGTGGTTCGTCTCGTCCCGATCGGTGATCTTGGCGTCACCGTCGAATTCGAGCTTCACCGGCCCGAGGCCGATGGCCACGATCCCGCCGTAGTGGTCCTCGGCCAGCTCCTCGGTGAGTTCCGCTCCGGGCAGGCACGCCGCCACCTGGGGGATGTCGCCGAAGAACTCCCACACCTTGTCGAGTGGCTGCGCCACCTCGAACTCGTTGGTGATCTGCATCAGGATCCTTCCTGTCCGGACTCGGCCCGTTGGGCGGCGAAGGCAGCCCGGCACCCCGGGCAGCAGAAGTAGAAGACCTCGTCGTCGATCTCCAGCGGATGGCTGGTGTCGACGGCATCCACCGTCATCCCGCACACAGGATCGATGGCCGTGGGAACTGCGGCGGCAGCGGTGTCGACGGTCTGGGTGAACGCACCGGCGGTGCGGAGCTGCACCAGCTCGGCCAGGATGGCCACCGCCACTTCCTTGTGGGTGGTGCGGCCGAGGTCGAGCCCAGCCGGCATGCGCAGCGCGTTGAGTGCGGCGACATCGATGCCTTCTTGCTCGGCCAGGTACTCGCGCAGGCTCTCGGCCCGCCGGCGTGATGCCACCACACCGATGTAGGCGGGGCGCGCCTTGATCGCCGCGGTGAGGATGTCCTCGTCGCCGTGGCCCTGGGTGGCCACCACCACGATCGAGCGTTCGCTCAGCAGACCCTCACCGAAGTCGGGGCCCTCCACGAGCTCGATCTGCCAGTCGAGTTGTTCGGCCAGGGAGGCCAACGTTGTCGCCATCGGGGACTGCCCGACGATCACGAGGTGAGGTACGGCCAAGACGGGCTCCAGGTAGATCTGGAGGGCGCCTTCGCTCTGGCACGACATGGCCACGGCGGTGGTGCCCTGCGGGAGATCGCCGAACCGCTCGCTCGCGCCGAGGGCCAGTAGCCGAGGCACACCAGCTTCGAGAGTGGCGATTGACTCCCGGATGAACACGGGCTCGGCGCAGGCGCCACCGATCCAGCCGTGGATCTCGCCCGATGCGGTGTAGATGGCTCGCGACCCGTGCTGGCCCGACGAGGGGCCCTCCCGCCACACCACGGTGGCGAGCACGAAGGCCTCGCCGAGGCGCGCCAGCTCGACGGCGCGCTCCAGCACGCCCCAACCCTCGATGGCGCGCCGGCCGGTCACCGGGCGCCCCTCTGGGAGGTCGTCGAGCCGGTCGACATCAGCCGCCCTTCACCGGAGGTGCGCCCGACACGTCATGGCGCAGGGTCAGGGCCTCATGCACCCGATCGGGCAGCAGCGGCATGTCGATGTTTCGCACCCCGGTGCCCTTGAGTGCGTCCATCACGGCGTTGACGAAGGCGGCCGGGCCACCCACAGTTGCGCACTCGCCGATGCCCTTGGCCCCGATCGGGTGGTGGGGGCAAGGGGTGACCACCTCGTGCAATTCGAAGCCGGGCGTCTCCCAGGCGGTGGGCAGCAGGTAGTCCATGTAGTTGGAGCCGACGCAGTTGCCGTCTTCGTCGAAGGTTATGAACTGCATGTTGGCCATGGCGTAGGCCTCGGTGAGGCCGCCCATGATCTGACCCTCCACGATCATCGGGTTGATGCGCACGCCGCAGTCGTCGACGGCCACCACCCGCAGCACGTCCCACACGCCGGTCTCGGGGTCGACCTCGACGGTGGCGATGTAGCAGGCGAAGGGCCAGGTGAGGTTGGGCGGATCGTAGTAGGCGTTGTTCTCGAGCCCGGGCTCGAGACCGTCGGGCACGTTCGAGTACGCCGCCATGGCGCACTCCTGGATCGTCACCCCACGGTCGGGGGCGCCGCGCACGTGGAACCGACCGAGCTCCCACTCGATGTCTTCTTCCGACACCTCGAGGAGGTGGGCGGCGATCTTGCGAGCCTTGGCTCGGATCTTGCGCGACACCATCGCCACGGCGGCGCCGGCAACCGGAGTGGAACGCGAGGCATAGGTGCCCATGCCGAACGGCGCGGTGTCGGTGTCGCCCTCCTCCACCACGATGTCGTCGGCGGGGATACCGAGCTCGTGGGCCACGATCTGGGCCCACGTGGTCTCGTGGCCCTGGCCCTGCGTTTTGGCCCCGGTGCGGAGGATGGCCTTGCCGGTCATGTGCACCCGCAACTCGGCCGAGTCGAACATCTTGATGCCCAAGATGTCGTACTCCCGGCTGTTGCCGGCACCGAGTGGCTCGGTCATGGTCGAGATCCCGATGCCGAGGAGCCGGCCCCGCTTGGCTGCCTCTTCCTTGTCGGCGAGGAACTGCTCGTAGCCGATCGCCTCCAGGCCGATGTCGAGGCACTTCTCGTACTGGCCGGAGTCGGTGAGGAACCCGAACGGGGTGCGATGGGGGAAGTCGTCGTCGCGCACCAGGTTCACCCGGCGGAACTGGGCCTGGTCCATGCCGAGGTCGTCGGCGGCGGCCTGCACCATCCGCTCCTGGAAGTACATCGCCTCGGTCACCCGGAACGAGCAGCGATAGGCAACGCCGCCAGGGGCCTTGTTGGTGTACACGCCTCGGGCGGTGAGGTGGGCGTTGGGGATGTCGTAGCAGGCGAACGCCGAGTGCATCAGCCCGATCTTGAACTTCGACGGCTGCGCGTCGGAGAAGAAGGCGCCATGGTCGGAGTCGGTGTGCATCCGCACGCCGAGGATCTTGCCGTCGTTGCGGAGGGCCATCTGGCCCTTCAGGTACACGTCGCGACCGAAGCCAGTGGAGATGAGGTTGCCGCTCTTGTCCTCGATCCACTTCACCGGCCGTTCCAGCAGGATCGAGGCGAGGATCGAGGCCACGTACCCGGGGTACACGGGAACCTTGTTGCCGAACCCGCCGCCAAGGTCGGGGGCGATGATGCGGATCATGTGCTCGGGGATCTCAGCCACGAGCGAAACGGCGGCCCGGATGATGTGGGGGGCCTGGGTGGTCATGTAGACGGTGAGCTTCGAGGTCGACCGGTCGAAGTCGGCGATCGATCCGCACGCCTCGATGGGAGAGGGATGCGACCGGGGGTAGTGCATGTCGATCTCCGACACCACGTCGGCCTCGGCGAAGGCCCGGTCGGTGCCATCGCGATCGCCGACCTCCCAGTCGAAGATCACGTTGTCGTTCTGGTTGACCTTGTCGTCGCGGATCAGAGGCGCGCCGGGGGCCATGGCCTGGGTGGGGTTGACGATCGGGGGCAGCGGCTCGTAGTCGACCACGATTGCCTCGCAGCCGTCCTTGGCGATGTAGGGATCGTCAGCGATCACGCACGCGACCTCTTGGCCCTGGAATCGCACCTTGTCGGTGGCGAGCACGGCCTGGGTGTCGTAGGAGAGCGTTGGCATCCAGGCCAGGTTGCGGGCCGCCATCATCTCGCCCGTGAGCACCAGGCGGACGCCCGGGATGGCCCAGGCCCCGCTCACGTCGATCGAGCGAATCCTCGCATGGGCGATCGGACTACGGAGGATCTCCATGTGGAGCATCCCGGGCAGCACCACATCGTCGACGTAGTTGCCCTTGCCCCGGATGAAGCGGTTGTCCTCCACCCGGCGACGGCTGGCGCCGAGGCCACCGATCTTGATCTCGTCGAGGCTCATGGTCAGCTCTCCTCGCCGGCGTCGGCGCTCACGTCGGGGTCACCGGGGATCTCGCCCCGCATTTTCTGAGCGGCCCAGAGCACCGCCTTCACGATGTTCTGGTAGCCGGTGCAGCGGCAGAGGTTGCCCGACAGCGCCCAGCGCACCTCGTCCTCGGTGGGGTTCGGGTTCTCGTCGAGGAGGGCCTTGGCGCTGAGCATCATGCCCGGGGTGCAGAATCCGCACTGGAGGCCGTGCTCGTCCTTGAAGCCCTCCTGCACGGGGTGAAGCTCGCTGGCCGTGGCCATGCCCTCCACCGTGGTCACCTCGTGCCCGTTGGCCTGGACCGCGAACATCGTGCAGCTCTTCACCGGTTGGCCGTCGTACAGCACGGTGCACGCACCACAGTTGGTCGTGTCGCACCCGGTGTGGGTTCCGGTGAGGCGGAACCCGTTGCGGATCAGGTGGGCGAGGAGCAGCCGGGGCTCGACATTGGCCGCCCGGCGCTCGCCGTTCAGGTTCAGTTCCACACGTGTGGTGGGGATGTCGTCGCCCGAGCTTGGCGTGACCTCCTCGAACAAACTGGTCATGTCAGGCCACCTTCTGTTCGGTTCGCTGGACTCCGGCGAGGATGCGGGTCACGAATGTGGACACGACGTGCCGCTTGTAATCGGCGCTGCCGCGATGATCGGAGCGAGGGTTCGAGGCCTCGGCTGCGAGCCTGGCTGCGGTCTCCACCGCATCCGGTTCGAGGCTGGTTCCCACGAGGGCGTCGGCGGCGGCCGAGGCGTTGATCGTGGAAGCACCGACGCCGGTGAGGCCGATGCCAGCCTTCGTCACCTGCGTGCCGTTCATCTCCAGCGCCACAGCCACGCCGGCGGTGGCGAAGTCGCCGACTCTCCGTTCGAGCTTGAGGTACCCGCCTGCTCTGGTGCCTCGGGCAGCAGGGATCACCGCCTCGATGGCGATCTCGTTGGGGGCGAGCACCGTCTGGAACGGGCCGTACACGAAGTCGTTCACGGGGATCTCACGCCGCCCACCGGGGCCCTGGGCCACGATCGACCCGTCGAGTGCCACCATCGTCGAGGCCCAGTCGCCCTGGGGGTCGGCGTGGCACACCGAGCCGACGAACGTGCCCCGGGTGCGCACGATCGGATCGGCCACCAGCGGGGCGGCGGCGGCCAGGGTTGGCTGGTGCTCGGCCAGGATCGTCGACTTCTCCAGATCGACGTGGCGGCACAGCGCTCCGATGCGGAAGGCGCCGTCACGATCGGCCCGGTGGTAGTCGAGGCCTGGAATGTTGTTGATGTCGACGAGCACCGCCGGGGCGGCAAACCGCAGCTTCATCATCGGGATCAGGCTCTGACCACCCGCCAGCACCTTGGCGTCGGCGTTGGCGCTGAGCAGGGCGATCGCCTCGTCGAGGGTCGACGGAGCCTCGTAGCGGAATCGGGAGGGGTACACGTTGTGGTCTCGTTTCGTCGCCGAGGAGCTACTGGTCGGGGCCGCCGGGGTCGGGCACGGCGCGAGGAAGGGCGTCGGGATCAGGATCTGGACGCTTCTCCTGGTGGGGAGGCCACGGACCCTGCACGGGTTGGCCGGCCACCTTGAGATGATCGATCAGCTGAGGCCACGCCCAGACGGTGGGGCTGTCGCCTTCCTTGGGTGTCTCGGCAATGAGCTCGTACAGGCGCGGGTTACCAGCGCTGTGGCCCGACGACTCGATCGGCATGCGTCCCCCTTGTTGATGGGCAACAGGTGGGTCCCGAGCTGCCCGCAGGACCGACCTCCGGTCGATTCTGTGGTTGATTGTTGTAGCAGTTCTCCGCAGGTCGGACAATACGAACGGCCTCTTCGCGTGGTGTTCGACCGCGCTCCGTCGGTCACCTTCCACCCTCATCCGGAGGAAATCACCAGGTTCGCTTGAAGCGCCCTTGAGCTGGCATCTCCATCGTCGTCGTCACCCCAACCGCGACCCGAACCCGGGCGAAAGGAACGACGATGAAGACGATGATCCCGGTGCTGGCGGCACTGGCGCTGCTCGGCGCCGCCTGCTCCAGCGACGATGGCGGAGGCGATGCCGCTCCCGCCATCGTGATCGAAGGCGAGAGTTCTGCGGCGGCAGCCGACGCCGACTCCGACATCACAGAGGACGCAGAGCCGGCCACCGAGGAGTCGTCGGCTGCCGATGATGCCGCCGCCGACGCGACCGACGACAGTTCAGGCGATGCGGCCACGGCCGCTGCCGGCGCCACCGATGAGGAGCTCGCGCTCGAACTCGCCGACTGCATGCGCGACAACGGCGTGGCCGACTTCCCTGATCCCACGGTGAACGCCGATGGTTCGATCGACCTCGTTCCCGGCGGTGCGGCCCAGGCCGGCTTCGATCTCGACGACGCCCAGGACGCATTCGAGGTGTGCGGCGACATCGTGGCCGACGCCAGCTTCCTGCCTGGCGCCGATCTCGACACCGCGGAGCTCGAAGACGACCTGCTGGCGTTCGCCCAGTGCCTCCGCGACCTCGGCTTCGACGTGGACGACCCCGACCTCAGCGGAGGCATCGGCCCCGGTACGGCCGGTGGCAGCCCGTTCGGCCCGAACTTCGATCCGACCGACCCGGCCAACGCCGACGCGATCAGCACGTGTCAGACCGAGGTGTTCGGCCCCGGCGGCACGCCCTTCGACCAGGGAGGCAACTGATGTCCACCGTCACTGATCCCACGCCGGGCGACGCCAGCCCCGAGGCTCCCGTTCCCTACAGCGGTGCCGCTCCCACCACCCCGGCGGCGAGCACTCAAGCCGAGCCGGTCCGGTCGGGCTCGGACTATCTGCCGCCCGATCGGCGGCGCCCCCGCTGGCCGCTCGCCGTTGTTGCCGTTGGTGTGGCCATGGTCGGCGCGGCCGGGGTCTACGCCCTGTGGCCCGACGGCACCGACAGCGCCGACGGGGAGGCACCGGCCACCATTCGAGCCGTGGTCGCCGAACAACGCGACCTCATCGAGTACACCACCCTCGACGGCACGCTCACCTTCGCCGACGTGCGCACGGTGGCCGCTCCTGGCGCCGGCACGGTCACAGCCGTGGCCGACGACGGTGCCAACCTCAGCCGCGGCGACATGGTCTACGAGATCGATGCCGATGCCGTGGTGCTGTTCTACGGCGACGTTCCCTTCTACCGCCCGCTCACCGAAGGTGACGAGGGCGCCGACGTCGAACAACTCGAGGCGAACCTGGCCTCGCTCGGCTACCACATCGAGCCGGTCGACGACGGTGAGGACGAGATCGACACCGGCTTCACGGTCGACGGCGTGTACGACGCCGCCACCACCGAAGCCGTCACCAGGATGCAGGCCGACCTCGATCGCGACGAGACCGGCGACCTGGCCCTCGGCTCAGTGGTGGTCGCCCCCGGCCCCTCGGTGGCCTCGTCGATCCAGGCCGAGGTCGGCCAGCTCGTCCAAGCGGGGAGCCCGATCCTCGCCCTCAATGTGACTGGAGACGTCGACGGGTTCTACAGCTCGGCCGCGGGTGAGGTGGAGCTTGTTGCGTCCGCCGGTGCCGTTGCGTCGGGTGCCGTGCTCTACACGGTGGACGAGCAGCCGGTGACCGCCATCGTCACCGACGAGGAGTTCGACCGAGATCTCAGTGACGGCGTGGCCGACGGCGACGACGTTCGGGCCCTCGAAGAGATGCTCGTCGCCCTCGGCTACGACGCTCGGGGCGATCTCGAACCGGACGACGAGTTCGACGAGGTGACCGTGGAGGCCATCGACGCGTGGGAGGAAGACCTCCAGGACGACTACGACGACGTGGTCGTTGACGGCGCTGTGACCCTCGATGAGATCGTGGTGGTGGATCCCGGCACCACGATCGGCACCGTGACCGCCCGCGACAGCGAGGTGGTGGCCTCCGGCTCCGAGCTGTTCACCTGGTCTGGCGATACAGGTGCCCGCGTCGTGACGGCCGCGATCGACGTGGCCGAACAGGAGAAGCTGGCCGAAGGCAATGAGATCGAGGTGGAGTTCCCCGACGGCGAGATCGTGGTGGGCACCGTGACCGACGTGGCCACGTCGTCCACCGTCGATCCGACCGATCCCGACGCCACACCGCAGCTCGCGGTCGAGATCGCGCTCCCCTCGATCCCGGAATCGGCGGCCGGGTTCAACGAACTCGACGTGGATCTGCGGATCGTCGACGACCTCGCGGCCGGCGTCACCGTGGTGCCAGCCAGTGCGCTCGTGGCCACGAGCGATGGCGGCTACGCCGTGGAAACCACCGACGGCGTGACCACCACCTTCGTCGCCGTGGAGCCCGGCATGTTCGCCGACGGCTTCGTCGAGGTGAGCGGCATCGATCCCGGTACCGCTGTGGTGGTGCCGTCATGACCGGCATCGCCTCCGCCGCCCTTGAACTGCGCAACGTGGTGAAGGAGTATCCAGGCCAGCCACCGGTCCGAGCCCTCGATGACGTGTCGCTCCGGATCGACCACGGCGAACTGGTAGCCATCGTCGGCCCGTCGGGCAGCGGCAAGTCCACGCTGCTCAACGTGATGGGCACCCTCGACCGTCCCACGTCCGGCGTGGTGGCCATCGACGGGATCGACACCGCCCGCCGCAGCGACAACGAGGTGGCCGGGATCCGCTCCCGGCGCATCGGGTTCGTCTTCCAGCAGTTCTTCCTCCTGCCGGGCATGTCGGCGGTCGACAACGTGGCCAACGGGCTGCTCTACCAGGGCATCCCGCTGCGGGTGCGCACCCGTCGCTCGGTGGAGGCCCTCGGCCGGGTTGGTCTCGGTCACCGGCTGGATCATCCTCCCAACCATCTGTCGGGCGGAGAACGGCAGCGGGTGGCAATTGCCCGGGCGCTGGTGAGCGAGCCGGCCTTCGTGCTCGCCGACGAGCCGACGGGCAACCTCGACTCTCGCACCACCGAGGCGGTGATGGCCCTCATCCGCGACCTCAACGCCGAGGGCACCACGATCGTGGTGATCACCCACGACGGCGGCATCGCCCGGTCGTTGCCTCGCCAGGTGTCGGTGCTGGATGGCCGGATCGAGTCCGACGCACGAGCCGAGGCGGTGTTGTCATGACCGCCGCCGTTGTCAGCCCAGCTGGACCCGGGCCCCGCGTCGAGCCGGCAGCACCGATCGCCCGCAGCACGCTGCGGCCGGCCGACGTGCTCCGCGTCGGTGCCGCCGGCCCGCTCGCCCGCCGCATGCGAACGGCGCTCTCGGCGCTCGGGATCTCGATCGGGATCGCGGCACTGGTTGGCGTGCTCGGGCTCTCCGAGTCGTCGAAGTCGGCGCTGTTGGACGAGATCGCCGCCCTCGGCACCAATCTGCTCACGGTGGAGGCCGGCGGCGGTTTCGGGGCCGGCGACAGTGAGTTGCCCGACACGGCGCTCGCCACCATCGGGCGCATGTCCACCGTCGACTCGGTGAGCGCCGCCTGGGACGTGGACGCGGACGTGTACCGCAACGACTTCATCCCAGAGGGCGAGACCGGCAGCGTCCGCGTGGTGGGCGCCGACGGTGATCTCGTGTCGACGCTGAACGGCACCCTCGCGGACGGTCGGTACCTCGACGAGGCCACGGCCGCCTACCCCAACGCTGTGGTGGGCGCCGTGGCCGCCGAGCGGCTCGGGATCCGTGACCTCGACGAGCCGACCTATGTGCTGATCGACGACCAGTGGGTGGAGGTGATCGGCCTCCTCGAGGAGTTCCCGCTGGCGGCCGACCTCGACCGGGCCGTGATCATCGGGCGAGAAGCGGCGCAGACCTACTTCGACGCCGGAGATGCGCCCGCCGTGGTGTACACCCGGGTGGACGAGGGTGCGATCGATGCCACTCGCGACCTGCTCCCGGCCAACACCGATCCGGCCAACCCGGAGGAGGTGACGGTGAGTAGACCCTCCGACGCACTGGAGGCTCAGGCCGCGGCCGACGACGCCCTCACCACCTTGTTCCTCGGTCTCGGTGCGGTGGCGTTGCTCGTCGGCGGCGTCGGGATCGCCAACGTCATGGTGATCGCCGTGATCGAACGGCGGGGCGAGATCGGGCTGCGGCGAGCGCTCGGGGCAACCCGGGCCCACGTTCGCAACCAGTTCCTCGCCGAGGCGGTGCTGTTGTCGGTGCTCGGCGGGCTCGCCGGCATCGCCTTCGGGGCCATCGCCACCGTGGTCTACGCCACGAGTCAGGGATGGCGAGTGATCCTCCCCTGGGAGGCCGTGATCGGCGGATTCGCCGCTGCAGTGCTCATCGGCGCAGTCGCCGGGCTCTACCCCGCCATGCGGGCCGCCCGCCTCGCCCCGACGGAGGCACTGCGGGCGTGAGCCTGCAGCGAGGGACTGCGGGCGTGAGCCTGCAGCGAGGGACTGCGGGCGTGAGCCTGCAGCGAGGGACTGCGGGCGTGAGCCTGACCTTCAGCGAACCCTCAGGTTTCGCTCAGGATCCCGCCAGGGGAGGCCACGACACTTCTGTCATGGCCTCCCCCCGAGTGCTCGTGGTCGACGACGAGGAGAACATCTCGTTCCTGGTCGCATCGGCGCTGCGTCTGGCCGAGATGGAGGTGGATGTGGCCTCCACCGGCCAGCAGGCGCTGGCCGCGGCCGAACGCATCCAGCCCGACGCCATGATCCTCGATGTCGGTCTGCCCGACCTCGACGGCTTCGAGATCCTCAGGCTGCTTCGCCAGCGCGGCGTGCAGACGCCGGTGCTGTTCCTCACTGCCCGATCCGACACCGCCGATCGAGTGCGCGGCCTCACGAGCGGTGGTGACGACTACATCACCAAGCCGTTCGCGCTCGAGGAGCTCGTGGCCCGGGTACACGTCGCCCTCCGTCGGGGCGGGAGCGCGCCGGCCACGGCTCGTCACGAGGTGGCCGATCTGGTGCTCGACGACGAAGCCCACCAGGTGACTCGGGCCGGGCACACCGTGCATCTCACACCAACTGAGTACAAGCTCCTCCGCCTTCTCATGGCCAACACCGGTCGAGTGCTGTCGCGGGGCCAGATCCTCGATCACGTGTGGGACTACGACTTCGACGGCGAGTCGGCGATCGTCGAGACGTTCGTGTCGTCGCTCCGCAAGAAGGTCGACGCATCCGAGCCTCGGCTGATCCACACCGTGCGCGGTATCGGCTACAGCCTCCGCCCGCCCCACGCCCCATGACGCTTCGCACCCGCTTGATGGCGGCAGCGCTCGCGGTGGTGGTGCTCGTGATCGTGGTGCTCTCGGCGATGGTCCTTCGCCAGGAGTCAGTGCTGCTCGACCAGATCGACAGCCAGCTCCTCGTCGCCACCGAGGTCACGCCGAACTCGCCGCTCGCCAACGTCGACGTTGAGCTGCTCGAGGCCCGACGCACCGAGGCCTTCACCAGCGGCGACATGTACGCCGCGATCATCGACGAGAGCGGGACAGTCCGCCCCGTCGCCCTACCGGCGGGCGAGCAGACGTTCGCTCCCGACGAGGCGGCCATGCTGAGCGAACTCGCCGCCGGCCGGGTGAACGTGGGGGGCGACACGCAGCCCTTCACGGTCGACGCGACAACCGGGGGCGAGGCCCGAGTGGTGGCGGTGGACATCGGCAACTCCCGCACCTTGGTGTTGGCCCGTTCGCTCGAGTTGGTGGCTGGCGCCCAGCGAGGCCTGCTCGGGATGGCCGGCTTCGCAGTCGCGGCCATCGTGGCCACCCTCGCCGTTGCGATGTGGTGGGTGGACCGGCTCGGGCTGCAGCCGGTGGGTCGGCTCACCGAGGCGGCGGAGGCCGTGGCCTCCGGTCGCTCCGACGAGCGGGTGGACCATCCGCCACTGTCGACTGAGACCGGGCGCCTCGGCGCGGCGTTCAACACGATGCTCGATGCCCGCGAAGAGGCCGAGAACCGTCAGCGCCGGTTCGTGGCTGACGCCTCCCACGAACTCCGCACGCCGCTCACCACGTTGCGCGGCTACGCCGCCCTTCACGCCAGTGGCGGGCTCGCCACTGGCGATGCGGTCGCCGACGCCATGCGGCGGATCAACTCCGAGGCCGACCGCATGGCGGCACTCGTCGAGGATCTGTTGACCCTCGCCTCACTAGACGACGGTCGCCCGCTCGACGTCTCCCCTGTCGACCTCAGCCGGCTGCTGCACGACGTGGCCAGCGACGCAGCTGCAGTCCAGCCCGAACGACGGGTGTGCGCCGCCGGTGTTACCCCGGGCTTGGCCGTCAACGGTGATGAGCACCTCCTGGTACAAGCAATCACCGCCGTGACCTCCAACTCGATACGTCACACGCCGGCTGAGGCGGGGCTCCGGCTGTCGGCTCAACGCCGGCGCGATGGGGCCGTGGTGTTGACCATTGCCGATGGCGGACCGGGCATGGACGAGGCCCAGGTGGACCAGATCTTCGAACGGTTCTACCGAGCCGACTCGGCCCGAAGCGGCGCAGCGGGTGGGCGGGGGCTCGGCCTGTCGATCACGCGCACCGTGATCGACGCCCACGGCGGCACGGTCACAGCCCGCTCGTCACGAGACCAGGGCACGAGCGTCACCCTGGCGCTCCCCGGGCGCTCGACCTGAATGGCTGGGGCTCAGCCGTCGGCGGCGATTCCGAGCAGCATTGCGGCGAGAGCGTCGGGCATCGACTGGGGCACGAGGTGATGTGTCGGGATCTCCCGGTACGCCCAGGCATCCGAGGCCTGCGCGGCGTGAGCCGCGCGCCAGAAGGCCGAGTCGTCGCTCTCGTTCGGGTCGCGGGTGGCCTTGATGTAGGTGCGGGTGAGCGGCCAGTCCTCCAGTGGCGTCGACAGCTGGACACGTTCGGTGAAGGTGCCGGCCGGCTGCATTGATCGGCGAGCGTCGGCGAAGGCCTGATCGGTCGGGTCGTCGAGCTGGCGGGGGAGTGGGGGGATGAGCCACGTGGCGCCGCGGTCGACCATGCCCGGCTGGTTCGGAAGCGGGAACCCGACCACGCCGGCGACGGTGTCGCCGTCGCTGGGTACCACCGCATCGAGGAACACGAGATGACGTACCCGGTCGCCGATGTGATCGAGGGCGCCGGTGACGACGGCCCCGCCATAGGAGAACCCGAGCAGTACGAGGTCGTCGAGGTCTTCGTAGCGGATCGTGTTGACCACATCGGTGATGTGGGTGGTGAGGTTCACCTGCGGGTGGGCGAGATGTGACCGCTCACCGATACCGGTGAGGCTCGGTGTGAACACCTCGTGCCCGGCCTGAGTGAGGCGGGGGCGGAGTTTGCGGAAGCCGTAGGACCCACCCCAGGCACCATGGACGAGCACGAACGTGGTCATGTGGGCGACTCTACGTCGCCCCGCCGGTCGGGTCGATCGGGTGGCGGGCGGTGCGTCGAGACGGTCAGGTGCCTGGCTGGAGAACGAAGTCGTACTCGCAGGTTCCGTTCGACATGTCGACGATCAACGAGTGCCGCACGCCGAACACAGCGTCGGAGTCGAGGTAGTCGCTGGCATCGTCGAACAGGTGGGTGATCACGGTCTGATGCCCTGGCGCACTCACCATGGCGTGGACGTGGCCGGGGCGCCAGTTGTGACGGCCGTTGGCGAACAGCAGCTCGCCGGCGGGACCATCGCCGGGAATCGCATAGGCAACGGGCCGTACGCCGATGAACGCGTAGCGTCCGTCGGTACCGGTGGTGAACCGGCCTCGCATGTTCATCGCACTCTGTTCGGGATCCTGCACGTCGTAGAGCCCGTTGGCTGCGGTTTCCCACACGTCGAGCTCGGCCCCGGCGACCGGGTTGCCATCGAGGTCGAGGACCGAACCGGAGAACGTGACGAGCTCCCCGTCGCTGGCGTCGGCCACGATCGACTCGCCCATCGCCCGCTCAGGCGCGCCCTCCACGTGGAAGGGACCGAACACGGTCGGTTCCGTGCTGCCAGGGGCGGCGACCTGATTGATCATCTCCACCAGCATCGACACACCGAGCGTGTCGCTGGCCAGGATGAACTCCTGGCGCTCGCCGTGGCTCATCTGCCCGGTGCGGGTGAGACCCTCGATGATGGCGAACCACTCGTCCCGAGTGAGGCCGACGTCGCGCACGAACCCGTGCAGGTGGCGGATCGCCGCGCTGGTCAGCTCAGCGAGCCGAGCGTCGGGCGATGCCTCATAGCGAGCGAGTACATCGGCGAGGTGCTCTTCGGGTGTGAATGGAGTGGGCATCAGTCGAGTCCTTCCACGATCATCGCAATTCCCTGGCCGACGCCGATACACATCGTGGCCATGCCGAGCCCCCCGCCGCGCCGCCGCAGTTCGTGAACCAGCGTGGTGGTGATGCGGGCGCCGGAGGCGCCGATCGGATGGCCGAGGGCGATGGCGCCACCGTTCGGATTGACCTTGGCCCGGTCGAGATCGGGCCATGAGTTCAGGCAGGCGAGCGACTGGGCGGCGAACGCCTCGTTGAGCTCCACCACGTCGATGTCGTCCCAACTGAGCCCGGCCCGATCGAGGGCCATCTGGGCCGCGTCGACGGGTCCGATTCCATACCGGTGCGGCTCGATCCCGCTCACGCCGCGGCTCACGATGCGTGCCATTGGGCGCAGCCCGTGGGTTGACACCGCTGCGTCGTCGGCCAGAAGCAACGCCGCCGAGCCGTCGTTCATCGGTGAGCTGTTCCCCGCTGTCACAGTTCCGCCGTTGCGCCGGAACACCGGCTTGAGACGAGCGAGCGAGTCGAGTGAGGTGTCGCCGCGGACGCATTCGTCGTGTTCGAGGGCCACACCGTCGACATGCGCCACTTCGTCGGCGAACCGCCCGGCGGCCACCGCGGCCGCCGCCTTCTGGTGGCTCCGCAGGGCGAAGCCGTCCTGCACGGGTCGGCTGATCTCGAACTCGTCGGCCAGGATCTCGGCTCCTTCTCCGAGCGGGACTGTCCACTCGTCTGGATGTCGGGGATTCACCAGCCGCCAGCCGAGCGTGGTCGAGTGGAGCTCCTGATGACCCCGCTCGTAAGGCCGATCGGGCTTCGGAAGCACCCACGGCGCCCTCGTCATCGACTCCACCCCACCGGCGATCATCACCGACGCATCACCCACGGCGATCTGGCGCGAGGCCTGGATCACGGCTTCGAGGCCCGAGCCACACAGCCGGTTGACCGTTGCGCCCGGAACCGACGTGGGGAGCCCGGCGAGCAGTCCAGCCATGCGGGCCACGTTCCGGTTCTCCTCACCGGCTCCGTTGCCGTTGCCCATCGACACATCGTCGATCGCTGCAGGATCGAGATCGGGGTGCCGGTCGAGGAGAGCCCGGATCACGCCCGCCGCGAGGTCGTCGGGGCGAACGTCGGCCAGGGCGCCCCCGATTTTGCCGATCGGCGTGCGGACCGCGTCGATGATGTAGGTGGGGTTGCCGGCTGGCGCGGTGGGAGCGGTCACGACGGTGAGCTTTCCGAGGTCGAGGGTGGGGGTGAGGCGTTGTCGAACACGAGCTGCCGTTTCACGGGGAACAGCTCGGTCGGGCGTACCCGTTGCACAAGGCTGTTGATTCCGCCCGGGGCCACGACTGCCATCACGGCAGCGATCAAGCCGAGGATGATGAAGCGCCAGGAGTCGGCGTCGGCGAGCTGTTCGTCGAGGAACCAGAACACCAGCACCCCGAAGATCGGCCCGGTGGGGGAGCCGACCCCGCCGATGATCACGATGAACAATACGAGCGCGGTCCAGCGCAGCACGGAGAACGCAGCGTCGGCCCGGATGGCCGTGACGTTCAGCACGATCACGGCGCCGACCATGCCGGTCCAGAAGGCGGTGATGATCCACACGATGAACTTCGTGCGCGTGAGGTCGACGCCCAGGCCCTCGGCGCCTGCCTCGTTGTCGCGTACCGCCTGGAGCGCAAGGCCCAGTCGGGACCGGAGGATCAGGACGACCAGCGCCGTGGTACCGACAGCCAGTGCCAAAGCACACCAATAGATGATGTCGTTCCGGGTGTTGGCCTCGTAGGCCCCGAGTGATTCGCGTGTGAGGGACCTCACGTTTCCCGCCTCGAGCGGCCCGACCTCGAGCACCACGAGTCGTACCACCTCGGCGAGCACCCAGGTGCCGATGGCGAAGTAGCCGCCGTGGAGGCGGAAGGCGACGAGCCCTGCGGGAACGGCGATCACGGCAGCCACCACCCCGGCGAGGGGTATGGACAGGAACGGATCGATCCCGACGTCCTCGGCCAGCACCATCGTGGTGTACACACCGACGCCGACGAACATCTGTTGACCGATTGAGATCATGCCCGCATAACCCGCAAGCAGGTTCCACAGCTGGGCCAGTGCGAGGTAGTAGAGGATCACGGTCAGCTGGGTTCGGAGGCTGTTGTCGCCATCCCAGAACGGCAGTGTCACCAGTGCGGCGACGATCAAGGCAAAGCCGGCGAGCCCGAACCGGGAGTCTCTCGTGCTCCGTGCAATCGATGCGGCCCCCGCTGGCCAGGTGTCGTCGGCGTCGCCAGCAGTCGGCGTGGCGGTGGTCATGCCCTCTCCTTTCGACCGAACAGGCCCGTTGGTCGAAAGGCCAGCACGGCCAGGAAGATGAGGTGGCCCACGAGCGTGCCGGAGCCGATTCCAGTACGAACGTCGAGTTCGTTGCCCAGGGCCTGGGCAACGCCGAGGATGATCCCGCCGGCCAGGGTGCCCCACAACGATCCCAGCCCACCGATCACCACGGCTTCGAAGCCGAACAGCAGCTGAGCCGGCCCGTCGCTCGGGCCGAAGGTCTGCCGGATGCCGAGGAACACACCGGCGATGGCAACGGTGGCGAAGGCCACGGCCATGGCGAGGGCGTACACGTTGCGGTCGTCGATGCCCATGAGCCGCGCGACCACGGGATCGTCGCTCGTTGCCCTGAAGGCCCGTCCCATCCTCGTGTGGGCGAGGAACAACTGGAGCCCGCTCAGGATCGCAACCGCCACGACGAGCGTGAGGAGCGGGAACCAGCCCACGTTGATCGACTCCGACACCTCGATGCTCGCAGTCTCGATCGATCCGGCGTCGAGACCGCGGCTGTCGGCTGAGTAGAACTCGAGGAGGGCGTTCTGGATCACCACGCCCAGTCCGAAGGTCACCAGGATCGACGGGAGGGGGTCGGCCCCGATCGTTCGGTTGAACACGAAGCGTTGGGCCACGTAGCCGAGCACGGCGAAGATCGGCACCACCACGAACAGCGCCAGGAACGGGTTGATGTCGAGGCCGGCTGTGATCGACACGGCGAGGAATGCACCGAGGATGGCGAAGTCCCCGTGGGCGAGGTTGACGAACCGCATTACTCCGAACGCCAGCGACAACCCGGTGGCGAAGAGGCCGAAGAGGCCGCCAAGGAGGATGCCCTGGATGATGGCGTTGACCCAATCCATTACTCGGCACCTCCGGTTCCGAAGTAGGCGGCCGTTATCTCGTCGCGGCCCAGCTCGTCGGGTCGACCTTCGAGCACAACTCGACCTTCGAGCAGGCACGACACGCGGTCGGCAACCGCCAGGGCCTGGCCGATGTCCTGCTCGACCACCACGAGGGCCGTGCCCCGCTCCTGGATCTGCGGCACGCTGGCGTACAGCTGGCGCACGACGATCGGGGCGAGGCCGAGCGAGCACTCGTCGAGCAGCAGCACGCGCGGCCGGGCCATGAGGGCCCGACCAATGGCGACGGCCTGCTTCTCACCGCCCGACAACACCGACGACGGGCGATCGAGGAGTGGGCGGACGAGGGGAAACAGCTCGAGCACGTCGTCGACGGTCCACGCGGGCCCGGGGCCCGGGCGGTGGCCGCCAACGAGGAGGTTCTCCTCCACTGAGAGGCTCGGGAAGAGCATCCGCCCTTCCGGCACCATCGCAATGCCGGCGGCCACCCGCTGGTGGGCGGGCATGGAGCCCAGATCGGCGCCGTCGAAGCGAATCGCTCCGGCCGTGATCGGCACGATCCCACAGAGCGCTCGCAGGAGCGTGGTCTTGCCAGCGCCGTTCGCCCCGATCACCGCTGTGGCACCTCCCGCGGCCACGGTGAGGTCGACGTCGAACAAGGCCTGGAAGTCGCCGTAGCCGGCCCGCACCCCGTCGACGTCGAGCAGGGCGGTCACGACGCCACCTCCACAACACCGAGGTAGACCTCCTGAACCTCCGTCGAGTTCATGACGGCGTCCGGGTTGCCCTCGGCGATCTTGGTGCCGGCGCTGATGGCGACGATGGTGTCCACCACCGCCATGAGGGCGTGCACGATGTGCTCGATCCACACGATCGTCACCCCGTCGGCGCTCACCGCGGCGATCGTCTCGACCAGATCGCGCACCTCGGCGTCGGTGAGGCCGCCGGCGATCTCGTCGAGCAGCAACAGGCTCGGCTCGGTGGCCAGGGCCCGCGCCAGTTCGAGGCGCTTCCGCTGGAGCAACGTGAGCGAACCGGCGGGTTGATTGGCCAGGTCGAGCATGGCGGCTCGACGAAGGGAATCGTGGACGACGTCGACAGCGGCCGCCTCCGAGCGCTGGTCCGACGAACCGTAGGTGCCCGCTACCAGCACGTTCTCGAACACCGTCATCCCCTCGAAGGGGCGAGGAATCTGCGACGTGCGGCCCACGCCTCCGCGGCACCGCCGCCGCGGCGAGTGCCGGGTCACGTCGGTCCCATCGATGTGGATGGTGCCCGTGTCGGGCGACAGGTCCCCGGCGATCAGGTTGAACAAGGTGGTCTTGCCTGCGCCGTTAGGCCCGACGATGCCAACCGCCTGGCCTCGGTCCACCGAGAACGAGACCTCGTTCACCACCTTCACGCCGAACGACTTGTCGACCTCTCGTAGCTCCAGCGCTGGAGCGCCCGCTGTCGTCGTCATCGGATCAGGAGATGAGGCTCAGATCTTGGTCGACGGCAACCTCGGGGAGTCCGTCGTTCAGGGTGATGGCCAGGTCGAACGGATTGTCGCTGCCCGCAACCCACTGGCCGATGACCATCGGGGTCTTGGAGAAGTTCGGCACCGGCCCGGTCGAGAAGTTGACCGGACCGACGACCGTGGCGAGATCAGTGGCACCGAGCGCGTCGCGGATGGCTGCGGCATCGCCACTCCCAGCCCGGGCGAGGGCATCGGCCGCCACTTCGAACAGGGCGTGGGCGAAGCCGAGCGGCTGCGTCCACTGCGCGCCGGTGGCCTCGAATGCGCCGGCGAGATCGGCGGCCGAGTCGCCCGTCAGCGACGACGAGAACGGGTGGCGGTTCGTCCACCACACCTCGGAGCTGATCCCCTCACCGGCCGGGAACGATTCGACGGCGCTGGGGAACAGCGCAGCCTTGGCGATCGTGATCACCGGTACGTCGAGGCCTTGCTGAGCCGCCTGGGCCTGGAAGTTGGCGAACACCGGCGGCGGGACGACGCCTGACACGATCTGGACACCAGCGTCCTTGAACTGGTTGATGATGGCAGTGAAGTCCTGCACGTCGAGCTCGAACCGGCCGGGGTCCACCACCGTGTAGCCGGCGGCTTCGAGTGCAGGCGGAAACCCGACGGCCGGGTCGCTCCAGGCGTTGCCATCAGGATCGTTCGGCCAGAGGCCCCCCACCACCTTGTCGACGCCGGCAGAATCCCACTGGGCGATGAAGTTGCCGATCACGTCTTCGAGGCCCCAGAAGAAGTGGTAATTCCACTCCGACGCCACCTCGGGCGGGTTGGGGGCGTCGGGCCCGAGCGCGCCGCCAGTGTTGAGGTAGTGGGGCTGCCAGGGCGCCACCGATGAGATGCACGGCACGCCGGCCAGGTCGCAGGTGGCGGCCACCGGGATCGTCGTATCCGGGGTGGAACTCACGAGCACGAGGTTTGCGCCCTCGTTGATCAGCTCCTGTGCCACCTCACCGGCTCGGGCCGGATCCGATTCGGAATCGCGGTCGACAATGGTCACGTTCGAGCCGAGGATGGCACCCATCGAGCCGATGACGAACGAGTCGGCCTCGCCGAAGGCCGCCAGCGGCCCCGTCTTGGGCGAGACATAGCCGATGGTCACCTCGGGTAGGTCGCCCCCACTCGACTCGGCGCTCGCATCGGTGCCGTCGTCGGTGCCGGTGCCGGTGCCGGTGCCGGTGCCGTCGTCGGTGTCGGTTTCGGTTGCCTCGTCGTCGTCGCTACTGCATGCGGCCAGCAGGCCGCCGCCAGCGACGGCGGCTGCACCGAACAGGAACGTCCGCCGGCTGGTCCGCCACTGCGGGTCCGGAGTCGTCGTTGACATGGTGTTATCTCCCAGTTGGTTGCTGTCGTTGTGGAGACGGGCACGGGCAGAGGCGGCGGCGTTGCTCCGACCCGCAGAGATCCGGTCAGGTCGGGCGTTCACCCTTGTGGGCTGCGGTGAGCATGGTGGTCACTGCGTCCTCGGTCGGGGCGATGACGTTGGCGGCTGCGTCGACCACCACTCGGCGGGCCGCCTCGCTGATCCGGTCGGCCGGCATACCAATTTCGGCCAGGCTGGTGGGACACCCGATGTCGGCGGCGAGATCGAACAGCGCGCCAGGAACCTCGGCCCCGGAGGCCACGGGGCGCCCGGCCGCAGCGAACGCGTGGGCCAGGCGATCGAGCTGGGGCCCGATCGCAGGTGCGTTGTAGGCCGCAGCGTGGCTGAGGACCACTGCGTTCATCTGGCCGTGGTCGAGGCCGAACATGCCACCGAGAACGTGGCATGTCTTGTGGTGCAGGGCTGTGCCCCCGGTGGCGAGGGCCACTCCGGCGAGGTACGCGCCGTACAACACGTCGGTCCGAGCGTTGGCGTCGGCGTCCGACGACGTGAGACGTGGCAGCCCAGCGGCGAGGGCTCGCGCCGCCTCGATGGCGATGGCGTCGATGACCGGGTTGGCGCCGGCGCCGTAGAGCGCCTCGACGGCGTGGGCCATGGCGTTCATCCCGGACGGGCCAGCGATCGAAGCCGGCAGACCGACCGTGAGGTCGGCGTCGTAGATCACCGTGTCGGGCTTCACCCGCGCGTCGTTGCCGGTCTCCTTGTGGCCGTCTGCGCTCCGGCCCCAGATCGTGGTCATCTCTGAGCCTGAGTAGGTGGTCGGAATCGCCACCGACGCCACATCACGGGCCAGAGCTACGGCTTTGCCGAAGCCGATCGCAGAGCCACCACCGATGGCGATCACCGTGTCGATCTGCTCGGCGTCGGCGATGCCGACGGCCACGTTCGCCTTGGCCACGGGCACGTGTTGGGCCACATCACTGAACCGGGCGACCGCCCGCGGACCGAGGTGGCCCGAGAGTGACGACACCAGGGCTTCGTCGCGGCCACTCGCGATCAGGAGGCACCGCGTGGCGCCCAGGCGGTCGACCTCGGCAGCGATCGAGCGGCGGGAGCCGGCGCCGAAGACGACTCGCCCAGGCAGGGCGTCGTAGGTGAACGGCTCGATCATCGGTTGGCCTTCGGGGTCTCGGTGGCCTTGAGCGCCCGGAGCACCCTGAGTTCGTCAACGGTCGGTACCGGCGTCGAGCTGATCTCGTCGGCGGTGCGCAGCGGCCAACCCGTGGCCGCCTGCATCTCGTCGAGTGTGACCCCCGGGTGGAGGTGGGTGACCATGAGTTCTTTGGTGGCCGGGTCGGGGCGGAGGATGCCGAGGTCGCTGATGAGCAGGGTTGGGCCCTGGCCGCGAAGGCCCATGCGAGCGCGTTGCCCGCCTCCTTCGCCGTGGCCGAACGAGGTGACGAAGTCGAGTCGCTCCACGAAGGCACGGGGGCTCTGGCGAAGGGTGATGATCACCTCGCCGCAGTTGGCGGCGATCTCGGGCGCACCGCCAGCCCCCGGGAGGCGCACCTTCGGGCTGTCGTACGGGCCGACCACGGTGGTGTTGATGTTGGCGAAGCGGTCGACCTGCGCCGCACCCAGGAAGCCAACGTCGATCCGGCCGGCCTGCAGCCAGTAGGAGAAGATCTCGGGCACGCTGATCACGGCGTCGGCGCTCTCGGACAACACGCCGTCGCCGATCGACGAGGGGAGCCGATCGGGTTTCGACCCAAGGCACCCCGACTCGTAGATCAGTACGGCCTCGGGAGCGTGGAGGTTCCGGGCCAGATTGGCTGCCGTGCTGGGGAGGCCAATGCCGACGAAGCACACGGTGCCGTTGCTCAGCGCCCGAGCGGCGGCCACGGTCATCATCTCGTCTGCGCTGTAGCCGGCGCCGCCGGATGCGGTGCCATTGCTGGCGTGAAGGGCCGTCATGACGGCACTCCCGATCCGACCAGCGCCGCCACCCACGCCTCGAACTCGTCACGGTCACGGCTCACGGCATCCCACGCCGCGTAGGCGGCATTGTCACGCTCGGAGTACCCGTGGGCGTACGACGGGTGGGCGCCCCCGGGCACCACACACACGTGGTCGAGGGCCCAGGCCGGCAGCACCACGCCGTTCACCTGGGGCTCGAAGGCGTCGACGATCTCCTCCACTGTCACGATCGAGCGCGCGCTGGCAAGCACACACTCCTTCTGCACACCGGAGATGCCCCAGAGCATCACGTTGCCATCGCGGTCTGCCTGTTGGGCGTGGATGATGCCAACGTCGGGACGGAGGGCCGGAACAGCGGAGAGTTCCTCGCCGGTGAAGGGGCATGTGATCGTGCCGACCGTGTCGGTGACGTCGGCCAACCCGGTGCCCACGTATCCCCGCAGTACACCGAACGGAAGACCGGCCGCCCCGGCTCGCCACCGCTCGGCCATTCCGGCGTGGCTGTGTTCCTCCAGTTCGAGCGGTTGCGGCCACGCGCGCTCGACGGCATCTCGCATCCGGTGGAGCGATCCGACGCCGGGGTTGCCGCCCCAGCTGAAGATCAGCTTCCGGGCACAGCCGGCGCCGATCATCTGGTCGTAGACCATGTCTGGTGTCATGCGTACCAGCGCGAGATCGCGGCGGCCCTGGCGAATGATCTCATGGCCAGCAGCGAAGGGGATCAGATGGGTGAACCCCTCCAAGGCCACGGTGTCACCGTCGTGCACGGCGTCGGCGATGGCCTCGGAGAGGGTGCTGAAGGAGGTCACGGCGAGGTCGATGCCCTGATCGAGTTGATCAGAACTCCACCGGATGGACCGGGGCCTCACCCTTGGCGATCATGTCGGGGATCCGCTCGGAGCCGTTCTCCCAGACGAGCAGCATGGCTCGCTTGGGGCTGTAGCCCGTGTGGCGGATGTCGGCCGGCATGGCAGCGACGTCGCCTGGCCTCATCGTCACCCGAGCCCGCTTGGCACCGGTGTCGCGATCTTCAACGTCCCACTGGATCTCGTCCGACAGTTGGACGAACCACTCCACCCGGTCGTTGCCGTGGATGACCGGCAGGGTGAACTCCTCGGTGGTGGGGCAGTACAGGCTCTCCTTGCACGCCGAGACCACCGACGGGTTCCAGGTCACGTCGGAGCGGGAGAGGTAGGCAAAAAGATTGAAGGCACACACCTGATCCTCGTAGCCGGCTTCGGCCTCGATCGTCGGCTCGCCCTGGGGTACGTCCTGGAAGGCTCGGTTCACCGGGAAGCCAGATGCGTCGCTGCGGATCTTCTCGTCCCCGGGCACACCCACCATGCGGTCGGCGACCACGCGCTCGCGGGTGATGGCGGCGTCGTTGTTGCCGTTCTTCGCGCCGTAGGCGCTGCCGGTCTCCATCGGGGCTGCGAAGGGGTCGTAGCCCTCGTTGGTCCAGTCCGAGAGCATGGCGCTGAAGCAGGCGATGAGATCGTCGTGGGGGAAGTTCTCGTTGTAGTCGACCTCGGCCCGGCGATAGGCGTCGTTGAACCGACCGGCGAACATGTCCACGTTGCCGTAGTGGTTCATCGTCCCGAACACCGAGTCGAAGTTGACGATGCCGTAGAAGAATCCCCAGGCCACATCGCGTTGGACGCAACGGAGGAACTCGTCGATCCGGATCTGGTGGTTGCCGGTGGGCCACTGGATCGTGGCGAAGTACTCGTCGCGGCTGAAGGTGAAGCCGCCGATCGAGAAGGACCTGTAGCCGGAGGCGTTTGGTGAGGTCTCGGTCGTCGTCATGGTTGCGCTCCTTGTCGTGCGTGTCCTGCGATGGTTCGCCGCAGGCGAAACTCGGGGGTCCGGTGAAGCCGGATCACACGGTCTGGCAGATGTCGGCCCAGCGGTAGATCGTGTCGGGGCCTTCGATGGTCTGGAGGAGGATCACGGCAACGCCGTCAGAGTGGAGGCGGTAGGCCTTGCCGGCGGGCAGCATCGTCATGTGGCCGAGGCTGGCGGTGACGGCGCCCATGCGCGAGCCGGCGGGCTCGCTGTCGAGGGCAATCGATCCGCTCGCGTCGGGATCGACGAGCTGGGTGTCGGGGTCGATCAGCTCCACGCGGAGTGAACCATCCATCACGAGGGCGAACTCGTCGTGGGGGGTGACCCGCCATCCGCTGGTTCCTTCGGCCCGGATGACCTCGAGCACGTACTCGAGGTTCTTGCCGACGGCGACCTTCTCGTAGGGCTGGGCGTGCTCGGCCACCTCGTACACGTTCGAGAAGGCGTAGTACTTCGGGTCGTCGTTGATGATGTCGACCCCGCCCTTCTCGTAGGTGCTCAGCGACCCGAACTCAGTCGTGTACTGCATCTGCGGCGCTCCCTTGATCCCGCTCGGGTGGTTGTCCGGTGTTGCAAGTGTTCGCTATACGAACTAATGTGCGTTATGCGGACACCCTAAGCTTGGGGTGTGACAGATGTCAAGGCCGGGCCCTTCCTCCCATGAGCGACTTCGTACAATCCCTCGAGCGCGGGCTGTCCGTGATCACGTCGTTCTCGGCTGAGCGGCCGAGTCAGACGCTGTCCGACGTCGCCCGTGAGACCGGTCTCACCCGGGCGACCGCTCGGCGGTTGCTGCTCACGCTCGTTGAGCTCGGCTACATCCGAACCGACGGCAAACACTTCGAGCTCACCGCTCGCGTGCTCGACATCGGCTACTCGTTCATCGCGTCATTGAACGTGCAAGACATCGCCCAGCCGTATCTGGAGGCGTTCAGCGAGCGCGTCCGGGAGTCGTCGTCGGTGGCCGTGCTCGACGACACTGACATCGTCTACGTGGCCCGAGTGCCCACGGCTCGCATCATGACCGTTGCCATCGGGCTCGGGTCCCGATTTCCGGCCTACCAGACCTCGATGGGCCGGGTGCTGCTTGCCGAACTCGACAACGACACAGTGATCGACCTGTACCGTCGCAGCGACCGGACCCGTCCCACCGAGCGGACCGTCGGATCGGCAACCGCTCTGGTCGATCATGTGGCCGAAGTACGGCGGCTGGGATACGCCTTGGTCGACCAAGAGCTGGAGATCGGGGTTCGGTCGGTGGCGGCGCCTCTGCGCGACGGTTCCGGCCGGTGTATCGCCGCCGTCAACGTGAGCACTCACGCCGGGCGTACGAGCCTCGATCAGGTGCACGACGTGTTCGTTCCACGACTGCTGGAAACAGCGGCCGACATCAACGTGGCGCTTGCCCGACGATGACCGTCGTGCCGGCCAACGAGCCGCCCGTCGGGGGCGATGCCGTAGCCGGTCGGATCCAGGTGCTCGCTCGGCTGCTGCGGGGTCACGGTGTCGACGTCTCGCTGAGTGAGCTGCTCGATGCTCATCACGCGGTCGCCGCGATCGATCTCGGGTCGCGCTCGTTGCTGCGCACTGTGCTGCGAGCCACGCTTGTGAAGCACGCCGCCCAACTCGATGTGTTCGACGCCTGCTTCGATCGTGCGTTTCCACATCGAGCCTCGGTCTCGTCCGCCGCGAACCCATCATCAGAGGGTGACGCCGCAGCGCGGCTGGCGACCGGCGACGAGTTGGCCGTGCTCGCGGCCGACCTGGTCGATCAGCACGGTGGCATGGACGGGGAACTGCGAGGTGAGAAGCACCACATCCAGCGCGTGTACCGAGGGGCTGATCTCGCGAAGATGATGAGCGACGCCCGCAAGGCGGATCCGTCCGTCACCCCAGATCAGCTCCGACGCCAGATCGATGAGCTGAAGAAGCTGATCGCAGCCGACATCCGGTCCCAGCTCGGCCCGCCCGATGTCGATGCGGTCGACGGGGAGCTCCAGGATCTCGACTTCTTGAACGCCTCACGGGCCGAGCTCGATCAGCTCCGCAGCACCGTGCGCCCGCTCGCCCGCCGTCTTGCAACCCGCCTGGCTCGCCGGCGCCGGTTGCGGCGAGATGGGCGTGTCAACATGCGCCGCACGTTGCGGCGATCGTTGTCGAACGGCGGTGTGCCGCTCCACGTGGCGAGCGAGCGGCCGAAGGCGCACCGCCCCGAGCTGTTCGTGCTCTGCGACATCTCGGGCTCGATGGCTGACGTGTCGCTCTTCACGCTCACGTTGGTGTCGGCGTTGTCGTCGGAACTCGCCCGCACTCGATCGTTCGTGTTCGTCGATGCGATCGACGAGATCACCGCGCTGTTGGCTCGGACCGAGCACGGGATCGAACCCGGGCAGATCCTCCGAAACACCGATGTGATCGGCGAGACCGGCCACTCCGACTACGGCACAGTGTTGCGGCAGTTCTGGGATGAGGTTGGTGAGCGTGAGCTACGGCCGACATCGACCGTGGTCATCACCGGCGACGCCCGCAACAACCACCACCCGACGCAGGCAGCCGTGCTGGCCGACATCGCCCGACGCTGCCGTCGCATCTACTGGTTCAATCCAGAGCCGATCGCAGACTGGGGCACCGAGGACTCGGAAATGCGGGCCTACGGTGATCACTGCAGTGACGTGTTCGAAGTGCGCAACTTGCGCCAACTCGTGGACTGCGTCGAGCAGATCCTGTGATGTTCAGCTGTTCGGGGCGAGGGTGACCTTCACCGACTCGGATCCGCCGGATGCGAGCTCCAGTGCCGTGTTGATCTCGGCGAACGGCAGGCGATGGGTGATGATGCGATCCATCGGGAGCGCCCCGGAGCCCAGTAGCTCGATCGCCCTGGGGTAGCAGTACGGCCCGAGGTGGGCGCCGTGTACGTCCAGCTCTTTCTGATCACCGATGATCGACCACTCACTCGTCACGGGCTGTTTGAACACACCGAACACCACGAACGTGCCGAGCTTGCGAATCATGCGGAGGCCCTGGTTCACCGCCGAGTGGTGCCCGGTCGCCTCCAGGAACACATCGCACCCGTACCCCTCGGTGAGGTTGAGCACCTCGTCGATCACGTCGACCTCTCCGGCGTTGAGGGTCACGTCGGCTCCGCAGGCCTGAGCGAGGTCGAGCCGATCAGGATGGAAGTCGGTGGCCACGATCTGGCCCGGATTCTTGAGGCGGGCGGCGGCGATCATGCCGAGGCCGATCGGCCCACATCCCGCCACCACCACCGTGTCGCCCTCGACGATGTTGCCCCGGTCCACGGCATGGATGGCACAGGCCAGCGGCTCGACGAACACGGCATGGTCGATCGAGACTTGCTCGGGCACGCGGTGATTGATCGCATTGGCGGGGAACACCATGTAGTCGGCCATCGCGCCGTGGCAGTGCTGGCGGAAGCCGTAGATCTCGGTGTTGTGGCACATCCAGTACTGCCCGCGGTTGCAGAAGCGGCAGTTCCAGCACGGCGTGATCTGTTCGCTCACGGTGGTGTCGCCGAGTGAGAGGCCGTACTTCTCGGCTGCTCCCTCACCGAGGCCGACCACGGTGCCAACGAACTCATGGCCCGGCACCACCGGAGGCTGGACGAAGCCGGGGCCCTCGTCGCTCGGCCAGAATCCGTAGGCACCCTTCCAACACGCCACGTCGCTGGCGCACAGACCGGCAGCGTGCACCTTCACCAGCACCTCGTCCGGGCCTGCGGTTGGTACCGGTTTCTCCTCGTGCCGGTAGTCGTGGGGACCATGACAGAGCACGCACTCCATCGAGCCGGGGAGATGATCGAGCTGGTCCATCAACGACGAGACTACTCAGCCCTCACGCTGCGGCCGATGTGAGTCGGGAGCGGCCATCGAGGTTGGAGGTCCACACCACGTAGTTGAGGAGCGGTTCGTGGCCGGTTGCGATGGCGTGCTCCTC
Organism: Actinomycetota bacterium; assembly: GCA_039029735.1. GTDB lineage: Bacteria > Actinomycetota > Acidimicrobiia > Acidimicrobiales > SZUA-35 > CADEDH01. The sequence continues at coordinate 6,438 of JBCCFL010000040.1, read as the reverse complement.
GTGCTCGGTGTGGATGACGACGTTGCCCGGTTGGCGGTGATACCAGCGGTCGGTGCCGTTCAGCCAGATCGCCTGGCCCGCAACCGGGCCATACATCTCGACCGCAGGGTGGTGGTGCCGTGGGTACAGCAGACCGGGCGCCTGTATCGACACCGCGACGAGCACGTCGTCGCTTCCGATCGGGGCGGAGCCGTAGTTCGTCGTTGGCGGCGCTGCGACCAGGGCGTAGGCGTATCCCTGGCGCATGTGGGCGATCACCGGGTCGTCGGCGTCGTTCGGATAGGACCGCCGCCAACAGAACTGGTCGGCCGTCTCGGCGATCAACTGGGCCACCCGCCGGGTGCGTTCCGGTGCCAGATCACACGCCGGACCCAGCCAACGGTCGACAACCGGAAAGCGGGTCGGTGTGACCCCGAGAACCGTTCCCCCGGCGAGCGCCTCAATCCGTTCGGCTCCAACGAGCAGCCGAGAATCAGCCGCCTCGACGTATGCCCGCCGCAAGCTCGCCGCTATTTCCGCGCACAGCAGGTCAACGAGATCTGCCACTGTGCGTCATCGTAGGATTCGGTGGAACCTGGCGTGGGGATGGCACGTCATGTGCCCCGTTCAGGTCTGGGGGCCGCTCCGTTGTAGAAAGGAAGCTGAACCCGTCACAAACCAAGGAGAAGCATGGTCGCGTCGATCATCGACACCACTCAGGTCCTGCCCGTACTCAACAACATCGTGAAGGCTGAACTGTCTGGGGTGGTGCGATACACGCACTACTCACTCGTCATCACCGGCCCCAACCGTCTTCCCCTGGTCGACTTCATGAAGGCTCAGGCTGCCGAGTCGCTCGATCATGCCCAGCAGGCTGGCGAGATCCTGACCGGCCTCGGCGGGCACCCCGAGCAGGGCATCGCCCCGATCGAGGAGTCGCATGACCACTCCTTGCAGACGATTCTCAATGAGTCGATTGCGCACGAGCGGCGTGCCCTCGATCTCTATCGGGACCTGCTCGGAATCGCCGAGGGGCATTCGGTCTATCTCGAGGAGTACGCCCGCACCCAGATCGGAGCCGAGGAGCTGCACGTGATCGAGCTCAACAAGTTGCTCCGCGACTACACGATCGGCTGAACCCGACCCGGCTCTCGGGCACAGTTCGGCCGCCTGGGAGGGTAGGGCCGCCAGCCGGAGGCTTCGTGTGCGCCGTGCCCGTCAGCAGCTACCGGGTGGCATTCCGCGAAGACAGAGGCCGAGTTCCATGAGCCCGCCGACGCACGGGTCGTCGAGGCGGTAGTAGATCCGGTTGCCATCTCGGCGTGTGGCAACGATTCCCTGGTCCGCCATCCGCTGGAGCTGGTTTGAAACCGTGTTGACGCTGGCGTCCACCTGGCTTGCGATGTCGCTCACCGACACCTCGCCGGCCCGAGCGATGGTGTGGAGGATTCGCAGGCGGGTGTCGTTGGCGAGCACGGAGAACAGCTCGGCGAGGTCACTGGCGACGGCCGGATTGAGCAATGGGCGCTCGGCGAGCTCGGGTGGGATCAGATCGGTGGTTGACATCAACAGGCCTCATCTATTACACAGGGTCGTGTAATACACGACTCGATGTAATACCGGATAACGGAAGGTCTCCATCATGGCTCGATTTCAGCTGTCTCTCAACGTCGACGACGTCGAGGAGGCCGTGTCGTTCTACTCCCGGCTCTTCGGCGTCGGTCCAGCGAAGCACCGGCCCGGCTACGCCAACTTCGTCGTCGCCGATCCGCCGATGAAGCTCATCGTCATCGAACACGAAGGCGAGCCCGGCACGATCAATCATGTCGGGATCGAACATGACGACAGCACCGCGGTCGCCCGAGAAACGGCCCGCATCGCTGAGCTCGACCTGCCCGTCCACGTCGACGACCCCCACACCTGCTGCTTTGCCACTCAGGAGAAGGCCTGGACCCGCGACCCCAGTGACGTGCTCTGGGAGATCTACACCGTCACCGAAGACACGTCGCACTTCGGCGCGAGTCCCAGCGGGGGAACTCCCGTCGAGCACCTGATGCCGGCCATCGACCTGGCCGAGTTCACCGCAGCTGTCGCCGATCCGGATGTCCGAGTCATCGACGCGCAGGGCCCCGGTGGGTACGAAGCCGCCCACGTCCCGGGGTCGATCGACTTCGGATTCGACGACGTGCTCGCCCAGGCCGAGCGGCACGGCCTCGCCCCTCGGGATCCGATCGTCGTCTACTGCAGCGACGTCGATTGCCTCGGTTCCGAGTTCGTTGGCACCCAGCTCGTCTCCGCTGGCTACACCAACGTGCGACGCTTCCCCGGGGGGCTGGGCGAGTGGCGGGTGTCGGGCGCCACGGTGGAGGGGGCGGCAACGCAGTGACGATCGAGTCCCAGTTTCCCGTGGGTGTGCGGGTTGGGGCTGAGTTCGTAGGCACCGCATTCCTGCTGGCAGCCATCGTCGGATCTGGCGAGATGGCGCAGTCCCTCACCAGCGATGGCGGCCTTCAGCTCCTGCAGAATGCGATCGCCGTCGGCGCCGCCCTCGCTGCGCTGATCGTCACCCTTGGCCCGGTCTCGGGCGCCCACTTCAACCCGGTGGTGACCGTCGCAAACCTGATGCTCTCCCGAATCGATCGATGGACGGCCGTCAGCTATGCGGTGGCGCAGGTCGGCGGCGCCACGGTTGGCGTGATCGGCGCCAATGCGATGTTCGGGCGCCGAGCCGTCGAAGTGTCGACAACGGATCGCAGCGACGTGCGCCTCGTCGGGGCGGAGGCCATCGCCACCTTTGGCCTGCTGGGTGTCGTGTTCGTCTGCGATCGATTCCACACGTTGCCGGTCGTGGCGTGGGCGGTGGCCGGCTATGTCACTGCGGCGTTCTCCTTCACCGCATCAACGTGCTTTGCGAACCCGGCGGTCGCAATTGGGCGAACGCTCACCGACAGCTTCGCCGGTATCGATCCGGCCTCGGCCGCTGGCTTCGTCGTGGCCCAACTTGCTGTCACACCGCTTGCGCTCGCCGCGGTGCGACCGGTGTTGTCGGGCATCGACTCCGACCAGCGGCCAACCTGGACCGTCGAGGAAGGCTGAGTCAGTCGCCGTGACTACTCGGGAAAGGGAACGGTGCCGCCCTGGCCGTTCGAGTTCAGACACTCCATCGTGGCCCGGCCGTTCACGATGTTGATCACGAAGGTGTCGTGCTGGTTCAGCGCATCGTCCTGCGGCGTGCCGCGGTGATCGCCGCCCACGCTGAAGTGCTTCTGGGTGCCGTAAGTTCCCGGCTCGGTGTAGCTCACGGCAACGGCGTCGAGGAACGGGTTCTCGTCGTCGCCGTACTCGATCACCGTCTTGGTGTTGAGCGACACGTTCCGGCTCACCCACGGGAGCTGCCGTCCGCCACTGGGCCCGGGTTGGGTGATGCTCACGCCGGTGCGCCGTCCGAGCATGACGCTGAGGTCGGTGATGCCGGTCTGGTCGCTGTTCACGGTGATCGTCTTCTGGTGGGTCACGCTGGATACTCCTGTGTGCGGCGGCTGATGGCCGGTTGATGTTGAAACAGGACTATGCGGTGCGAGCGGCCCAGTGTCTGCGGAACGTTGCGCAGATGGGAGGATTTGTCTGGCGACCCGAGAAACATTCACATGAATGTTGACGGTGCATTCATGTGAATCTATTCTTCGGTCATGTCCCGGGCCGGCAGCATCGACGGATTCCTCGACGGCTACCTGCCGTACTTGCTGCGTCGAGCAGACCAAACGTTGTCGGCGCCGTTCTACGAGACGCTCACCCGCTACGGCGTGGCTCGTTCCGAGTGGAGGGTGTTGGCCGTGTTGGCCGAGCTCGGTGAGCTGTCGGTGGTGGATCTCGCCGACGCCGCGCTGAGCCCCCAGCCCACGGTCACCCATGCGCTGCGCCGGCTGGAGGCGCGAGGGCTGGTGACCCGCACGCAGGCCAGCGACGACAAGCGACGTCGCATCATCTCGATCACCGACACGGGCTCGGCCCTCACCGCCACGCTGATCGCCCACGCAACCGAACTCGAGGCCGACGCACTCGCCACCGCGGGCGATCTCACCGACTTGGTCGAGCACCTGCGAGCCGTCACCGCTGCGGTGGAAACCAGAATCGAAGCCAGTGCCGGCGAGCACACCACCCAGGCCGGATGAACCCCGACGCATCGAGGAGCATCGCCAGATGACCATCTATGACCCCGCACCCGCCACCGCTCGGCGTCCGTTCAACCTGATGGGCTGGATCGAGGAGCACCGGGCTCAACTCACCCCGCCCGTGGCGAACAAGCAGATCTGGCGCGACGCCGACATGATCGTGATGATCGTGGGCGGCGGGAACGTGCGGAACGACTTCCACGACGATCCGCGGGAGGAGTTCTTCTATCAGATCAAGGGCGACATGAACCTGGTGATCTGGCCCGACCACGGCTCGGAGCCGTACCACATGCCGATCCGCGAAGGTGAGGTCTACCTGCTGCCGCCCCGGCTCCGGCACTCGCCCCAGCGGCCCGATCCCGACTCGATCGGCCTCGTGGTGGAGTACCAGCGTGACATCGGCGAGCTGGACGGCTTCGAGTGGTCGTGCTTCGAGTGCTCGAGCCTCGTGCATCGCGTGGAACTCCAGGTACAGGCGATCGACGAGGACCTCCCGCCGTTGTTCGCGGCCTTCCACGACGACATCCGGGCCCGTACCTGCCCCAACTGTGGCGCCATCCATCCCGGGAAGGACAAGCGTCTGTGACGGCCTCGGCGCTGCCCACGGCGGCCGAGCTCGACGCCGCCGACCCACTCGCGCCTTTCCGCAACCGGTTCGCGCTGCCCGAGGGCATCTACCTCGTCGGCAACTCGCTTGGCGCCCTCCCCAAGGCCGCCCGCACGTATGTGGCCACCGAGTTCGACCGCTGGGCCGAGTTGGGGGTGGAGGGCCACTTCACCGGTGAGCTCGCCTGGAAGGACTACCACGAGCTGCTCACCGATCAGTTGGCCGCGCTGGTGGGCGCGCACCATCACGAGGTGGTGGCCATGAACGGGCTCACCGTGAATCTCCACCTGCTGATGGTGAGCTTCTACCGCCCCACGCCCGAGCGCCACAAGATCTTGATCGAGGGCCACGCCTTCCCGTCTGACCACTTCGCCGTCGAATCGCAGATCCGCCAGCGTGGTTTCGATCCGGCCAGCTCGCTCGTCGTCGTCGATCCTCGCCCGGGCGAGGAGACGCTCCGCCCCGACGACCTCTTCGCTGCCATCACCGATCACGGGCCCGAACTGGCACTCGTGTTGCTGCCAGGCGTGCAGTACTACACCGGCCAGGTGCTCCCGATGGCGGGCCTCGTGGAGGCCGCCCACGCCGTCGGCGCTGTGGTGGGCTTCGACCTCGCCCACGCCGCCGGCAACGTGGAGCTGGCGCTGCACGACTGGAACGTCGACTTCGCGGCCTGGTGCACCTACAAGTACCTCAACAGCGGGCCCGGTGGTGTGGCTGGCGCGTTCGTGCACGAGCGCCACGTCGACGACCCGACCCTGCCCAAGTTCCTCGGGTGGTGGGGCACCGCCAAGGCGAGCCGCTTCGAGATGTCGACCGAGTTCGATCCGATTCCCACCGTCGAGTCGTGGCAGTTGTCGAACGCCCCCGTGCTCCCGATGGCGGCGCTGCGGGCCTCGCTCGACATCATCACCGAGGCGGGTGGCATCGCCGCCCTGCGAGCGAAGTCGGAACGTCAGATTGCGTTCTTCGACCGGCGCCTGGCCGACACACTCGGTGATCGAGTGGCCAACATCACGCCCCCTGCCCTCGACGAGCGCGGCTGCCAGTACGCCTTGCGGATGACGGCCGGCGACGGCAGGCGGGTCTACACCGAGCTGACCGAGGCCCGCGTGTTGTGCGACTGGCGCGAGCCCGACGTGGTGCGGGTGGCCCCGGTGCCGCTCTACAACTCCTTCGCCGACATCGACCACTTCGTCGACATCCTCGACGGGATCGCCCGATGACGGGCCCGATGGTGGTGGTCGGCGCCGGGCAGGCTGGTGCCCTGCTGTCGATCTATCTTGCCCGCCAGGGTCACGAGGTGGTGGTGTACGAGAGCCGGCCCGACCTGCGCCGGGTGGACATCGACGCCGGGCGGTCGATCAACCTCGCGCTCGCCACCCGAGGCATCGTGCCTCTCATCGACGTTGGCGTGATCGACCGGGTGGATGCGATCACGATCCCGATGAAGGGCAGGATGATCCACGCTGTCGGCGACCCCACACCCGACCTGCAGCGCTACGGATCCAAGCCCCACGAGGTGATCCACTCCGTGTCGCGTAGCGACCTCAACGCCATCCTGCTTGATGCGGCCGAAGCCACCGGCCGAGTGACGATCCACTTCGATCGCCGGCTCCACGAGATCGACTTCGACCAGAATCTGCTCCGCTTCGACGATGGCACCACCGCCCCCTTCGG
>JBCCFL010000039.1:0-56041 GCA_039029735.1 Actinomycetota bacterium | reverse complement strand
GCTGCGACCTGGGCCATCAGATCGTTCTTGAGTTCGGGCGGCGGGCCATCCCACACCGCCTCCTCACCGAGGATCGAGCCGATCCGGTCGAGCGCCGCTGCTTCGTGATCGGGCAGCCCGGCCTCGATCTCGGCCCGGACGTCAGGATGCGTCTCGGGATCGAGGTGGGCGGCCCAGGACTCGTGGGCGTTCATGACGCCTCTCCTTCCGCGTTCACGACGTGTTCCAGCAAGCTCGCCAACCGTTTGTGGGCCCGGAACGACCGGGACTTCACGGTCCCGACCGGTACACCAGTGTGTTCCGAGATCTGTTGGTGCGTGAGACCGTGGAAGTGGGCGAGGAACACCACCTCCCGCTCCTCGTCGGGGAGCTGCTCGAGCGCAGCCCGGATCTCCCACGTTTCCCACGCCCGTTCAATGCCAGGGAGGTTGATCACAACGTCCTGCTCGGGCTCGTGCCCGCCCCGGGTGGGCCGGTTCTCCCGGCGCAGCACGTCGAGAGCCGTGCGCCGCGAGATCGTCATCAGCCACGGCGCCATCGACCGCTCCGGGTCGAACTGGCTGGCCGACCGCCAGGCCCTCATGAAGGTCTCCTGCGTGGCCTCGTCGGCCAGCTCACGATTGCGAAGCACGCTCATGGCCACGCTCCACACCTGACGGGAGTAGACGTCGAACACCAATGCCAGCGCCCGCTGATCGCCTGCGCAGAACGCGCGGCGATCCGCAAGCCCCGGCTCGGCGCGCGACGCAACCGGCGAACCGGTCTCCCTCCGTTGTCCTTGCTCCGGTGGTGGTGGTGTCAGCTGACCCGCCCTCCCGTCCAATGCCGACGCCGTCGCACATCGGTCCCGCCCGGGGTGCACCAGTGCGGGCCCTGACGTCGCCCACAGACTAGAGGGTCTGAAGCCAGATCTCCTGAACGGGCGACACGAGTCGGAACGGATCGTGATCAGATCTCGACATAGGGCGGGGGTGCAGGCGGCCGAGTGGGCGGCGTTGGTGCGGGCCCGGGGTCGAGTGGCAGGAGCCCACCGCCGGCAATCTGGCGACCGGGCGGCGCGGCGACGCGCTCCTCGTAGTCGGCGCTCGCCTCCTCATAGGCCGCCAGGTTGGCGAGGTACTCCGCCTGAGCCGCGGCCGCTTGCCGGCACTCCTCGGCCCGTCGAGCGCACTCGTCGGCCAGCTCTCGCAGCTCCGTCGCCGCTCCCGCCAGTTCGTTTCCCGTCGTGTCGATGAAGGCGTCGACGTCGGCAGTGAGTGCACCGCCTGTCAACACGTCGGGCCCGTTGGCCTGCCTCACGGGCACCAGGACCTCGTCGGTCTCGTCGGCTGCGGTCTCGAAGCGCACCCGAGCTTCTTCGAATTCAGTTTCGGTTGGCATGTCTCACCTTCTGCTGCTCTCCCGTCGAGGACGGGCCCGGTGGTCGCCCCGCGGAGGGCGGGACGACCACGACAACCCGCACCGGTCAACCGACGGCGATGCCCTGGTTCATCACCGCATCGAGGTTGGTGGCCTGGTTGGTCATGGCCTGGCTGAAGCCGGCGCCAGACTCGGCCACGGTCGCGGCGTAGGCATCGAAGTCAGATGCGATGCCCTCGAGCTCGCCGCCGAGGGCAGCGATGCGGGTACGGAAGTCCTGGAAGGCTTCCGTCACCTCGGTGACGGCCTGGGCCACCCGCCCGTCCAGCTCGGTGCTGGCGTTGCGGGCCACCTCGGCATTGCGGCCCACGTACTGGGCGCCCTGCATCGAGGCGTTGGCGTTGGTCATGCCGGTGCGCATGCTCTCGAGCGCATCGATGATGCTGGCCTCGGCCGTGTTGGTCTCCCCCTCGATGTTGCCCACCGCTCGGCGGGCGGTCGACACGACCGTGGTGCCTGAGGTCCGAGCAGTCTCGGAAAAGCCCTGGAAGTTGGTCGACGTGTTGTTGAGATCGCCGATGTCGGCGCCGATCATTGCCATGTTCGTGTGTCCTCCTGTTGCGCTCCGGGGTTGGAGCAGTTGACGCCTGAACTACGCATCAGCACGCCGATCGGTTCGCATCGAGCGGAGATTTTTGCGCGACCTCCGCGTCAGCGCTGGGCGCGAACCGGGCGAGGGCCCCAGGGCGTAGAGCGGGTGATGAAGCTGTCACTCCACTCCCCCGAAGCCGAGCTCGACGTCGACGTGACGGCCGGGAACGACACGGTCGTGGTGGCCGACGTGTTCACCGCCGCCGGCCTCACCGTCGGTGATCGGGTCCTGATCGACGGTCGCACACCATGCGATCCGCAGACTCCACTGACTGCGTTGGCCCTGGGCGACGGCACGACGCTGGTCAGTCGGATCGACGACCGTGATCACGGCGACACCGACACGGCCGTGGCCGAGCTGATCTGCGTTGCCGGCCCGGGCGCCGGGTCGCGAACACTGCTCAACCCCGGCACGTTCGACCTCTGCCAGGTGACGGCGGCGGCAGACCCCACGCTGCGGTCCTCGGTGTTCCGAGTGGAGGTCAGCCGATCAGGTTCAGTCCGGCTCGGCGCTCTCGCTGGCACGGAGGTGCAGATCGACGGAGAGCGCGCTGGCGAGGAGCTACGGACCGGAGCGTGGATCGCAGCAGGGCCATCGGTGTTCCGGATCGCCCGCCACGAACCAGGCCACGAGCGGAGCCTCACCCCTCCCGGCCCTCGCACCTCCTTCGTTCGATCGCCGCGCGTGATCGAGGAGCCGAGGGGCGCTACGGTGGTCGCGCCGAAGCCACCGCCCGAGCCACGGCCACCAGAGCCGCTGTCACTCATCGTGATGCTGTTCCCGCTCCCGATCGGCCTGGCCCTGGCCTACTTCCTCAGCCCGTTCTACCTGGTGTTCGTGCTGCTGTCGCCGATCATGGCCCTCGGTCGCACGGTGGACGGCAAGCGACGGGTGGCCCGAGGCACCCGGGAGAACGCAATCCAACGCCAGCGCGACCTCGACCAGTTCGAACATGAGCTGCGAGTGCTCCGTGCCGATGCCGCCGCTCACCAGCGCGCCGCCCGCCGCGACCTCCATCAGCTCGTACGCTCGGCCACCACAGCAGACACCGGGCTGTGGCGGAGCCGTAGCGGCCATGACGACTTCCTTCGTCCCGTTGTCGGCGTCGGGTCCAGCACCTGGGCACCCGAGATCCTCGGCGACACGTCACCCAGCGACATCGAGGCGTTGATCGCCGACGCCACCGTGTTACCGATGTGCCCGGTGACGATCGACCTCCATCAGGGACTCGCCCTCGGGGTGGTCGGCCCGGCCGATGCCGCCCGCCGGCTGGCCGCGGCGGTGGTCACCCAGCTCGCCACCGAACACGGCCCGGCCGACGTGCAACTGGCCGCGTTGGTCGACCATCGGGCTGCGCCCTTCTGGGATCACCTCAAGTGGCTCCCACACCTCCGCGACGAGGGTGGCACCCTTCGGGTGGCGACCAGCGTTGCCGGGGCCGAGGAGGTGGTGGCGGCCTTGGTGCATGAGCCGGAGCGGTCGCTGTACCGGGCCGCCGATACGCCCGTCGAGACGCCGATTCCGATCTTCGTGGTCGACAGCGGCGCCCTCGTCGACGACGGTCTGCGATCGCTCAGCTCGCGGCTGCCGAGGGTGCCGGCTCGGGCAGTGGTGGTGGCCGAGACCGTGGACCAGCTTCCGGCGTTCTGCACCTCGCTCGCCGCCATCCACCCCGTCAGCGGCCGGGTGACCCTCACCGACGTCGGTACCGGTCGCCGAGTGTCCGACGTGGTCGGATTGCTCCCCGAGCGTGAGGTGTGCCACGACGCCGCCCGGGCACTGGCCTGCTTCGTCGATCCCGATGCCCCCGACCAGGCCCAGAACCTCCCTGCCTTCGCCCGGCTTCGCGACATGCTCGCCACCCGGCCCGACGCCGACTCGGTGCGACACACCTGGGAACGCGATCACGGTCCGGGTGACGTACACACGCAAGGGCGGGGGCGCAGGCGGGTGACGAGCTGCCGGGCCGTGCTGGGAGTGACCGAGAGCGGGCCCCTCGAGATCGACCTCGTGGCCGACGGGCCCCACGCTCTCATCGCTGGTACCACCGGAGCCGGCAAGAGCGAGCTGCTCCGCACGATGGTGGTGTCACTCGCCGCTCGATACCGGCCCGACGAGCTCAACGTGGTGCTGATCGACTTCAAGGGCGGTGGGGCGTTCGACGTGTTCGCTCGGCTCCCCCACAACGTTGGCGTGGTGACCGATCTCGACGAGCACCTCGCCTCCCGGGCGCTGCAGTGCCTTCGGGCCGAACTGCGGTACCGGGAGCACCGCCTCCGCGATGCGGGCGTCAACGACATCGGAGACCTCGAACCCGAGATGGACAATCCGCTGCCCCGGCTGGCGATCATCGTCGACGAGTTCGCCACCCTGGCGGCCGAACTCCCGGAGTTCCTCAACTCACTGGTCGACGTGGCTCAGCGGGGACGCAGCCTCGGTATCCATCTCGTGCTCGCCACCCAGCGCCCGTCGGGCGTCATCGACGGCAAGATCCGAGCCAACACGAATCTGCGGATCGCGCTGCGGGTGCAGGACGACCACGACTCCAACGATGTGATCGGCAGCGGCGCCGCCGCTGACATCGACCGTCGGGTGCCGGGCCGAGCGCTGGCCCGATTCGGCGCATCCGAACTCGTCGGATTCCAGACGGCGCTCGTCTCGATGCAGTCCCAGGACCAAGTTGGCCCTGCGCTCCGGCTCGACACGTTCGAGCTCGTTGGTCCCACCAGCGGGGCGGTACTCGCCCCGATCGCCGAAACCAACGACCCGCACGGCGCTGGCAACACCGGCGGGCGCCCTGAGGCCGTTGCCGACAGCGACCGGATCACGCCACCGACGCCGACCGACATCGTCTGCTACGTCGAGGCGACGAGGGTGGCCGCCCAGAAGCTCGGGATCGCCGACCCGCGGGTGCCGTGGCCTGATCCGCTTCCGGCCACGCTGTCGGCCGAGCAGCTGCTCGCCGATGCCGATGTCGATGGCGGGGTCGTGGCTGGCACGGGCAAGGCTGGCACGAGCGACGACAGCAGGGGTCACGGGGCCGCGTGGACCACCCCGTTCGGGCTGGCCGACCGGCCCGACGAACAGCGACGCGAACCAGCCTGGTGGGGCCCGAGCGACGGGAACCTGCTGGTGTACGGCCTCGGGCCAGCGCCGGCGGCCCAGGCCGTGTCAACCGTTGCGCTCGGCCTCGCCCACCGCCATGGGGCCGATGACTTCCACCTCTACGTGCTCGACTACGTGGGCTCACTCTCAGCCCTCAGCACGCTCCCCCACGTGGGGGCCTATGTGACCTCGGAGGACGACGAGCGCCTGCTGCGCACCGTGCAACGCATCGAGGACGAGCTCGACCGGCGTCGGGCGATCGTGCGCGACCACGGCCTCGACGGAATCGATCCCTCGACCGGAGCCGCCCACGGCCTGCCGCTCACTGTGCTTGCGGTCGCGAACTACGGAGCGGTGGTGGAGACATTCGAGGAGATCGGGGATCTCGGTGGCGCCAATCGGCTGGCCCGGATCGTGCGCGACGGGCCGGCGGTCGGGGTGTTCGTGTTCATCGCCGCCGGCTCCGAGCGCGACGTGCCGGGCCGGGTTGCGCAGCAGATCGAGACCAAGCTCCTCACCCGCATGGCCGACCCGAACGCGTACCTTCTCTTCGGGCTCCGCCCCAAGGAGGTACCCGAGCTCGGTTCAGGTCGAGCGATCGACACTCGCACCCAACGCCAGCTGCAGATCGCCCAGTTCGGTGACGGTGACCTCCGGGCCTCGGTCGAGGCCCGGTCGTGGGAGCCCGCCGATCGGGGCCCGAATCGGGTGGAGGTGCTGCGGCGCCACATCCCGTTCGACGAGGTGGTCGGGTCGTGCCGAGCCGATGGCTCGACGTGGCATCTGTCGATCGCAATCGGCCACGACCGGCTCGAACCCGTGGGGCCCACACTGCGGGATGCGCAGCACCTGGTGGTGGCCGGGCCGCCGGGCTCGGGGCGGACGACGGCGCTGCAGGCCGTGGCCGCTGCGGCTCGCTGTGCCGACCCCGATGCGGTGCTGGCCATCGTGACCCCGAACCCGTCGGAGTGGGACGACCTACGTGTCTCGCTCGGCCTCACCACCCTCGACTACCTGTTGTCGCCCGAGAGCGATGAGAGCCCCGGGCGTCGCGCCCTCGTGCTCGTCGACGACGTCGAGACCGCACCGATGCCCTCCGAGGTTCTCCAGGGGGTGGCAGCGCAACCACCTGCTGGCATTCACCTCGCCGTGGCGGGGCGCCCGGAGAGCTTCCGGCTCTCCGAACCATGGGCCCGCGCTGTGTTGGCCTCACGGAGCGGCATTGCCCTACGCCCCTCCCCTGAGACCGGCGAGCTGTTCCGCTGCCGCTTCCCCCATCCCCGGAATGCGCCACCCCCAGGCCGGGGCTACGTGGTGGACCAGGGCCGAGCCGAGCTCGGCCAGGTGGTCGTGGTCCCGCGAACCGAACCGGTAGGTGACGACGTATTGCTCCTGACAGACACCCGATCGGCTGATTCAGCGCTTCGTGAGGAGCCGACCAGGCCGATCGACAAGACTGCTGACAACGAGACGGACGACAACATGAACGCACACGACGCAGCGTGGTCGATGGCGGGCCACGGATCGGAGGGAAGCTCATGGCGCCACGAGTGAAACGCTGGCTGGGGCTCGGGTCCTCACCGGCAGTCGGAGTCCAGATCACCAACGAGGGCGCCTTCATCGCCCTGGTTCGGCCTGACGGGCCGACCGTCGTCGGGCTCGGCCGGGTGGCGCTGCCGCCGGGCGCCGTCGTCGACGGACAGATCCGCCGCCCCACCGAGGTGGGCCGATCGATCGACGAGGCGCTGAGCGCCATCCACTGGAACGAGACTCCCTTGCTCCACCTGGTGGTCGACCCGGTGCCATGGATGGGCGTCGACCAGCCGGGCGTGGTCCCGGCCCCGGTCTATGAGCTGTTGGCCGACGGCACCGAACGCGAGACGGGAGTCGTCGCAGCCGCCGAACAGGTGGTGGCCTCGACCGTGGCTGCGGCCGAACCCGTGCGGGGCACGGTGCGATCGGTGGAGCCCGCTCCCGTGGCCGTTGCCCGCCTGCTCCGACTGGGCCGAACCTCCGCCGGCCCGCACTTCGCCCGATTCTCCCAAGGCGGGAACCGCTGGACGCTCTGTGACGCCGACGGCAGCCTCGACGTCGAGGTGACCCACCACCCGAGCGTGCTCGCCACCCTCGTGGACGGGCCCGACCCGGCCCACCTCGAAACCACCCAGTGGGGCAGTCTCCAACTCGATCGTCGGGTGCGCGCTGCGTCGCCGCTCCCCGGACAACACGCCGCTGCGGCCGGTGCGGCGCTCGGATCGTTCGGGCTGCGCCCGACGGCCAACCTGCTCGGGCCGGCGGCGACGGCACATCTGAGCGCAGGCCCGTTCGGCCACTGGACGATGGAGCGAGTGCGATGAACGGGCCCGACCTCACTGGCACCGACCGTGGCGCCCTCACCTCGACCCTGACCACCACCGAGCCGTCGCGGCGGTCGGTGCTGCTCAACCGCCTGCTGGCCGTGCTCGTCGCAGTGGCCGCCGTGGCCGGGCTCGTCTACGGCTACCTGGCCGATCCGCTCGGCTGGTTCGACACCGGCTCGGAGGTGGCCGCCGTCGGCTCGGCCGCCATCGACCCAGCCGCTCCGTCGACCGACGGCGGCGCCACGGCCGAGGACGTGCTCGACGCTGCGCCAATCGAGGCCGTCGACGACGAGCCTGCCGCTGGCGGCGAGGCTGACCCGGCCGGGAGCAGTGCCGACGACGACATCGCCGACACCGCCAACGATGCGGCGCTCCCGGTCGGTGCCACCACGGCCTTCACCGACCTGGCCACCACTCGGATCCTCGACACCCGGCGTCCGCCGGAGGGCGCCGCCGACGACGCCGTTGGCAACCCAGTCGATCCGGGCGCCGTTGTGACCGTTGAACTGCCCGAGTCGGTCCCGAGCGCCGCAGCCACCGTGGTGTTGTCGGTGAACGTGGCCCAGGCGCAGGGCCCGGGCGCGATCTCGGTCGACGCTGGCGCCGAATCAGTCACTGCGATCGAAGTGGCTCGGGCCGGCCAGATGACCACGAACCTGGTGTTCGTGCCGCTGGTCGACGGCACGCCGCTGACGGTTGCCACCGTGGGCGGCGGCCACCTGGTGGTCGACGTGGTGGGCTACTTCAGCCCCAGCGGAGCGGCGACCGCCGGCCGATTCGTGCCGGTGGCCACCCAACGAGTCGCCCGTCTCGTCACCGAGGTGGACGGTCGCGAAGCAGTGGTGAGCCCACTCGCCAATCCGGCCCTGCCAGCGTCGGGCGTGGCGGCGGTGATGGTCCGCATCACCGCCGACGTCGGTTCAGAGGGGGGCATGGTCCGTCTCGGCGAAGACCTGGACACGCTGCCCAACACAATGATGTGGGCCGCCACCAGCGGCGACGATCGCACCCGCCAGGGCGTTGCCATCGTGTCGCTGAGCGAGCTCGACGAGCTGGCGTTCACCTACAACGGGGGTTCGGTGCTGGATCTGGACGTGCTCGGCTACTTCACCGACGACTCCGCCCTCGCGGCCGAGACCGGGCTGTTCCAGGCCCGGGCCGCCAGTCAGGCCGTGTCGGTCGACGTGGTGGCTGGTGAGCCGACGACGGTCGACGTCGCATCGGTCCTCGGCGTGCCGGCCGGCTCGATCAGCGCCGTCGCCGTGGGGGCCGTCGCCGTTGCCGACCTCCCCGGCGAGCTACGGATCGCCGGGCCCGACCAGGGGGCACCAACATCGGCCACCGTGGAGCTGGGAGCGGGGCGCCGCTTCGGCGTCACGGCCACGGAGGTGGGATCCGACGGCACGATCGTGCTCACCTCCGATGTCGACACCACCGTGACCCTGACCCTCCCCGGGTACTTCTTGGGCTGAGCCGCCCGCCGACGACCCGCCCGGACTCCCTCACCGGGCGGGTCTACGCTTCGTTCGAGGTCGGTGACGAGGGGGACCCGATGCCCGATGCCATCTACGACGACATCGCCGAGTGGTACGAGTTCGACTTCCTCCGGGTGCAGCGAGCCGGTGCCGAGGGGCGGATCTACGCCGACCTGATCGGCGCCGACGAGGCGGTGGCCACGCTCCTCGGGCCCGGTCCGGGCCGCTGCCTGGAGGTGGGATGCGGGACTGGCGTGTACGCCAGTCGGGTGCGTGACCTTGGTTGGAGCCCGCTGGGCGTTGACCTCTCGACCGGCATGCTCTCGTTCGCCACGAGCCGCCTCCCCGTGGCCTGCGGCGACGCCGGTCGGCTCCCGATCGCCTCGGGTTCGATCGACGCAGCGCTGGGCGTGATGATCCACACCGATGTGCTGGATCTGGCCGCGGTGCTGGCCGAGATCCATCGGGTGCTGCGACCGGGCGGTCGCTTTGTCCACGTCGGCGTCCACCCGTGCTTCATCGGCGACTTCGCCGACCGTGCCAACCCGCCAGACATCGTGGTCCGTCCCGGCTACCGGCACAAGGGGCGGTCCGATCCGCGCGGACCAGAGGCCGGCGCGCTCGGCCGGGCGGGTCAGGTACGCAACAAGGTGGGCGCCGCCCACTATCGGCTCGCCACGCTGCTGAACACGGTCATCGACGCGGGTTTCGAGATCCGGCGCACGATCGAGGGCGGCGATCCCACCCCGATCTCGTTCTCCCTCCTCGCCGAGCGGACTCGTTGATGCCCGTTGGCCGACGGCGCGCAACGGGCGCGGCCGCGCTCCCCATCAGTCTCGTCCTCATGGACGGGGTCCTCACGGGCGAGCTGCTGTGGGTCGGTGAGCACCTGGTGCTGTCGAGCGGCCCGTCGGAGATCTCATCCGACGACGAGCCCATGCTCACCGCGATCAACGCCACCACCGCCGACGCCACCACGATCGTCAGCCCAGCTCTCATCATTGCCGCCACGAGTTAGGAGCTGATCGAAGGCATCCGGCCCGGCGCTGTCACCGCGTTCGGGTTCAACAACGCCTGACCGGCACGCGCCGTCGTCGAACCACACCCGCAACAGGCCATCGCCTACGCTCGATGTTACGGCTGCGCCCCCCTACTGGGAGACGAGCGCTGATCGAGGAGGGATCGATGCGAGAGACCGTCATGTCCTTGCGAGGATTCGTACGCCAGCTCTTCATGAGTGGCCGGCGCGTCGAACGACCGGGAGCGCAGCAGCGCCCATCAGCGGAGTTGGCAAGCGAGCAGGAACGCAGCCGAGGCACCCGCGGCGAGTGGGGCGGCGGGATGTAGGAAAACGGCGAGAGCGCCGGCCCACATCCCGGACCGACGCTCTCGAAGTTCGCCTGGGCGTCTGCACGCCCGAGCGAGTTTGGACTTGGGGCGGCTCAGCCGCCACAAACAAACTCGGGGATCAAGGTACGCAGAACTGGCGAACCTTGGTTCGCCAGTTCGTACGTTCCCTACATCATGCCGCCCATGCCACCCATGCCGCCCATGTCGGGCATGGCCGGGGCCTCTTCCTCGGGCTTGTCAGCCACGAGGCTCTCGGTGGTCAGCACGAGGGCTGCGATCGAGGCCGCGTTCTGCAGGGCAGCGCGGGTGACCTTGGCCGGATCGGTGATGCCGGCGGTCATGAGGTCCTCGATCTCGCCGGTGGCGGCGTTGAGGCCGTTGTTCCCACTGGCCTCTTCCACCCGCTGCACCCAGATGGCGCCTTCGAGACCGGCGTTGTCGGCGATGAGCCGGCACGGGGTCTCCAGGGCACGGGCAACCGACTTCGCGCCGGTGGCCTCGTCGCCGGTCAGGTTCGAGATCGACGCCTCGACGGCCGGGCGGGTGCGGAGCAGCGCAGTGCCGCCGCCGGCAACCACACCTTCCTCCAGCGCGGCCCGGGTGGCCGACAGCGCATCCTCGATGCGGTGCTTCTTCTCCTTGAGCTCCACCTCAGTGGCGGCGCCGACCTTGACCACCGCAACGCCGCCGGCCAGCTTGGCCAGGCGCTCCTGCAGCTTCTCGCGGTCCCAGTCCGAGTCGGTGTTGTCGATCTCGGCCTTGATCTGGCCCACGCGACCCTCGACGTCGGCCTTTTCGCCTGCGCCTTCGACGATGGTGGTGTTGTCCTTGGTGATGATGACCTTGCGGGCGGTGCCCAGCATGTCCATCGTCACGCCGTCGAGCTTGAGCCCGACGTCTTCGGAGATGACCTGACCACCGGTGAGGATGGCCATGTCCTGCAGCATTGCCTTGCGGCGCTCACCGAAGCCGGGAGCCTTCACCGAAGCAGAGTTGAAGGTGCCGCGGATCTTGTTCACCACGAGGGTGGCGAGGGCCTCGCCCTCGATGTCCTCGGCGATGATCACGAGCTGCTTGCCGGCCTGCATGACCTTCTCCAGCACGGGGAGAAGCTCCTGGACCGAGCCGATCTTGCCCTGGTTGAGCAGGATGTACGGATCCTCGAGGACGGCTTCCTGGCGCTCGGCATCAGTCACGAAGTAGGGCGAGATGTAGCCCTTGTCGAACTGCATGCCCTCGGTGAACTCGAGCTCGAGGCCGAAGGTGTTCGACTCCTCGATGGTGACCACGCCGTCCTTGCCCACCTTGTCGATGGCGTCGGCGAGTACCTCACCCACGTTGGGGTCGGCAGCCGAGATGGCGGCGACCTGAGCGATCTCGCTCTTGTCGTCGATCTCCTTGGCCTGCTTGGCGATCTCGCCGACCGCGACCTCAACGGCGGCTTCGATGCCCCGCTTGAGACCCATCGGGTTGGCGCCGGCGGCCACGTTGCGCAGACCCTCACGGATCAGAGCCTGGGCCAGCACGGTGGCGGTGGTGGTGCCGTCACCAGCGACGTCGTTCGTCTTGGTGGCAACTTCCTTCACCAGCTGGGCACCCATGTTCTCGAACGGGTCGTCGAGCTCGATCTCGCGAGCGATCGACACACCGTCGTTCGTGATGGTGGGAGCGCCGAACTTCTTGTCGAGCACCACGTTGCGGCCCTTGGGACCGATCGTGACCTTGACTGCGTCGGCGAGCTTGTTGACGCCGGACTCGAGCGAGCGGCGGGCGTCTTCGTCAAACTTCAGGATTTTGGGCATCAGCTACCTCAGTTGATGACGGCGAGCACGTCGCGCGCCGACAGGATCAGGAGATCGTCGCCTTCGATCGTGATCTCGGTGCCGCCGTACTTGGAGTAGACGACGGTGTCGCCGGTGTTGACGTCCATCGGGATCAGATCGCCCGAGTCGGAACGCCGACCGGTGCCGACAGCCAGGACCTCGCCCTGCTGGGGCTTCTCCTTGGCGGTGTCCGGGATGACCAGGCCGCTGGCCGTCGTGGCCTCGGCATCGTTCGGCTTGACGACGATTCGGTCTTCAAGGGGTTGAAGGTTCATGCAAAGCTCCGTTTGGGCGTTAGCACTCTCATGGGACGAGTGCTAATGCTATGGCGGAGGGCACGTGTCACCAACCGGCATCAGCAAAGAAGCCGCAACGAACCTGAAACGGAGGACAACAGGCGAAAACGACCCTGTTTTTCGGGCCGTGGGACCGATTCGGTAGCCAAAACGTGACCCCGCCGTTCTCGGATCACCTTCGACAAGGAGGTGGCCGAGATGCGGCTCCAAAACGTGACCGATCAGTGGAACCACGAGATGGCGACCATGCGAGGCGCCCGCACTCGACGACGGTGGGCTGAGGCCGAGCCTACGCTCGCCGGGTGGGGGATCGCGGCGCTGCGGGATCCCCGGTGGTCGGAGGCGACCGACCTGATGCAACGTGCGCTCGTGCACATCAGCCAGGCCGGCGACGATGTCGCCCTGCGCACCCTCATGGTGCAGCTGCGCCCGGGCCTGAGCCGGATCATCAGCCGGGAGGCGAGGCGGCGATTGGCCGTTGGCGGCACCGACGACGTGGATGCCGAAGTCCTGAGCGTGTTCGCGGAGGTGGCACTGCGTCGCGACCTCGAACGGCGCCCTGCAAAGGTGGCCGCCAACCTGTTGGCCGACACCCACCAGCGGTTCTGGCGCGACTCCCAGCGGCGAGACAACGAGCTCTCGGCGCTCGCCCGCCTGCGCCGGCCGGCGGCCGGGCCCGGCAACGACGGTGGGCTCGACGACGTGGCCACCCGAGTGGATGCGGTGGCGTCGCTTCAGGAAGCGTTGTCGGCGGTACCGGCGCCACAGCGGCAGCTGACCGCGACCCTGGCCGTACGGGCGTGGATGGGCGACGAGGCGCGCGACGCCCTCGCCGCCGACCTCGGCCTGTCGGCCGGCACGGTGCGGTCACGGCTCTGCCGCCTCCGGGCCCGGCTCGACCCTGCTGACGTGGCTCTCACACCCACGTGATGTACTGGTCGGGCTCCATGCGCGGGCTCGTGAAGGTGTTCACCGGGTGGTCCCAGTCGGCGTGCCCGAGGGCCACGCCGCAGAACAACATCTCGTCCTCGGGGGCGTCGACGAACTCGTGCACCTCATCGGCGAACGACGCCCACGCCTCCTGGGGGCACGTGTCGATCCCGGCCTCCTGGGCGAGCAGCATCAGCGTCTGGAGGTACATCCCGAGATCGGACCACTGGGGTGGCCCCATCCCCTTGTCGATGAAGCAGAACACGGCCGCCGGCGCACCGAAGAAGGTGTAGTTCTCGGCGAGGCGCATGAGTCGGCCCGTCCTGTCGTCGCGGGCGATACCGAGTTCGGCGTACATCATCTCGCCGAGCTCGAAGCGATTGGTGCGGTAGGGCTCCCACAGGTTCGCCGGGTAGATCTCGTACGAGGGCGGCCCGGGCTTCTTGTCGGCGAGGTGCGCCCGGAAGCGGCCCATCGACTCGCCGTTCAGCACATAGACCCGCCATGGCTGCACGTTGCCGCCGGACGGAGCCCGGGCGGCGCCCTCCACGATCTGGCGCAACACATCGTCGTCCACCGGGGTGTCGAGGAAGGCGCGGATGGACTTACGGCGGTTGACGGCTTCGGTGACGTTCACCGTCGCAGTTTTAGTGACGGATCAGCGCCGCCGTCGAGCCCGCTCGGCCCGTCGTGGTCGAGGCGCCACAGCCCGGCAGCGGCAATCATGGCCGCGTTGTCGGTGCAGAACGACCGGTCGGGCACGAGGTGATCGAGCCCAGCGGCCACAGCCGCGCTGGCGAAGCGCTCCCGCAGGCGGGAGTTGGCCGCCACCCCTCCCCCGAGGGCCACGGCGGCGGCGTCGGTGGCTTCGGCGGCTCGAAGCGTCTTTGTCACGAGTACGTCCACCACCGCCTCTTGGAAGCCAGCGGCCAGATCCTCGTTGGTGGCGTCGGGGTTACGGCGCACATAGTTGATCACCGCTGTCTTCATCCCGCTGAACGAGAAGTCGAGGCCCTCGTCGATCATGCCGCGGGGGAAGCGGATGGCGGTGCGGTCGCCGTCGACAGCGAGCCGGTCGATGATCGGCCCACCCGGATATCCGAGGCCGAGGTAGCGGGCCACCTTGTCGAAGGCCTCGCCGGCGGCATCGTCGACAGTCGATCCGAGAATGCGGTACTCGCCCGGCTCCCGCACCTTCACCAACATGGTGTGGCCACCCGACACCAGCAGGACCACGAGCGGGAGCGGCAGATCGGGTCGCTCCAGGAAGGCGGCGAACAGGTGGCCCTCCATGTGGTTTACCTCGACGTAGGGCACGTCCCATGCGACCGACAGCGCCTTGGCTGAACTCACCCCGACCAGCAGGGCCCCGATGAGGCCCGGGCCGTGCGTGGCGGCAACGGCGTCGAGGTCGCCGCCGCTCACGCCAGCTTCGGCCAGTGCGGCCGACACCACTGGTTCGAGCATGTCGAGATGGGCCCGGCTCGCCACCTCGGGCACCACGCCGCCGAACTCGGCGTGGGTGGCAACCTGTGACGACACCACATTCGCGTGCACGGTGAGGGCGCCGGTGGGCCCGCGTTCCACGACTGCGACGGAGGTCTCGTCGCAGCTGGTCTCGATGGCGAGCATGCGGGTCACGGCTGGGCCATTCCTTCCAGACGGTCACCGACGGCGTCGTCGGCGAGGTCGCGCAGCCAGTAGATCACGGCGTCGGTGCCGTCGGGGTAGTAGCCGGGGCGGCGGCCTTCGGCCACCATGCCGATCTGCTCGTAGAGGGCCCTGGCGGCGGTGTTCGGGGCCCTGACCTCGAGCGTGATCTCAGCCGCCCCCCGATCGCGGGCCTCCACGAACAGGGCGAGGCAGAGCTGACGGCCGACGCTGCGACGACGCCACGCGGGCTCCACCCCGAGGTTCATGAGGTGTGCGGTGTCGCTGGCGTACATCACGCCGCCGAAGCCGACGATGGTGGGCTCGGCGCGGTCACCGGAGGCTTCCGGTGAGGCCTCGGCCAGCAACCAGTGCCGGCTCACCGCTGGCAGCACCAGCTCACCTGCGAACAGCGACTCCGACCAGGGCTGCGGATTCGAGGCCGCCTCGATGCGGGCCACGGCGGCCACGTCGCCGCGCTCCATCTCGCGCAAGGTCACCGTCATCGGGGGGTGTGCCTCGTCTTGACGTTGACGTTCACATCGGGGTCGCGGAGATAGAGGGGCTGGACCTCCGGCCCGGGCAGGGCCTCGCGCCCAGCAGCGAGCCGCAACATCACCTCAGCGTCGGGTTGGCGACCGGAGCGCACCGCGGCTCCGTAGCGGTCGGCATATCGATCTGCGCCGTCACCGACCACCACCATGCCGGGCGCCGGATCGTCGAGGGCGGCGGGATCGCCCACCACCGCAACGGCCATCGGGCTGCCGTCGGCGGCGAACGGTTGCTGGAACACTTCGGCCCGACGAGCATCGATCACGGCCAGAACCGGCTCTCCGGCTTCGGCTGCGGCGAGCGTTTCGAGGCTCGTCACCGCGACAACGGGCCGGCCGGTGGCGAGGGCCAAGGTGCGCACCGTGGCGAGCCCCACCCGCAAGCCGGTGAATCGGCCGGGCCCGATGTCGGCAACGTAGCGCTCCACGTCGGTCGGGGCGGCGCCGACCGCGGCGAGGCACGAGACGATCAACGGCGTGAGTTCCTCGGCGTGACGCCGGTCGGTTTCCACCGAGGCGGAGGTGAGCACCTCCACGGTTTCCGTGGTCGGATCGATCGTGCCGATGGCCACGCCAACCAGCGCCGTCGACGATGTGACGGCGAGGGTCAGCATGTGGCCGCCCACGAACTGACGGCGGCCTGCACCGCCGGAGCTCGCTCGGCCCACGCCGGGCCCTCCAGGCGCATCTCGATGAGGCGATCGTCGTCGCCAGCGCCGAATCGGATGGCGATCGCCAACCGGTCGCTCCCGAGCGCGGGATCGATCTGCTCTCCCCACTCGACCACGGTGACGCCGTGTTCTGCGAGTTCCGGGAGGTCGAGATCGAGGGCGTCGGCGGCACCGTCGAGGCGATACACATCGAGATGGTTGAGCCGGAGGCGACCCTCGTACACCGAGGCGAGGGTGAATGTGGGGCTCGTGATCCGATCCTCAACCCCAAGGCCGGCACCGAGCCCCTGGGTGAAACAGGTCTTCCCGGCACCAAGATCGCCGGTCAACACGATGAGGTCGCCATCGCGAACCAGGGCGGCGAGCGCCGCCGCCAGGGCGCGCGTCTCGGTCGGCCCGGCGGTGGCCGCGTGCATGGTGATCGGGTCGTCATGCGGCGCCATGGAGCCGAGGCTAGGGGGCAACAACCCCGGACAGGGACCTCGTGAGCCAACCGGCTCCGGTAGCGTGCCGACGATGGACACCCCCGGCCTCACCCCAGCCGACATCGATGCCGCCGCCAACCGGATCCGGTCGCTCGTCCGGACCACGCCTGCGATTCCGAATGACGGGGCGGAGCTCGGCGTCGAGGGCCGCCTCACGTTCAAGTTGGAGCAGCTCCAGCATAGTGGCACCTTCAAGGCCCGCGGGGCGTCGAGCTTCCTACTGGGGTCGACGATCAGCAGCGCCGGTGTGGTGGCGGCGTCGGGCGGCAACCACGGGGCAGCCGTGGCCTGGGCGGCCCAACAGCTCGGGCACAAGGCCACGATCTTCGTGCCGACCATCTCGTCGCCGGCCAAAGTCGAGCGCCTGCGAGCCTACGGGGCCGACGTGCGCCAGATCGGCGACGTGTACCACGACTCGTTGGAGGCCAGCGAGGCGTTCCGGCTCGAGTCGGGCGCCACCGGCGTGCACGCCTACGAGGATCCTCTCGTCATGGCCGGAGCCGGCACCACGGGGCGCGAGTTCGAGGCCCAGGCGGGTCCATTCGACACCGTGCTGGTGGCCTGTGGCGGTGGCGGCCTCGTCGGAGGCGTGGCCACCTGGTTGGGCGACCGCACCCGGGTGGTGGCCTGTGAGACCACCGGCACCGACTGCTACGCCCAGGCCCGGGCCGCCGGGCAGCCGGTATCGATGTCGCCCAGCGGGATCGCGGCCGACGCGCTCGGCCCGAAGGCCGTCGGTGACCTCGCCTTCGAGCGGCTGCAGGCGGCCAACGCCGAGAGCGTGGTGGTCGACGACGACGCCGTGGTGGAGGCGCGCGATCTGCTGTGGGACCGCTTCCGCATCGTGGCCGAACCGTCGGCTGCGGTGCCCGTGGCTGCGTTGTTGGCTGGGGCATTCAAGCCCGGGGCCGACGAGCACACGGGCGTGATCGTGTGCGGGGCCAACACCACGATCAGCTTCGCCTGAGCGCCACTCCTCATGCGAGCGTCAACCGCCGCGCCAGCACCAGCGACGGCTGTGCTCTGACCGGTTTCTAACCGTGTCTTAGGAGTCTCTCAGACGACCATTGCCAATTTTGGAGCGCTCCAACGGAGAGTTCATCGGAGCCGAAACTGAGAGGTTTGTGATGGTGAAACGTCCTACAGCAGTGTTCCTGATCCTGGTCATGGGGGTGACCAGCCTCTTCTACGCCAGTCCGGCAGAGGCTGCGGACACGAGCAGAATCATGTGCGCCGGCAACACAGCCCAGGTGACCGGGCGCTACTGGCGGAGCACCCGGACTCACGCCATCGACAGCGTGAAGGTCAATGCCTCGGCCCGCAACGCCGGCCGAGGCAACAACAGCATCTGGGTCTGGACATGGACGCCCCAGACCGGGATGCGCAAGATCCTCGAAGCGCACAACGCCCGCTTTCCCTACCTCCAGAACTTCTACCAGTCGTGGGGGCTCCGGTCGAGCCAGGTGTACGACGGCGGCAACCTCTGGATCTGGGTCAGGCAGAAGGCCGACGAGCCTGGTCGCGACTCGACCTGCAACTCGGGGTGGATCCGCACCAAGTTCCGAGTGATGGACTGACGCCAGCTGACTACAGGCAGTGCGGAGCTGGGAGGCGTTCTCCCGGCTCCTCACTGCTGGATCAGACGTCGGCCTTGCGATCGCTCCAGGCGGTGAGGGCTTCCCACGCCTCGGCCCGATACCGGTCGAGGTCACCAGGCTCGTCAGTGCGGGATGTGAGTTCGAGCCGATGCCCGCTGGGGTCGTAGAAGTAGATCGAGCGGATGAAGCCGTGGTCGACCGGCCCCAGCACCTCGATCTCCGCTGCCCGCAACCGCTGCAGCGCCGCCTCCAGCTCGTCCACCGAGGCGAGCTCCATTGCAATGTGCTGGGCCCAGTCAGGGTTGGCGCCCTGGGTGATCTCGGTCTCGGTGGCCACGTCGAAGAAGGCGAGGTAGCTGCGGTCGGCCAGCTCGAAGAACAGATGGCAGTGAGGGTCGTGCTGCTGGGTGGAGGGCACGCGATCCTGCACGATCACGTGGGCGAGGCTCAGGTCGAGCAGTTCGGTGTAGAACCGAGCGGTCTCCTCAGCGTCCCGGCACCGGTAGGCGATGTGATGCATCTGACGCACGTCCATGCCATCAAGTCTGCTCGCCCGTGGCCTGCTGATGCCAGGCGACGGTGGCGGCGAGGCGTTCGTCGTAGCGCTGCGCAACAGATGGCCAGGCGAACCGTTGCATCGCCGCTGCCATTCCGGCCGTGGCCAACCGACGAGCCGGCAGCTCGTGCACGGCGGCGACGAGGGCCGAGCCGAACGTGCCGGGTTCGTAGAGCGCATGCTCGTGCCATTGCTCGGGAATCAACTCCGGATAGCTCAACGCCTTCGGCAACAGCGGCACGCAACCCGCCGCCACGGCTTCGACCACCCCGATGCCGAAGAACTCGTGGCGGGCGCAGCTCACCACGAGGTCGGCGTCGATCAGCCACCGCCGGTACTCGGCATCGGTGAACGGCCCCACCGCCACGACCAGCGGAGCGAATCGGTCCAACACCCGGCGACGGGCCACGACAGCGTCGGTGCTGCCACCGTCGGGATCCTCGCCAGCCAGGACGAGCCGGAATTCGACGTCCGCAGCGGCGAGTTTCGCCAGAGCCGCCTCGAACGCCGGCGGGTCCTTGTCGGCCTCCCATCGGTGCGGCCACAGGATCAGCGGCGCGGCCGATTCAGCTGACAGCTTCGGGGGCGACTCGGCCGAGGAGAGGCCGCGCAGGTCAACACCAACGGCCAGCACCTCGAAGCGGGAGGCCACCGCCTCCCATCGGGCAGCATGGTCGGGCTCGGGCAGTGCGGCCAGGAAGCCCGGCATCGCGGCCAGCACCACATCGAGGTGATGCTGGCTGTTGAACAGCACGAGATCGGCCGCGCACCAGCTCAGCCAGTTGCGCAGCACCGCCTCGCCGTCGGGCGCTCCATCGGCGGTCGGATACGCCACCTGACTCTCGTGCTGGTAGATCACGACTGGCACGCCGTCCAAGGCTGGGCGGGCGAGACCAACGAGGTGGGCGGTGTCGACCAGGCCGCTCACCACCACGACATCGGGCCGACCATGGGCTGCGACGTGGCTCGTCACAGCGTCGGCCAGAGGCAACGCGCCGCCGCGCAGCCTCCAACGCCACAACCGACCAGGGAGCCCAACGACGTGCACCTGGTGGCTACTCGCCTTCTGGTAGCCCTCCGCCCAGCGTCGATGGGATCCATCCAGCCACGGTTCGACGAGCAGGACGTGCAGGTTGCCGCCTGCCGGCTCGTCCTCAGCCGAGATAGCGGCGCTCCACCCGGTTGCCGATCAGGCACGGGACCTCGTAGGTGATCGTGCCGAGTGCCTCAGCCATGTCGTCCACCGTGATCGACTCGTCGCCCTGATGGCCGATCAGCACCACCTCGTCACCGGGTGCCGCCCCATGATCGCCACAGTCGATCATCGTCTGATCCATCGTGACCACCCCGATGATCGGGCGTCGCCGGCCCCCGATCAACACCTCGCCCTGCTCCCACCACGCCCGACGGAGCCCGTCGGCGTACCCGACGGGAATCGTGGCCACGGTGGTCGGGCCGGTGGTGCGTTGCCGGTGGCCGTAGCTCACCGGTACGTCGGCATCGAGGCGCTTCACGTAGCTCACCCGCGTGGTCCAGCTCAGCGCTGGTCGCAGGGCCACCCGATCGGCCAGCGCAGGGTCGGGTGGGAGGCCGTAGAGGGCGATACCGCAGCGCACCATGTCGTAGTGGGCGGCCGGGTGGGCGATGACCCCGGCCGAGTTGGCGGCGTGCCGGAACGGCACCTCGATCCGGGCGGCCGCCATGTCGGCCAGCACGTCGTCGTAGGTGGCCACTTGCGCGGTGGTGACGTGATCCTGCGAGGCGTCATCGGCGCAGGCCAGGTGAGTCCACACCGAGCCGAGGGCGAGGCGGCCACTGGCCAGGATCTGCCGGGCGATCGCCACCGCTTCGGCCGGGGCGGCGCCGACGCGGGCCATCCCGGTGTCGACCAGCAGGTGGGCGGTGAGGCCACCCGCCCGGGCGGCGGCCTGTACGCCGGCCGGGGAGTAGAGCGTCGGTTCGAGGGCGAAGGTGGCGGCGGCGTCAAACTCGTCAGGGGTCGGCTCCGACAGCACCATGATCGGTTCGCCGAACCCGGCCGCGCGAAGGGCGATGCCTTCGGCCACCTGGGCGACGGCCAGCCGGGAAGCACCGGCGTCGACGGCAGCGCGAGCGACCGGAACGGCGCCATGGCCGTACCCGTCAGCCTTCACCACGGCGCACAGCTCAGCCCCGCCAGCAGCTGCCCGCAGGGTGGCCACATTGGCGCCGATCGCCGTCCGGTCGACGTCCACCCACGATCGGCTCACGGGCCGAACCTACCTGGTGGGTCGAGGTGCTCGCTCACCACCGACGACACGAGATCTGGGAGGTCGCCAGCCACGAGCCCAGCCGGACCGCTGTGCTGCGCCGCCTGACCATGGACCTCCGCGGCGAGACCTGCGGCCACCCACGGGTCCACCCGCTGGGCGAGGAGGGCCCCGATGCAGCCAGCCAGCACGTCGCCGCTGCCGGCGGTGGCAAGACGCTGGTCACCCGCGGTTGAGAACAGGAGGCGTCCGTCGGGATGGGCCGCGATCGTGGTCGGCCCCTTGGCCACCACCACACACTCGAGGGTGGCGGCCACCGCCCGCACCAGTTCACTCCGATCGGTGCTGGCATCGCCGAGCGCCTCTGCCGGGTGGCCACAATCCACCCGCTCGAGGAGCCGGCGAAGCTCGCCGTCGTGGGGCGTGAGCACGGCCGGCCACGAGCGGCCCTGCACCATGTGGGGCCGGGCGCCGATCACGTCGAGCGCGCCCCCGTCGATCACCGTTGGGTAGCTACGGGCCGCAGCGAGGAAGGCCGACACCAGCGGCGTCGACGGCTCACCGGGCGCCAGGCCCGGGCCGATCACCAGGGCTGCGTAGCGGCCCAGGTCATGGTCGGTCACGGCCGGTCGATCGCTGATCGGCTCGACCACCACCTCGGGCCGCAGTGGTGGCCCCTCAACGGTGGCGCCGGGGACCGACACGGTGACGTAGCCAGCGCCGGCTCGGGCCGCGCCCGCGGCTGCCAACGCCGGAGCACCCGTCATGCCGGGGCTGCCGCCGACCACCCACACCGCCGATTGCCACTTGTGGGCCACTCGACCACGGCGCGGCCACGAGGCAGAGATGTCGTCTGAGCCGAGCAACCAGGCGCTGGCTCGGGCGGTGTCGAGGCCGATGTCCACCACCCGTACGAGGCCGGCGTGTTCGGGCCCGGCTCCCAGGAGCAAGCCGGGCTTGAGCGCGGCGAAGGTCACGGTTGCGGTGGCCCTCACCGGGCGCCCGTGGGGCTCCCCGGTGAGACCATCGATGCCCGACGGGATGTCGACAGCCAGCACCGGCGCATCGACGGCTGGCCTGTCGTAGGGCCGCGAGAGCCCGGTGCCGAAGGCGGCGTCCACCACCAGGTCGGCTGGAGGCACTGGTTCACCAGGCTCCACCACCGTCGTCCGAACCCCACGCTGGCGCAGGTGTCGCGCGGCCACCCGGCCGTCGGCACCGTTGTTTCCCGAGCCAGCCACGATCGACACACGGCGTCCGTAGCTGCCGCCGAGCAGGTCAACCGCAGCCTGGGCGACGTGCCAGCCGGCCCGCTCGATCAGCTCGTCGAGCGGCTCGGGGGCGGACGCGTCGATCGTGGCCATCTCCGTAGGGGTGACGATGTCTTGCATGATGCGTTCTCTGTCGGCGGCGCCGGCTCGACCCGGAGTGGATCAGGTGCGAGCCCAGCGGCGGGCGACGGCTGTGATGGGCGCCGTCAACAGGTCGGTGGTCGACACCTCAGCGAGCAGGTCCTCCCGGAAGGTGGGCTCACGCTCGGTCACCACGTCGACGAGCTGGCGGTACCGGTTCCGGTAGCCCTGCAGCACCGTGCGGGCGGTGGCCGCTCCGAGGTTCTCGTTCAGCTGCACGTGGCACAACGTGAGGCCCGTGGTCTGCTTGTCCTTCACCTCGGGCACGATCAACACGATGCGCCCGTCGGACCCGACGGTGACGAAGGGCTCCTGCTCCACCGCCACGCGCCGCTTGGTGCCTCGCAGGGTGGGGTCGCTCTCGACCCGGGACGGGATGCCGGTGGCGATGCCGCCCTTGTCGGTCACGAAGATCCGACCGTCGACGTAGCCGTCCTCGATCCGATAGCGGGTGTAACCGACGAGTTCCGACACGGCCGGCGTGATCGCGGCCAGCGTGCGCAGCGATCGGTAGCTGAGGCGGTCGCGAGGGCAGCCGGTGCCGAGCACCGCCTGGATCAGCGCCGCCTGCAGCAGGCTCTCGTCAGCCCGGCTGATGCCGACGGTGACCGTCTTGGCCTGGTGCTTGATGGCATCCACCGGACGAGTCAGTTCCTCGATCGCAGCCGTCAGCGCCGCGGCGAGGTCTTCCACGACAACGCCGGGGGTGCCGACCTTGCCGAACTCGCCCTGGAAGGCGTCGAGCGACACCTGCCCGGCGGCGAAGCGCAGGAGGGCACCAAGGCGGACGGCGGTGGAAGCTTCGAGATGACCGTTGTAGGTACCAGCCCGCAGTGCGTCGAAGAACTGCCGGCCGTAGGGCTCCAGCTCGCGACCGAAGGTGTCGAACCAACCGTCGGAGTCGGTGCCGACGTAGGTCTCGATCACGCCGCGGGCCTCACGGAGCGGGCGGGCCGAGGCGTCGATGGCGAGTGCAGCCTCGTAGCCGAAGAGGTGCCCGACCACGGTGGAGAGCACGAACGCCAACGCCGGGTGCACCTCCGGCACGGCGATCACTTCGAGGGCGGCGGAGAACCGGTTCTCACCTTCGGTGGCGATCACGATCGGAGCCGCCTTGTGGGCCCGGAAGATCGCCACCTCCTTGGCCACATCGTCGGCGTTGGAGCCCACGAGGCCGGCGGCGCAGACGAGGATCAGCGGCTCGGAGGAGAGATCGATGTGCTTCTTGTCCTCGGTGACATCGCAGGCGATCGCCTTGTAGCAGAGCTCCGACAACTTGATCCGGATCTCGCGGGCGGCCACGAGGTTGGCCCCGTTACCCACCATTGCCCAGTAGCGGCGCGATGGGGCGTGGCGGGCGGCGGCCACGCCAATGCTGGCCTGACGGGCGATGGTGGACGCCATGGCGTCGGGCAGGGCGACGAGCCCAGCGAGCACGGCTTGGCGCTCGTCGTCGCTCGTCGTGACGCCGTCGATGGCGTCGGCGAGCGCCTCGGCGAGGAGGAAGCCGGCGGCGATCTGGGCATAGAAGGCCTTGGTGGAGGCCACGCTCATCTCAACGTCGCGGCCGTCGGAGGTGTAGAGCACACCGTCGGATTTGTCGACCAGATCGCTGCCTCGCCGGTTGACGATTGCGATGACCGACGCGCCACGCGAGCGGGCCAGATCCACGGTGCGGTTGGTGTCGGTGGTGGTACCCGACTGGCTGATGGCGACCACGAGCGTGTCGTTCATGTCGTCGTCGAGATGGAAGCCCGACAGCTCAGTGGCCGTGATCGGCAACACGTTGATACCCGTGCCGGCGAGTGCCCGCTCCAGCGCTGTGGCCACGGCCTGACCGGCGACGGCGGCTGTGCCCTGCCCGATCACACGCACCCGGCGGAAATCGCCGAGGCGGGCCCGCAGGCCGACCGGCAGGGTCTCCTCCGGCAGGTTCACCTGGAGGCGGCCATCCTTCTCGACGAGCCGGCCCCGCAGCGTCTTGCGGAACGACAGCGGCGACTCCGAGATCTCCTTGAGCAGGAAGTGGGGGGCGTCACCCCGGTCGATGTCGCGGGTGGTGATGGTGGGCGCCTTCCACTCCCCGGCGTCGATCGGCAGCGGGGTGCCGTCGTAGGCCACGCGGGTCACGCCGGCGAGGTCGCCGGCCAGGCCACCGTTGAGGCGAAGGATCTGCCCCTGGCTCGCCGTGGGGTTGTCGGGGTCGGCTGGGGTCTCGCCGTCCATGCGGATGTAGATGTCGGAGTCCTCCACCACGCCGTAGGGCTCGGAGGCCACCACGAAGGCATCCTCGGCCAGGCCGACGAACACACCCTGGCCACTCCCCCGCAACGCCAGGTGGAGATCGCCTGGAGCCTGGGCGCTGCTCACCCCGATGGCCACCGAACCTTCGAACTGGGCCACCGCTGAACGAACCGCCTCGTCGAGGCTGAGGCCGTTGTCGAGCCCCCGGCTCACCAGAGCGGGGATCACCTTGGCGTCGGTGGTGATCTCCGACGCGATGGCGAGCTTCTCAACGGCGATGAGGTCGGCGAAGTTGTCGACGTCACCGTTGAGCACGGCCGTGACGTAGGGGCCGTCGTGGTCGCTGGTCTCCTCGGCATTGACGGGGTGGGCGTTCGGCTCGCTGATGATGCCGACCGACGCCCAACGGGTGTGGGCCAGCACGGTGGCTTCCGCGTTCTGACCGGCGAGGGCGAGCTGAAGGAGTTCGTCGGTGCCGATGGCGGCCCGCATGGCGTCGGTGTTGTCGCCGAGCTCACCGATCTCGGCCGCCGCCTTGTACACGAAGGCAAGGTGGCCGTCGGGGCTGCGCACTGAGTTGTGCTGGAAGAGCGGGTCGCCGCTGCGGGCCGCAACCAGTGCGGCCACCTGCGGGGCATCGAGATCCAGGCCGTGGTTGCGAACCAGCACGTGGAGCCCAGCCGAGTCGCGGCCGCGAACCTCGAGGCGATCGAGGTTGCTGAGCGCCTGCTGGATCGAGAAGTAGGCGGCCACCGCCGCCGGGCCGAGTTCAGTGCCGCCGAGGTCGGTCACCTCGCGGGCGGCCCGCAGACGGTCCCGCTCCAGCGACCAGGTCGCGTCCTTCAACCGCACGATCGCGGCGTTCACCTCTTCGAGGGCCGGCAGGCGGTCGCCCTCGGCTTCGAGCAGGGCCTCGGCGTCGGCGATCGCCTCGTTGGCAGCGGTGACCGCGGCCGACACGCCGGTCACGAGATCGCGGTCGGCGATGAGGGCCTGCAAGCCGGGCACTCCCCGGAGGTCACGGTCGACCCCAGCGAGGAGATCCGCTGATGGGCCGACGAGGCCGGTCAGGTCGTTGGAGCCAGGCTTGGGGAGCTGGTTGACCGCATCGTCGAGGCGAGAGAGGAGGCTCGGGCCATCGGGCAGTGGCCGGGTGGAGCGGCGACGGACGATGGCGATGATTCCACACATGGGGTGGTCCCTCTTCTTGTCGTGATCAGGCGATCAGGCGTTCGGCTGCAGCAACGAGGCGGGAACAGGCCCGCTCGGCCTCGTCGGCGTCGAGGTGCTCGACCATTATCCGCAACAACGGCTCTGTTCCGGACGCGCGCACGAGTACTCGGCCGTCATTGCCCATCTGCTCTTCCACCTCCACGACCTCCGGCCTGAGCCGATCGGCCAGGGTGGCGTCGCGTTGGGGGAGTCGAACGTTCATGAGCACCTGGGGCACGGTGGTCATCGACTCGGCGGCGAGGTCGGCCAGCGGGCGCTGGGCCCGGGCCACCACATCGGCCAGCTGCACGCCGGTGAGCACCCCGTCGCCGGTGGAGGCGAGGTCGCGGCATATCACGTGGCCAGACTGCTCGCCCCCGAGCACGAAGCCGTTCTCGTCGAGGGCCTGCAACACGTAGCGGTCACCAACGGCGGTGGACAACACCTCGATCCCGGCAGCCGCCATGGCCTGATGGAATCCGAGGTTCGACATCACGGTCACCACCACGGTGTTGCCTGCCAGGTGGCCCCGAGCGGCGCGATCGGTGGCGAGGAGGGCGAGCACGCGGTCGCCGTCCACCACCGTGCCGCCGTTGTCGACGGCGATGAGGCGGTCGGCGTCGCCGTCGAAGGCCAAGCCGAGTTCGGCCCGGTGCTCGATCACGGCCCTCTGGAGCGACGACGGGCTGGTGGAGCCAACGCCGTCGTTGATGTTCACGCCGTCGGGCTCGTCGCCGATCACGTGCACCGTGGCCCCGAGGTGCTTGAACACCCTGGTGGCGTGGCCAGTGGCGGCGCCGTGGGCGCAGTCCAGCACCACGGTCAGCTCGGACAAGGTGCGGCCATCGATCGAGCCGCACACCGACTGCACCCAGCCGTCAACGCTGGAGTCCCCTCCCCCGATCACCGTGCCGACCGCAGCACCGTGGGGCAGCTCGACCGCGGCGTTGGCATCTCCGACCAGCAGGCCCGTGTAGACGGCCTCTATATCGGCCTCGACTGCATCGGCGAGCTTCACCCCACCGGCGGCGAACAACTTGATGCCATTGTCGGCGAACGGGTTGTGCGAGGCCGAGATCATGGCGCCCGCTGCGCTCTGGGCGGCGGCCGTCCACGCCACGGCTGGAGTGGGGACCACGCCGAGCAACTCGACAGTGGCACCCTCGGCGCACAGCCCCGCCACCAGTGCGGCTTCGAGCATGGGCCCTGAACGGCGCGTGTCGCGACCCACCACGAAGCGATCGGCCCCAAGCACACGAGCGGCAGCCCGGCCGAGGGCCAGGGCCACGTCGGTGGTCAGCTCGATGTTGGCAACGCCGCGAACGCCGTCGGTCCCGAACCGTGGAGCCATGGGTAGTCCCGTTCCTCGCCGGCCTAGACCGGACCAATACCGAGCGACACGTTCAGCGATGTTCGGCCAACGGCCGAACTCGAAGGAGCCCTCGGGGTTCCCGTGAGCTGCTCCGCAGCGAACACGTTAACGCTTGGAGTACTGAGGAGCCTTGCGGGCCTTCTTGAGGCCGTACTTCTTCGACTCCTTCTTCCGCGGATCGCGGGTGAGGAGCCCGGCAGCCTTGATCTGCGGCCGCTGCTCGTCGTCGATCGCCACCAGCGCGCGGCTGATGCCGAGGCGGAACGCACCGGCCTGGCCCGAGAGGCCACCACCGCAGAGCGTCACGTCGATGTCGTAGGCCTCTTCGGCCGCGGCGATCCGTAGCGGCTCGGTGATGAGCTGACGGTGGACCGACGACGGGAAGTAGTCCTCGAAGGTGCGGCCGTTCGCCGTGATCTTGCCGGTGCCGTTGGCCACGCGAACTCGGGCGATGGCCCGCTTGCGACGGCCGGTGGTCTGGATGACTGACATCTCTCGACTCAGCTTTCTCGGCGAGCGCCGGCGATCTCGAGCACGGCGGGCTTCTGGGCAGCGTGGGGGTGTTCGGGGCCGGCGTAGATCTTCAGCTTCTTGGCCTGGGCCCGACCGAGGCGATTCTTGGGCAGCATGCCCGCGATCGAACGGCGCACGGTGTCGGCTGGGCGACGGTTCATCGACTCGCGGTAGGTGCGGGAGGTGAGCCCACCCGGGTAGCCGGAGTGATGGTGGACCATCTTCTTGTCGGCCTTGTCGGAGGTGAGCACCACCTTCTCGGCGTTGATCACGATGACATGGTCGCCCATGTCCATGTGGGGGGCGAACGTCGGCTTGTGCTTGCCGCGCAGCACCCGGGCTACCTCGGTGGCCATGCGGCCAAGGGTCATGCCGTCGGCATCGACGACGTACCAGCCTCGGCTGATCTCTGAAGCTTTAGGTGAGTAGGTCTTCACGGCGTGCTCAATCAACCTCGAAAAAGCGGACTCTTCAGCTTAGGGCCCCGGCAGCGGTGTCCCACCTCATCCCACCCCGAATCCACTGGCTCCGGTACCCTCCCGCCCGCGAGACTGGGGCCATGGCTCATCTCAGCACGGAACAGCTCGTTGCCGGCCAGGGGCACGTTCAGGCCTCGCCGGCCGATGATGGCACGTTGGAGCTTCTCGTCGCCCGCCCCGACGTGGACCAGCGCAAGGTCCTCGAGGTGGGAGAACTCGTGGTCGGCGAGGGCCTCGCTGGTGACAACTACCTCGC
This sequence comes from Actinomycetota bacterium, assembly GCA_039029735.1. GTDB lineage: Bacteria > Actinomycetota > Acidimicrobiia > Acidimicrobiales > SZUA-35 > CADEDH01. Next base: position 27,443 of record JBCCFL010000039.1, on the reverse strand, counting down.
CCGTGGCGACTCGAAGCGCCCCGACGGGAGCGCGAACCCCGAGGCCCAGCTCAATCTCATGAACGCCCGGTCGGTCAACCTGGTGGCCAACGGCGAACAGGACCTGTGGCCTCTCGCCGGCGACCAGATGTTCGTGGATCTGGACCTGTCGCGGTCCAACCTCCCCACGGGCACCCGCCTCGCCATCGGCAGCGCCGTGATCGAGGTGACGGCCAAGCCTCACAACGGTTGCGCCAAGTTCGCCCAGCGGTTCGGGATGGATGCGGCCCGATGGGTAAATTCAGACGACGAGCAGCGCTACCGGGGCATCAACGCCGCGGTGGTGCAGGCCGGCACCGTCCGGCCTGGTGACACCATCACCAAGCTGCCCTCCTCGTGACGGCGCTGCCCCTGTCGCATCTCAGAGTCGTCGATCTCACGATCGCCAGAGCCGGGCCCACCTGTGTCCGTCAGCTCGCCGACTGGGGTGCTGACGTCATCCGGATCGAGCCACCGGCCACCGACGACGGGCTGGGGGGCGATCGGCACGGGCCGGACTTCCAGAACCTGCACCGCAACAAGCGGGCCATGACACTCAACCTCAAGACCGACGAGGGCCTGGCGATCTTCTTCGAGCTGGTGGCCGGGGCCGACATCGTGGTCGAGAACATGCGGGCCAACGTCAAGCACCGGCTCGGCATCGACTACGACGCCTGCGCCGAGGTGAACCCCCGGATCATCTATGCCAGCATCAGCGGCTTCGGCCAGGACGGCCCCTACGGGCACCGAGCCGGGGTGGACCAGATCGCCCAGGGCCTCGGCGGGCTGATGTCGGTGACCGGTCACCCAGGCCAGGGGCCGGTGCGGGTCGGCGTACCGATCGCCGATCTGGCGGCTGGCATGTACCTGGCGCTCGGCGTGATGATGGCCGTCACCGAGCGGGACCGGCCCGGTGGCTCGGGCCGAGGCCAGTGGGTGCACACATCGCTCCTGGAGGCACAGATCGCCATGCTCGACTTCCAGGCCACACGCTGGACGATGGACGGCGAGGTTCCACCCCAGGCCGGCAACCACCATCCGACGCTGATCCCGATGGGCACGTTCCCGTCGGCCGACGGTCTCGTGAACGTTGCGGCTCCCACCGGCGCCAAGTGGCGGGACTTCTGCGACCTCATCGGCGCCGATCACCTGTTGAACGACGAGCGCTTCGCCAGCTCGGCATCGCGGTCGACCCATCGCAGCGAGCTCAACGAGACGATCGCCGACCACACCGCCCGCCGGCCCACCGCCCACTGGGTGGAGGTGCTGAACGATGCCGGGATCCCCTGCGGGCCCGTGCATACGATCGACCAGACGTTCGCCGATCCGCAGGTGCAGCACCTCGACATGGTGCGCGACGTTGCCCATCCCACTCAGGGGCCAACGTCGATCATCCGCAACGCAGTGAACCTCACGCGTACACCCAGCCGGATGGAGCTGGCCTCGCCCGATCGTGGTCAGCACACGGCCGAGGTGCTCGCCACCCTCGGGCGGACCGAGGCGGACGTGACGGCGCTGCGGGAGGCGGGCATCATCTAACCGTGGTGACCCCTCGACGCGACCTCGACCTCCCGACCCCCTACATGCTGGCCAGCGTGGTGGACGGCGTGGGCTGGATGACGTTCAACAACCCCGAGCGTCGCAACGCCATGAAGCTCGAGATGAACGAGGCCATCGTGACGATCCTCGCCGACTTCGCCGCCGACGATGCGGTGCGGGTGGCGGTGATGCAGGGGGCTGGCGACAAGGCGTTCGTGTCGGGAGCGGACATCTCGGAGTTCGAGACGCACCGATCCACGCCCGAGGGTCGCGCCAACTTCGACGCCGTGAGCGCCGCCGCCGGGCGGGCGATGGCGGAGTTCCCCAAGCCACTGGTGGCCAAGATCCGGGGGTTCTGCATGGGGGGCGGCCTCGCCACCGCACTCAACGCCGACATCCGTATCTCCGCCGACGACGGCCAGTTCGCCATTCCGGCGGCCCGGCTCGGCCTGGGCTATGGGTTCGCTGGCATCCAGAAGCTGACTGGCCTCGTCGGGCCGGCGATGGCATCGGAGATCATGATGACCGCACGCCGCTTCGACGCAGCCGAGGCGGCGGCGATGGGGCTGATCAATCGGGTGGTCGGGGTTGACGATCTCGACAGCGCAGTGGCGGAGCTCGCCGCGCAGGTGGCGGCCAATGCCCCGCTCACCGTGGCGGCAGCCAAGACGGCCATCGGCGAAGCCGCCAAAGATCCCGAGCACCGCGACGTGGAGCGAGTGAACGCCATGGTGGAAACGTGCTTCCGTAGCGACGATTACATCGAGGGCCGCCAGGCGTTCATGGAGAAGCGCCCGCCCAGCTTCACCGGTCGCTGATCCGCAGGGCCGCACCCCTCTCAAGCTCCCGGCGGTTCGCTCCGATCATCGAGGTGTGGATGCACTCGTGGGGCGGGGCCGGATCGGACGGGCGCGCTATTTCACCCAATGGTTCGTGACGGGGCTGGCCGCAACGGTGCTCACGGTCTCTGGTGTCCAGGAGATCGACGCGGCCACCGACGAGGTCACGCTCGCCTGGTGGGTGTGGCCCGTCTGGATGGCTGCGTTCTGGCTCACGCTCGCCTTCACCGCTCAGCGGTTGCACGACGTGGGCTGGACTGGCTTCCTGGCTCCCCTCGTCGCGGCGCCGTTCGTTGGCTTCTTCTTCATGGTGGCGCTCTTCTTGATCCCGGGAGAACGACACATCAACCGGTACGGGGGGCGCAATGGCGAGCCGCCGCCGTCGAAGGTTCGCAACCCGTACGGTACGTTCGCGCACCATCAGCGGTCCGATCTCGGCCCGCCGCCCGCACCAGGCAACAACGACCTCTCAGTCGATGGGTTCGATCTGGAGGTTGTCGAATACGACACCGCAGCAGAACTCCGTCGCCTGCGCGCCGGTGATGGTCACGGTGGCGTCTGAGTCTGCCGCGACGAACTCGAGCGTGAACCGTTCAAAGGGCTCGTCGGAACGTGTGGTCGGGGCGATCGTGATCGTATGACCGTCCACGCTGACGCGGGCGACCACCACCGAAACGGTCGGGGCGTCCACGTGGTGGGCGGCGCGGATCACCAGCTGGTAGCGCTGGCCCGGCACGAGACCGGCGACCGAGCGGGTCACGCTGCCGGACCGGCGAATGTTCAGCACGTGCCCAGAGCCCGGGGGTCGGGCGTGGAGACCCACGTCCTCGCGGTAGACGGTCTTGGTCACCTGCCACGAGCCCATCGTCGAATCGGTGCCGTGCCGGAGGGCTCCGTTCGGGCCGGCCTCAGGTCCGAGCTCGAAGCCACCCACCCCGATGATGGGCGGGAGGGTGGTGGTCGGCGCCGGCTCGGCCGCTCCGGGTGTGGTGGTTGGTGTGGTGGTGGCCACCGTGGTGGAGGCGGCCGGGGCCTCACCCGGGCCGTCCGCTGGTGGGGTGGCGGTGACGGCTGGGCCGCTGCCGTCTGGATCCGACGCCGGATCGACACCGTCGGCGTCGTCAGCGTCGTCAGCGTCGGCGATGGCAGTGGCTGGGGGTGCCAACCCAACCGACGACGCAGCAGTGCTCGGCGGGGCGGGCTCGATACCGCCTGAACCATCGGTGTCGAGGGCGCCGGATGGGCCCGTGTCGAGGGCGACCGCCGTCGACACGGGAGCCGACACCGTGCCACCGACGGCCGTTCCTGGTGCATCGGGCCGGTTCCTGAAGGCGAGGCCGACGGTCACGGCGACGGCGGCGCCGAGCGCCACGAGCGCAGGGGTGCGCAGCGAATGCCACCAGGGTGCCCGGTAGTCCGGAACGGACGGATCGGTGATCGCCGGTGGCGAGGGGAATGGGATCGGCGAGAGGATCGATCGTTCCGCGTCCAGGTCGGTGTCGTCGTCGGCGTCCGGGCGACCATCATGCTGGGTCAACATCGAGGTTGATCGTAATTCGGAAGATCTCGGTGAGCACCTCGCCCCGCGTCCCCCCTGGTCAGCGAGCCCAGTTCCCGATCAGGCGGGCACGAATCGCCTTGGCCAGGTCGACGAAGGCAACGCTGGCCACCACCACGCCGTCACGGGCTGGCCCCCAGGGTGCGGCTCAGGTCCGCCCCATCAGTGACTCGGGGCTGAGGGGCGTGAAGGGCTCCAGCGAGAACACGGCTTCGGCCGGAAGCTGGAAGTGGGCGGCGATCCGCAGCGCCAAGTGGAGCGACGGGGCGTACTCGCCGCGCTCGATGTAGCCGATCGTCTGGTAGTGCACGTCGACCGCCTCGGCCAGATCACGGCGCGACTGCCCCCGTTCCGCCCGCAGCATCTCGATCCGGTTGAAGATCGGCTCGTCGACCTTCGCCTTTCGTGGACTCATGCCACCTCGTCGGGTTCGAGCCAACCGGCCACGATGACAGGCAGTGCCACCACGAGGAGGAACGCAGTCGGCCCCAATGCGCCCAGCCCGTCGGCACCGAGCTCACCGCTGCCGTCCAGCCGGTTGAGGAGCGCAATGCCGAGCAACAGCACCGGAAGCACCACGAAACCGAGAATCCGGTACGACCACACGAAGTACTCGTTGCGGTTCTGCCGCTGCCGCTCATCGAGCTCGTCGCCTGGCACGTCGGTGACCCCTCGGAGGAGATAGCGGAGGAGGAGGTAGGTGCCCACCGCCACGGCGGTCGCCAGGAGCGAGCCAATCGCGGCCGTCGGGCTGGCCAGCAGGCCGAGCACCGCCGAGATCACCAGAGCCACCGCGATCAGCACGGCGAGGAGCCTGCGACGAGCCTGGGTGCGCCACGATGGCAGGCCCGAGGCGTCGATCAAGACGCGGCGGCGAGTGGCCTTCACCGATGGATCGTCGGAGCCAGAAGAAGCCTCAGTACCATTCATAGCATTAATACTACATTATGATGTTCGGGATGGACGGCCCGGCGGGTTGCGCCGCCGACACTGCCGCTCAGATGGCGATGCGGTAGAGCTCGGCGGCGTTGTCCTGCATCACCCGGCGCACGCTCTCGGCCGGAAGCCCGTCGAGGGTCCGTGCCAGCCGCTCGTCGTCGCGGGGATAGAAGCATGTGGGGTGGGGGAAGTCGGTCTCGAACATCACGCATCGGTCACCGAGGAAGTGCACGGCGGGAACCACGGTGGACTGCTCGAACCAGAACGTGCCGTAGAACTGACGGCGGAAGTAGTCGCTCGGGGTGAGCGAGAGCTCGGCCAGTTCGTTCGGCGCCGTTTCGGTCAGCTGGTGATCGAGCACTTCGAGGAAGAACGGCAGCCATCCGATCCCGCTCTCCACCGACACGAACTTCACGTCAGGATGGCGCTCCGGCACCCCGGCGTAGATGAGGTTGCCGATCACCCGGGCGTTGCCCATGAACAGGTTGGCTGAGCCGACGGCCAGCTTGCGCTCATTGCCGAAGCTCGGCCACGGGGCCTTGCCGAAGAAGTCCATGCTCCCCTCGGAGGAGCCGATGTGGAAGTTGACGGGCATCGACAACTCGGCGCACGTTGCCCAGATCGGGTCCCATTCGGGCCGGGCCATGTCGGGCAGGCCCGCCTCCTCGGGATTGGCGCACGTCACGATCCCCCGGAGGCCATTGGCGTGGGCCCGCTCGATCTCGGCGACGGCGGCGTCGAGATCCCACCAGGGCAGCAGCGCCATGCCGTACACGCGCTCGCCAGTGTCGGCCTGGAACTCGGCAAGCGCATCGTTGTAGATCTGCACGCACAGCAGCCGGAGGGCGGCGTCGGGCGACTTCAGGAAGTTCTGGTTCCCGAAGCCGGCCACGTTCGGGTACATCACCTGGGCGTGGATGCCGAGCGCATCCATGAACGCCACCCGCGCCTCCGCGTCGAAACTGGCCCGGTGCACCATGTCGTTGTCCATCTGGAAGAACGCCGTGCCGGTGACCTTCTGCCCGTCGGGATCGATCACGCTCGATGCGATCGGCAGTCCAATCACGATGTCGGTGTCGAACCACCAGCGACGCTTGCCGTTCCGTTCGGTCATCTGGGGCACCCGGTCGGCGTAGGCGGACGGCGCCCGCGACGTCCAGAGGTCGTAGGGTTCTGACCAGTGCGTGTCAGTGTCGATGATCTTGAGGCCGTCGATCATGACCCAACGCTAGATCTGGCCGGGCGGGGAACGCCAACGTCGACCCACGTGCCTCGCCTGGGAGCCGTCCCGGGATACTGAGCAAATTCGCTTCTCGCGTAAGAATTGTTGCTCCTACACGCGAGATGGGTCGATCTGTACTGTCGTTCGTTGTCGCACCACGGGTCCCACCACACAGCCGGGGTGCGTCCTGGCACGCTCGGACCCCAAGCCGAGTTTCGGTCGGCCCGGCCCTGGTTCCCTCCCCAGGGTCGGGCCACCCGCCTAGCCAGGGTGCACGGCGCCGTCGTAGTCGACCTGCCAGAGGCAGAGGCCGTGGGGTGGCGCCGGTTGGTAGGCCGCGGCCCGATCTCGGGCCGCGATCACATCAGGCACCGAGTCGGCGCGCCGTCGCCCTTCCCCCACAGCGACCAGGTAGCCCACGATGCTCCGCACCATTTGATGGCAGAACGCAGTGCCCTCGATCTCGAACCGGAGGAGCCCGGGCTCGTCGAGCCGGCGCCAACGAGCCCCCGTCACTCGCCGCACCAGCGACACCGGCGTCTCGTCGAGCTCGGCCCGGGGCCGACGGCAGAACGAGGAGAAGTCGTGCTCACCCACCACGTGGACGGAGGCTTCAGACATGGCGTCGACGTCGAGCTCGGTCGGAACCCACCAGGCCGTCCGGGCCAGGAACGGATCAGGGATCGGTCGATTGACGATCGTGTAGCGATACCGGCGGCCGGTGGCGGAGAACCGGGCTGAGAAGTCGGCGGCAGCGGGCTCGATCGACCGCAGCACGACCTCGGGCCCGAGCTGGGCGTTGACGCTGCGAGCCACCTTGCCGAGGTCGATGTTGTCGGGGAGCTCGACCGAGAGCATCTGCCCCCAGGCGTGTACGCCTGCGTCGGTGCGGCCCGACATCACGATGTCGGGCTCGGTGCCCCCGGCAAAGGGAGCCAGAACGCGCAACAGCTCGCCGACCACAGTCCGGACCCCGGGATTCGGAGCCAACCCCCGAAACCCGGTGCCGTCATAGGCAACGACGAGCTGTACCTTCACTCTCTGAGCGTGCCGTCACGAGTTTGCGCAGCAAACTCGGTTCGCGAGAAGCGCAGCTTCGAGCGGCGCGCTCGGCTCAGACGAGTTCGATGCGGGCCATCGGGGCGTTGTCGCCCTGACGGGGGCCCAGCTTCAGGATCCGGGTGTAGCCACCTGGGCGGGACTCATAGCGAGGGCCCACCTCGTCGAACAGCTTCGTGGTCATCTCCACGTCGCCGACGTAGGCGAGTACCTGGCGGAAGTTGTGGAGGCCACCCTTCTTCGCCTTGGTGATCAGCTTCTCGGCCACCGGCCGCAGGGCCTTGGCCTTGGCCTCGGTGGTGACGATGCCCTCGGCCGCGACGAGCGAGGCGACGAGGTTGGCCATCATCAGCTTCTGATGCTGGGCCGAGCCACCGAAGCGGCGGGCCTTACGAGGACGTGCAGGCATGTCAGCTTCTCCCGCCGCGCAGGGTCAGGCCGCGCTCGTCGAGCTTGGCGATGACTTCGTCGAGCGACTTCTGGCCGAAGTTGGTGATGGCCAGGAGGTCGTCTTCGGTCTTGGTGAGGAGCTCACCGATCGTGTTGACCTGGGCCCGCTTGAGGCAGTTCCGAGGACGCTCGGACAGGTCGAGGTCCTCGATGGGCAGATCGAGATCGGGCGAGCCAGAGGCAGCAGCCGGAGCCTCGCCGAGAGTGAGCCCCTCGGGCTCGTCGCTCATCTCCTCAACGAGCTGGACCAACGAGCGCAGCGTGGCGCCGGCCGAAGCCAGAGCGTCGCGGGGCGTGATCGAACCGTCGGTCTGGATGTCGAGCACCAGACGGTCGTAGTCGGTCGACATCTCGACACGGGTTGGCTCCACCGACACCGACACCCGACGGATCGGGCTGAAGATGGCGTCGATCGGGATCACACCGATGGTCGACGACTCCTGCGGACGCGACGACGACAGCCAGCCACGACCGCGCGACACGGTCATGTCGATGGCGAGCCGACCCTTGTCGTTGAGGGTGGCAATGAGGGCATCGGGGTTCAGGATCTCGACCTCGGGCGGGCACGAGATGTCGCCAGCGGTGACCGAACCGGGGCCGCGGGCGTCCAAGCGCACCACGAGCTCCTCGTCGCTCTCACTGGTGACGACGATGTCCTTCAGATTGAGGATGATGTCGGTGACGTCCTCGTTGACACCGGCAATGGTGTCGAACTCGTGGAGAGCGTCGTCGAAACGCACCGACACGATGGCGGCGCCGGGAACCGACGACAGCAGGGTGCGACGGAGCGAGTTGCCGAGCGTGTGGCCGAAACCGTGCTCGAGCGGGCCGATGGCGAACTGGCCGCGCGCCGTCGAGCCATCGTCGATCTGCTCAACCGTGGGTCGCTGAATGACGAGCATGGCGGGAACCTCCTACTTGCTGTAGAGCTCGACGATGAGTTGCTCGCGGATCGGAACGTCGATCTGCTCGCGGATCGGCTCGGCGTACACCTTGATCTTGAAGTCCTCCTCGCGCTCCAGCCAGGCCGGAGGGGTGCGATCGAGGACATCCTTGTTCCACTGCACGATGGCGTTGGAACGGGTCTTCTCCTTGATCTCGATCACGTCGCCCTTGCGAACGCGATACGAGGGAACGTTCACCCGCTTGCCGTTCACCACTAGGTGACCGTGGGTGACGAACTGGCGGGCCTGGGGCCGGGTGGAGGCCCAGCCAGCGCGATAGACCACGTTGTCGAGCCGGAGTTCGAGCAGTCGCAGCATGTTCTCGCCGGTCACGCCCTTCCTGCGGCTGGCCTCGGCGTAGATACGACGGAACTGGCGCTCGTTGAGGCCGTATGTGAAGCGGGCCTTCTGCTTCTCCTGCAGCTGATGCAGGTACTCGCTGGCGTTGCCCCGACGGCGGGTGCGGCCGTGGACGCCCGGAGGATACGGCCGCTTCTCGAGGGCGATGGTCTCGCCCCGGGTGCCGAAGATGTTGGTGCCGAGACGGCGGGAGACGCGGGCGCGGGGGCCGGTATAACGCGACATGACTCTCAGACCCTCCGACGCTTGGGTGGGCGGCAACCGTTGTGCGGCACCGGGGTTACGTCCTTGATGCCGGTGACTTCGATACCGGCGTTCTGAATCGAGCGGATGGCGGTCTCGCGGCCAGAGCCCGGACCCTTCACCTGCACATCGACCTTGCGCACACCGTGCTCCATCGCCCGACGGGCAGCCGCTTCGGCGGCCATCTGGGCCGCGAACGGTGTGGACTTGCGGGAGCCCTTGAAGCCGACGTTGCCGGCCGAGGCCCACGACAACACGTTCCCCTCCTGATCGGAGATGGCGATGATCGTGTTGTTGAAGCTCGACTTGATGTGGGCAACGCCGTGGGTGACGTTCTTGCGTTCTCTGCGGCGGGGCCGACGCCCACCACTGCTCGGCTTGGCCATTACTTGGTGACCTTCTTCTTCCCGGCGACGGTCTTCTTCGGGCCCTTGCGAGTGCGGGCGTTGGTCTGGGTCCGCTGACCGCGGACGGGCAGACCCTTGCGGTGACGGATGCCGGCATGGCAGCCGATCTCCATCTTCCGCTTGATGTCCTGGGAGACCTCGCGTCGCAGGTCACCCTCGGTCTTCAGGTTCGTATCGATCCAGGCGCGAATGCGCATGACCTCATCGTCGGTGAGGTCCTTGACCCGAGTGTTGGGGTCGACGCCAGTGGCCTCGGCCACTGTCTTGGCCGTGGTCGGCCCGACACCGAACACGTACGTGAGCGACACCTCGAGGCGCTTGTCACGGGGAATATCAACACCGGCGATACGCGCCATGTCAGCCTTGCCTTTGCTTGTGACGCGGATTTTCGCAGATGACCATGACGCGACGATGCCGCTTGATCACCTTGCACTTCTCACACATCGGTTTCACACTCGGACGAACCTTCATCACGGTTCCTGTCACAGGTCATGCCGGGGACCGCTCGAACGAGCGACCTCCCGGCTGGGACGATCTCGGGGTGGGGGATGGCCTACTTGTAGCGATACGTGATACGTCCGCGAGTCAGGTCGTAGGGAGTGAGCTCCACCTGAACGCGGTCTCCGGGCAGGATGCGGATGTAGTGACGCCGCATCTTTCCGGAGATGTGCCCCAGCACAGAATGGCCGTTCTCCAACTCAACGCGGAACATCGCGTTGGGCAGAGACTCGACGACGGTGCCTTCGAGCACGATTGCATCTTCTTTATGCTTTGGCAGGACAATCCTCCACGCGTACGAACCAACGCTCTATCCTAGAGCGCTGCTTACTGGGCTCCAACAACGCGGGCGTCGATGGCGGCGAAGAGCCGCTCCGACACCTCGGACTCGGTACCGAGCCCATTCACGGTGATCAGGGCATTGTGCTCGGCAAACCAGTCGAGCACGGGCTGCGTCTCCTGCTCGTAGAGCGCGAGACGCAAGGCGATGGCTTCGTCGGTGTCGTCTTCACGACCCCGAGCCTTCATTCGAGCCGTCACCTCTTCGGTTGGCACGCTGAGGTTCACCGCAGCGTGCAGTCGATCATCGCCGAGCGCCTCGAGGAGAGCATCGGCCTGCTCGGTGGTGCGAGGAAAGCCGTCGAGGACGAACCCGTTCTCCATCACGTCCTCGGAGCGGATCCGGTTCTGTGCCACCGGGATCATGATGTCGTCGCCGACGAGGCCGCCCTCGTCCATGATCTTGCCCGCCAGGCGGCCCAGCTCGGTGTCGGCGGCCCGCTCGGCGCGCAGCATGTCACCTGTGCTGATGTGCACCACGCCGTACTTGGCGACCAGGAGTTGGCACTGCGTGCCCTTCCCGGCGCCCTGGCGGCCGAAGATCACGAGTCGAACTGGCTGACCCATCGTCAAATCACCTCCGGCTTCCTACTTCAGGAAGCCTTCATAGTTTCGAGCCATGAGCTGGGAATTGATCTGCTTCATGGTCTCGAGCGACACACCCACCGCAATCAACACAGACACACCGGAGAAGCCAACGAGGCTCGCCGTTGCGTTCTGGCCTGAACCGAGCAGGCGTGCGAGCGCCGCCGACGGAATCAGGGCCACCAGCGCCAGGAACAGTGCGCCAGGCAGCGTGATCCGGTTGAGGATCTTGGCCAGGTATGTCTCGGTCTGGGGGCCGGGGCGAATACCGGGAATGAACCCGCCCGACTTGCGGAGATCCTCGGCTCGCTTCACCGGGTCGAAGGCGATTGCGTTGTAGAAGTAGGCGAAGCCCACGATCATCACGCCGAAGATCAGGATGTAGCCGAGGTTGTCGGGCTGGAACAGGTTGTTGTTGATGAAGCCCGCCACGCGATCGCCCCAGTTGGGGCGAGCCGGGTTGCCGCTGGTGGGCAACACGTTCGAGATGAGCGACGGCAGCTGCAGCAGCGAGCTGGCGAAGATCACCGGGATCACGCCGGCCTGGTTGACCTTCAGCGGGATGTAGGAGTTGTTGCCGCCGTACTGGCGACGGCCGACCACCCGCTTGGCGAAGTTCACCGGGATGCGGCGCTGGCCCTGCTCGACGAACACGATGCCGGCTGTGAGCATCACCAGCAGGCCGATGCACACCGCCAGCCACACCGGGCCGGCGAGGTCGAAGATGCGAGACCCGAGGCTCGGAAGGCTCGACACCACCGACGCGAAGATGATCATCGACATGCCGTTGCCGATGCCCTTCTGGGTGATCAGCTCGCCCATCCACATGACGAGCGTGGTGCCAACGGTCATGGTGGTGACGGCGAGGAGCACGAGGCCAACGCTGTCGTCGGGGAACAGGCCCACGTCCTGGCCGAAGAAGCGCTCGGGGGCCCTCGACACGATGAACACGATGCCGGTGCTCTGCACGAGCGCCAGCGCCACCGTGACGTATCGGGTCCACTGCGAGATCTTCCGCTGGCCGACCGTGCCCTGGGACTGCCATTCCTCCAACTTGGGGATGGCCACGGTGAGGATCTGCATGATGATCGACGCCGTGATGTAGGGCAGGATGCCGAGCGAGAACAGCGACAACGATGCGAGACCGCCGCCGGTGAACACGTTCAGGTATTCGAAGATGCCACCCGTGGTGGTTTCCGCCTGATTCCGGAGCGCCTCAACCGCGTCAAGCGACACACCGGGAGCCGGCACCTGAACACCCAACCGGTACAGCACCAGGATGAACAGGGTGAACAGGATCTTGTTCCGGAGTTCCGGGGTTTGGAGGATGTTGCGCAGCGTTGACATGTGGTACCTCCGGCGCCCGCTCCCACGAACGCCTCGGACCCGACCTGGTCGGGTTCCCGCTAGCGGTTGGTCAGGGCGTTGCCCTGGGCGGCCGGGCGCACCTTGAACGGCAGCGGCAGCTTCTCGACGGTGCCGCCAGCAGCCGTGATGGCCGCCTCGGCGCTCTTCGAAAAGGCGTGCGCCTTCACCGTCACCGGCTCCGACACAGTACCGCGCCCGAGAACCTTGACGAGAGCGCCCTTGCGGACGAGGCCCTTGTCGAACAGCGCCTCAGGCGACACCTCGTTCAGCCCCGACTCGGTGATCGTGTCGAGGTTGATGGCCTGGTACTCCACCCGGAACGGGTTGTTGAACCCGCGCAGCTTCGGGAGGCGCTGCTGAATCGGCAGCTGGCCACCTTCAAAGCCGACCCGGACGGTGTTGCGGGCCTTCTGACCTTTGGTACCGCGGCCGGCGGTCTTGCCACCCTTGCCGCCGATGCCACGACCGACGCGCTTGGCCCGCTTACGCGAACCCTCGGCCGGCTTGAGATCGTGGAGCTTCATCTCAGGACTCCTCACCGTCGACGTCGCTCACCGACACCAGGTGGGGAACCCGGGCGATCATGCCCCGGATCTCCGGCCGGTCGGGAAGGACGTTGGTCTTGCCGATGCGGCCAAGGCCGAGCGCCCGGAGGCTGCCCCGCTGCTTGGGCTTCGACCCGATGGCCGACCGCACCTGAGTGACTTTGATCTGGGTTTCGGAGGCCATGACTAGCGAGCCTCCGCCACGTCACCGGCCGCAACAGCACGCTTGCGCTCGTTGTAGGCGTCGAGCATGCCCTTGGGCGTGAACTCCGAGGCGTCGAGGCCACGGAGGCGGGCCACCTCGTCCGGCCGCTTCAGCGTCTGGAGGGCGTTGATGGTGGCGCGTGCCACGTTGATCTGGTTGGCAGACCCGAGCGACTTGCAGAGCACGTCACTGATACCGGCCTCTTCCAGGATGGCCCGAGCAGCGCCACCGGCGATCACACCGGTACCGGGAGCGGCAGGCTTGAGCAGCACGCGCCCGGCGCCCTGCTCGCCAATGATGGGATGGGTGATGGTGCCACCGGCCATGGGCACCTCGAACATCAGCCGGCGGGCCTCTTCGGTGCCCTTCTGGATCGCCAGGGGCACCTCCTTGGCCTTGCCGTAGCCGAGCCCGACCTTGCCGTTACCGTCGCCGAGCACGACGAGGGCGGTGAAGGCGAAGCGCCGGCCACCCTTGACCACCTTGGCCACACGGTTGATCGTGATGACTCTGGACTCGCGGCCGTCACCGCGATCGTTGTTGCGATCGTTGTTCGCCATGACGTCTCCTTAGAACTCGAGTCCGGCTTCGCGGGCAGCGTCGGCCAACGCAGCCACTCGGCCGTGGTAGCGGTTGCCACCCCGGTCGAAGACCACGGTGTCGACACCGGCGGCCTTGGCCCGCTCACCGATGAGCGTGCCGACCGACTTGGCGGCGTCGACCGAACCGGTGGAACCACCGGAGCGGACGTCGGCCTCGTAGGACGACGCCGAGGCCACGGTGTGGCTCTTGGTGTCGTCGATGACCTGCACGCTGATGTGCTTGTTCGACCGGAACACGGCCAGACGGGGACGCTCGGAGGTGCCGATGACCTTCTTGCGTACCCGACGCTGCCGGCGGCTGCGGGCGAGATGCTTGGGGTTGGTTCGAACGACCATTGGTTACTCCGTCACTTCCCGGCCTTGCCGGCCTTGCGCAGCACGCGCTCGCCGACATAGCGGACACCCTTGCCCTTGTAGGGCTCAGGCTTACGGTGGGCCCGGATCTCAGCAGCGACCTGACCGACCACCTGCTTGTCGATGCCGATCACACCGATCTTGGTGGGCTCCGGCACGTCGAAGGTGATGCCGTCAGGGGCCTCGACCGTGATCGAGTGGCTGTAGCCGAGCGCGAGCTCGAGCTTGCCGGGGCCCTTCGCGTTGGCTCGATAGCCAACGCCGATGATCTCGAGGTCCTTGCGGAAGCCTTCGCTCACGCCAAGAACCATGTTGTTCACGAGCGAGCGGGTGAGACCGTGCAGGGCTCGGCTCTGGCGCTCGTCGTTGGTGCGGCTCACCGTGAGCGTGCCGTCGTCGAACTCGACCGAGACGGCCTCGGGCAGCGTGTGGGTCAGCTCACCCTTGGGACCCTTGACCGTGATATCCCCACCGTCGACGTTCACGTCGACGCCGGAGGGCACGGTGATCGGGGCTTTGCCAATACGGGACATCGGTGCCTCCTACCAGACGTAGCAGAGCACCTCGCCGCCGACCTTGGCCTTGCGAGCCACACGGTCGGTCACGAGTCCCTGACTGGTCGAGAGCACAGCGACACCGAGGCCGCCCAGTACTCGCGGGATCTGATCACTCTTGGTGTAGACCCGAAGGCCGGGCTTCGACACCCGCTTGAGTCCACTGATGACGCGCTCGCGCTCTGGCGAGTACTTCATGTTGATGGTGAGCGTCGAGCCGGGGCCCGACGAGTTGGCGGTGTGCTGGAACTCGCCGATGTAGCCCTCGGAGTGCAACACCTCGGCCAGCGCCACCTTCAGCTTCGACGATGGCATCGAGACCTCGTCGTGCATGGCGATGTTGGCGTTGCGAATGCGAGTGAGCATGTCGGCGATGGGATCGGTCATGGACATGGCGTCAGATCACCCCTCACCAGCTCGCCTTTGTCACACCGGGGATCTCCCCAGCGTGGGCCATCTCACGGAGACAGATGCGGCACAGGCCGAACCTGCGATACACCGAGCGCGGCCGGCCACAACGCCGGCACCGGGTGTAGGCGCGGACCTTGTACTTCGGCGTCTGCTGCTGCTTGTTGATGAGTGCCTTCTTGGCCATTACTGGGCCTGCCCTTCACGCCGGAACGGGAAACCGAATGCATCCAGGAGGGCCTTGCCCTCGGCGTTGTTCGTTGCGGTTGTGACGATCGTGATGTCCATGCCCCGAGGCTGATCGACGGTGTCGTAGTCGATCTCGGGGAACATGAGCTGCTCGGTGAGGCCGAAGGTGTAGTTGCCTCGGCCGTCGAACGACTTGGGGTTGAGCCCACGGAAATCGCGGATCCGGGGAATGGCCAGCGTGACCAGACGGTCGAAGAACTCCCACATGCGGTCGCCTCGAAGGGTGACCTTGCAGCCGATGGAGTTGCCCTGACGCAGCTTGAAGCTGGCGAGCGACTTCTTGGCCTTGGTGACCACGGGCTTCTGGCCGGCGATCAACGTGAGGTCTGCGATCGCCGACTCGAGGGTCTTCGAGTTCACGATGGCTTCGCCGACACCCATGTTGACGACGATCTTCTCCATCCGCGGGACCTGCATGATGTTGGGCAGGTCGAGCGACTCCTTCAGCTGATCACGAACCTCGTCCTGATACTTCGCCTTGAGTCGCGGGATCTCAGTGGTGGCCGTTGCGCTCATACGTCACTCTCCGGAATCTCGGCGCCGGTGCGCTTGCAGATCCGAACCTTCTTGCCGTCTTCGACCTTGTAGCCCACACGGGTGGGCTTGCCGTCGGAGGGGCTCAGGACGGCCACGTTGGAAACGTCCATCGGCATGTCCTTGTCGACGATGCCGCCGGGCTCCTCGGCCGACCGAGGCTTGGTGTGACGGCGGGCCGTGTTGTGGCCCTCCACGATCACCTTGCCGGTCGCCGGAAACGCGGCCGACACCACGCCTTCCTTGTCGCGATCCTTGCCCGCCAGGATGCGGACTCGGTCTCCACGTCGAACCTTCATCTCAGATCACCTCCGGGGCGAGGCTCACGATGCGCATGAAGCGCTTGTCACGCAGCTCACGGCCCACCGGGCCGAAGATGCGGGTGCCTCGCGGCTGCTTCTGCTCGTTGATGAGCACAGCCGCGTTCTCGTCGAAGCGGATGTAGGACCCGTCGGGCCTGCGCCGCTCCTTCTTGGTGCGAACCACGACGCACTTCACCACGTCGCCCTTCTTCACCTGGGCGCCGGGGATGGCGTCCTTGACGGTGGCGACGAAGACGTCGCCGATGCCGGCATAGCGACGGCGGGAACCGCCGAGCACCTTGATGCACAGCACCTCGCGGGCCCCAGAGTTGTCGGCCACCCGGAGGCGGGACTCCTGCTGGATCATCGGGCACGCTCCAGGATCTCGAGCAGGCGCCACCGCTTCTTGGCCGACAACGGGCGGGTCTCGACGATGCGAACCCGGTCACCCTCGTTGAGGGTGTTCTCCTCGTCGTGGGCGTAGTACTTGGTACGCCGCTGGACGGTCTTGTTGTACTGCGGGTGCCGCGACCGGTCGGTCACCTCGATGACGGCGGTCTTGTCCATCTTGGTGGAGATGACCATTCCGTCGCGGGTCTTGCGCCGCCCGGAGCGGGGGGCTTCCTCGGCTGCCATCACGAGTCTCCTTCGCTGGCTGAGGCCTGAGTCGCCAACGACTCGGCGGCGACGATCTCACGGGCCCGGATCTCGGTGCGGAACCGGGCGACGTCCTTCTTGACCGCCTTCATCCGGGCGGTGTTCTCCAGCTGACCGGTGGCGAGCTGGAACCGGAGGTTGAACAGCTCACGCTTGGCGTCGGCCAAGCCGTTGATCAGGGAGGCGTCTGTCTGCTCGACGAGCGGTTTGTCAGCCATCGAAACCATCCACTCGGGAAATCACGCGGGCCTTGACCGGGAGCTTCTGAATGGCCCGGCGCATGGCCTGCTTGGCGATCTGCTCATCCGGGTAGGACAGCTCGAACACCACACGGCCGGGCTTGACCACGGCCACCCAGTGCTCGGGATTGCCCTTGCCCGACCCCATGCGGGTCTCGGCCGGCTTGGCCGTGACGGGCTTGTCGGGGAACAGGTTGATCCACACCTTGCCGCCACGACGCACGTGACGGGTCATGGCGATACGGGCGGCCTCGATCTGGCGGGCGGTGATCCACCCCGGCTCGAGAACCTGGATGCCGTAGTCGCCGTAGGCCACCGATGTGGCGCCCTTGGCGTTGCCGCGCATCCGGCCGCGATGCGTCTTGCGATGCTTCACCTTCCGTGGCATCAACATGGTCAGTCACCGTCCCCGGGGCGGAAGTTGGTGGGCTCGGACTTGTCCTTGAGGCTGGCCTCGATGGCCTCCTCTTCGGCGAGGAGGCGCTCGAACTCGGGGTCGGCCTCCTTCACGAGCGGTGCAGCCTCCTCGGCTTCGCCGGCCTCGGCGGGAGCCGGCGTTGGCTCCTCCTCGGCGGCACGAGCCCGGCGGGACGACGACACCACTGTCTTCGGGGCATCGGCCGGTCCGGCGGCCTCGCCGACTGCCATGGCCGCTTCGCGGGTGGCCTTGTCGGTGCTTGCCTTGTAGGGGAGGATGTCGCCCTTGTAGAGCCACACCTTCACGCCAATGCGGCCGTAGGTGGTGTGGGCCTCACGGAGGCCGTAGTCGATGTCGGCCCGGAGGGTGTGCAGCGGCACTCGGCCCTCGCGGTACCACTCGGTCCGGCCCATCTCGGCGCCACCAAGACGGCCCGACGACTGGATCCGGATGCCTTTGGCGCCGGCCTTCATCGCGTTCTGCATCGCCCGCTTCATCGCACGACGGAAGGCCATGCGGCCGGCGAGCTGGTCGGCAACACCCTGAGCGATCAGCGCAGCGTCGAGTTCCGGCTGCTTGATCTCCACGATGTTGAGCTTCACCTTGGGATTGCCGGTGAGCTTGGTGAGGCCCTGACGGAGGCGGTCGGCCTCCGAGCCCTTGCGACCGATCACGATGCCCGGGCGGGCGGTGTGCACATCGATCTGCAGCTTGTCGCGGGTGCGCTCCACCTCGACTCGGCTGATCGCGGCATTGGGCAGCTGGCTCAGCAGGTAGTCGCGGATGTGATGATCCTCGAGGAGGTAGTCCTTGTACTCCTGGCGGTCGGCGATCCAGCGCGACTTCCAGTCGGTGGTGACCCCGAGGCGGAACCCGTACGGGTGAACTTTCTGACCCATTACTCGTCCTCGTCCTTCTTGGCTGCCGCCTTCTTCGTCGCCTTCTTGGCGGCGGCCTTCTTGGTCGTCTTCTTCGCAGCAGCCTTCTTCGTGGCCTTCTTGGCCACCGGCTCGTCGTCGGTGTCGCTGCCATCGTCGGCGGCGTCGCTGGCGTCGTCGGCTTCGGCTTCGTCGGCTGTGTCGGCGGCGGTGTCGTCGGCCTCGACCACCTCGACCTCTTCGACGACCTCCTCCTCGACCTCGACGTCGTCGGCCTCGGTGACCTCGGCGTCGGCGGCCTCAGCGGCGGCCCGACTCTTGGCCACACGGGCGGCCCGGTCGGAGCCGGCCGAGCGGGTGGAGGCGCCGGACTCGGCCTTGGCCTCTTCGGCATCACGACGGGCATCGAGCTCGGCGTCGGAGTAGCGGCTCACGATGATCGTGATGTGGCAGGTCTGCTTGTGGATCCGGCCGGCCCGACCACGGGCCCGCGGGCGGAAGCGCTTGAGCGTTGGGCCCTCGTCGGCGTAGCAGGCCGACACGTAGAGCTCCTCTGTGGGGATCTCGTCGTTGTGGACTGCGTTGGCCACAGCCGAACGCAGGCACTTGTCGACCACCTTGGAGGCGAGCCGCTCGGAGAAGCTCAGGATCTCGGTGGCCTCGACGACGTGCTTGCCCCGGATGAGGTTGAGCACGACTCGGGCCTTCGAGGCCGACATCCGCACGTAGCGGACCTGAGCCCGGGTTCCGGGCCGCTCGTTGGTCTTGACTGCCGTTGCCATCAGCGGCGCCCCGATCGTTCCTGGCCGGCGTGGAACTTGAAGGTGCGGGTGGGGCTGAACTCACCCAGCTTGTGACCGACCATCGACTCGGTGATGTACACCGGCACGTGCTTGCGGCCGTCGTGCACGGCGATGGTGTGGCCCACCATGTCGGGAATGATCGTGGAGCGGCGTGACCAGGTCTTGATCACACGCTTTTCGTTCTTGTCGTTCAGATCGTCGACCTTGCTGAGCAGGTGGTCGTCGACGAACGGGCCCTTCTTGAGACTGCGCGGCATGACTACCTCCGACCGCCACGGGTCCGCCGACGGCGGATGATGAGATCATCTGACTTCTTGCCCTTCTTGCGGGTTCGACCTTCGGTCTTGCCCCAGGGCGACACCGGGTGGCGGCCACCCGACGTCTTGCCCTCGCCGCCACCGTGAGGGTGGTCGACGGGGTTCATGGCCACACCACGGGTCTGGGGGCGCTTGCCCTTCCAGCGGGAGCGGCCGGCCTTGCCGATCTTGATCAGCTCGGCCTCGGAGTTGCCAACCTCGCCAACTGTGGCGCGGCAATCGATGAGCACTCGACGCATCTCCGTGCTCGGGAGCCGCAGCGTGGCGAACGAGCCCTCCTTGGCCACGAGCTGCACGCTCGTACCGGCGGAGCGGCCCAACTTGGCGCCAGCGCCGGGCTTGAGTTCCACGGCGTGGACCACGGTGCCCACCGGGATGTAGCGCAGCGGCAGGGCATTACCGGGCCGGATGTCGGCGGCAGGGCCGGACGAGATCTTGTCGCCGACGCTCAGGTCACGGGGGGCGAGGATGTAACGCTTCTCACCGTCGTGGTAATGGAGCAGGGCGATCCGGCAGTTGCGGTTGGGGTCGTACTCGATCGACGCAACGGTGGCGGGCACGCCGTCCTTGTTGCGACGGAAGTCGACGATGCGATAGCGGCGCTTGTGACCACCGCCGCGGTGGCGCGAGGTCTTGCGACCGTGGTTGTTGCGACCGCCGGTGGAAGACTGCTTGGCCAGCAGTGACTTCTCAGGGGAGGCCGCCGTCAGCTCCGAGAAGTCGGAAGAGGTCTGGAACCGTCGACCGGGGCTGGTGGGCTTGCGCTTGCGAATGGCCATGTGTCGATCCTCAGCTGCTGTACAGCTCGATCTCGCCCTCGGAGAGGGTGACGATCGCACGCTTGGTCGTCGGACGGGTGCTCAGGGTGTTCTTGCGACGGTTGCGGACACGCTTGCCCTTGCGGTTGAGCGTGTTGACCTTCGCCACCTTGACGCCGTCGAAGATGGTCTCGACGGCGTCACTGATCTCGGGCTTCGAGGCCGTGGAGGCCACGATGAACGTGTAGGCGTTGTTCGCCTCGCTGGCGTTGAACGACTTCTCGGAGATCACCGGGCGGATGATCACGTCGTGGGGATCCTTCATGACGCATCTCCTTCTGCGGTGCTGCCGGCGCCGGCCGGAGCCGAGCCGGGAAGACTGGCCGTGGTGAACACGATCCAGTCGTTGGCCAGGATGTCGTAGGCGTTGAGCTGATCCGCAGCGAGCACGAAGGCCTCGGGGAGGTTGCGGAAACTCAGGGTGGCGTTGGCATCGGACCGGTCGACCACGATCAGGGCCTTGCCGTCGATGCCGAGGGCCGAGAGGGCCGCCTTGGCCGCCTTGGTGCTCGGGGCGTCGAAGCCCCACTCGTCCACCACGATCACCTTGTCGTCGGCGAACCGATCCGACAGGGCCGACCGGGTGGCCAGCTTGATCATCTTCTTGTTGGTGCGCTGGGAGTAGTCACGAGGCTTGGGGCCGTGGGCGATACCGCCACCGATCCAGATCGGCGAGCGGGAGCTGCCGGCCCGGGCCCGGCCCGTTCCCTTCTGCTTCCACGGCTTGGCGCCACCACCACGGACCTCGGCCCGGGTCTTGGTGCTGTGCGTGCCCTGCCGACGAGCGGCCAGCTGGGCGTTCACCACCTGGTGAAGCACGGCCATGTTGGGCTCGATGCCGAAGGTGGCGTCGTCGAGATCGACCGACCCGGCCTTGGAGCCCTTGACGTTCTGAACGGTGCAACTAGGCATCGGCGGCCGCCTTCTTGACTGCGTTGCGGATGATGACCGTGCCGCCCTTGGGCCCAGGCACCGAGCCCTTGACCAGGACGACGTTCTTGTCGACGTCGGAACGGACGACAGTGAGGCTCTGGACGGTGACCCGATCCGAGCCCATGCGGCCCGCCATGCGCATGCCCTTGAACACACGGGCGGGGGTGGCGCACATGCCGACCGAGCCGGGCATGCGGTGCACCAGGTGGGCACCGTGCGATGCCCGCTGGCCGGAGAAGTTGTGGCGCTTCATCACGCCGGCGAAGCCCTTGCCCTTGCTCGTGCCAACCGCATCGACGGCCTCACCGGCCTCGAACACGTCGGCGCCGATCTCCTGACCGACCTCGTACTCCGACACGTCGTCGAGGCGGAGCTCGACGAGTTCGGTGCCAGGGGCCACACCGGCCTTAGCGAAGTGCCCGGCCTCGGGCTTGCTCAACTTGGAGGCATCCTTCTCGCCCAGGGTGACCTGCAGCGCGGAGTAGCCATCGGTGGCGGGGGTCTTCACCTGGACGACGCGACAGGGGGTGACCTTGAGCACGGTCACCGGGACGATGCGATTGTCGTCATCCCACACCTGCGTCATGCCGACCTTCTCGCCGACGAGCGCCTTTTGAGCCATACGAAACGTCTTCTTTCCCGTCAGAGGGCACGACGCACGCCATCAGGCGATAACCGAGCCGTTCACGTGAATGCTCCATCTCCCGAGATCCTGGGGGAGGAGCTGGTTGTCAGTCAGTCGTGCGGTTCCGGCGGCCGGCATAGCCGTGGCCTACACGAACGGGTACATCCCTCGATCCGAGGGACCGGTCAAGCCTACAGAGCCCCGAATGGGCTTCCACCCTCTTCTCAGGCGACGATCAGGGTGTGGACGAGGTGGCGTCGAGGTAGGCCCGGCCACGGGGCGACAGTTCGTAGCCGATCTTGAGGCTGGTGGTCAGCCCGAGGTTCTTCAGCTTGCGAACGTCGAGCTTGAACGGCTGCGTCTCCCGCCCAACCGACGCCGCCAGATCCGGTGCCCGAATGGCGGGATTCTCGGCGATCAGCTGCAGCGTGGGGCGCGTCCAGGGGCCGGCTTTCGAGGCCCGGTCGAGGCGGGCGAGGCGGGCGTCGAGCTCGGCCAGGTCGTCGGCCGACAGGTCGGTGGTGTTCGCCAGCACGTCGCGGGGGTCGGCCTCGTCGAGCAGGCGGAACACCACGCGGTACACCTCACGGTCGTCGCCACCGGCCCCCATCTGGCGGAGCCCCTCACGGGCCTCGTCCCCGGTGGCATAGCCGGCCCGACGGGCCTCGGCGCCGGTGATCGCAGCCGGGTCGATCACATCGACCTTCTCGACCTCCACCCGACCACCACCGGTGCGGTACGGACGGCCCACGACCACGGTGGGTGCCTTCCAGCGGCGGTAGGCGACGGTGATCGAACCGTCGGCGATACCGGCCCAGAACGGCTTGGTGAAGCGCATGGCGAACCGAGCCCGCTACTCGACGATGGTGATCTCTTTACGGGCCCCGACCGTGGTGCCGTCAGCCCGGGTGACCACCACGGTGATGGTGAAGCGGCCCGGCCCGGTGGGGTTCAACACGTAGGTGTCACCCGCATTGTCGTCACCAGTCACGGGTGACCACTGCGGATCGGTGCCATCTTCGACCTCCACCCGGTAGGTGGCCTCCTCACCGACGGTGGCGGTGTTGGGGCCCTCGATGACGGGGTGGTCGTCGCCTTCCACCACCAGGAACGAGTACTCGGTGGCGTCTGAGATCTCGTTGCCGCCACTGTCGAGGGCCACCACCTCGATGGTGACCAGGCCCGGGATGTTGCCCCGCTGGCTGAAGCTGTCACTGTCGGTGGTGGCGGCGGCGTCGGTCCAACGGAAGGTGTCGGCGCCCGGGTACTCCGCGGTGAACACGATCGGCTCGCCACCCGCAATCGCCTCGGGGGCCGAGGCGGTGACATCGGGCCCGTCGGAGCGCAGGGTGAGAAAGGCGACCACGCCAACCAGCGCCACCAGGATCAGGGCACCGATGCTGAGCAATGCGGTCTGCGGCACCCGGGTTGGTGGTGCGGGAGGCGGTGTCATGTCGGCCTGGCGCACGCCGCCGTCGTCGAGGCTGGGCGGTGGGGTGGCCACCCCGCCATCAGGCCGGTAGGCGCCGGCCGAGCTCACCACGGGCACGCTGGGCGCCGACGGGGTACCCGGAGCGGGCTGGGCCCCGACGCTTGGATCCCAGGGGTAGACGGGCTGGGCCGGGGCGCCCGTGCCGGGGTTCACCGGGGGCTGGGCCACCGAGGGCTGGACCGACGGTTGGGCCACCGTTGGTTGCACCGATGGTTGGGCGACGGTTGGCTGCACGGGCGGGGCGGGCGCGCTGGTCTGGGCCGGCGCCTGGGGCGGAAGATCCTCGAACACTGATCGCGGCTGGTCGGCGGCAACGGTTGGTGCCGCCCCCGGATCGGGCTCGGGATCAGGGGTCGGGTCGGGCTGGCGGGTGGCGGCCAGGAACGCCGAGTGCCAGGTGTCGGCCGTCTGGTAACGCTCGCCGCCGTCGGCCGCCATGCCCTTGGCGAAGAAGGCACCAAGCGGGGCGTCGGCCCACCACTTGTCGCTCGGGAGCGGTAGCTGGTTGCGAGCCTGGTCGAACATGGGGGGCTTCTCCCCCACCACCACCCGGTACATCACGGCGGTGGCCGCGTACAGGTCGGTGGGCCGCCCAACGTCACCATCGGGGGTCATCTGCTCGGGCGCGGCGTAGCCGCCTGTGCCAGCCGAGATGGTCATGTCCACCGAGGTGAAGCTGATGTCTTTCACCAGGCCGAAGTCGCCGAGCACGAGCCGCTCGTCGGGCCGCAGGAGCTGGCCGGGTTCGAGCTTGCCCGGGGCCGACCGCGCTCCAGTGATGAGCAGGTTGCTCGGCTTGATGTCGCGGTGGATCATGCCGTGGTCGTGCACGGCCTTGACGCACTCGTTCACATGGGCGCTGAGCGCGTGGATCGAATCCCAGCTGGGTGTGATCGGTGCCTGGAGCCGGTCGTCGAGGGTGCCCCGGTTCGCGAGCGACATAACGAAGTAGGGGCGCCCGTCGGGCAGCTCGCCGATGTCGTGCACGGTGACCACGCGATAGGAGTCGATCCGACGCAGCAGCTGGGCCTCGCGAACGAAGCGGGCCCGTAGCTCGGCGTCGCTGGCCCAGTTGTCGGCGAGGACCTTGGCGGCCACCTCGCTCTCGAGCACCGGATCACGGACGCGATAGACCGTGGCGAAGCCCCCGGCGCCGAGACGGCCCAGGACCTCATAGCGCCCGATCACATCCACATCCCAACGCTAACGAAGTCCTCGCCCATAACACAGTCATAACCCAGCACTTGGTTGTCGATCATGAGGCAGTCCGATGGTCATTCCATGGAGCCGATCGCAGATGTGCGTCATCAAGAGCTGATAGGACGAGGCGGATACGGGATGGTGTATCGGGCAACCGACGCCACGAGCGGCCGTCGCGTCGCCGTCAAGGTGCTCACCTCGACCGCTCGTCAGAACGTCGAACGGGAGCTGGAAGCGCTCGATGCGCTGTCCGGACACCCGAATGTGGTGACGCTCCACCGCTTCGGCACCACGGCGACCGGCCGCTCATACCTCGTGCTCGAGTACTGCGAGGGCGGATCGCTGGCCGATCTCGTGGCCGCCTACGGCCCCCTTCCATGGCAGCGAGCCACCGAGATCGCCATCGAGGTGGCCGGGGCCCTGGCCGTGGCCCATGCCAGCGGGGTGTTCCATCGCGACCTGAAGCCCTCGAACGTGCTGTTGGCAGCCCAGACGCCGAAGCTGGCCGACTTCGGCCTGGCCGCCGTGGTGGGCCGTATCGAGACCGGCTCCGCCCCTGTGGTGGCCAGCCTCGCTCACGCCGCCCCAGAGGTGCTCGATGGCGGCCGAGCCGATGCCCGCAGCGAGGTCTATTCGCTGAGCTCAACCGTCTACGAGCTGGTCACGGGCGGGGCCCCGTTCGTGAGGGACGACGATCCCACGATCCTCCCGGCGCTGGCCCGGATCGCCCGCGAGCCCGTGCCTGCGCTCGATCCCGATCGCGTGCCCGAGCCCGTGGCGGAGGCGCTCGTTGCTGCCCTGGCCAAGGATCCCGACGACCGCCCTCAGGACATGGCGTCGTGGATTGCGCGCATGAACGACGCCCGGATGGCGGCGGGTGCGGAGCCGGTCGGTGTCCGTCTCGACGCCGACGAGGTGCTCACGCCTTCCGTTGCCGGCCCGCCTCCCCCTCCCCCGGATGCAGTCATCTCGCCCGACCGGCCCGGTGATGGCTGGTGGGGCAGGCGACCCCGACGCGTGCTCGTGACCGGTGCGGCCGTCGTCGCAATCGGGGCGATGGGGAGCGGGATGCTCACCGCCGCCACCTCGATCGATGACCTGGACAGTGTTCCCGAGGCCCTCCCGAGCCTCGACGAGGTGGCTGATGAGGTGAGCGACCTCGGGAGCGACGCAGCGATGAGCGTGCAGGATGCCTTCGATCAGGTGAGCTCAACGGCGAGCGCCAGCGACGCCGGCGGCCGGCTGGATGGCGACGAGTCTGGAGACAACAGCGACGGTGCCGATGGGAACGGGCCGGGTGGCGACGGAGGGGGTGGTGCAGCTGAGATCGGCGGTGGCACGACACCTAGGGGTGGTGGTGGCCAGGCTGATGCCGAGCCGACGAACGCCCGACCTCCGCGCGAGACGCCCCCGGATCGGCCCCGACGGCCCGGGGGCCGGGATCGGCGCCCGCCGCGCACCGACACCGACGGCGGCTGAGGCCGACGCCCGACATGGATCGCGGTGGACCACAATGGCGGTCGCAGGAGGGCACGGGAGATGAACGAGGCCACACCACCAGCGGGCGCACCCCAGCGACCCAGGAGCTCGGCAACCGTCGTTGCCGTGACCGCGGCAGCCATCGGCGGCCTCGCGGTGGTGGCTCTCGTGGGCTGGCTCGCGCTTCGCGACAATGCTCCCGGGAGCGGCACGGCCACCGGCGTGGTGGTCTCCACCGGCGACACCTCCGACCCGAGCACCGAGTCGACGTCGACCTCGACCTCCACGTCGCCCACCACGAGCGGGGCTGAAGAGCCGACCACCACCACGAGCGGCGACACCACCACGACCACGGTGACCACCACGGTCGCCGGCGGACCAGTCGAGTGCAGCAGCGGTCAGTACACACTCGTGGTGCCGGAGGGATGGGATCATGACGGCTGTGCGCGGTTCAGCCAGTCGGCGTTCGAGCGGCCGCTGCCAGCCAACCTCCGCCCGGAGATCGACATCGCTTGGGTGACGAGCGAGACCTACGACGACGCCCTGATCCGGGTGCGCAACCGGTTCGAGGTGCAGAGCGAGGCCTTCGGCGCAGCTGGCGGCCGCGACGCTGCCGTTTTCGTTCTGACAGAGTCGGCCTCGGGAGGCAGGACGGGTGAGCGGCTCGTCTATGTGGTGGATGCGCCCGATGGCGTGTTCTTCGCTTCGGCCAACGAGTTGGTGAACGGCGTGCCCGTGTTCGGCCCCAGGGCGTCGCACTATCAGATCTCGGTGATCGCCCTCGACGAGATGATGGCCTCGCTCGACTTCTGACCGCGACCCCGTCGGCGAATCGTTGTCACCCCCACGGTCTCGAACTGCGGTCAGGTGTCATCGAACTGATCGATGTCGGCATCCAGACGTGGGATCGTCTGCACCTGTAGGAAAACGACGGCACCCCCTCCCGGATGGAAGGGGGTGCCGTTCAGTTCTGGGAAGGTGGTGCTCCGCTGCTGCGGCTCACACTTCCTGGATCTTGAGCTCGATGTCGACGCCGGCCGGAAGCTCCAAGCGCTGGAGCGAGTCGACCGTCTTCGGGTTGGGCTCGACAATGTCGATGAGGCGCTTGTGCACCCGCATCTCGAAGTGCTCGCGGCTGTCCTTGTCCTTGTGGGGCGAGCGGATCACGCAGAACCGATGCTTCTCGGTCGGGAGCGGGATCGGACCCCGGAACTCGGCGTTGGTGCGAGCGACGGTCTCCACGATCTTCTTCGTCGACTGATCGACGATCTCGTGGTCGTAGGCCTTGAGCCTGATGCGGATCTTCTGCTTACCGGCCATGACTACTTGATGATCTTGGTGACGCGGCCGGCGCCTACAGTGCGGCCACCCTCACGGATGGCGAACCGCAGACCCTCGTCCATGGCGATCGGGTTGATCAACTCAACCGTCATCTCAGTGTTGTCACCCGGCATACACATCTC
>JBCCFL010000038.1:0-56797 GCA_039029735.1 Actinomycetota bacterium | reverse complement strand
GTCGTTGTGCAGGCCGAGCAGGAGCGAGCCGACGCCTTTGCCGTCCTTGTGCCACCGGAACCCGGCCACCACTGCGTCGGCACTGCGGACGTGCTTCACCTTCAGCTGCGTGCGCTTGTTCTCCACGTAGGGATCGGCCGGTGGCTTGGCGATCAGCCCGTCGAGCCCGGCCCCTTCGAACACCCGGAACCATTCCTCGGCCACGGCAGTGTCGGTGGTGGTGCGGGTCAGGTGGAGGGGAGGCGCGACGTCGGCCATCGCGTGCTCCAGGAGGGCCCGTCGTTCCGAGAACGGTCGCGCCCGGAGGTCGTCGTCACCGAGGGCGAGGAGATCGAAGCCGATGAACTGGGCCGGCGTGGTGTCGGCCAGCATGTTCACCCGCGACTCGGCCGGATGGATGCGCTGCTGGAGGGCGTCGAAATCGAGGTGGTTGTCGGTCGCCACGATCAGCTCACCGTCGATCACACAGCGCTCGGGGAGCATCGACCGGATCGGATCGAGCATCTCTGGGAAGTACCGGGTGAGCGGCCGCTCGTTGCGCGAACCGAGTTCGACGGTGTCGCCGTCGCGGAACACGATGCAGCGGAACCCGTCCCACTTGGGCTCGAAGATCAGCTCACGATCGGTGGGAATGCCGTCGATGGCCTTGGCCAACATTGGCTTCACGGGAGGGTTCACCGGGAGGTCCACGCCTCCAGCGTAGAGACCGATGCGTTCGGTAGCCGTCCACCAGGCCTCCGGGAAACGCCCAGCAGGCCCGCTGGTCGCCGTTGTAGGTTCGGTGTTGCCTGGGGTTGGCCCGATGGGGTGGTGTTCCACCTCGTCGTTGGCGGTTCGCCTCAGGCACCTTGGCAGGCTGGAAACGGCCGGGTTCGAGTCCCACAGGTCGAACGGTTCGACCGGCGGTCCCCTCGGGGGCAGCTGATGATCAGGCTCTGCGGGCTTCGGGCCCCCGCCAGGTCACGGCGCCGGTCGAACCCGCCGATCTGAGGTGTCGCTCCCGGTCCGATTCATCTGATCTGTCTGCCGATCCCATCCATTGCATGATCCCCACGGGCGGATGACCATGACCACGCTCAGCCCACTCCAGAACGGCAGCTTCCGAGCCCGGTTCGCCCGCACCTGGTCGAACCGCAAGGTGGTGGTGCGCGAGACGAACCATGCGCTCCTCCTCGACGAGGGCGAACTGAAGGGGGCACTCGACCCCGGGGTCTACCGGATTGGGCGGTTCGAGGCGGTGCTCTCGTACCCCAAGGCCGATCAGGTGATCGTGGCCCCGGGCCAGGAGTCGCTGTCGGCCGACGGCGCCGGCGTGCGCGCCACAGTGGCGTCGGTCGTCGCGATCACCGACCCCACACTGGTGTTCCAGCAGGAGAACTGGCGTGAGTCGTGGTATCTCAGCGTGCAGCTGGCGGTGCGGGCGGCGATCGCGGCGCGCACCGTGGAGGCGCTCATGGCAGAGCGGGCGGCGATCGACGCCGAGCTGCACGACGCGCTCGACCCGCTGGCTCCTCCACTCGGGCTCACGCTGCGCCAGGTGGCGATCCGCGACCTAGTGGTACCCGGCGAGATGCGCCGTGCCCTTTCGGAGGTCGTGACGGCCCGCCTCGCCGGCCAGGCTGCGTTGGAGCGCGCTCGGGCCGAGACGGCTGCGTTGCGCAACCTGGCCAATGCCGGCCGCGCTGTGGCCGACAACCCAGCCCTGCTCCAGCTGCGGCTGCTGCAGCAGATGGAAGGGTCGTCCGGGCACACCTTCGTACTTGGTGGCCCTCAACTGATGCCCGACGGTGGCCCGTCGGGCGATCACTCGTAGTCGAACATCGTCTCAGCCCACGCCGACCCCATCGTGAGGTACCACGACCCGCCGTAGGGCTCGGTCCAGGTCGCCACAACGATGGTTCCCTCCCGGGCCACCTCGGGGTCGGCGGGGCCGAGCTCGCTCAGCTGCTGCGAGAACGCAGTGGAGAATCCATTGACGGCAACGTCGGGGAGCCGGCTGGCGTTGACCTCGGCATCGGCGGCGTCGTCATGGCCCAGAATCAGCACGGAGGTGATTCCGGTCTCGTCCAGCGACCAGCCGACGGCACCCACTGCGTAGGGGTCGAGGAGCGCCCATGGCAGGTCGGCGTTCAGGCGCTCCTGTCGAAGCTGAGCTGCGAACTCGTCGTCGTTCAGCGCCTGTCCGACGAACACCCGGAGCGACGAGAGCCCCTCGACGTCGGCGCGAGCCATCACGGCACGGGCCGCAGGATCGTCGGCCAGAGCCGGGCCGACCAGATCGCCTCCACGGGCAACGCCATCGGGATCAACCCACGCGGTGACCCAGCCGAAGTCGACGGCTGCCGCCGGGATCACACATGGGTCAAGCGGCTCACCGTCTTCGTTGGTGGCCTCCGGGGCATTGCCGGATCCGGGTGCCGAATCCGTTGAGAACAGCGCCGCCAGCGCAGCGTCCGACGGTCCGCCGGTGGCGCACCCGAGATCGATGCCAGCCTGTTCGGCCGCCCTCCCGTAGTGGCCCAGCTGCACGGCCTGGCCCCGCAAGGGCACGTCGACGTACTGGCCGAGGAGGGCGAACCCTGATGCGTCGATGGTCGTCTGCTCAACGCTCTCGCCGCTGCACGCTGCGCCAACGCCCAGCAGTGCGGTGAGCACCGCAGCTGCGTTGACCACCCGATGAACCCCGCACATGCTCATGACGGAAGCGTACCGACGAACCTGCTGCTGCGAGGGGCCCGCACCGGACGACTCGTGGACGATTGGATTGACGCCACTCGGCCTGGTTCGCCAGCAGCGCAGATCCGATCGCGGCCATGCCGTTGGTGGAACTGCCGAAATGCTGGACGAGACCGCTCGGCGCCGGGAGGATCGCATCGCTGAGCGGTTTCCCGACTCCGGCCTGTGGGATCGAGCAGAGGATCTGTTCGAGCTGATCGACCGCCTCTGCCGCCGGTCCGAAGAGATCACCGAGCCCATCCGCTGGATCCGGATCCTGTACGTCGTGCTCGGCGCTGCCCCGGTGTTCCTGTCGACCTTGGAAACCCGGATCAAGCGGAGGCGGGCGCCCAAAAGAACCCCCCGAGATCCGCTCCTTCGGGCAGAAGCTGATGATCCTCATGACCACCGACCCCGAGGCCGCCCCGACAGCGGCCGATGAGGCACCGCCGTCAGCCGATGCGTTGCGGTCGAACCGGCCGCCGGTCTGATCAGCTGCTGACGAAGGCGACCGACTCCCGGATCAGGGCCTCCCACTGGTCGTGGTCGAACGCCTCCACGAGCACCCACTCCGAGAATACCTTGCCGGCGGGGGCGAAGGGCTGCCCGTCGCCGGCGTCGATCAGCTCGGCCACACGGGCCTTCGGCAGCTTCACCACGAGGCCTGGGCCCTTGTGGTGGGGCATGCCGACGAACTCACCGCCGGCCCGCACGCAGGGGCCACCCATGATCGTGCCCTCGTCGATCAGGCCCTCCGCCTGGAGAGGCGCGGCCACGTCCCAGAATTCGTCGCTCACGTCTCCACTGTAGGAGGGGGTGGTAACAGTGGGCCTCGCTGAGGTGACTTGGGACAGCCTGGGGCTGCCCGGTTACCCTGTTCCGTCGTGGCAGATCATCCCCTGACCGAGCGGATCGCAGACCTCGAGAAGCGCAAGGACGAGGCTCGCAACGCCGGCCCCGAGCGGGCCGTCCAGCGTCAACACGACAAAGGCAAGATGCTCGCTCGTGAGCGGATCGAGTATCTCCTCGACGAGGGGTCGTTCCACGAGCTCGACATGTTGGCCCGGAGCCGCCACCCCGAGGCCACCGAGCGGCCCTACACCGATGGTGTGGTGACCGGCTGGGGCACCGTTGATGGCCGCAAGGTCTTCTTGTTCTCGCAGGACTTCACCATCGCCGGCGGCTCCCTCGGCGAGGTGTTCGCCGAGAAGATCCACAAGCTGATGGATCTCGCCTTGTCGGTCGGCGCCCCGTGCATCGGGCTCAACGACGGCGCCGGTGCCCGCATCCCCGAAGGTGTGGTGAGCCTCGATGGCTACGGCGGCATCTTCTACCGCAACGTGCAGGCGTCGGGTGTGGTGCCCCAGATCAGCGTGATCATGGGCCCCTGCGCCGGCGGTGCCGTGTACAGCCCGGCCATGACCGACTTCGTGTTCATGGTGCGGGAGACCTCGCACATGTTCATCACCGGGCCCGACGTGGTGAAGACGGTGACCGGCGAAGAGGTGACGCTCGAAGAGCTCGGCGGCGCCGGCAGCCACTCGTCACGCTCCGGTGTGGCCCACTTCGTCGGGGCCGACGAGAAGGCCGTGCTCGACGACGTCAAGTACCTGCTGTCGTTCCTGCCCTCGAACAACATCGAGGAACCCCCGCACATGGTGACCGACGACGACCCGGAGCGCCTCTGCGACGCCCTCGTCGATCTCATGCCACCCAGCCCGAACATGCCATACGACATGAAGCGTGTGATCACCGAGGTGGCCGACGACGGCGAGTTCTGTGAGTACTCGGCCAAGTGGGCGAAGTCGATCGTGTGCGGGTTCATCCGCATGGACGGGCACCCCGTTGGCGTCGTCGCCAACCAGCCGATGGTGCTGGCCGGTGTGCTCGACATCGAAAGCTCCTCGAAGGCCGCCCGCTTCGTGCGCACCTGCGACGCCTTCAACATCCCGATCGTCACGTTCGTGGACGTACCCGGCTTCCTGCCTGGCGTCGATCAGGAGTACGGCGGCATCATCCGCCACGGGGCCAAGCTGCTCTATGCCTACTGCGAGGCCACTGTGCCTCGCATTCAGGTGATCACCCGCAAGGCCTACGGCGGTGCCTACGTGGTGATGGACTCCAAGGGTGTTGGCTCCGACCTGGCGCTCGCCTGGCCGTCGGCCGAGCTGGCGGTGATGGGCCCCGAAGGCGCCACCGACATCGTCTACCGCCGCGAGATCCAGGCTGCCGCCGACCCTGACACGCGGCGCACCGAACTGATCGACGAGTACAAGGAGCGGTTCGCCAACCCGTGGATCGCCGCCGAACGAGGCTATGTCGACGACGTGATCGATCCCGCCGAGACCCGCCGCAAGATCATCTCCGGGCTCGAGATGCTCCGCACCAAGCGTGAGGAGCTTCCGAAGCGCAAGCACGGCAACGTGCCGCTCTAGCGAGGTCGACCATGGCTGACATGCAGATCACCCCCACCCCGACCGACGACGAGGCGGCCGCCATCGTGGCCGCCGTGGTGGCGGGCTGGCCGAGTTCGGGCTCGGAGACGACCGAGCCCGAACAGCAGCCACGTTGGCGCTTCAGCGGGCGGTGGTGGAACCGCCCCCTGCCACACTCTCGTCAACGCCCCTGGAGACGTTGAGTCGGCACGCCGACTCGAACGTCTCTTGGCCTTCTGGATCGGCGCTGGGAGCGCCAACCCACAAGGCCTTTCGTGGGGCTAGGCCGCAGCAGCTGAGTGTTCGGGGCGGATGAACACCGGGCGCTCAGCGCTCGACTGATCAGGATCGAAGCGGTAGCCGAGCCCATCGAAATCGGCCAGGCCCTTGATCGTCTTCACCCGGTTACGGATGATCCAACCCGTCATGGAGCCGCGGGCCCGCTTGGCGAAGAAGGCGATCGTCTTGTACGAGCCGTTCTTCTCATCGAGGAACGTCGGCGTGATCACGGGCGCATCGAGCGCATCAGGGCGCACCGAGCCGAAGTACTCGTTCGACGCGAGGTTCACCAGCACGTTCGCGCCCGGGCTGTCGGCCAGCGCCTCGTTCAGGTGCTCGGTGATCGTCGATCCCCAGAACGCATACAGATCTCGGCCAGCAGGGTTGGCGAGCTTCGAGCCCATCTCCAACCGATACGGCTGCATGAGGTCGAGCGGCCGGAGCACGCCGTATAGGCCCGACAGGATGCGCAAGGTCTTCTGGGCATGGGTGTAGTCACGGGCGCCGAAGGTGTTGGCGGCGTCCATGCCCTGGTACACGTCGCCCTGGAAGGCGAGCAGCGCCGGCCGGGCGTTGTCGGGGGTGAACGGACGGTGCCAGTCCTGGTAGCGCTCGAAGTTCGTCTCGGCCAGAGACGCCGAGACGCCCATCATCGACTTGATGTCGGCTGGCGACTTGGTGGCCATGATCTCCACCAGTTCCGCCGCGCGGTCGAGGAGCTGGGGCTCCGACCATTTCGAGGTGGGAAGCGGGCTCTCGTAGTCGAGGGACTTGGCCGGGGAGACGACGATCAGCACCCCTCTGTTTTAGCGCGATCCGGGCTCCGGCCGGTCATCGAGCGGCGCTGTCACGGCGCCGACGGCCCATCTCCCAGCGCTGGCGGTGGTGGCGTGTCGGGCTCGTCGCCGTCGCCCGCACGCTCGATCTCGGCCCGATCTGTCTGCTCAGCCACGGCCTCTGACAACTGTCGGGTCTGCTCGGTGAGCGACTCGAGGCGGGTGCGGCCGGCAAGGCGCCGTTGGGCGTCGCGCAGCTCGGCCGCGGCCTCGGACAGCTCCTGGAGCTGGGCGATCACCCGAGTGGCGTCGCTCTCCACCGCCCGAGTGCCCGACTCCGGCTCCCCGAGTGAGCCCTGAAGGGCCCAGACGTATTCGTCGGCAACGTTGGACAGATGCGTCAGATGGTCGGCGATCGGCCCAGGGTCGGCCGCGGCGGCCAAGGCCCGGATGCGATCGGCTTCGGTGGCGGCGCGCACCACGAGGGCCACTGCACCGGGCGAGAGCCCTGCCATGTGCAGCCGTCGCCGCCGTCGCAGTGCGAGCCCACCACGGAGGGCCGGCGTTGCCCCAACCGCAGCCGCGGCGCCAACAGCGATCCAGGTGATCGGTTGATCCGCCACATCCAGGGCAACCAGCACCATTGCGGCCAGGAACCCGCCGCCCAGGATTCCCGACCAGGCGCGCACGGTGATCGTCGACCAGTCCTCATCAGCCGTGGCGGTGGCGGCCAGGGACGGAATGTCGTCGGCGGAGCGACGCCCCATGGGCCAAGGCTAGTGACCGCGATGGGGCCGGCTGATATCGCGCCGTACTCGATGGCTCGGGGCGTCGCCTTCTAGGGTCTGGCCCCATGACGAGTACCGAACGCGCTCACGCATCGACGGGCTCCAGCCCGGGACCCCTCGCCGACGTGCGGGTGCTCGATCTGGCCACGGTGCTCGCCGGGCCGGGTGTGGCCCGCCACTTGGCCGACTTCGGCGCCGACGTGATTAAGGTGGAACGCCGGGGTATCGGCGACACCGCCCGCAATCTCGGGTGGCGTGACGATGACGGCGAGACGCACTTCTTCAAGCTCGCTAACCGGAACAAGCGCTTCATCGAACTCGACCTGACCACCGACGCCGACGTGGAGGTTCTGCTCGGCCTGGTGGCCGAGGCGAATGTGTTGGTGGAGAACATGCGCCCGGGAAAGCTCGAACGGCTGGGCCTCGGCCCCGACGTGCTCCTCGCCCGGAATCCGGAGCTGGTGATCGTGCGGGTGACGGCCTTCGGGCAGACCGGGCCGTACCGGGATCGGCCGGGCTTCGCCACCCTTGCCGAGGCGATGTCGGGCTTCGCCGCCCTGAACGGCTCCGAGGACGGGCCTCCCACGCTGCCTCCGGTGGCTCTCACCGATGAGGTCACCGCCATGGCTGGCGCCTTCGCTGCCATGGTGGCCCTGCACTCGGGGGTGGGGCAGGTGGTCGACGTGAACCTGATCGAGAGCCTGCTCCAGGTGATGGGCCCCCTCCCGGCGTTGTGGCTGGCGGGCGGCCAACAACAACCTCGCCTGGGTTCCGGGTTGCCCTACTCGGTGCCACGTGGGGCCTACCTCACCGCCGACGACCAATGGGTGGCCGTGTCGACCTCGGCCGACTCGGTGGCCGCCCGCGTGTTGGCCCTCATCGGGCTCGGCGACGACGAGCGACTCTCGGCCACCGCGGGCCGGATGGAGCATCGCCAACTCGTTGACACCGCCATGGCCGACTGGGTCAAGGAACGCACCGCAGACGAGGTGTTGGCCGAGTTCGAACGGGCCGATGCCGCCGCCGCCCTGGTGTACGACATGGCGGCACTGACCGAGGACCGCCACGCCCACGACCGGGGCATGTTCGTCGAGGCAGAGGGCTATCCGATGCAGGGGCTGATCGCCGGGCTGTCAGCCACGCCGGGCTCTGCCCGCTGGCCCGGGCGCCCGCTCGGCAGCGACAATCATCTCCTCGACTACGGCTCGGGCTGGCCCGATCGCGACCGGTAGCGTGTGCCGATGAGCGCGATCGTCACGAACAAACTCTCGCGCCGGTTCGGCGAGGAACTGGCGGTCGACGGCGTGGATCTCCAAGTGGCCGAGGGCGAGATCTACGGCTTCCTTGGGCCCAACGGTGCAGGTAAGAGCACCACCGTTCGGATGCTGTGCACCCTGCTGGCGCCCACGGGTGGCTCCGCCTCGGTGGCCGGCCTCGACGTGGTGGACGACGCCGGCGGCGTGCGCCTCCGCATCGGAGTGGCCCTGCAGGACGCCTCGCTCGACGAGAAGCAGACCGGCCGTGAGATTCTCGCCCTTCAGGGCAACCTCTACGGGATGCGGGGCTCGGTGCTGAACGACCGCATCGCCGCAGTGCTCGAGTTCGTGGAGATCGGCGACGCCATCGATCGCCGGGTGGCCACCTACAGCGGTGGCATGAAGCGCCGGGTCGACCTGGCCAGCGCCCTGCTCCACGAACCCGACGTGCTCTTCCTCGACGAACCGACCACCGGCCTCGATCCGGTGTCGCGGGCCAAGGTGTGGGAGGAGGTGCGCCGCCTCAACGAGGATCTCGGCGTCACGATCTTCCTCACCACCCAGTACCTGGAGGAGGCCGACATGCTGGCCGACCGCGTGGGCATCATCGACGAGGGCCGCATCGTGGCCGAGGGCACCCCCGACGCGCTGAAGCGCAGCGTCGGCAACGACGTGATCGTGGCCCGCCTCGCCTCGATGTCCGACGACCTGACGAGCACGATCCGGGCTCTCGCTGGTGTCACCGACCTGAGCGTGGCCGGCGACGAGCTGGTGGTGTCGGCCACCGACGGCGCCGCCCTGGTGAACGACCTGGTGGTCGCTCTCAACGGCGCTGGCGTGCGGGCGGAGTCGCTCACGCTGCGTACCCCCACCCTCGACGACGTGTTCCTCAACGCCACCGGCCATCGCATCGAACCGGGAGATCCGTCATGAGCCTCGCCCAACCCAGTGGATTCTTCGGCGACCTCACCACGGTGGCCAAGCGGGCAATCCGGTCGATGCTGCGGGAGCCTGAGTTCCTGGCACCGGCCCTAATCGTGCCGATGTTCTTCTACGCCGTGAACATCGGCGCCCTCCAGGACGTGGCCGAGAGCTTCGGTGAGGGTCTCGACTTCAAGGCCTTCCAGCTGCCGGTGGCCATCATCTTCGCCGTCACCGGGGTGTCGCGGGCCAACGTGGTGGTCACCGACATCCAGACCGGATACCTCGACAAACTGCTCATCACCCCGGTGCGTCGGGTGGCACTCCTGCTCGGGATGATGGTGGCCGACCTCGTGCTCGTGGTGTTCCTGGCGATGTTGGTCAGCGGCGTCGGCTTCCTCGTCGGCGTGCGGTTCGCCACCGGCTTCCTGGGGTGGCTCGTGTTCCTGGCGCTCACCGCAGGGTGGGGTCTGGCCTTCACCGGCTTCCCGTACACGGTGGCGCTTCGCACCGGGAACCCGGCGGCGGTGAACTCCGCGTTTCTGATCTTCTTCCCCTTTGCCTTCCTCACATCGGCGTTCCTGCCGTTGGAGGCGCTCACCAGCTGGCTCCGGACGATCGCCCAGTTCAACCCGGTGACCTACCTGTTGGAGGGGCTCCGGTCGCTCATCATGGAGGGTTGGGTGGCCGAAGACCTGCTTCGAGCAGTGGCCGCCGTCGGTGGCTTGGCGATCATCACCTTCACGCTCGCCTTCACGTCGCTGAACAAGCGCCTCAGCTCGGGCTAGCTCCCAGACCTCGCTGTCCCGTTCGAGCGTGACGCCGGCGCGTTTCGCCGTAGGCGAAAGGCCAGGTGAGCTGCTCCGCAGCTGCTGTCTTTCGTTGTCCCATTCGAGCGTGACGCCGGCGCGTTTCGCCGTAGGCGAAAGGCCAGGTGAGCTGCTCCGCAGCTCACACTCAGTCAGCGACGATGGCGACTTCGATGCGGTCCTGGTGCCACTCACGGGCAGCCACCAGCGCCTGATCGGCTGCGGCGAGCAGCTCGGCCGGCTCGAAGGCGTGCGCCGGGTAGCAGGCGATACCGGCCCACACCGTGAGCCCGTCGTAGTTCTTGAGGAGCTGGCGGCGGATGCGCTCCACCGTCCAGATGGCGCCGTTCTCGGGTGTGTCCTCCAACAGGAGGGCGTAGCGGCCGTTGACCAGGTAGGAGGCGGTGTCTGCTTCGCGCAGCGTGGCCCGGACCACCTCGGCCACCAGTGGAGGATCGGCCGGCGACGGCGCCTCGGGTACGTTCCTCGCCACCTCGATCAGCACGAGCGCGACCGGGCGCAGGTGGCGGCGTGCTGCGGCAACCCGTGACTCTGTGGCCACGAGGAAGAACTGCTCGCTGAACAGACCGGTGTCGGCGTCGACGAGGGGCTCCACGGTGTTCGAGGCCGCTGCGGCCGACACGGCCGGGTCGACGGGCGACGCCGCGTCGACTGTTGGTTCGGGTCGGGCGGCGGGGGCGAGGTCGCTGAGGGCCGGGTGGGCCAGTGACTCGGCCGCGGGGATCTCAGGTGTGGACGCCGCGGTCGGCCCCGCAGGCCTCGCGTCGGTGCTGGGTGTCGATGCGGCGGGGGCCGCTGCTGCCTTGGCCTCCGC
Source organism: Actinomycetota bacterium (assembly GCA_039029735.1). Classification (GTDB taxonomy): domain Bacteria; phylum Actinomycetota; class Acidimicrobiia; order Acidimicrobiales; family SZUA-35; genus CADEDH01. The sequence continues at coordinate 45,983 of JBCCFL010000038.1, read as the reverse complement.
CAGCTGTTCCTGCACCAGGGCCAACGCGTCGCTCTGGGCGGTCAACCTCCGGGCCAACGGGAGTGAGCATGCGCCGGCGGCGAGGGCGAGCACGGCGGCAACGGGCGCGAGCCGAACGTCGTCGATCGCAATGGCAACGACACCCGCGACGAGGCCGAGGGTGCCGAGCGCGAGGCCGGTCAGCGCTGAAGGTGAGGTCATCTCGGTCCATCCATCCCGATGTTCTATCGGTGGGTCGGCGGCGGCGGTAAAGGGGTTCGGGGGCCAGCGCCGGCCTGGGGAGGGTCGAAGACCGTCCGGATCAGGCGTCGGCGGCGCGGTGGGCCAAGGCTAGCTCGGCCAAGGCCTCGACGATCTCCACGAGTTGGTAGTCCTTCGGGGTGAACACGGCCGCCACGCCTCGATCGAGCAGGTCTGCCTGGTCCTCGGTTGGGATGATGCCGCCAACGACCAGCGGGGCGTCCACACCGGCGGCTCGCAGCTTGTCGAGCGTCTGGGGTACGAGCTCCATGTGGCTCCCCGACAGGATCGACAGGCCAACGGCGTCGGGATCCTCCTGAACGGCAACAGTGGCGATCTGGTCGGGGGTGAGGCGAATGCCCTCGTAGATCACCTCCATCCCGGCGTCCCGGGCGGCCACGGCGATCTGTTCGGCCCCATTTGAATGCCCGTCGAGGCCGGGCTTGGCCAGCAGGATTCGGGGCGGACCACCGGCGCTGGCCTGCATCCGCTGGGCCACTGCGGCCAGTGCCCCGCTGCCTGCGGCCATCGCCGTGGAGGCGCCCACTCCGGTCGGGCCCCGATACTCGCCGTAGACCCCACGCAGGCAGTCGGCCCACTCGCCTGTGGTGCCGCCGGCATGGGCCAATGCGATGGTGGGGGCCATGACGTTGTCGGTCCCGCTGGCGGCTCGTTCCAGATCGGCCAGACACCGAGCCACTTCGCCCTCGTCACGGGCGGCCCGCCAGGCCTCGATATCGGCCACGAGTTCGTCCTGCACGGCCGGGTCCACCCGGAGAATGGCGTCGGCGCCGCCCAGAGGCGACTCGGCCGATTCGGTGAAGGCGTTCACCCCAACCACGGTCTGGTCGCCGCCCTCGATGCGGCGCATACGTTCGGCGTGGGAGCGAACCAGGCGGCTCTTCAGCTCGTCGATGGCGGCGAACGCGCCCCCCAGTTCGATGATCTCGTCGAGCTCGGCCTCCGCAGCCTCGATCAGCTCGGCGGTCTTGGCCTCAACCACGTGTGAGCCAGCGAAGATGTCGTCGTACTCCAGCAGGTCGGTCTCCATGGCCAGGATCTGTTGGATCCGCAGCGACCACTGCTGGTCCCACGGGCGGGGCAGGCCGAGCGCTTCGTTCCACGCTGGGAGCTGCAGAGATCGGGCTCTGGCATCGCGAGACAGGGTGACCCCGAGGGCCTCCAGCACGATGCGGGCGATGTTGTTCTCGGGCTGGCTCTCGGTGAGCCCGAGTGAGTTGACCTGAACCCCGTAGCGGAAGCGGCGGGCCTTCGGGTCGGTCACGCCGTAGCGCTCGGCCGTGATCCGGTCCCACAGCTCGGTGAAGGCCCGCATCTTCGCCGTTTCCTCGACGAACCGAATCCCCGAGTTCACGAAGAACGACGTGGAGGCCACCACTGCGTCGAAGGCATCGGGGGCGATCTGGCCGGAGTCCCGCACGGCGTCCAGCACGTCGATGGCATTGGCCAGTGAGTAGGCGATCTCCTGGACCGGCGTGGCCCCCGCCTCCTGCAGGTGGTACGAGCACACGTTCATCGGGTTCCACTTCGGAACGTGCTCGGCGCAGAAGGCGAACATGTCGACGATCAACCGGCGCGACGGCTCCGGCGGGAAGATGTAGGTCCCCCGGCTCAGGTACTCCTTGACGATGTCGTTCTGGGTGGTGCCCCGGAGTGCGGTCGACGCCACACCCTGGTCGGTGGCGTTGGCCACGTAGAGCCCCAGCAGCCAGGCGGCGGGGGCGTTGATCGTCATCGATGTGTTCATCTCGCCCACCGGGATGCTGTCGAGCAGCGTTGCCATGTGGCCTTTGTGAGCGACGGGCACGCCCACCTTGCCCACTTCTCCGGTGGCCAGCACGTGATCGGGGTCGTAGCCCGTCTGGGTGGGCAGATCGAAGGCGATCGACAGGCCGGTCTGGCCCTTGGCCAGGTTGGTCCGGTAGAGGGCGTTCGACGCCGCGGCAGTGGAGTGTCCGGAGTAGGTCCGCATCATCCACGGCCGATCTCGGTCGCGGTTCACACCATTGGGGGAGGATGTCGTTGCCACGCTCCTAGTGTGGCGGATCATCCTCCGCCGGTGCGAAGAGAGGCGAGGCCACCAGCCCAGAAGGTAGGCCGAGCCGTAGCGCCGGCTGGAGCCGGTTCACGTAGGTCGCCCGCGGGACTTCGACGGCGCCGAGGGTGGCGAGGTGGTCGGTCTTCCACTGCACGTCGAGGAGGGCGTCGGCCCGTTCCGGCGAGCCTCCCTCGCTCAGCACATCCACCAGGTGGACCAGTGCCACCTTGGAGGCATCGGTTCGCCGATGGAACATCGACTCACCGGCAAACAACCCGCCAAGGGCCACCCCGTAGAGCCCGCCAGCCAGCCCGTCGTCGTCCCAGACTTCTATGCTGTGCGCCCACCCCATGTGGTGGAGCTGTTCGTAGGCGTCGCGGATGCGGTGGTCGATCCACCCGAGGGGCCGGGCGGGATCGGCGCACGCCGATATCACCTCGGTGAACGCTTCGTCGATCGTGGTGCGGTAGCGCCGCACCGACCGCCGAAGCGAGCGAGAGACATGCAGCCCGTCGAGGGGGATGATCCCCCGGGGATCGGGATGGAACCAGCCGATCGTGCGCCGGTCGAGCGGCATCGGGAAGTAGCCGTTCGAGTAGGCCGCGAGCAGCGTGCCGGGCTCCAGGTCGGCGCCGGCGGCCACGAGATCGTCGCCCTGGTCGAGTTCGGAGGGTGCCGGGAACGACCACGAGGTGGCCGCAGGGTGCAACGGCTGGCGTAGGTGGCCTCGCTCCATGGGGCTTCACGGTACGCTCGGCGCGGTGGCAGACCGAACCGCGGTGGCGAATCGGCTCGTGGGTGCAATGTCGCCGATCGACGCCTTCGTGGCCAGAGCCCGCGACCGCAGCGGAGCGGGCCTCTCCGAGGTACGGCTCGACGAGATCGAGGCCGCTCAGCGGCCCCCCGGCGATCTGCTGAGCGTGGGCGAGCTGTGGCGCCCACACTGGACGCCGGCCCGGCTGCGCAGGCTCGTCGACGAACTCGGCGAGGACCGCCTCTTCGTGGTCGAACCCGTGTCGGGGCTTGGGCTGCGACGGGTGTTGCAGTGGGTCACCACGCCGATCTGGCGTCGCCGACGTGGCCACACGTTCAACCGCGATCTGCCGATCCAGCTCCGAGCGGCCGGCCTCGAGTTCCACGAGATCGACCGGTTCTCCACCGGCCCTCTCGGATTGTGCACCTACGCCTACGTTGAGGCGGCCCAGAGCCGCCGCCACGCTGGCGACGAGTACTGAGGTCGACGTCCAAGGGGCGCCGGTGCTCGGCCGCCCCAGACTCAGCCTTCGGTGATCGTCACCGAGTTGATGTAGATCTCCTCGGTGGGTGCATCGCTCGGGGTGGTGGGGATGCCCTCGATCGAGGTCACCACGTCAAGCCCCTCGGTCACGGAACCGAAGAGCGAGTACTGCGGGGGCAGGTTCTCGCCGTCGGGGCCGGTCACGATGAAGAACTGGCTTCCCGACGTGTCGGGGCCGCTGTTGGCCATGGCGAGCGACCCCACCTGGTAGTCGCCAGCGGTCGGCAGCTCGTCGCCGATCGCATAGCCCGGGTTGCCCGTGCCGAGCGGGTCGCCGACGGCGTCGCCGCCCTGGATCACGAAGCCCGGGATGATGCGGTGGAACGGAGCGCCGTCGTAGTAGTGGTATCGAGCGAGGAACACGAAGTTGTTCACCGTCTCGGGGGCGGCGGATGCGTCGAGCTCCACGGTGATGGCACCGAGCGTGGTGTCGATCTCGGCCACGTAGGTGGCGGTTTCGTCGATGCAGGTGGGCGGGGCCTCGTTGAACGAGGTGATCCGCTCCGACGATCCGTCCTCGGCCGGGCATTCGGCCGCGCCGTCGATCGACCCCCCGGGCTCAGGGGCCACCACCGCGGCCTCGGGGATCGGCTCGGTGGTGGTCGACGCCGTGGAGGACGTGCTCGCGAGGGTGAAATCGGTGGTGTCGGTGGCCTCGTCATCGCCGCCGATGGCCGACAGGATGTAGAGCAGACCGCCGACGCCGAGTGCGATCAGAACCCCGATCACCACCCACTGTCGGTACTGGGCCCGCTGCTGGACCTTGTCCTCCTCGGCCTGCTTGGCCGCGCGGTTCGCTCGTTGCCGTTCTCGCTTGTCCGTAGCCACGGAGGAGAAAGGTAACGCGGAGCTGGCCCATTCCCAGCCCGCTACCGTGAGCCCGTGGCCAGAGTGGTGCAGAAATTCGGTGGAACCTCCGTCGCAGACCCGGATCGCATGCGTGCGGTTGCGGATCACGTCGCCCGCTGTCGGCGTCGCGGCGATCATGTGACCATGGTGGTCTCGGCGATGGGCAAGGAGACCGACGAGCTTCTCGTGCTCGCCGATCGGGTGTCCACCAACCAGCCCAGCCGGGAGATGGACATGCTCATCACCGCCGGGGAACGCAAGGCGATCGCCCTCATGTGCATGGCGTTGGCCGACATCGGCGTGCCGGCACGCTCGTTCACCGGAAGCCAGGCCGGCTTCCTCACTGACACGAACCATCGCAACGCCAAGATCCTCGAGATCCGGCCCGATCGGATCAACGAAACGCTCGACGCCGGGATCGTGCCCGTGGTGGCCGGCTCCCAGGGTGTGTCGACCGACCGCGACGTGACCTTCCTCGGTCGGGGCGGCAGCGACACCACTGCGGTGGCGCTCACGAAGGCCCTCGGTGCTGACACCTGCGAGCTCTACACCGACGTGTCAGGCGTGTTCAGCGCCGATCCCCGCATTGTGCCGGCGGCGTCGAAAATGGGAACGATCACCTTCGACGAGCTGCTGGAGATGACGGCCACGGGTTGCCCCAAGCCGGCCATGCGCTCGGTCGAGGTCGCCCACAGCCAAGGCGTGCCTCTGCACGTTCGCTCCGCCTTCACCTGGGAACCGGGAACCCTCGTCGTCGAACAGGACACCACCATGGAACAACCGATCATCCGCGCCGTCACCCACGACACGTCCGAGTCGAAGATCACCGTGTCGGACGTGAACGACAAGCCCGGCATCTCGGCCACCCTGTTCCGGGCCCTGGCCGACGCTGGGGTGAACGTGGACATGATCGTGCAGAACGTCTCGGCCCACGGCCGAACCGACATCTCGTTCACGGTCCCGTCGGAGAACGTGGAGCAGGCCCAGTCCATCTTGAGCAACGGCGTGGCGACGACGCTCGGGGCGAAGGAGATCACGGCCAACAGCTCGATCGGCAAGGTGTCGGTTGTCGGCGCCGGGATGAAGTCGAATCCGGGTGTGGCGGCCACGATGTTCGAGACTCTGGCCGGCCAGGGGATCAACATCCAGATGATCTCGACCTCGGCCATCCGTATCAGCTGCGTGATTGCCGAGGAGTCCGTCGACCAGGCCGTGCAGGCCCTCCACACCGCCTTCGGTCTGGACGTCAACTAGTCGGGGTGACCGCCGGGCCTGCGGAGCAGGCCCTTACGGCGTTTCGCTGGTGGCGAAACGCGCCGGCGTGGCGCTCGTATGGGTGCGACGTGACCGGCGACACCGGAAACTGACGGGCGGATCCTGAGGTGTGTGCCGTACCGTTGGGGGTATGCGAGTAGGAATCGTTGGTGCCACCGGCCAGGTCGGTGGCGTGATGCGTCGGTTGCTCGACGAGCGGGCCTTCCCGGTCGACGAGCTTCGTCTCTTTGCCTCGGCACGGTCAGCAGGTCGAACTCTGACCTGGAAGGGCACTGACATCACCGTGGAGGACGCCTCCACTGCGGACTACTCCGGGCTCGACATCGCCTTGTTCTCGGCCGGCGGATCCACGTCGAAGAGCCTGGCCCCCACCGTGGCCGACGCGGGCGTGGTGGTCATCGACAACTCCTCGGCCTGGCGCATGGATCCCGACGTGCCGCTGGTGGTGGCCGACGTGAACGATGCCGACGCCCGGCGGCGCCCGAAGGGCATCATCGCCAACCCGAACTGCACCACCATGGTGGCCATGCCCGTGTTGCGGCCCCTGCACGCCGAGGCCGAGCTGCGCTCGATGGTGGTTGCCACCTACCAGGCCACCTCCGGGGCCGGCCTCGCCGGTGTCGACGAGTTGGCCGAGCAGATCGCAAAGGCCGGCGACGCCACCGAACTGACCCACGATGGCTCGGCCGTCGATCTCGGCCAGCCCAGCGTCTTCACCGACCCGATCGCCTACAACGCCCTGCCCTGGGCCGGTAGTGCCGTCGACGACGGGCGGGACGAGACCAGCGAGGAGCAGAAGCTCCGCAACGAGACCCGAAAGATCCTCGACATCCCGGATCTCGCCGTGTCGGGCGTGTGCGTCCGGATTCCGGTTTTCACCGGGCACTCGCTTGCCGTGAACGCACGGTTCGAACGCGCGATCAGCCCCGAGCGCGCCCGTGAGCTGTTGGATGGCGCCCCCGGCGTGATCCTCGACGACGTGCCAACACCGCTCAAGTCCACCGGCATCGATGACACGCTCGTGGGTCGGATCCGGGTGGACGAGACCGTCGAGAACGGCCTGGCCTTCTTCCTCAGCGGCGACAACCTCCGCAAGGGCGCAGCGCTGAACGCGATCCAGATCGCAGAACTGGTCGCCGCCGAGTAGCCCATGTACCGGCGCCGCCGTTGCTACGGCGGGTCGGTCACATAGCGGTTGGCCGCGTCTTCCAGCGACAGATCGATCTGGTTGGCCAGCGACGCTAGCCAGGCGAGCACGTCGCCGAGTTCGTGGAGCTGCTGCTCAGGGGTGCCCTTGCGCACCGCCTGGGCCAGCTCGCCGAGCTCCTCGCACAGCCAGGCAACCGTTGCGGGCACGCCCCGCTCGCGGTCGGCTTCGCCGTACAGCTCCTCCATGAGTTCCTGGAACGCGCCCAGCTCCATCGCGTCGTGCTCCCTACGTCGAGTGTCTCCGGTCGGCGACGAGGCCGACCGTAGCGCCCGCGTCAGGCGGCACCCATCGACGCTTCTCGCTCGCGGCGGAAGTCGTCGTCGAGGAGCCACCCGATGCCTCGGGTGAACAGCATGGCCGCCGGTCGCACGGCGATCGGCTCTACCCCAGGGGGGACCGGGAGCCGGAGTTGCCGTTGGGCCCAACCCGGGAGCAGGCCAACGGCCCCTGCCGTCACGATGCCGTAGGCCCCGGCGAGCAGGAGCGGTACCGGCGGCCGCATGAGGAAGCGCATCGCCTCCTGCGCCTGCGGGTCGTAGCGCAGCTCAGGGCGGAAATCCTCGATGCAGCTCTGCAGCGACGCCATGTCGGTGGGAACGTCGTCGGCGCCGAGGCGGGTGGCGATCTCGCCCATCTCGGCCACGTACTGGTCGCGCTCGGCGTCGGTCAGGCGGCCGGCGGCGTAGCGATCGTAGGCAGCGAGGAAGCTGTCCACCTCGGTGACGTGCACCCAGCGGAGCAGATGTGGATCGGTGGCCGAGTAGGGCCGCCCATCGGGGGCGTGGCCTTCGACCCGCTCGTGGATGGCTCGCACCATGGCGATGGTCCGCTCGGCGGTGGCGGTGTTGCCGTAGGTGGTGGCGCCGATGAAGTGCCCGGTTCGGTGGAGACGGCCCCATGGGTCGTGCCGATAGTCGGAGTGCTCGGCCACGCCGGCCATGGCCAGGGGGTGCAGCGTCTGGAGCATCAACGCCCGGAGACCACCGATGAGCATCGACGCCTCACCGTGCACCCGCCACACCGCACTCGAAGGGCCGTACAGCCCAGGATCGGCGCGGGTGGCGAGCTGGCTCGTATCGAGGCGCTGTTCGCCCGCGATCACGTTGCGCAGTCGTGTACCACCCTCGTTGCGGATGGTTGCGACGAGGTCCCCGATCATGGACGACCTACGGCGATGTTCGTCGTTTCACTGGTGGACACCATGTGATACGAGCGTAGGCAGATGTATCGGTCCATGGCGGGTCGGGCGGAAACACCTAGCATGATGACTTCCCGCCAAAGGCTTCAGGTCCCGCCGCCCCGGCCGATATCCGACGTGAACCCGTCGATCGCCGCCCGCCTGAGGAGTTTCGACGATGCCTGCTGAGACCGCCGACCCCTTACGGGGTCTCCGTTACGTACGCGCCCTCCCAGCCCTGCTTACCGCAGTGCTCGCCGCTCTTGTGGCGCTGTTCATCCTCCCCGGTTCACCGGTGAGCGCCCAGGAAAGCTCCGGTGGGGTGACAGTGCGTCAGATCACATTCCCAGTCGCCGCCGACCGGGTGGACGATCTGCGTTGGACTGACACCTTCGGAGCGCCCCGCAGCGGCGGCCGTTCCCACATCGGCGTCGACATGCTCGGCGACAAGATGATCCCCCTCGTCGCCGCCCGTTCGGGCACGGTCACCTGGGGCCGGTTCAGCAACAGTCGGGGGAGCCTGATCCGATTCCGCGACGCGGAGGGGTGGGAGTACCAGTACATCCACCTCAACAACGACACGCCCGGCACCGACGACGGGGCCGCCACCTGCACCCAGGCCTTCTCGGAGCGCCTCTGCGGTGCCCTCCGCTCCGACGGCACCTTCGAGCGGGGCTTCGCCATCACCGAGGGTGAGGTGATCGGCTACCTCGGCGACGGGGGCAACGCCGAGTGGACCGCGCCGCACCTGCACTTCGAGATCTACAAGCCGGGCGGCTTGCCGATCAATCCCACGGCCAGCGTCGATGCCGCCGCCGACCGGGCCCGGGCCGGCGTCGGTGGGTCTGAGCCCGAAGCGGCCGAGCCCGGCGAGGACGGCTTCGTCGACCACGTGTGGTACCGGATCCATGGTCGCTACCCCACGAGCGAGGAACGCGACGCCTTCGAGAAAGCGGCCGACGACGACGTGTGGCGCGCCGTGGCCGCCGAGCTCGATGCCGACACCTCGGCCGCGGCCGTCGACCGGTTGTACCTGTCGGTCTTCGGTCGCTACCCAGACGCCGAAGGTCTCCAGTACTGGATCCGGACGAGGGCGAACGGCAACGACCTGCACGACATCGCCGAGTGGTTCGCCCAGTCGGAGGAGTACCGAACCCGCTTCGACGGCCCCGACATCACCCAGTTCCTCGACCAGCTGTACCGCAACGTGCTGGGCCGAGAACCCGACGCTGCTGGGCGGTCGTACTGGATCCGACTCATGGCCGACGGCACCGTGGACCGTGGCTCGATCGTGCTCTACTTCAGCGAGAGCGAGGAGCTGCGGGCGTCGACCTGGGATCGGGCCGAACTGGTTGCACTCCGGCAGGTGACCGACGGGGGCGTGCCGACTCAACCCGAGGTCGCCCAGTGGCGTTCGGCCCGGGCGTCACGCACGATCGCAGAGGCCGCCGCCACGATCTACGGCGACTAACGTCGTGTGACGGCGTCGACGGCGGCGCCCGAGGGAGTCTCACCGATGGCGACACCAGACAACTCCGGCGCCGGATCGGCCGCGCCCACCGCGGCCGGCACCGACGAACTGTGGGCGGCGCTCGATCGGTTCGAAGTGGACGAACCCGGTGCGGATGGCGGCTCGCCGTCGCTGGGGTTCGCCGACCGGCTGGCGCGCGACAACGGCTGGTCCCTGGCCTACGCCTTGCGGGTGATCCACGAGTACAAGCGGTTCGTCTACCTGAGCCAGCGGTGCGGCCATCCCGTGACGCCGAGCGACGAGGTCGACCAGGCATGGCATCTCCACCTGCTCTACACCCAGTCGTACTGGGAGCGGATGTGCGGCGAGGTGCTCGACCATCCGCTGCACCACGGGCCCACCCGTGGTGGGCGGGCCGAAGGCACCAAGTACGACGACTGGTACCGACGGACCCTCGACAGCTACCGCACCTGGTTCGGCGCCGAACCACCGGCCGACATCTGGCCCGACGCCACGGCCCGCTTCGCCGATGCATCCCAGTGGGTGCGTGTGAACACGGCTCGGAAATGGGTTGTGCCCAAGCCTCGCCGGCCCCACGCGCCGTCGGCGGCCGGCGTGGGTCGCTCGGGCCTCGTGGCCGGCGGAGCCCTGCTCCTGGCCGGTTGCTCCGGCGTGGGTGCCATCGGGCTGCTGGCCCAGGACTCGGGCGGCGTGTCGCTCACCGGGCTCATCACCGTCGGCGTGATCGGCGTGGTGATCATCCTCGTGGTGATCGGCGCGATCCGAGGCGGAGGTGGTGGCGGTGGCGGTAGCCGTGGCAACGCCGACGGAGGCTGCGGGTTCTGGGCCTCCGGCGACTCAGGCGACAGCGGCGGTGACGGTGGAGGTGGCTGTGGTGGCGGCGGCTGTGGTGGTGGCTGCGGGGCGTAGCGCTATCGGCTCGCCTCGGGCCGGGTTCGCATCCCTGTCAGGATCTCGGCCAGCAGCGTCAACAGCACGTTCTTCACTGCTTCAGGGTCGACGGCGTCGCAGCAGATCAGTGGCGTGTCGGCGCTCAGGTCGAGCGCAGCGCGGACGTCAACCGTCGGTTCGGTTCGTCCGAAGGTGTTGAGCACCGCCACGTGGGGGAGCCCCGCCGACTCGACCCGGGTCATCGCGGCCTGGGCCGATCCGAGATCACGAGGATCGATCACGGTGGTGGCACCGATTGCCATGGGGGCGAAGTCGTCCAGCCGAGCGCTCGGTATCGCATAGAGATGAAGGACGGCCTGCTCGTCGAGTGAGAGCCGCCCGTAGTCCACTGCGGTTGCTTCGTCGGTCACGTCCACGAACTCGTGCGTCGGCGTGGCTGCATCGGGAGCGGTCACCCACCGGGGCTCGATCTCGGAGATCGAGCGGACGAAGGTGCTTTTGCCCGCTCCGGGCCCGCCAGCCACGAGGAAGCTCGCGTTGAGTGCGCGGCCCAGCATCACGACACCGCCTCGTCGAGGAGGGCGTCGAGGCGAAGAGGCGTTCCGAGGGCGTCGGCGAGCGTGGGCGCCGGTTCGGGCTCCTCGTCAGCCATGACGTCGACCGGGGCATCGACCGTGGCTTCGGTCGGGTTGGGGAGATGGCCGAGGGGAGTGGTGGGCACGACCAGGGCGGCGGGAATGGTGATGTCGGCTGTCGTTCCCCGGCCATCGGTGGGAGCGAGCCTCACGGAGGCTCCGAGGCGTGTGGCCAGTCGAGCCACCACCGACAGGCCGATGGTGCGGGGGAGCGGGATGTCGAGCTCGGGGTCGCCGGCCAGCACCTCGTTGGCGGCGGCGTATTCGTCTCCTGGCAGGCCGAGCCCGGTGTCGGTGATCGTCACCCGGTAGGTGCCATCGTCGGTGGTCCGACCGGTCACGGTGACGGCCGAGTCCGGGGGCGAGAACCGGGTGGCGTTCTCGAGCAGTTCGGCCAGCATGTGGGCCACGTCGACCACGGCCGGGCCCACCACCGACACGTCATCCAGATCTCCGGTGTTCACCCGTTCGTATGCCTCGATCTCGGCGGCCGCCACCCGCATGAGGTCTGGGGCGCTCACGGCCCCGCTGCGTTCGCGGTTCGACTCGACGTCGGCAAGCACGAACAGGCTCTCGGCGTCGCGTCGCATCCGGGTGGCGAGATGATCGAGATCGTGAAGCCGGCTGCGGGCCCGAGCGTCGGGCGCCTCTGCGTGGAGGGCGTCGATTGCGTCGAGCTGGAGGTCGAGGAGCCGTTGGTGGCGGCGCACCAGGTCGACCAAGAGAGTGCGGAAGGCGTCCTTGCGTTCGGTTCGGAGGTGGGCCGCCTCGGCGTCGGTGGCGTCGTGCACTGCATCCAGCGCGGTGACCAGGCGCCGGATCGTGGGGTCGTTCGGTTCGGGGCAGTCGGCCGATGGCCGGATCGGGGCCTCGGCGTCGCCATCGGTACCAGCGCTGATCCTGGCGTTGCTGCCCTGGGTGAGGAGGCCCGGCACGGTGGTTCTGGCGAGCCGTTCGGTGGCCTCGGCCACGGCGATCAGCGCCGGCCGCTCCACCCGGCCCTGGTCCGGGGCGCGGCGAGCGAGAAGAGCGAGCGCCGCAGCTGTCACGAGCCCGATGGCCACGCCCGCTGTCCCGATCACGGTCTCATCCGCCGCCAGCGCAGCCGCGCCGAGGGCGATGAGGGCCAGCACCGGGGGAAGCCCAGCGACCACCACGGTGTGGTTCGTGCGGTGATTCGACTCCACGGCTCCTCCAACAGCGCCTGGCCTGCTCCGAGGCCCATCGGGCGCCGGCCCGTGGATGTGAGTGTTCAGCGGCTCACCGATACTGCTGAACTCTGGAGCTGCTCCGCAGCTCATACGTCCTGGGGGAGTGGTTGTGTGGGCCCTCGGTGGAACTTTGGGGGCCAGGGATGTTTCGCCGTGGCGAAACTCCGGTTGAGCTGCTCCGCAGCTCATACGTCGGGTTGGGGAGATTTGAACTCCCGACCTCCTCGTCCCGAACGAGGCGCGCTACCAACCTGCGCCACAACCCGTTGTTGCGTCCTGACGATGCTAGCGGGTGGCGGCCCGAGCACCGCCTGAGTTCTGGCCGCTCAGCCGGCGTCGGTGTCGGCGTCCACCTTGTCGTGGTTGCGCAACGTCTGCAGGAGCCCACGCACCTCGATCGGGTTGGCGGGCTTCACGAGCCATCCGTCGGCCCGGGCCTCGCCGGCGAGGAACACGTCGACCGATCGGTCGAGCAGCAGACCCACCCCGAACTCCGGCAGACGACCTGCCTGTTGCTCCTGCTTGACGGCCAGACAGGTAGCAACGCCGCCCATGTTCCCGATCTGCAGGTCCAGCAGTACAGCGTCGGGAGCGTCGTGTTGACACACCGGGATCACGTCGGCCCCGGCTCGAACCCGCAACACAGTGGTGTCGTCTGTGGCCAGAGCGGCATCGACCTCTTCGAAGAGGCGGTCGGAATCGGTGGCCAGCAGCACGGTCGTCACGGACGAGATCGTAGCGGCGGGCACACCACTGCGGCCGTTTCCGGTGCACAGGATCGTGTGGCGATCGGTATCGTGGCCGTTGGTCAAAGGGGAAGGACGCCCTGTGCTCGACATCCAAATCGAAGAGACCGACAACTACACCCTGTGTCGCCCGTCGGGTGAACTCGACGCCTACACCGTCGGTACCTTCCGCGAAGCCTTGGCCGAGATTGCAGGGAAGAGCCACGTCCTGATCGACCTGTCCGAGGTGCCGTTCATGGACTCGGCCGGCCTCGGTGCCCTGATCGGAGGCATTCGTCGCGCTCGCGACGCCGACGGCGAGGTGGCCGTGGCCTGTTCGCGGCCAGCGCTCACCCGGCTGCTCCACACCACCGGGTTCGATCGGATCGTGCCGGTCACCGAGTCGGTGGAAGAGGCCGAGGACGCACTCCTCGAGGCCACCCAGCAGTCTTGACCTGTAGCTGACAGGCGTCAGGCAGAAACCTGACGAAATCCAGTCTCGCTTCTGCCGATCAAGCCTCGGCTGGTTCGGAGATCGCCGCTGCCAGCTCGATCAGATCGGCCAGCGCGCCGAGTGGTTCGGTCCGCTCCGACAACAGGATCGGCTCGATCCCGGCGGGTAGATCGCGCATGATGTCCGACACCAGGCGGTTTTCCCGCTCCGCCAAGGCCGTCAGCTCCTCCCAGTTCGCCCTGAGCGCGGCGGCCACGGCGGGGTCCGCTCCGCGTGCCCTGTCGGCATCTTCGAGTGGATCGACGGTTTCCGCCCGCCCGAACGGGGTGAGCCGGTTCACGATCACCACATCGAGTGGGCGGGATCGTTCGGCCAGCCGCTCAGCGATCCAGCGGCTCTCCCGCATCGGCTCCGCCCGTGGTGAGGTGATCAGCGCATAGCGGCACGCCGGCCCGGCCAGCAGTTCGGCTGTCTCGCCCGCCCGTTGGCGGAACCCGTCATCGAGCGTTCCGAGGTCGCGGAAGAGCCGGATCACGTCGTTGACGAGTTCGGCCCCCACCAGACGGGCAGCTCGCCCGAACACCAGTTGGGCGGCGTTGGTGAGGGGCCGCAGCAGTCCCTTCGGGGCCAGCACGGTGCGGTACAGCCGATTGTCGACGAAGCGCATGAGGCGCTCAGGGCTGTCGAGGAAGTCGATGGCGTGACGCGACGGTGGGGTGTCCACCACCACGTGGTCAAATCGCGGATCGCCGTGCAGTTCGTGGAGCTTTTCAGCGGCCATGTACTCGTTCGTGCCCGAGAGGCTGTTCGTCACCGTGGCGAAGAGCGGGTTGGCCACCAGGCGCTCGAACTGATCCGGGTCGGCGTGGCGACGCAGCAACGTCTCGAGCGTGTTGCGGGGGTCGAGCATGGCCGCCCACAGCTCGCCCGGCCACGGTCCAGGCACCAGCTGGGGGTCGTTACCGAGCGCCGCGGTGCCGAGCGCAGGCGTTGGCTGAGGGTCTTCCCCCGGCTCTGACTGGTCGTTCTCGCGTTCGCTCTCGTTCCCGCCGTCGGCGTGAGCGTCGGTGTCGTCGAGCCCGAGGGTGGTCGCCAGGCGGCGGGCAGGGTCGATGGCCAGCACCACCACCCGCTCGCCCCGCTGGGCTCGGGCGATGGCCCAGGCCGCCGCGAGCGTGGTCTTGCCAACGCCGCCGCTGCCGAGGCACACTGTGATGGGCGCCTCGGCGGTCACCGGTCCATCCCCTCGACGCCGGCCAGCGAATCGGCGAGCACGCCGATCCCGGCGCTGTCGATCTCGGTGGAGAACAGGTACGGCAGGCTGAACAGTGGGAGCGGTAGCTCCGTTCGGAGCCGGTCGATCTCTCGGCGCTGCGCCGCCACCCGGGCGAGCCGGTAGCGGGCAGCATCGGCGAGGGGGCCGTGGCCGGTGTCGGCCAGGCCAGGAACGGTGGGCCACACCCCGTTCATGACAACGGGGCCGAGCGCCACCCCAACCCGATCCTCCAGGGCGTACGCGGTCTCGATGAGCTCGGTGACCGGCGACTCCTCCGGCACGGTCACCAGCACCACCTGGCAGCGGGAGGCGTCGCCCAGCATGTCCAGCACCTGGTCGGCCTGCTGGCGGATAGGGCCCGACGGGGTGGTGCGGGCGAGGCCTTCCGCCGAGGTCAAGAAGGTGATCGCATGGCCCGCCGCAGGTGCGTCCACCACGATCAGATCGGCATCCTGGGCCTCTTCGAGCTGGCGGATCTTGCCCAACGTCACGAGGTCGCGGATCCCGGGCGCCGCTGTGGCCACCACGTCCACCGCCCCTGAGCGGGCCATTCGATCGGTGATCGACGAGAGCCCACTCGTGGCCAGATAGTCGGCCAGGGCCTCGTCGGGGGTGATGCGCCGGGCCCGGAGCTGGGCGCCGGCAGCCTGGGCGCCAGCGCCGGACTCACCCGCGATGACGGTGGGTTGGTACCCAAGATCGTGGTGCCCGAATGGGGCGCCAACGGTACTCAGGCCCTCCAGCTCGACGAGCAGCACGTCGCGTCCGGCGCGACTGGCCGCGAGGCCGATCGTTGCCCCTACGGTTGTCTTCCCAACCCCGCCTTTTCCGGCGACGACGAGGACGCGCGATGAAGCGAACAGGTCAACAGCAGACACTGTCAGCGAGGGTACCCCGGCGGGTCGCTCTGCTCCTGCTCGGAGCAGCCATGGCGCTGCTCTCGCTCGCCGGGGGTCCACTGAGCCCTGCGGGCGCCCAGACGTCGGGCGACGAGTTGCCCGACTGCCCCCAGGACCTCAACGACCTCCCGGCTGGCGACACCACGATCCGGATCGTCAAGGTGTCCGGTTTGATCGACCCCGTGGTCCACTCCTATCTCCTGCGTGAGCTCGACCAGGCGGAGGAGGCGAACCTGCTCGGCCTCGTGATCTGGATGAACAGCAACGGCAGCGTGGTGGACGAGGCCGACTTCGCTGAGCTCGGCGAGCGACTCGCCGACTCGCCGGTAACCATCGCGATCTGGGTGGGCCAGGCGGGTGCCACCGCCCGTGGCGGTGCAGCCGAGCTGCTCGGCGTGGCCGACATCGTGGGCGTGTCCACCGGCTCCACCATCGGCCAGACCGGCCCCGCCCGCCTCCCCGCCGAGCTCGGCCCGGCCTTCGGCGAGGCCACCGAGCGGCTGGAGACCTCGACGATCGGGGCCGAGGAGGCCATCCGCCTCGGCATCTCGGAGGGCCCGCTGGCCGACACCTCGGCGATCGGCTCCTTCGTCACCCGGATCCCGGGCTACGAGACCTTCCCCTGCTACGACGCAGCCGCCGTGGTCGATGCCGACGACGACGAGGCCGCAACCGCCGGCGAGGTGCCGCCCGCTGGGCTCCGCACCCTCCCGTTGACCCGCAACGAGATCACGGGCCTGCCGATCAGCTCGCAGCTCTTCCACACCGTGGCCAGCCCGGAGGTGGCGTACCTGTTCTTCGCCATGGGCTTGGCTCTGCTCATCTTCGAGCTCTACACGGCCGGCATTGGGATCGCGGGCGTGATCGGTGCCGGTTTCCTCGCCCTGGGTGCCTACGGCCTTGCTGTGCTCCCGGCGCGCTGGTGGGCGATCGCGCTGTTGCTGTTGGCCCTGGTGGCGATGGCGGTAGATGTGCAGACGAACGTACCCAGGCTTTACACCGCGTTGGGGGTGGCTGCGTTCGTGATCGGAACCTTGCTCTTGTATGACGGCGTGTCGATGTCGTGGGTCACCATCGCCGTCGGCATCATCGGTGCGATCCTCTACGCCTACATCGGCATGCCGAACATGGTCCGCACCCGGTTCTCCACACCCACGATCGGTCGGAAGTGGATGATCGGCGAGATGGGCGAGGCCATCACCGACGTGTCGCCTGAGGGAACGGTTCGCATCCGCGACGTGGCCTGGAAGGCCATGACGAACCGGGCCACGCCGGTACGGGCCGGCGATCCGATCCGGGTCGTGGCCATCGATCGGCTGGTTCTGGAGATCGAGCCCGAGGAGGGCGGGGCGAAGGATTACCGCGATCGCCGTTCACGCAGCGATCAACAAGGTTCATGAAACACCCCTTGTCTTGGCTGTCGACCGGCACCTAATGTCAGCCCTGACAAGGGGGAGCGTTCACGCAATGAGCACCCAACAAGTAACTCGCCGGGTGAACCTGGAGATCGACTGGCAGAACCGGGCGGCGTGCCGCGGTCCGAACCAGGCAATCTTCTTCCCGCCGCCTCAGAGCGAGCGTCGCTCGGACAAGCGGCGCCGGGAACGGCGAGCCAAAGAGATCTGTGCGGAGTGCCCGGTGGTGTCGGAGTGCCGCGAGTACGCCATTGGCGTACGTGAGCAGCACGGCATCTGGGGCGGCCTCACCGAGGTCGAGCGCCGCTCAGCTGGCGGCTGGTAGCCGAGGGCCTGCAATTCTCAAGTCATCGCGGCGCCGGGTCACTCCGGTGGCGTCGAAGTGGGCGAGCAGCGGGAGTACGTACTTCCGCGACGTGCCGAACACATCGCGGGCCTCGGAGACGGTGAACCCGTCCGGCTGGCGGGCGAGCACGCCGGCCAGCATTCCGGCCGCGCGCTGCACAGCGGCAGCGGAGAAGAACACCTTCTCGCTCTCCACCACGAGCCCCCGACGGACGAGTTCACGCACCTCACCGCGGTCGAACCCGTCGGGGCCCGGCGGGCTGAACGGCTCGGCATCGAGCAGCGCAAGCCACGGGTGATCGGCCAGGGGGTCGGCCACTTCGCCGAGCGTGACCCTGCCGCCGTCAACCGTCGCCTCCTCGATCAGATCGAGCACGGCTCGCTGTTGGTCGTCGAGTGCGGCGAGGTCGAGCCCGAGCGCTCCTGCGCCCTCGACCTTGGCCCTGACCTCGTCGATCGCTGCGGCCAACACGGCGTCGTCCACAACCCACTCACCGACCGTGGGGGCATGCCGTTGACCGGTCAGCCGGCGGAGCTGGCCGACCTCGACCCAGCCTCGTTCGGCCACCACCCGTTCAACTGAGGTGTCGGGGGCGGCTCTCGATGCCGGGAGCACCGGGTCGACGTCGAGCATCCGGCCACCACCGACGGTCTCGTCGCGCCCGCTCTCGCGGAGGATGAACCGATCGCCGGGAAGCAACGGGAGGGGCTGCTGGAGGTACAGCCGGATCGCCCCGGTCTCGCCAGGGGTGATCTCGCCGGGCCCGAGCACGCGGACCCGGGCGGGGAACTCGCCGGAACCGACATAGGCGAGGTAGGCCCCCTTGCGGGTGACCGGGTGATCGAGCCCGGCCAGCACCGTGAGCTGGGCATCGGCGATCGCCGTGTGATGCCAGGCCGAGGCGTCCACCATCACCTGACCCCGGCCCAGATCGTTGTGGCTCACCCCGGTGAGGTTCACCGCCGCCCGATTGCCGGGCCCGATCTCGGTGGCGTTGCGGTGGTGCGACTGAAGGCTGCGGATCCGGGCCGAATGGCCGCCGGGCACGACTTCGATCTCGTCGCCGGCTCGGAGGGTTCCATCCACGAGCGTGCCGGTGACCACGGTGCCCGCCCCGGCGGGGGCGAACGCCCGGTCGATCCACATGCGGGGCGTGGCCTCGGCGTCGCGAGGCTCCACCCGCTCGATCAGGTGGTCGAGGGCCGCCCGCAGCTCGTCGAGGCCTATGCCCTCGGTGGCCGAGACCGGGATCACGGGCGCACCGTCGAGGAAGGTGCCCTCGACATGCTCTTCCACGTCGAGTTGGGCGAGCTCCAAGAGGTCCTCGTCCACCTGATCGACCTTGGTGAGCACCACGATCCCTTGCTCGATGCCGAGCAGCGAGAGGATGCGGAGGTGCTCCTCGGACTGGGGCTTCCAGCCCTCGGTGGCGGCCACCACGAACAGGCAGGCGTCCACGGCGCCGACGCCGGCGAGCATGTTGCGCAGGAACCGGATGTGGCCGGGCACGTCGATGAACGACAGCTCGGTGCCGCTCGGCAGGGTCATCGACGCGAAGCCGAGATCAATGGTGAGGCCGCGATCCTTCTCCTCGGTCCAGCGGTCGGGGTCGGTTCCGGTCAGCCGAAGCACAAGCGTTGACTTGCCGTGGTCGACGTGGCCGGCGGTGGCGACAACGGTCATGCCGACTCTCCGGGGGAGACGAGTGTCGAGAGCGCCTCCACCACCAAATGGTCGTCGGTGGCGTCCACGGTGCGCAGATCGAGCACGGTCGTGGCGTCGTCGACCCGGCCCACAATCGGGAGGTCGAGGGCCCGGAGCGCCTCGGTGTGATCGCCCCGAACCACGAGCCCGGCACTGGGGATGGTCACGGTCGGCAGCGTGCCGCCACCAGGTACGGCGTCGGTCGGGGCGGCGTGGACGTCCGGACCGATCGCCGTGCCCGTGAGCTGATCGACGATCGCCGTGGCTCTGGCCGTCAGCGTGTCGACTGGAATCGACGCCATCCGCCAGAAGGGGATGGCATCGCCGTCGCGATGGAGGTACGCCAGCGTGGTGGCCTGAAGGGCGTCGAGCACCAGCGAACCGGGCCGCAGTGCACGGGCCAGGGGGTGCCGGGAGCAGGCTCGAACCAGGTCCGCCCGCCCGGCGATGATGCCGGCCTGGGGGCCGCCGAAGAGCTTGTCGCCGCTGAACATCACGAGATCGGCCCCGTCGCGAAGTGTCTGGCGGGCGGCGGGTTCGTCCTGCAGCCAGCTCGGAGGGGCGCCCTCGAGCCATGGGCAGTTCGCGTCGAGCAGGCCCGATCCAATGTCGGCGAGAACGGGGGCATCGAGGGCAGCCAGCTGGGAGATGCTGGCCTCTTCGGTGAAGCCCACGATCTTGTAGTTCGACTGATGCACCTTGAGCACAGTGCCGGCGCCGTTGTCGACGGCGGCCCGATAGTCGGCGGCCCGGGTGCGGTTCGTGGTGCCCACCTCCACGAGCTGTGCCCCGGACTGGGCCATCACGTCGGGCACCCGGAACGATCCGCCGATCTCCACCAGCTCGCCACGGCTGACGGCCACGCCACCGTGGGGCGCTCGGGCCGCCAGGGCGAGGAGTACGGCGCTGGCGCAGTTGTTCACGACCATGGCCGCTTCGGCCCCGCACGCTGCGGCAATCAGGTCGCCAACGGCCGACTGCCGGCTCCCTCGGGCGCCCGACTCCAGATCGAGTTCCAGATTCGAGTAGCCGGCCGCCGTCTCGTAGGCGACGGGGGCTCGGCCCATGTTGGTGTGGAGGAGCACGCCGGTGGCGTTGATCACGGGCCGCAACAGCCGACGCTGGCGCGCCCGCACCCGGTCAGCAGCGCCTGCCACGTCATTCGCGGCAATCGCAGCTCGGGCTTCGGTCACGAGCAGCGGGTGGGGGAGACCGGACGCCGCGAGGCTGCGGGCCAGCTGGTCAACGGATGGAGGGCGGTCCACTCCGGGCACCATAACCCCAGGTGGGCCTACGAGACAGCCGTGCCCGGCCACGTTGGTGTGATACCGGTGCGGCCTGCTGATCGGTGTTGCTGCGGCCAGGGTGGAGCTGGGGCCACGCCATCGCCTGGCGCTGCGGCTGGTCGGGCCTCGTTTCGGCTCCTGTAGACTTGAGGGTGCGATGTTTTCCCGAGTTGCGCTTGTCGTGCTGGCGGTTGTCGTTGGCGAGTTCTTCGCCTTCGGTTTCGCTGTGGATCGTCTCGGCCTCGCCACGGTGATCTGGCTCAGCCTTGGCCTGCTCGCTCTCGGCATCTTCTTGTTGCGTCGCAACCTGAGCCGCCTCGTCGGCCTCGGCCTCAGCCCACTCGGGGTCGACGGCACCGACGCCGAGGCCGTGCCCCAGGCCCTCGCCGCCCGTGGTGGTCAGGCCGCCGATCGGGCCCTGCTCATCGTGTCGGGCCTCCTCCTCGTTGTGCCCGGCATCATCACCGCTGTTGCGGGCCTCGCCTTGCTGGTTCCCCCGGTCCGCACCCTCGTTCAGCGTTCCCTGAAGGGCCGGCTCGACGCCCTCGTCGTGCGTGGCGTCGGCGCCCCAGACGGGGTTGACGCATCGGTCTTCGGTTCATTCCGCCGTTTTGGCGGCGCCGACATCGTGGATGTCGACGTCCGTCCCCGTACCTCGGCCGATGACTCGGCTCCCAGGTCTTCCTCAGCTCCTCCCGAGCTCAACTGACGAAACACCCGATCAGGAGACTTCTCTCCCATGGTTGACGAACCAGCACCCCTACCCCCCATCACGCCCGGCGTTGCCCGTGCGCTCAGCCCTCTCGTGCGGCGCATCGCCTGCCCGGGCGAGAACGGCGACCCGGGGCTCAACACCTACCTGATCGGTATCGACGAGATCGTGATCATCGATCCGGGTCCGATCGACGACGGTCATCTCGACGTTCTCTGCGGATGTGGCGGTGACCGCATCCGGTGGATCGTGCTGACCGACACCGATGAGCGGTACTCGGCCGGCGCGATGCAGCTCAAGGAGCGCACCGGCGCGGAGCTCGTTGCCCCGCCCGGATTCGACGGGGCAGACGAGGTGCTGGGCGACGGCTACAAGATCGATGCCACGGAGTTCCGGATCACCGCGGTGGCGATCACCGACGGGTCCGACGGGCGCTACTCGTTCGTGCTGGAGCAGGAACGCACGCTCCTCACCGGCGATCACTGCGACGCCGGTGTGCCCGACGCACTGCCCGCCAAGGTGAAGTCGTATCGCATCAAGTCGATCGCGCCTGGGCACGGCCAGTACATCGAGAACGCCAAGCCCATCCTGAACGCCTGACAGGCAGCGAAAGGCCTGATCAGGCCCCTGGCCCCCTGTCTGTTACGGTCGACTCGTGGGGTAAAGATACCCAGGTAAGGCCGTCGCCTCGGCGCCACCCTGGCCGCGCTGTATACGGTTGTGGCTCGTTGTAGTGCGTGGGTCGAGGCGGGGCAGAGTCTTGAAGTTCGGTGGAACAGGTGTGCGGCAATCCAGGCGCACGCGGCGGCTCGTGGCCGTTGCGATGACGTTGGTGGCGTCGACCGTGGTGGGGATCGGTGTGCTGGCCGCCCCGGTCACCGTGGACGCGCAGACCAATGCTGCGCTCGTCGTGAACAGTACGGGTGACCAGCCCGATACGACTGGCACCGATGGTCAGTGCCGAACGGCTGCTGGCACGTGCACCCTGCGGGCGGCGATTGCGCAGGCCAACTACAACTCCGGGCCGGACACGATCCGGTTCAACATCGCGGGCGGTGGGCCGCACACGATCACCCTCGGAACCACGCTCCCGGTGATCAACGACCCCCGGGGCGGCGTGACCATTGACGGCTACACCCAGCCCGGATCACAGCCAAACACCTCGCCCTCGGCGTTCAACGCCGTGATCCGCATCCAGATCGCAACGCCGGCGGCGGTTGAGGGCATGATCATCGAGTCGGCCGCCAACACCGTTCGGGGTCTGGCGCTCTACGGCAACAACGAGAAGATCGAGCTGCGGGGCGAGAGCGCTGACGGCAACAAGATCATCGGCAACATCATCGGAAGCAATGCGGCGTCGTCGGTCGCCTCCGGTCACACCGGCATCGTGATGAACCTCGGCCCTGATCAGAACGAGATCGGCACGCCGAACCTCGCCGACCGCAACGTGATCTCGGGCAACAGCTCCTACGGCATCCGGATCAACCACGGCGAGACCTCGCAGAACTTCATCCAGAACAACCTCATCGGCGTGGGCCCCAACGGCCAAGCCCAGTTCCGCCAGTACATCGGTATCGACATGCAATGGTGGACGTGGGGTAACTACATCGGCGGCCTGGGGACCAACGAGCGCAACGTGCTCAGCGGGAACAACGGCGGCGGGGGCGCGGTCGACCTGTCGCACATGGCCACCGGTAACACCGTGGTCGGCAACTACATCGGTACGACGGTCGACGGCAACAGCGCCAACGCCAACACCCGCAACAGCCACGGTGTGATCCTGAAGGACAACCCCACCGAGAACGTGATCGCCTACAACGTGATCGGCAACAGCTCGGGCAGCGGAGTGTGGGGCAAGCACAACTACACCGGCAGGAACTACTTCCGGGAGAATCGGATCGGCGTGAGCCGCAACGGCGCCAACATCGCCAATACCAGCTGGGCGCTGTTCGTGACCGGCCACGACGACATCTTCCACGGGAACATCATCTCGAATGGCCCCGCCGTCTACTTCTCGAACAACAACGGCAACAACGCCAGCTTCCCGGCCGAGCGCACGGTGAACAACCAGGTGCGACTCTCGACCTACCACAACCTGGGCGGCCGGTTCATCGAGTTCGACGCCCTCTCCCACCCGAACCGGTCAACGCCGCGGGTGACTGCTGCTGGTCCGGGTCAGGTCGATGGTGATCGGGCGTGTGCTGGTTGCACGGTCGAGGTCTACGTGAGTGGTCGGCGCAATGCGGACGGCACGATCACGCCAGGTGCCGGCAACGATGGCCTCGTGGCCATCGGGATGGTGACCGCCAACAACGCCGGCCTCTGGTCGATGCGGTCAAACAGCATTGTGGCTGGCCGCAGCGTGGCTGCGATCGCCACCAACGCCCAAGGCGAGATGGGTGGCAGCAGCAACATCGCAACGGTGTCCAGCAGCGGTGCTGGCCTGCGAGCTGGCGCTCCGGGTCCGAACGCGGCCCCGGCTGCTCCCACCGTGCCCGGCCCACCGCCCCGCTACCAGGTCGACGTGTTCGAGTGCTCCTACGCCAACGGCACCCTGAGCTGGGAGAACGCCGGCGCCAACGAGTACTACGTCTTCGCCACCACCGCCGGTACCGAGCGGTATCTCGGTGGGCATCGGGGTACGAGCCTGGCCAACGTGGCCCCGGCCGACAGCTACCGGGTGGAGCACTGGGTGGCAGGTCAGACCAACGCCAACTGCTCCGGGCCGGGTGCGCCAGCCGCCTTCGCCTGCAGCTACGCCAACGGCACGCTCACGTGGGCCAATGCCGGTGCTCCCGAGTACTACGTGTTCGCCACCACCGCCGGTACCGAGCGGTATCTGGGTGGGCATCGGGGTACGAGCCTGGCCAACGTGGCGCCAGCTGACAGCTACCGGGTGGAGCACTGGGTCAGCGGTCAGACCAACGCCAACTGCGCAGGTCCGGGTGGTACGGCACCGGCCAGCTTCACGTGCAGCCTGAATGGCTCCACCCTCACCTGGGCCAACGCCGGTGCGGCCGAGTACTACGTGTTCGCCACCATCGGCGGTACCGAGCGGTATCTCGGTGGGCATCGGGGCACGAGCCTGGCCAATGTGGCGCCGGCTGACAGCTACCGGGTGGAGCACTGGGTCACCGGATCAGCGACGAACACCACCTGTCAGGGCGGTGGGGCGCAGGTGTTCTCGTGCTCGGTGAGCAACGGCACGCTCACCTGGGTCGATGCTGGTGCTCCCGAGTACTACGTGTTCGCCATCACTGGTGGTACCGAGCGCTATCTCGGTGGCCACACCGGCCTGAGCCTGCAGGTCGGCCCGGCCGACCGCTATCGGGTGGAGCACTGGGTGGGCGGCCAGACCAACGCCTTCTGCCCCTGATCTGCGCTTGATCTGAATCAGAACTGACAACAGCAAACGGCCGGCCCCTCGGGGCCGGCCGTTTCGCGTTCGTTCTGTTGCGAATCGGCCGGAGCCGATCCGGGCCTCAGCCGAGGCTCAGGAGAAGGACTGACCGCAGCCGCAGGTTCGCTGGGCGTTGGGGTTGTCGATCGAGAACCCGGTCTGCTGGAGACCGTCCTTGTAGTCGAGCGTGGCGCCGACCAGCAGCTGGGCACTGGTGGGGTCGACCACGACCCGGATGCCGCCGAACTCTTCAGCCTGGTCGTCGGCGGCGGTTTCGCCGTCGAAGAACATCTCGTAGCTGAATCCCGAACAACCGCCGGGGCGCACGGCAACTCGCAGGGCCAGCGATTCATCGCCTTCCTGGTCGAGGAGTTCCTTGACCTTTACGGCCGCATCGTCTGTGACAGTGATCACGTCAACCTCCAAGATTCTTTGAACATTGTACCGATCGGCCCGCAGCCAACCACATCGAGGTGGTGGGGTGGCCGTAGCCTGGAGGTATGGCCGAGGCGCCGACAGACCTGCCCACCGCCGACGACATCATGGGGGTGCTCCAGGGCGTGATCGATCCCGAGCTGGGATCGAACATCGTCGAGCTGGGGATGGCCAAGGGCGCCACCATCGATTCCGACGGTCTCGTGACCGTGAAGATCTCACTCACCACCGCCGGTTGCCCGCTGCGGGCCCAGATCCAACGCGACACCAAGGCCCGGATCGAGTCGCTGCCCGGCGTCACCAAGGTGAAGATCGCCTGGGGTGAGCTCACCGCCGAGGAGAAGTCACGCACGATGGCCGTGGCCCGCAAGAACGCGGCCGACAACGCAGGCGACACCGCCGTGCCGGCCACGGCGAAGGTGCTCGCCATCGCGTCGGGCAAGGGCGGCGTCGGCAAGTCGTCGGTCACGGTGAACCTGGCTGCTGCCCTCGCGGCCCGTGGCCTGCGGGTCGGGGTGATGGACGCCGACATCTGGGGCTTCTCCGTGCCCCGCATGCTCGGCGTGGACGGCCGCCTGGAGGCCGAGATTCGTCCGGGCCGGGAACGCCCGGTGATCGTCCCGCAGCGCCTCACGATCGGGGAGGGCCGGCTCGATGTGGTGTCGATGGGGTTGCTCGTCGAGGACGAGGAAGCCGCCCTGCTGTGGCGAGGCCTGATGCTGAACCGTGCGGTGCAGCACTTCCTCGAGGACGTGGCGTGGGCCGACGACCTCGACTACCTCGTGATCGACATGCCGCCCGGCACCGGCGACGTGGCCATGGGCCTCGCCCGGATGCTTCCACGGGCCGAGTTGATCGTGGTGACAACCCCAGCCACGGGCGCCCAGAAGGTGGCGGCACGGGCGATCACGATGGCCCGAAAGTCGTACCTGCGGGTGGCGGGAGTGATCGAGAACATGTCCAGCTTCACCGCCCCCGACGGCAGCGAGCATGCGCTGTTCGGTTCGGGTGGGGGCGAGGCCTTGGCCGCGATGGCCGGCGTTCCGCTGATCGGGTCGGTGCCGATCGAACCTTCGGTTTCAGCGGGCGGCGACGAGGGGTCTCCGGTCGCCCTGAAGGATGGCCCTGCTGCGGAGGCGTTCCAGTCGATCGCCGAACTGGTGGCCACGGAGATCGCACCACCGATCGAGATGGAGAGCTGCACGGCTCGTCTCTTCGATCTCGTGTCCGAGGCGCTCGATGCCCACGACGCCCAGGTGGCAGCGGAGTCGGACCCCACCGACTCTGGCACCGAGCCCACCGCCTCTGACACCGAGCCCACCGACACTGGCACCACGGCCGAGTCTGCGTCGGTGGCCTTCCAGTTCGGCGCTGAGGGTCCGGCTACGAGCTGACCGGCCCGGCTGGCGGGGTGTCCCCGCCAGCGGATCCACCAGATGACGTGGCCCGGTCGACGGTGAACGATTCGGCGACGAAGCGCGACGCTGGCACAAGCACCGTTTCCCCGTCGAGCGTCTCCAGCTCGACGGCAGTCGGATGAAGGGCCACGACCCTGCCCGCAATGGTGGTGGTGAGCGACGCGGGCCCACCCGGTACGTCGATACGGATCCGGTCGCCCTTCTTGATCAGCCGCTGGATCACACGGGTGGAGGCCACCTCCACGGCAACGTCGCGGCCGCCGAGGGCGATGAGGAGCATCATGGCGCCGGCCAGGCCGAACAGGACGGCGGCGACCGCGATGTTGATCACGGTGGTGTCGAACCCGAGCTGACGCACGGCCAGGAGAACGGCCAGACCGATGATCCCCGTGCGAACGCCGCCGAGGAGGCGGCGTTGGGTGCCAGCGCTCATCCGGCCGACGGCGGGAGCCAGCGCCGCCTGGGCGAACGACGCGGCCACGTTGGCCACGATCAACACGATCGCTGCCGACATCACCCGCGGGAGGTAGTCGACCACGTCCTGGGGGAGCTGGCTGAGGGCGTTCGGTGCACCGATGCCCAACGCAACAACGAGACCGACCGCGGTCGCCGTCCAGAACGCGAGGCTGGACAGTGGGCGAGCGGCGTTACGAATGGGCTCGGGGCGAGACGGCGAGCCGATCACGCTCGTCACGATTCGTGCGGCGATCAGTCCGATCAGGATGCCGCCGGCGGCGGAGCCGGCGATCGTGATCCACTCAGTTGTCGTCATTGGCGTCCTCGAACAGGAGAAGGCGTGAGGTCTGGAGACCGGCGCCGAACACATCGGCCACGATGCCGAACACGGCTCGGGACGAGAGTCGGGCCTCTACGCCGGCCACGAGGCGCTGTGAGAGATCGCCGGGAGGGGCCAGCGCCAGCGCCAAGGCGTCGCTGAGCTGGTCGTCGTCCTCGGCGTCCATCGCGTCCAGTTCGTCTGTGAACTGGTCGAGGGTGGCCATGTCGAACTCGATGTCGAGTTCGACATCGGGATCGCCGGCCAACCAGCGCTGAAGGAGGGAGTCCGGTATCTGCCGCCGGGTCATGCCCATTCCCGGAGCTTGGCCCCGAGAACTCGCCGGGCTCGAAGCAATCTCGTTTTCACGGTAGGTAGAGGCACGTCCAGAACATCGGCAATCTCGTGGTACGCGAGACCTTCAAGTTCGCGCAACATCACAATACTGCGCGAGAGCTCGTCGAGGTTGTCGAGGGCGGCGAGGAACTCGTCCATCACCGCACCGCTCTGGACCTTCGTCTCCACCTGACCGATCGGAGAGCCCGAGTCGGGGAGATCTAGGGGGTCGGTCACGACTGCTCGGCGAGCGCGGACCGTGGATATGGCGGTGTTGTGGGTGATGCGGAGGAGCCAGCTCTTCAATGAGGAGCGGTCCCGCAACGTTGGCAAGGCCAACCAGGCCTTGACCAGCGCATCCTGGGCGACGTCTTCCGCCAGTGCCGCGTCGCGGACCACTGAGAGGGCGAGTCGGAACATTGCGTCGCCGTGTTCGACCACGAGGGCGTGGAGCTCCTCGGGGTCGGTGTCCGCCTGGTCGGCCGGGCGCGTTCGGCTATCGGTCATGTGACCGACCCATCGCCGGGATGGAACTCCCGCCGCCCCTGTGGACACGCATAACACTGCCATGTGTGAACATTGACGTCAGACAGGGTAGATCGGTCGCGGCTTCGGGGCGATTGTCGCCGCAATTTTGAAAAGATCCGCGACCCGTGCGGTTGTTGCACCGTCTAGACGGGTGCATCCAACAACCAAAGGAGCCCTAGACATGCTCGCACAGGACACGTTCGATTGGCGCGGTCCGCTCGAAGACACGTGGGGGATGGTCGCCGACTTCGTTCCGAAGCTTGCGCTGTTCCTGCTTATTCTCCTTGTCGGCCTGTTTGTGGCCCGGTGGATCCGGCGTCTCATTCACAGGCTGCTCACGGCGATCAACTTCGACGAGTGGATCGATCGGTCCGGTATCGGTGGTCCGCTGGAGCGGGCCGGTTTCGCCGACAGCGGCCGCTTCGTCGCCCAGATCATCTACTACCTGATCGTTCTGGTCGTGCTCCAGATGGCGTTCAACGTGTTCGGGGACAACCCGATCACCGACGCTCTCGAGGATCTCGTCGACTGGATCCCGAGTCTGATTGTTGCGATCGCACTGGTGATCATCGGTGGCCTCGTGGCCAACGTGATCGGTGATCTCGTCTCGGGGGCGACTGCTGGTCAGGCCTACAACTCGATCGTCACCACCGTGGCTCGGATCGGCGTGTGGATCTTCTTCGGTCTCGCCGCGCTCGACCAGATCGGGATCGGTCAGGACCTCGTGGACACCCTCACCCAGGCGCTCTTCGCCAGCCTCGCCGGCATCTTGATCATCAAGTACGGCGTTGGTGGCATCTGGGCGGCACGCGATCGGTTCTGGCCGAACGTGTACGACGCCATCTCCGGCGAGAACGACAGCAACAGCGACGCCTGATCGCCGGCTCCTCTGATCGGGAGGCCAGTCGAGGGGGTGGGGCCGAGGGCGATCGGTTCCACTCCCTCTTCAAACCCACATGATGCGTGAAACGGGTCCGGCTTCGGCCGGGCCCGTTGACGCGTGTCAGGCGATCGCAGCCAGGCTGGCGTCGAGTTCGGTTGCGTCGTAGATGTTGTCGATGCGATCCACCACGATTCCCTGCCGGTCGACGAGGAACAGCGACGGCTCGAAGGTGAGGCCGAGCGCCTCCACGGCGGGGGCGAGTCGGAGCTTCGGATCGGCGTAGTTGCCTGCGACCTCGCCGGCATTGGCCCAGAACTCCAGGTGGGTCGGTACCACCGAGGGGTAGCGGGGAGCCACCTCGATCATCGTCTCGACCACTGGTCCGCAGTAGGCCGTCTGGCAGAGGGCCGGGGTGGCGACGAGAACGGCCATCGGTCGTCCGTCTGCGAGCACCGCATCGATGGATTCGGTGTGAAACGGGCAGGGATCGGGCGCCAGCGTGCAGATCGGATCCACCCCGGCGTCGTCGTCGAACGTCGGGGTCACGAGCGAGGGGAAGGGATCTCCGGGCAGCAGCAGCGGTACGGAGCTGCGCTCGAAAGCCTGGATGGGAAGCCGTCCGGTGCCGGCGTCGCCGAAATCGGCCTCGAGGTCGTACACCCCCGCCTCGGGCAGGGTGGTGCGCAGCGCGTAGTAGCGGAGCAGATCGGCGTGCTGATGGTTCGGGTCGACGTCGCCAACGTGATCGTGGTTGACCACCCGGCCCACCACGGTGGTCCGCTCGATCACCTCGGAACCCCTGCGCACGACCACCGCGATCTGCGCCTCGTCGGGCAATTCGAGATTGGGCCCGGCCACGACGGCGAACGGGATCCGCTGCGACACGCCAGCGGCGATCACGTGGTCGGTACTGAACAGATGCACGAGTTGTGGCGCCGCCTCCGCCGCGGGCGCGGCCACGCCGCCCACCGACGAGCACGCACCGAGGGCCATCAGGGCGCCACCCGTCAGCCCTGCGCCCGTGAGGAAGCGGCGGCGCGAGAGACGATCGGACATCGGCTCGAACCGTATCCTCAACGCCATGCATGATGACCAGCCGGGCGATGTGCCTCGCGTCTCCGCCGGAGCCGGCTCGGGCGCCGCAGTCCCGTCGCTGGAACTCGACGTCGACGGGCGGACCGTGACGGTGCCCGACCGGGGCGACACGCTGCTCGGTGTGTTGCGCGATGAGCTCGGCATCACAGGGCCCAAGGACGGGTGCAGCCCGCAGGGCCAGTGCGGCTGCTGCACCGTGTTGGTGGACGGCCGGCCCCGGGTGGCGTGCGTGACTCCGGCCCGGCGCGTGGTGGGGCGCCCGGTCACCACGATCGACGGGCTCGACCCCGATCGGCGTCAGGCCTGGGCCGATGCGTTCACCGCAGCGGGAGCCAGCCAGTGCGGGTTCTGCACCCCTGGCATCATCACGAGGCTCGACGCCCTGGCGGCTGGCTACGAGCAGAGCGCACCGCCGGTGAGCGTCGATGTCGAGCACACCGGGGTGGACAAGGCCCTGCTCGCCCACCTGTGCCGCTGCACGGGCTGGCAGACGATCACCGAGGCGTGGGACCTGTTCCGCCGAGGGCGCGCCGAGAGCACGTCAGGAACGGCCGTCACGCTGGCGAGCCGCAACTCGGACGCCGCGGCCCGGCGAGCCGAGATCGAAGGGGCCGCGCCCCAGGCAGTCGGATCAACGGTGGCGCTCGGCCAGGGCGGCTTCGCCGCCGACAGCGCGCCCGACAACGCGCTGGTGGCGGTACAGGACGGAGACGGCTGGGCCGTCGGAGAGACCCTCGCTGAGGCCCGGGCGGCGATGGGCAAGGTGCAGGGCCGTCGCACCACGGCTCATCACCAGTGGCCGCTCGACGTGCCGGCAGGGCCGTGGGATGCCACTCTGCGCACCACGTGGGTGGAGCCGGCGTACCTCGAGACCGACGCGTCGTGGTGTGCCCCCGGTGGCGAGCCGTTCACCACGCTGGCCAACGGCGGCGCGTTCGGGGCGAAGCGGGCGTCGCCGGTGGCGGCGGCCGCCCGGGAGCTCGCCGATCGTCACGGTCGGTCGGTGCTGGTGCTCGCATCGCGCGAAGACGTCACACGCTGGGGTCCGAAACGTCCGCCGGTCGCCGGCGGTGCGACGGCTGACGGCCGGGGCATTCTGCGGGTGGTGTCGACCCCGGGCATCGTCGAGGCGGTGGCCGCAGTGGCGCCTGGTGTGTCAGTCGAGGAGATCACCGTTCCGGGTCCACCCACTTCCGCTGCGATCCGGGCCGCGGGGTGGGCCGAGGCCTCGGTGCTCCTGGCTGGCGCCAGGGGAGTGACTGGGCCCGTCACCGCCCCCAACGGTGCCGTGGCCGAGGCGGAGGTGAGCGGCACGGGCATCGACGTACGGGTGCGCTGCGGCGAGGTGCTCGACGAGGTCGTGTTGCGGTCGTACTGCATCGGGGCGGCGCACATGGCGTGGTCGTGGGTGACCAACGAGGCGCTGACCGTCGACCCCGACGGCACCGTGCATGACCTGACGATCCGGAGCTTCGGCGTGGCCCGGGCGATCGACACCCCGCCGATCCGAGTAGAGATCGACCGCGCCGATTCGGGCCCACCGATCAACGGCAGCGACGCCGTGTTCGCCGCCGTCGCGGCCGCCGTCTGGCTCGCTGGTGGAACAGAATCCGACTGGCCGACCGGCTACTCGCTAAGTTAGGCATCGCAACACAACGCTGAGGAGTGCACGTGAGCAAACCGGTGGGCCCATACACCCCGATCGTCGAAGCCGGTCCGTGGCTGATCTGCTCCGGGCAGGTCGGGATCGCCGACGGCGCCTTGGTCGACGGCGGCGTCGAAGCCGAGCTGCGCCAGGCGATGGCCAACATGGCCGGGCTGCTCGAGGGTGCCGGTGCGTCGATGAACCATGTGGTGAAGACCACCGTGTTCCTCACCGACATGGGCGACTATGCGGCGATGAACGCGATCTACATCGAACTGTTCGGCGATCACCGGCCGGCCCGTTCTGCCGTGGCCGTCAAGCAGCTCCCGATCGGCGCCGCCATCGAGATCGAAGCTTGGGCGTATCGGGGCTGATCATGATCGAAGGCATCATCTTCGCCGTCATCCTCGTCGTGGTCATCCCGGTCGGGTTCGTGATGAGCACCACGATCGCCGCTGCACTGCTCGGCCTACTGCTCAAGAACGACGCCGAGTACCGCAATCGCGGCAGCGAGCTGATCGACACCAACTACTAGCTGGAGCACTGGGTCGTGGGCCGATTTGGCCGTCGGCCTGGACGTTCCACCCACTAGCGTGTCGCCGTGATCGATTTGCGGTTGTTGCGCGAGGACGAGTCCTACCGACAGGGCGCCATCAACAAGGGCGCGTCGGCGGAGCTGATCGACCAGTTGCTGGTCGCCGACACCCAAGGCCGCGAGGCGCGATCGTCCACCGAAGCCTTGCGGGCTGAGGCGAACGCTGCGTCGAAGGAGATCGGGCGCGCCGCGCCCGAGGAGCGTCAAGCCAAGATCGACGCCGCCGGGGAACTCAAGGCCCGGCTCACCGGAGCGGAAGAGACGTTGAACGAGGCCGAAGCCACGGTGCGCGACCTCGCCCTCCAGGTGCCCAACCCGGCCCACCCATCGGTTCCTCTCGGCGGTGAGGACGACTTCGAGCTGATCAACACCGCGGGCGACACGGGCCCAGCGCCAGCGTTCGACCATGGCGCCCTGGGTGAGAAGCTCGGCATCGTCGACACCGAGCGAGCCGTCCGTATGTCGGGCAGCCGGTTCGCCTACCTGATGGGCGACGCCGTCCGCCTCCAGTTCGCCCTGATCCAGTGGACGATGGCCAAGCTCCACATGCACGAGTTCGTCCCCGTCGTCACGCCCGTGCTCGTGCGTGAGGAGATGATGGAGCTGGCCGGCTTCTTCCCCACCGACCGGAGCCAGGTGTACGAACTCGAGAAGGACGAGCTGTTCCTCATCGGTACTGCCGAGGTTGGCCTCGCCGGCCTTCACCGCCAGGAGCGGCTGGACGCCGAGGATCTACCCCTCCGCTATGTGGGCTACTCCAGCTGCTTCCGTCGCGAGGCCGGCACCTACGGCAAGGACACCAGCGGCGTGTTCCGGGTGCACCAGTTCGACAAGGTCGAGATGTTCACCTACTGCGCTCCTGATCGCTCGTGGGAGGAGCTCGAACTGCTCCGCACGCTCCAGGAGGAGATCGTCAGCCAACTCGGTCTGCCCTACCGGGTGATCAACGTGGCCAGTGGCGACCTCGGCGCCTCCGCCGCGAAGAAGTACGACCTTGAGGTGTGGCTGCCGTCCGAGCAGCGCTACCGCGAGGTCACATCGTGCTCGAACTACACCGACTACTCGGCCCGGCGGATGGGTACCCGGGCCAAGGGCCCAGGCGGCACCGAGCTCGTGCACACCCTGAACGGCACCGCGTGCGCCATCGGCCGCACGCTGCTGTTCATCATGGAGAACCATCAGCAACCCGACGGTTCGGTGGTCGTCCCCGAGGTTCTGCGGCCGTTCTGCGGCGGTCTTGAGGTCATCAGCCCCCCTGGCGACTGAACTCGGCCACGAGCGGCTAAGAAGGGCCCGGCGGCCCTAACGCGGGGTCCGTTTCGGACGACGAGGAACGACATGAGCATCGAGAGGCAACGGAGCCTCCATGAGGCTGCGGTCGAGCAGTTCCAGCGCGCTGCAGACCTGATTGAGCTCCGTGACGAGTATCGGGAGATTCTCTCCCATGCGAAGAACGAGATCATCGTGAACTTCCCGGTGAAACTCGACGACGGCACCACGCAGGTATTCACCGGCTACCGGATCCAGCACAACAACATCCTGGGTCCGTTCAAAGGTGGGCTGAGATTCCACCCCGATGTCTACCTCGACGAGGTGAAGGCGTTGGCGGCGTGGATGACCTTCAAGACCGCACTGGTGGGCGTGCCGTTCGGCGGGGCCAAGGGCGGGGTCACGATCGACCCTCGCGCCTACAGCAGCGACGACATGCGCAAGGTGGTGCGGCGCTTCACCCATGCGCTCGGGTCGAACATCGGCCCCGACCATGACATTCCGGCTCCCGATGTCGGAACGTCGAGCCAGACGATGGATTGGCTCATGGACACCTACGCCAACATCTCGGCTCCCGGCTCTCGCCACAGTGTGAAGGGCGTGGTGACCGGAAAGTCGCTCGTGTGTGGCGGTTCGCTCGGCCGTGAACAGGCAACCGGCCAGGGGGTGCTCTACGCCCTGCGGCACTGGTGTGGCGAGGTCGGCGCCCGCCTCGACGATCTGCGGATCGCTGTGCAGGGCTTCGGCAACGTTGGCGGGCACTTCGCCCAGCTGGCCGCCGACGCCGGCTGCACGATCGTTGCTGTCGCCGACCACACCGGCACCATCAGGGCCGATGAGGGGCTCGACATCGTCAAGCTCCAGTCGTGGGTGTTCGACACCGGCGGCGTGGCGGAGTTCCCCGGCGGCGAGGTGATCGACACCGAGCAGCTGTTCAGCGCCGACGTCGACGTGTTCGTGCCGGCAGCGCTGGAGAACCAGCTCACCGTTGAGCGGGCCCGAGTGCTCAAGGCCAGCCTCGTGATCGAGGCGGCGAACGGGCCGACCACGACCGACGCCGAGCAGGTGCTGGCGGAGCGGTCGATCGAGGTGATTCCGGACATCCTCGCCAACGCCGGTGGCGTGATCGTGAGCTACTTCGAGTGGCTCCAGAACAAGTCGTCGCGGGCATGGCCGCAGGAGGACGTGGACGATCGGTTCCGGTCGCTGATCTGGACCGCCCACGACGAGGTGCTGGCGGTCATGCACGAGATGGGGTGCTCGCGTCGCGACGCCGCCTACGTGGTGGCCCTCAACCGGCTGTCCGACGTCTACGACCGCCGCGGGATCTTCCCCTAACGAGCGCTACGCCGGAGGGTTCGTCGTGGCCGAACTCGGTGGGTCGGCCTCCGGCCGCCCGGCGGAATGTTCCCCTGGGGAGCGCAGCGTCTGACAGCGCGGCGTCTCACACGGAAACGCTGGAGTCCAGTCCCAGCTCGGCCAGCAGCGCTGCTGTGTCGAGCCGCGTTCCCTGGGCCATCACACGCCCACCGTCCAGCACAATCACATGGTCTGCCATCCCCACGATCCGTGGATCGTGGGTTGCGCACACCACGCCGCCACCTCTGCTGACCACGTGACGGAGCACGGTGTGCGCCAGTCGATCGTCCATTCCGCTCGTCGGCTCGTCCAGGACGGTCAACGGTCGCGCCGCCAGCACGCTTCGTGCCACCCCGAGCAGCTTCGTCTGTCCCCCCGAGAGCTGCAGCGCATCCGAACCGATCTCGTCGTCGAGGCCGACAGCGATCTCGCTGGGGTCGAGGTGACCATCGAGGCTCAGCGCACGCCTGAGCTCGGCGTCGTCGGCTCCAGGTGATGCGGCCGTCAGGCTGTCTCGGAGCGAGCCATCGAGAAACTCCGGTTGCTGCGACTCCGCCGCGATCGACTGATCTGTTGACAGGTGCGCTGGCAGAACGATCTCTCCCGAGCTGACCGTTCGCACACCGGCCAGCACGTCGCACAGGGTGGACTTGCCGCTGCCCGTCGGGCCGACGACCACAGTGAGCCCGTCGACCGGAATCGACAGCTTGAGGCGGCTCAGGATCGATGCGTCATCCGAGCCGGTGACGGACACGTTCTCGACCCGGATTGCATCAGAGGCGATGCTCGCCACCGACATCCACGGGCGATGAGATCCGGCGGCCGGGCGCCGCATGTCTCGCGGGTCGTCGATGGCGAGGGCCCCAAGTGTTTGATTGCCTTCGACGACGCCCGCGACCGTTGTGAGTACGGCCTCACCGAGAGCCGTCGACGGCGTGGCGAGGGTTAGGTAGAGCAATGCCGTGGCCAGCAGTGCGCCGGGCCCGGCCTCGCCAGCAGCGACGTCCGCTCCGACCGAGTAGATCACCCCGGCGGCTCCTGCTCCGAGTGCGCAGGCCTGGAGCAGGCCGAGATTGCGGCGGGCGGCGGCAACCTGGAGGCCAGCGCTCAGCACGGACGAGTGTGCGCCATCGAGGCGGTGCGACGCATACCCCGTCGACCGATAACGACGGAAGAGCTGGCGCTTCTCGACCTGGTCAGAGAGCACACCGAATGCGCCGAGGCGTCGGGCGTAGTACTGCTGCTCCAACTGGCCGATCGTGAGCGCCCGGTAGACCGAGATGAGCGTCGTCGGCACGATGATCGCGAGTGCGAAGGCGGTCGTCGTGACCGACGCGACTCGGCTGAGCAGGTACGCGCCGATCAGGAGTTCGACCAATCGGGGGAGGATGCCGACGAGCATCGCCGATGCGGCGCTGATGATGGCGATCACTCCTCGGTCGAGCGCAAGCGACTGCTCCCGGCTGGAGAACCCCTGGTCTTGGTAGGAGCGATCGTCGGCGAGCCAGTCGTGGCCTCGGACCGAGAGCCTGCGGTAGAGCTCGTGTGAGACTCGCAGCAGCATCCACTGGGCGACCATCTGCAGGACGTAGGCGGCAATGAAGATGGCGGCGAACGTGACGGCCAGGCGGGTCAGCTCGGCGTTCGATGCCCGGTCGTCGAAGAACCGGTCGAGGCCGTTCCCGAACGCGACCGGGAGGTAGGTCTGGAGCCCAATGCCGGCGAGGGTCATGGCCGTCGACAGTGCGAGCAGGCGGAAGTGGCGGGGACGCATCACGGTGCCGGCAAAGCGGGCCAGCGGGATCAGGGATGAGAGGATCAACGGGTTCTCCTTGTGCGATCGAGGCTCGGGGTTCGGTTCAGATGGTCGAGCCGGGCCCGGCGACCGGCCGTCCAACAGACGGTGATCCGATCTCCGGGCCCGGTCGGGCAGACGGGCTACTTGAAGGTCCCGGAGCCGCCGCCGCCTCCCCACGGCCAGCACTGGAAT
Source organism: Actinomycetota bacterium (assembly GCA_039029735.1). Lineage (GTDB taxonomy): Bacteria > Actinomycetota > Acidimicrobiia > Acidimicrobiales > SZUA-35 > CADEDH01. The sequence continues at coordinate 9,102 of JBCCFL010000038.1, read as the reverse complement.
CCCATTGACAGGGGCAAGCAGTAGTACGACATCAGATGTCCTCTTTCGTGTCTCGTCCCGCTCGGGGACGACCGCACCGTGCGGCACATCCCACGATGAGGCCCGCCCGCCAGAGGGGTCCATCGCATCTTCCCCGGCGCGTCGCTCGGCCCTGCGCCGGTGGTCGGCGAGGCCGGCCGCAGTCGTCGGCCACCCGCGATGCGGGTGGCCACCCCGCTCCTCTAGAGTGCGTCCCCGAGACTGATTCGGGTGGCCACCCGAATCAGGTCCATGGCGAGTTCACATCACGAGACGGCGGACACGATGCAATCAACGGGAGCCGGAGATCGCCCGCATTCCACCCGCGATCGGATTCTCGAAGCGGCAGCGGAGGAGTTCCGGTCGCCCGACTATCAGTGGGGGCGTGGCCTCGTCGTACAGCGGGTGGCCGACCGTGCCAGCGTTGCCGAGGACACGGTGTACAACATCTTCGGCACGAAGGACGGCCTGCTCGGCGAGCTCGTTCTGTACCTCATCGCCGGAGAGCCTGCCGATTCAGACGACGACTGGAGTGTCGAGCGATTCGACGCGCAGGCAGAGCAGAACCGCGATGGCGGGGCGACGGCTGTCTTCGAGCTCGTTCGGGCCGCGATCGACAACCTCGGTGATCGAGCGTCGTTCGGGGCCCAGGCGTTCCTCGTCGCTCAGGCCAGGCACGATCCTCGTGTCCGCCGGGCCGCCGCCGAAAGCTACCGTCAGTGGGACCAGGCGATCATTGGTCGGCTCCTTGGTGGGCTGGAGAGATCTCGCTATGTGGGCGTTTCGCAGCGGCTCGGGATGGAGGCACGCGAGATGGCCATCATCTTGTCGGCTCTCGTCGAAGGTCTGGTGATGAGGGCCCAAGCGACCGACGACATCGACGCGGTGTCGCTGGCGGAGAAGTCGGTTGCTGGGCTCATGTCGGCATGGATCGCCTTCGATGGGGACGACGCGCCGTTCGGGGCGCAGTTCGACGAGTACGAGCGACGACATCGAACGGGCGAGTCCGGCCAGGCCCAGGAGTAGCGCCCCGCCCCTGCCGAGCTGTCAGAGGCTCGGGATCACCTCGGCGCCGAAGCGTTCGATCGTGGCGGTGAGCAGGGGATCGTCGATACCGCCGAGATCGAACATGAACAGGTGGCGGTCGAGGCCGAGCACCTCGTCCCACTGTCCGATCCGGTCGACCACCTCCTCGGCTGAGCCGCAGATGGCGGGGCCGGCGAGGAGTTGGTCGTAGTCGAATGTGGGCCACGTGCCGCTCTCGCCGATCAGCCCGCCCACGAAGGCCCAATAGCTGCGGTAGAAGGGCTCCCAGCCCTGGTGCGCCTCTGCGCTGGTGGCGGCCACGTGGGTGTGTGAGCAGGCGCCCACCCGAGCTGTTGCCCAGTCGCGCCCCGACGCCTCCCACCGCTCCCGGTAGATCTCGACCACTGGGGCGAACAGCTGCGGCGTGCCGAACACCGTGGGCAGCATGAGCCAGGCGCCGAGATCGGCCGCAAGCTGGGCTGAACCCTTCGACGCCGCGCCGATCCACAATGGCATCTCGCCGGTGGGTCGGGGGCGGGTGGTGTGGCCGGCCAGCGGGGCCCGGAAGTGCCCCGACCACGTGACCGACTCCTCCCGCAGCAGTCGGTTGAGGAGCGTGACCGACTCGTCGTAGCGCTCACGAGCGCTATCGACCGCATGTCCGAACCCGTCATAGGTGTGCACGAAGAGGCTCCCCCGGCCTGCCACGATCTCCACCCGGCCGCCGCTCAGTGCGTCCACCGTGGCGTAGTCTTCGGCCACCCGAACCGGGTCGAGGTTGCCCGCCAGCGTCACAGCCGTGCTCAGCCGGAGCCGGCTCGTGCGCTCGGCGATGGCGGCCAGCACCACCGGCGGGGCCGACAGCATGTAGTCGGAGAAGTGATGCTCGCCCAGGTGTACGGCGTCGAACCCGCACTGCTCGGCCAACACGGCCTGCTCGACGAACGATCGGTGCCGCTCGGCCTCGCTCACCGCCTCGCCGGTATGGGGGTTCGCCAGCAGATCGCCGAGGCTCATGAGCCCGGTTTCGCACGCCGCGTCCGCCGTTCGTGTCATGAGTGCTCCTCCTGGTCCACCTGGGCCGATCGCTCGTCGAGGAGGTCGGCCGGGAGGTCACGACTTGCAGATAGCGACCACGTGGGCTGCCGGCGTTCGAGGAACGACTCGACCCCCTCCACCGAGTCGGGCTGGGCTGCCACCCAGTCGAACAGCGGGTCCTCCCGCTTCATCATCGGCTCCGCCCCCATCGACTCCCACAGCAACCGCTTCGTGATCGCCATCGACGCAGGAGCCGACAGCTGGGCCATCTCGCGGGCCCGGTCGATCGCCTCCGGCACGACCGCCTCGGTTGGCACGGCGACGGAGGCGAGCCCCATGGCGGCAGCCTCGGCACCCGTGACGATGCGACCACTCATGAGCAGATCGGCGGCATTGGACATGCCAACCACGCGGGGCAGTACGGCGTGGGATCCGAGCTCGGGCAGCATCCCCCGTCGCGAGAACACGAAGCCGATCTTGGCCTCGGCGGCCACGATCCGCATGTCGCACGCCAACGCATAGGTTGCGCCAACCCCGACCGCAGCGCCGTTGACGGCGGCGATCACGGGCTTCGGGACGTGCCACGGGAGTAGCCGCGGTGTGCGGGCTTCTCGATCGTCATCAGCGCCACGATCGCCATCCCCGGCGAAGGTGTCACCGCCAGCGCTGAGATCGGCTCCGGCGCAGAAAGCCCGCCCTGCGCCCGTGATCACAACGGCACCGACCTCGTCGGCGTGGGTCGCCCACCGGAGAGCCGCGTCGAGGTCGCGATTGAGCGCACCGTTCCACGCGTTCATCACCTCGGGCCGGTCGAGCGTCACCAGCGCGACCCCGTCGTCGATCCGAGTGGTCACAGTGTCGAGCGATGGCCCGTCGGTCATTGCCGAATCGTAGGGGCCGGGCGCCCGGCGCTACGACTCGGCTGATGGTTCCTTCCACCGTGACTGGCCGAGCTTGTAGCCAACGCTGCGGACGGTCTGGATCAGGTTCGAGTGCTCTTCGCCGAGCTTGGCCCGCAGACGGCGCACGTGAACGTCCACCGTGCGGGCGCCGCCGTAGTACTCGTAGCCCCACACCCTGTTGAGCAACGTCTCACGGGTGAACACCCGCCCCGGGTTCGACGTGAGGAAGCGCAGGAGCTCGTACTCCATGTAGGTGAGATCGAGCGGGCGCCCGTCGACCACGGCCTGGTATGTCTCCAGGTTGAGTTCGATCGGGCCGTAGGCAACCAGCTCGGGGCGGCTGCCTCGCCCGGCCCGCCACAGCAGGTGGCGGATCCGGGCCTCGAGCTCGCGAGGATGGAACGGGGTGATGATGAAGTCGTCGAACAGCTCGCTGCGCGACTCCAGGTCGTCGAGCTGTGAGCCCGACACCAACACGAGCAGCGGCTCGGTCGGCACGTCACCCCGCCGCAGCTCGCGGCACAGCATCCAGGCCGCGTCAGCGTCGGTGTCGGCCGCCACGATGGCGCCCGTCCACGTTTCGCCGCCCTCGGCCGCCCGATCGAGCGCGGCGTCGCCGGCCCATGACTTCCAGCTGTACCCACCAAGGTCGAGACAGCGGGCGAGATCCGGCGGAGCCGGATCGGGGAACACCAGAAAGCTCTCCTCGTCAGCCATGCGCACCTCGCCCCGACCGTCGCCCTCGCGTCACCACGACGGGAGGTAGCGCTCGAGCTCCCACTGGCTCACGTGCGACTTGTAGTCGCGCCACTCGCTGCGCTTGTTGCGGAGGAACCATTCGAAGATGTGCTCACCGAGCGCCTCGCGCACCAGCGTCGACTGCTCCATGGCGTCGAGGGCGTCTGACAGGCTCTGGGGGAGCGGCTCCACCCCGAGTTCGGCCATCTCGGATGGGGTGAGCTCGAAGATGTTCTGGGTGGTCTCGGCCGGCAGCTCGTAGGACTGCTTGATGCCCTCCATACCGGCGGCCAGGATCACCGAGAAGGCCAGGTACGGATTGCAGGCCGGGTCTGGGGAGCGGAACTCCACCCGGGTGGACGACGCCTTGTCGGGGCGGGTGTGGGGCACCCGCACGAGCGCCGATCGGTTGTTCGTCGCCCACGACACCCACACCGGGGCCTCGTAGCCGACCACGAGCCGCTTGTAGGAGTTCACCAGCTGATTCGTGACCGCCGTGATCTCCCGAGCGTGTACGAGGAGCCCTGCCATGAACTGGCGAGCCACGTCGGAGAGCAGGTAGTCGGAGTTGGGGTCGTGGAATGCGTTCTGCTCGTCGTCGAACAGCGACAGGTGCAGGTGCATGCCCGAGCCCTGCATCCCGGCCAGGGGCTTCGGCATGAACGATGCGTACCGGCCTCGTTCGAGCGCCAGCTCCCGCACCACCAGGCGGAAGGTCATGATCTGGTCGGCCATCGACATGGCGTCGGTGTAGCGCAGGTCGATCTCGTGCTGGGACGGCGAGTCCTCGTGGAACGAGTACTCCACCGGGATGCCCATCGCCTCGAGCACCGAGATCGTCTCGCGGCGGAGGTCGGAGGCCACGTCGCTGGTGGTCAGGTCGAAGTACGAACCGGAGTCCAACAGCTCGGGGGCGTGAGACGGTTCGCCGTCGGCGAAGTAGAAGAACTCCATCTCGGGTGCCACGAAGAACGAGAAGCCCGACTCGGTGGCCCGCTCCAGGTTCCGCCGCAGCACGTGGCGAGGATCGCCACTGAACGGGTTCCCGTCGTGGTCGAAGATGTCGCAGAACATGCGAGCGGTCGAGCCGGCGTCGGCCCACGGCATGATCTCGAACGTGGTCGGATCCGGCTTGGCCAGCACGTCCGACTCCTGCACGCGGCTGAAGCCGTCGATGGCCGAGCCGTCGAAATGCATGCCTTCTTCGAACGCCGTTTCGAGCTCGACGGGGCTGATCGCAACCGACTTGAGCTTGCCCAGCACATCGGTGAACCAGAGCCGGATCAGCTTGACGTTGCGCTCCTCTACGGCCCGGAGGACGTATTCCTGCTGTCGTTGCACCCTTCGAGTAGTAACACTTCTCGTCGGCCGAGGCACCGTCCAACAGGCCCAATACGCCTATCTGACGGGCTTGTTTCACACGGCGTTAACAGTTGGGCCATTGCGGCAGGCTTCGGGCGCGGGTTTAGTGAGCCGTGGCGAGCCATGACTGAACAGCGTCGTACACGTCATGGGGCACGCCATCCCGATCCCGAGGGGTTCGGGTGCTGCATTCATACGAGCTGGAGAACAACGTGACCTATCGGGCTGAATACCTGTGGATCGACGGCAGCGTGCCGACGGCCGAGATCCGCTCCAAGACCAAGATCATGGCTGACGGCGCAGTGCCGGGCATCTGGGGCTACGACGGCTCCAGCACGAATCAGGCCACCGGCGACAACTCCGACGTTGTTCTGCAGCCCGTGTTCACCTGCCCAGACCCCATCCGGGGCGGCGACAACATCCTCGTGCTGTGCGAGACCCAGCTGACCGCTGACTTCTCGCCCCACCCCACCAACTCCCGAGCCGCCGCCGTGGCCGCGATGGAGAAGTACGGCAACCAGGAGCCGTGGTTCGGCCTGGAGCAGGAGTACACCATGCTCCACCCCGGCAGCGGCTGGCCCTACGGCTTCCCTGACGGTGGCTTCCCTGGCCCGCAGGGCCCGTACTACTGCGGCGTCGGCGCCATGAAGATCGCCGGCCGTGACATCGTCGAGGAGCACACCACACTGTGCATCGAGGCGGGTCTGGCCATCGCCGGTACCAACGCCGAGGTGATGCCCGGCCAGTGGGAGTTCCAGATTGGCCCGGCCGACACCGTGACGGTGGCCGATCACCTGTGGATCGCCCGCTACCTGCTGTTCCGCGTCGGCGAGAAGCACAACGTGGAGATCTCCCTCGAGGCCAAGCCGATGAAGGGCGACTGGAACGGCGCCGGCATGCACACCAACTTCTCGACCAAGGCCATGCGTGAGGGCTACGACCCCATCGTGACCGCCGCCGAGGCCCTTGGTGCCCCCGGCAAGCCCGAGGAGCACCTCGCCGGCTACGGCGTTGGTATCGAGGAGCGCCTCACCGGTGAGCACGAGACCCAGCGCTTCGACCAGTTCAGCTACGGCGTGTCCGACCGTGGTGCCTCGATCCGCATCCCGTGGCAGGTGGCCAAGGATCAGAAGGGCTACATCGAGGATCGTCGCCCGAACGCCAACGCCGATCCCTACGACGTCACGTCGCTGATCACCAACACCTGCTGTGGCGCACTGGCCTAGTCGGTGAAACCGCCGTTTCGGCGGTGCGACCCGCCTCGGGGTGGCGACTCTTGCCGCCACCCCGATTGCAATGTATTTTCGTTTTGAATGAGAGGGGAGGCCGCTCGGCGGGGGCGCCTCCTCTCTTCTCTCGTTCTGGCCCGGAGGGCCCAGCCGGTCAGCTCTTGAGGCCGCCGATCCCGCCGCCGCCGGTGAGGATCACGTTCTCGCATTCGCCGGGCCAGATCGTGGCGCCGTTGACCGGGTCGTCGAAGTCGATGCAGGTGTCGTCGCCCTCGGCGGCGCCGATGTCATCGAAGCCGTTGCCGCCCCGCAGGTCGTCGTCGCCGGCCATGCCATAGATCCAGTCGTCGCCGTCCCATCCGAGGATCAGGTCGTTGCCGTCGTAGCCGCCGAGCCAGTCATCGCCGGGGCTGCCGTTGATGATGTCGTGGCCGTCCTCGCCGTAGGCGAGGATCTGATTCGACCCGCCGCCGTGGATGTGGTCGTCGCCGGGGCCGCCCCAGGCTTCGTTCACGTTGCCGTTGAGGAGGATGACGTCGTCGCCCTCTTCGCCCCAGGCGATGTGCGAGCCGCTGATGGTGAGGATCACGTCGTCGTCGGCGCCGCCGTGGATGTGCGAGCCCTCGTCGTCGGCGGCCGTGGCGCAGATGAGGTCGTCGCCCTCGTAGCCGTACACCGTGGCGCCGTCGCCCTCCACGAGAATCACGTCGTCGTCGTAGGTGCCGTGGTACGTCTCGCCGGCCTGCACCAGCACGGCGGGGAGGCCCCGGCAGGTGGGGCCATCGTTGGTCGGGGTGGCCACCTTGTCGGTGATGACGGTGGCCGGCTGGCGGGAGTCTGGTCGGGCGCCAGGATCGGCGACGGTGTCGACGCCAGGAACTGTGAGGAGCGCGACGGCGGCGACGAGTGCGGTTGAGATGGACATGGGAGCCTCCTTGGGTTGGTCGGGTGGTTGCTCACCCGTCCTGACCCCTGAGGGCTCCGCCTCTTACAGCTGTGGCCGAAAAAGATTCACCAGCGGCTCGTGAGCTCATTCGGGTCGTCGGTCCGGGCCTCGTAGAGCTGGGCGGCGAGCGGCCCCACCCGCTTGCCCTGCTCGTCGATGAGGGTGACGGTGGCCATTACGCGCTCGTATCCCGGGCCCTCGAACGCATCGAGGCGGGCCCAGTGGTGGCCGAGGTCATCAGACAGCAACACCGTCACGGGCACGTCCTCGCCATCGAGGGCTCGGCGGAACGCCGGCAGACCTTCGTAGGGGCCCGACTCCCAGAGCCAGAAGTGGCCTCGCACCGTGGCTGCCAACCACACACCGTCAATTTCGGCGAGCTGATCGTGGTTCGACTCGCCTGGTTGCAGTGTGCCGTAGGCCGCCAGCCGGTTGGCAGGCTCGGGAAGATGATCGGCGTTGTCCTGCCCGCTCATGGGGGCGCACGCTACCGCTTCCGGCAGCGGTCGACGGGGTGTTCCTGCCGGCCGCGATCTCAACGAGAACTTCACATGGCACGATCTTGGATCGGTGGGTTTTGCGGGGATAGGCTCGCCAGTCGTGTCGGAGTTCCTTCGCGAGTACCTCCTTGTCATCTTGTTCGCTGCGTTGGCCATCGCCATCGTTGGCGGATTCCTCGGCATCGCATCACTGTTCCGGCCCACCCGGCCGAGTGCGGGCAAGCTCGAGAACTACGAGAGTGGCGTCGATCCTGTGGGCACCGGCTGGTCCCAGAGCCAGATCCGCTACTACATCTACGCCCTGCTGTTCGTCATGTTCGACGTGGAGGCAGTGTTCATCTTTCCGTGGGCCACTCGTCTAGAGGCCTACGGCTATTTCGGCTTGGTCGAAATGGTGATCTTCATATTCATTCTCGCTCTTGGCCTGGGCTACGCCTGGCGCAAGGGCGTGCTGCGCTGGGCCTGACCAGCGGCGACGGCTTTGGAGAGGGCCGACAACGATGACGTCCGCTGACACCGAAACCGAAGACGCGACCGAACAAGCCACCGACGAAGCCCGTCAGTCGCTCCTCGAAGCGATGACCTCCGAGCTGGGCGACGCCCTCGTGGGCTCACACCTGATGCCCGGCACCGACCTGTGGATCCGGGTCGACAACGCCGCGTGGAGCGACACGGCCGACTACCTCCGCAACCGGCAGCGGTTCCGCTTCTTCGACTGGCTTTCGGCCATCGACTGGATGCCCTCGCCCTATGGCCGCAGCCTCGACTCCGAGATCGGCGATGCCGAAGCCCCCGACGACGACGCTGACGACGCCGACGCCGCTGTGATGGAGCAGGGCGTAACCGGGGGCGACACCCGCTTCCAGGTGATTGCGCGGGTCCACAACCTCAGCACCGACCTCGGTGTCACCATCAAGGCCGATGTCGGCGATGATCTGACCATCGGCACCTGGACCGGTCAGTATCCCGGCGCCGATTGGCACGAACGTGAGGCATGGGAAATGTTCGGCATCACCTTCAGCGGTCACCCTGGGCTGCGCAACCTCTACCTGCCGACGGGCTTCGAGGGGCACCCCCTCCGCAAGGACTTCCCCTTGCTCACCCGCATGGTGAAGCCCTGGCCGGGCATCGTGGACGTGGAGCCCATGCCCGAAACGGAGGACGCGGAATGAGCGTTCAGCGGATGAGTTCCGCAGGAACTCCGTTAGCGAGCAACGCGAGCGGCGTGGAGCCCATGCCCGAAACGGAGGACGCGGAATGAGCGTTCAGCGGATGAGTTCCGCAGGAACTCCGTTAGCGAGCAACGCGAGCGGCGTGGAGCCCATGCCCGAAACGGAGGACGC
>JBCCFL010000037.1:0-59982 GCA_039029735.1 Actinomycetota bacterium | reverse complement strand
GTCGGGCGACGGCCGCTACCATCGCCGGGCTGTGGCCGAGCTTCCCCCTGAACCGACCGGTGACCTCGTGCATCACCGCACCTACGACGTGCGGGCCTACCGCGAGGCGGACGACACGCTCCGGATCCGTGGCATCGTCCAAGACGAGAAGCCAGCCGGCATGTACATCGAGGACGACCCTGAGCCGCTGTCGATCCACCAGATGGTGGTCGACCTCGTGATCGCCTACCCCAGCTTGGAGATCATCGACGCCCAGGTCGTGATGGAAATCACCCCGCACCACGGTTGCACCTCCATCGAGCCGGCCTACGGCCAACTCGTCGGCATCTCCATCGCCCGGGGGTTCACCCGCAAGGTGCGCGAGCTGTTCGGCGGGCCTCGGGGGTGCACCCACGTTGGCGCACTGCTCCAGGCCATGGCGCCGGTCGCCATCCAATCAATGTGGTCGATGGTGACGGTGAACGAGGTGCCAGTGGAGCTCTCCGCAGCCGACGTGGCCGAGAAGCGCCGTCAGGCGATGCTGTTCAACACCAACACCTGCCATGTGTGGGACGAGCACGGCGAGATAGTGGCTCGGGTGAACAACGGCCAAGAGATCGAGCCGCCGCTGTGGGCGGTCGAACGCCTCGAGAAGCTGGGCCGCACTCCCGAGGAGTGGCACTCCAGGGCCTGACCCCGGACGAGGGGCGGCGCACGAACAAGCCCCTCGCCGCGACCCCGCCCGCTACCAGTGCCGGAGGTCCACCGCCCAGCGATCGATCACCTGCTCACCGTCCACGAGCCACATCGCCTCGTGCTTGGCCACGGTGGGATCGACGTGGGCGGGATGCAGCACCACGTTGTCGCCGACCGCCGGCATAGCCTGGCCCTCCACCGGCCGCATCGTGGTGTGCTCGTCGGAGCAGAACTGCACTTCACCGCCATCGGGTGACGTGGGGTTGCCGTGGTCCATCCCGAGGGCCTTGAGGCCGGCGTTGACCACGAACCAGCCCTTGGGGCTGACCGAGACCACCGAGGTGAGCACCGACAGCGCCTGCCGGAACGGCACCTCCAACGTGGTGTACTGCGTGTCCATGAGGAGGTAGCTCCCGGCCTGGATCTCGGTGGCCCACGTGTTCACGGCGTAGGTACCGGTACCGCCAGCCGACACGATGTCGCCCCCGACTGCCTCGTGGGCCGAGAGCAGCTTGGTCATCGACCGTTCCACCTTGGCCCGCCGCTCGGCGGGGTCGGCCACCATCATCAGGTGCCCTTCGTATCCCATCACGCCTCGCACCCCGAGGCCGGCGGCGCGGGCCCGGTCAGCGAGCGAGCCAGCCTCGTCGGGCACACACCCGCAACGGGGCAGGCCCACCTCGACGTCGATCAGTACCTCGCGCACACCACCGGCCACCGCGGCGGCGATCGTCTCGGGCGAGTCGACAGCCACGGTCACTCGGGCACCATCGGCCACGAGCGGGCCGAGCCGGGTGGCATCCAGGGTTTCGTTGGCCAACAGCAGGTCGGCCCCGAATCCGGCTCGGGCCATCCCCTCGATCTCGCGAACGGTGGCGGCACAGAACGTGTCGTGGCCTACCGCCACCAGCCGTTCGGCGATGGCGGTGCTCTTGAACGCCTTGACGTGGGGGCGCAACGCCGGCCCGGGACGGGCCGCGGCCATCGTGGCCACGTTCTCAGCGAACGTCGCCTCGTCGACCACCAGGGCCGGCGTCGCAATGTCGTGAATGGTGCTGGGATCGGTCACGGCCCGACTGCGCTCAGCCCTGGGCCAGCTTGAGGAACACCTCGACCTTGCCCTCGTCGCGTACCTGGGCGATCGGATTGGACGGGTTGGCGATCCCGTAGTCGGAGAACAACACGTCGACCGAGGCCACCAGCTCGATCGAGTCACCGACGAGCTGAGCCTCGATCGGGAACTGCACGTCGTTCGTGGCGCCCCGCAGCGTGAGCTGTCCGGTGCCATCGACTGCGATCGGCGTGCCCTCGGCCGGAACGGCGCCGAGTTCGATCGGAGCGGTGAGCACGAGCGTTGCGGTCGGGAACTCGGCGGTGTTCATGATGTTGCCCTGGAACTGCCCGTCGCGCCGCCCGTCGTCGCTGCTGATGGAGGCGACGTCCACCTCGAAGCTGCCAGCGGTGACCGTGGTGCCCTCGATGGTGATCGCGCCCGTGACCTGGGACGTGCGACCAACGGCCTCGAAGTCGAGCACGTTGCCGAGGTCTTCCACGACGCGGTAGCCGGCTTCGGAGCCGCTCGACACATTCCAGGTGCCGTCGAGCCCTTCGACGGTGCCGCCGGTGTCGCCGGTGTCGCCGGTGTCGGCCGATTCGTCGGTGGTCTCGCCCCCAGCGTCAGTGGTCTCGCTGAGCTCGAAGGCCTCCGGCGCGTCTTCACGGATGAACGCGGCCCAGATCACGGCTGCGGCCAACAGAATGACGACCACCACCAGAATCGCCAGGATGATCCTCCGTACCATGTGCTCTCCTCCATCTGTGTGCGAGCAACTCGTTGCGGCCGAGCACACCGTGCGCCCATACCGCCGACCTCAGGTCACCAGGGTGCACGCTGCTAGTGTGCGCCCCCGTGGACATTGCAATCGTAGGCGCCGGAATGGCTGGCCTGGCGGCCGCCCTCGACCTCCACGACGCAGGGCACACCGTGACGGTGCTCGAATCCAGCGACCGGGCAGGCGGCCGGGTCCAGACCGATGGCATCGACGGGCACCTCGTCGACCGCGGCTTCCAGGTGATCCTCGAGGCCTACCCCGATCTGTGGGACCTGGTCGACCCCGTTGTGATGGATCTGCAGTTCTTCATCCCGGGAGCCCGAATCTGGGCCGACGGTGGCTTCCACAAGGTGGCCGACCCGTTCCAGGATCCCGCCTCTCTCGTGCAGACGGTGCGGGCTCCGATCGGATCCTTGGCCGACAAGATGCGCATCGTCGGGTTCCGGAGTGCGAGCCGCCGCGGCTCGGTTGACGATCTCTGGCAGCGGCCCGAGTCCACTGCCGTGGAGCGTCTCCGGCGAGCGGGCTTCTCCGAGGCCATGATCGATCGCTTCCTGAAGCCCTTGTTCGCCGGGATCACCCTCGAACCGGAGCTGGGCGGATCGAGCCGCGTGCTCGAGTTCGTGTTCCGCATGATGTCGCAGGGTGGCGTTGGCGTGCCGGCTGAAGGCATGGCGGCAATCCCCGCCCGCCTGCTCGGGCGGCTGCCCGACGACGCCGTGCGACTGTCCACCCCGGTTGATGCGGTGACCGCCCACGACGTGACCCTGGCCGATGGTGAGCGGATCGAGGCCGATGCCGTGGTGGTGGCCACCGACACCACGAGTGCCGCCGAGCTGTGCGGCACCGAAGACGTCGGCTGGCGTGAGACGACCACCGTCTGGTTCGGCGCCGACGCCTCGCCGCTGCCCGAGCCGATCCTGGCCCTCAACGGCGAGGGCGTGTTCCCGGTGAACACGGTGGCGGTGATGAGCGACGTGGCCCCAGCCTACGCCCCGGCCGGCAAGGCCACCATCGCCGTGTCGGCCCCCACGATCCAGGCCGGCCTGGTCGCCGACATGCGGGCGACGCTCACCGAATGGTTCGGCTCGGTGGTCGACTCCTGGACCGAACTCCGGGTGGACGAGATTAGCCAGGCCTTGCCCGCCCTCGGCGTCGGTCACAATCCCTACGGTTCGCTTCAGGCGCCCGACGGGGTGTGGGTGTGCGGCGACCACCGAACCGACCCATCCACCAACGGAGCGGTCGTATCGGGCCGAGCGGTCGCTCGGGCGATCAACGCCATGGGCGACGGCATCCACGCAGGCGCCGACGCCGCCTCGGACGCCGACGCCGGGTTCGACCTCGACGGTTAGCCCTCAGCGGAGATCCCATGCCAGAGCTGCCTGAGGTCGAGACGGTACGACGCCAGCTCGAACCCCGGCTCGTGGGTCGTCGCATCACCGATGCCGGCGCCTTCGCCTCCGGCAAGTTCACGCCCGCCGTCGAAACGACGGGGGCTGCGATCATCGCGGTGGGGCGGCGCGGCAAGTACCTCCTGTTCGGCCTCGATGACGACCGCGAGCTCGTGGGCCACCTCGGCATGACCGGCTCGTTCGGCTTCCGCCCCACGTCTGACGGCCCCTTGACACCGGGGGGCGCCGACCACCCGCATCTGCGGGCCTGGTGGCTCCTGGACGGCACCGACGCTGAGGGCGAGGCCGAGGAGTTCCTCGTCTTCGTGGACATCCGTCGCTTCGGTCGGCTGCGGGTGGTGCCTCGCGGTGACTACGGCGACATACCGACGCTGGCAGCGGCCGGCCCCGAACCGTTCGACCCGGCGCTGAATGCCGCCACCTTCCATCGAGCGTTGGCCAAGAGTCGCCGACCAGTGAAGACGAACTTGTTGTCACAGCGCCCGATCGCCGGCGTTGGCAACATCTACGCCGATGAGGCGCTCTGGCTGGCCGGGATCAACCCTCGTCGCACCAGGGTGGGGCGGGACCGAGCCGGTGATCTGCTCGACGCGCTGCGCGCCGTGTTACGCCAGGGCATCGACAACGGTGGCACCACGTTGCGCGACTATCGCAACGCCGACGGCGGCGAGGGTTCGAACCAACGGCAGCTCGCGGCCTACGGCCGGGGCGGCGAGCCGTGCCTTCGCTGTGGGGCCGAAATGCGACGCACGGTGATCGATCAGCGGGCGACCACGTGGTGTGCCCACTGTCAGCGTTGACACGTCGGCGCTGACAGTGGGGGCGAATCGACCGTGCGACAATCGTTCTCATCGCGCCGATAGCGTAGGCCCATGCACGAAGGTCTCCCGGGCGGCACACAGCGAGCATGGCGTGCGTTTCTCTCGGCCAATCTGCGGCTGATGGAGCGGCTCGACCACGAGTTGCAGCAGCGTTCACAGTTGTCGCTGACCGACTACGAGATCCTGTCCGCCCTCGACGAGGCCCCCGATCAGCGTCTACGGATGAGCGAGCTCGCCGACCGGGTGATCGTGTCCCGCAGCCGGCTCACCTATCGGGTGGATCGCCTCGCGGCGGCCGAGTACGTGTCACGGATCGAGTGCGAGGACGACCGCCGGGGGCTGTTCGCCAGCCTCACCCCGACCGGAGCCTCGGCCCTGGCCGCAGCCACGCCCGGCCATGACATCGACATCAACACCTGGTTCTTCGATCTGCTCGATGAGCCCGAGGTGGCGACGATCGAGTCGATCATGACGCGGGTCGACGAGAAGCTCGCAAGCAACTAGGTGACCGGGCCCGGCGTCGGGGCGCCGAGCGTGGCCATTGTCGGCGCTGGCCGGGCCGGCGGCTCGTTCGCCCGTGCTCTGTCGACAGCAGGCTGGTCGGTGTCGGGTCCATACGGACGGACCGACGATGTCACCGACGTGCTCGATCGGGCCGACGTGGTGCTGCTCTGTGTGCCCGACGATGCGATCGAGTCGGTTGCCGGATCCATCGCCGAAGGCAGCGGTGCGCTGCTGCACGTCTCGGGAGCAGCGACCCTCAATGTGTTGAGCCCCCACGAGCGGCGGGGTTCGGTGCATCCGCTGATGTCGTTGCCCTCCGCCGAGATCGGCGCCGCGCTGCTGGCCGATCACTGCACGTTCGCGGTCGCCGGCCACGACGCTGCCCGAGCAGTGGTGGCCGCGCTGGCCGGGCGCACCGTGGAGGTCGCCGACGCCGATCGAGGCCGGTACCACGCCACGGCCGCAATCGCCGCCAACCACGTGGTGGCGCTGTGCGCCCAGGTGGAGCGGCTCGCCGCATCGATTGGGGTGCCCGTCGACGCCTACTGGAGGCTCATGGGTGCAAGCATCGACGCCGTGATCGAGCACGGGGCGATCGCGGCCCTCACCGGTCCCGCCGCCCGTGGTGATCTCGGTACCATCAACGTGCACCTGGCCGCACTACCGCCGGCTGAGCGTCCGCTGTATCTGGCCCTCGCCGATGCAGCAGCGGCGCTGGCCGATCAACCCCTCCCATCCGCCAAGGCTCCAGCGATGACCGACGCCCCATCACCTGAATCGCCACCCGCCGACGCCGTGACCATCGTGGCCACCATCTCCGAGTTGCGGGCCGTGCTCGACGAACACCGCAGGGCGGGGCGCACCGTCGGGTTCGTGCCGACGATGGGCTACCTCCACGACGGCCACGGGTCGCTGATGCGGGCCGCGGCGGTCGACACCGACGTGGTGGCCGCCAGCATCTTCGTGAACCCGCTCCAGTTCGGCCCTGGCGAGGATCTGGCCAACTACCCGCGCGACCTCGACCGCGATCGGGAGGTGGCGGCCGCCAACGGGGTGTCGGTGTTGTTCGTCCCGTCGGTCGAGGAGATGTATCCCCGCGGGGCCGTGCTCACGTCGGTGGCGGTGGCCGAGTTGTCGGCCCGGTGGGACGGGGCGTCGCGGCCTGGGCACTTCGACGGGATGGCCACGGTGGTCACGAAGCTGTTGAGCATCGTCGGCCCCTGCCGGGCCTACTTCGGGGAGAAGGACTTCCAGCAGCTCGCCATCATCCGTCAGTTCGTGTCGGACCTGTCGATGCCGGTCGAGGTGGTGGGCTGCCCCATCCGGCGCGAGGACGACGGCCTGGCGATGTCGAGCCGCAACGTGTACCTGGCCCCCGACGAACGAGCCGCCGCCACCGTGCTGCGCCGGGCGCTCGACGCCGGCGTGGCCGCCGTGCAACGGGGCGAGCGCAGCCCAACCACGATCGACGCTCTCATGGCGGCCGTAATCGCCGCTGAACCGCTGGCCACCCTCGACTACGCCGTGGCTGTCGATCCCGACGATCTCACCCAGCCCGACCCGCTCGGGCCCGACGTACGGCTCCTCATCGCGGCTCGGGTGGGGAGCACCCGACTGATCGACAACTGCGGGGTCAGCGCCGCCGCCACCCCGCCGACAGGAGCGCCGTGACTGCAACCCGTCGTACCGTGCCGTCGATCCGCGCCGCCAAGCGGCGCGACGGCGCCGACCCGCTCGTGATGGTGACCGCCTACGACGCCCCATCGGCCCGGATCGCCACCGAAGCCGACGTGGATCTGATCCTCGTGGGTGACTCCGTGGCCATGGTGGTCGCCGGCTACGACGACACCCTGTCGATCACCGTCGACAACATGGCCTACCACGTTGGCGCAGTGGCACGGGCCGAACCGACCGCAGTGATCGTGGGCGACATGCCGTGGATGAGCTTCCACGTCTCGCCAACCGAAACGGTGCACAACGCCGCCCGCCTCATCCGGGCCGGAGCCGAGTGCGTCAAACTCGAGGGCGGCTCGAAGCGGCTCGCAATGGTCGAAGCCATTCTCGCTGCAGAGATCCCGGTGATGGCCCACATCGGCCTCACCCCCCAGTCGGCCAAGGTGATGGGTGGGTTCAAGATCCAGGGGCGCGAGGCCGAGGCCGTCGAGACCATGATCAGTGAGGCGAAACAATTGGAGGCTGCGGGCTGTTTCGCCATGGTGATCGAAGGCGTCCCCGATGTGGTGGGCCGGCTGGTGACCGAGGAACTCGACATACCCACCATCGGGATCGGCGCCGGCGCCGACACCGATGGCCAGGTGCTCGTGTACCACGACCTCATCGGCCTGGAGAACCGCTTCAAGCCGCGGTTCGTTCGCCGCTACGGCACCGCCTTCGACGACCAGGTCGACGCGCTGCGTCGCTACGCCGCCGACGTACGGGGCGAGGCCTTCCCCAGCGCCGAGGAGACCTACACGGCGTCGGACGCGCTCACCGAAGCGCTCGGGCTCTACGGCTCGGACCCTGGCGCCGCCGGCGCCGAGGGCGAACAGGAGTAGACCATGCCCCGGATCGTGTTACGTGCGCCGTCGGTATTCGAGGCTGGATTCTCCCGAATCCGGGCTGAGCTGGACGTGCCGATGGCGTTCCCCCACACCGTGCTCACCGAGGCCGAAGCGGCGCACGACATGGTGCCAGCCGGCGAGCGCCGTGATGCCCGCGACCTTCCACTGGTGGCCATCGACCCGCCGGGCGCCACCGATCTCGATCAGGCCGTTCACATCGAGCGGATCGAGTCCGGTGATGCCGCCTACCGCGTGTGGTACGCCATCGCCGACGTCGGCGCGTTCGTCACTCCGGGCGGCGCAATCGACACCGAAGCCCGAGCCCGAGGCGCCACGATGTACAGCCCTGATGGGCGGGCGCCCCTGCACCCGGCAGTGGTCAGCGAGGATCGAGCCAGCCTCCTGGCCGGCACCACCAAGCCGTGCGTGCTGTGGTCGATCGAGCTCGACGACCGGGGCGATGCCGTGAGTTGGCATCTGGAGCGGGCCACGGTGCAGGTCCGCGAAGCCATCAGTTACGCCACCGCCCAGGCCCGCATCGACGCCGCCGGTGGGAACGATGCCGAACCGCTGAGTCTGCTGGCCGAAGTGGGCCGACTCCGCCAGGACCGGGAAGCCGACCGGGGTGGCATCAGCATCAACCTCCCCGCCCAGGAGATCGTGGAGCACAACGGTTCCTACACGGTGGAGTTCGACACGTCGCTTCCGGTGGAGGGGTGGAACGCCCAGATCTCGCTGCTCACCGGAATGGTGGCGTCACACGTCATGGTCGATGCCGGCGTGGGTGTGCTACGGACCCTGCCGCCCCCCTACTCCGACGCCATCGACCGGTTGCGGATCACGGCCACCGCTCTCGACCTCGACTGGCCGGCGGAGGAGCCCTACTCCTCCTTCGTGCGACGACTCACCCCGAACTCGGCGGCCTGCAACGCCTTTCTCCTCCAGTCCACCCGCACGCTCCGCGGAGCCGGCTACATCGGGTTCGACGGCAGCGTTCCCGAGCACCGGAGCCACGGTGCCATCGCCTCCACCTACGCCCACGTGACGGCCCCACTGCGCCGCCTGGTCGACCGGTTCGGCAACGAGATCGTTCTGGCGGCTCTCGCCGATCGCCGCCCACCCACCTGGGCGCTGGAGGCGCTGGACGAGTTGCCGTCGCTGATGGGCCGGTCGCGCCAACGCGAGTCCGCACTCGAACGAGCCCTGGTGGATCTGTCCGAGGCGATCGTGCTCGAACACAGCGTTGGTGAGGTGTTCGCCGGCTACGTGGTCGACGTCGACCGGCGGCGGGAACAGGCCAAGATCCAGATCCCGAACCCGGCCGTGGTGGCCCCGGTGCCCGCTGAGGGACGATCGCTCGCCGAGCAGGTGTCGCTCCGCCTCACCGAGGTGAGCGTCGAGGACCGAAAGGTGCACTTCGATGTGGTCTCGTGAACGATCGGTGAGGGCCGGCCTGCTGGCACTCGGGCTCGGGCTCGCGCTCGCAGGTACCGCCTGCAGCAGCGATGATGACGCCGCCCCCGCAACAGCTGAGGACACGGCGACCACGGCCGAGACGACCGCGGCGCCGACGACGAGTACCACGACAGCAGCTGCTGACGACTCGGCTGCCCAGGCCGCCGACGAGACCGATGCCGAGGAGCTGTTCCCCGATGTGATCGGGGCCGAGGCCAGCCAGGGCGCCGATGGCACCTGGGCGTTCTCGGCCACGCTGTCGTCGCCCTATGACACCCCCGAGCGCTACGCCGACGCCTGGCGTGTGGTCGGCCCGGACGGCACGGTGTTCGGCACGCGAGAGCTGGCCCACGACCACGCCAACGAGCAACCCTTCACCCGGTCGCTCAACGGGGTTGAGATCCCCGATGACGTTGCGACCGTGACAATCGAGGGCCGCGACCAGGTGAGCGGCTGGGGCGGCGCCACCGTCGACGTCGAGTTGGCCCGATGAGGCTGACCACCACCAAACGCGGTCGCGACGTCATCAACGACCCCGAGATCAACAAAGGCACTGCCTTCACCCCCGACGAACGCCGAGCGCTCCACATCGAAGGCCTGCTGCCGGCCGCCGTCGAGACGATCGACGAGCAACTCATCCGCCGTCGATGTGAGTACGACCGGCTGCACGACGACCTCGAGCGCCACGTGAACCTCCGAGCCCTCCAAGACTCGAACGAGGTGCTCTTCTACCGCTTCCTGCAGGCCAATCTCGCCGAGATGATGCCGGTGGTCTACACCCCAACTGTTGGCCAGGCGTGCCAGGAATTCAGCCGGATCTACCGCCGCCCCCACGGGGTGTTCGTCTCGTATCCGGAACGCGGCCGGATGATGGAGCAGTTCGCGGCCATCGACACCGAGATCGACGTGATCGTGGTGACCGACGGCGAGCGGATTCTCGGCCTCGGCGACCAGGGCGTTGGCGGCATGGGCATCCCGATCGGCAAGCTCGCCCTCTACAGCGCAGTGGGCGGGATCGATCCCCGTCGCACCCTGCCGATCGTGCTCGACGTCGGCACCGACAACGAGGAGCGCCTCGCCGACCCCATGTATCTCGGCTGGCGTCACGAACGGGTGCGAGGCGCCGAGTACGACGCATTCGTGGAGCAGTTCGTCACCACGATCTCCTCTCGGTTCCCCGGCGTGCTGCTCCAATGGGAGGACTTCGCCGGCACCAACGCCACCCCGCTGCTGGAGCGCTACCGAGATCGGCTGCTCAGCTTCAACGACGACATACAGGGCACAGCCGCGGTCGCCCTCGGGGCGATCGAGGCGGCGGTGACCGCAGCCGGGTCGACCATGGCCGACCAGCGGGTGTGCATCCTCGGTGCTGGTTCGGCCGGCACTGGCATCGCCGCCATGGTGCGCGATGCCATCGCCGCCGCCGGCGTGCCCCACGCCGCATCCCGGCTTTTCCTACTCGATCGACACGGCCTACTCCACGACAGGCGAGACGACCTCGACGACTTCCAGCAGCCGTTCGCTCAGCGATGGGACGCCGTGGCCGGATGGGCCGACGTGGAGCCCTTCGCTGGCCTCGCCGAGGTGGTGGCCGCGATCGAGCCCACGGTGCTCGTCGGCGTGTCGGGGCAGCCCGGGCTGTTCACCGAGCAGATCGTGCGCCGTATGGCAGCCGGCTCTGAACGGCCGATCATCATGCCGCTGTCGAATCCCACCTCGCGAGCCGAGGCCACCCCGGCCGATCTGCTGGCATGGACCGACGGCAGGGCCCTCGTGGCAACCGGTAGCCCGTTCGATCCCGTGCCCCTGGGCGACCGGACGGTGACGATCTCCCAGGCCAACAACGTGTACGCCTTCCCCGGGATCGGCCTCGGTGCCGTCGTCGCCGGCGCAGCGCAGGTCACCGATGCGATGTTCCGGGCGGCAGCCGAGGCGATCGCCAACCCCGACACTGGCACCAACTCAGCCGACCAGGGCCTCCTCCCTTCGATCGGTGAGGTGGCCGCAGTCTCGCGGCGGGTGGCAGAGGCCGTGGTGGCCGCTGCTCGTGACGACGGCGTTGGCCGCGACCTCACCGATGCCGAAATCACTGCCGCCGTCGCCGATGCCTGGTGGTCACCCGAGTACCCGAGTCTGGTCACCGACTGACGATCTGACCGGACGCCCAGGCTCGCACCCGTGCGGTGAAGCCGGAACGGTCGAACCGTCGAGCCGATGCGATGCAGGCGTCGGCGTC
The DNA here is from genome assembly GCA_039029735.1 of Actinomycetota bacterium. Lineage (GTDB taxonomy): Bacteria > Actinomycetota > Acidimicrobiia > Acidimicrobiales > SZUA-35 > CADEDH01. Next base: position 48,483 of record JBCCFL010000037.1, on the reverse strand, counting down.
GAAGTCGGCGTCGAGGAGGCGCCGCAAACCGGCAGCGAGCGCCGACACGCTCTGGTCGGCGACCAGAACCCCGGTCTCACCGTCGATCACCGACTCCGAGGCACCGAACCGATCGAGCGCCAGCACGGGTGTGCCAGCGGCCTGGGCCTCGATCGGCACGAGGCCGAAGTCGTCCTGGGCGGGGAACACGAGCGCCCGGGCTCGCTGCAGATGATGCCGCACCACGTGGTTGGGCGGGTCGACGATGATCTCCACCGGCACCCGGGCCACCGCCGCAGCCTCGCGGAGCACTGGCTCCGTCGGCCCTCGCCCGAGCACGGTGATGGGCACCCCGGCAGCGTCGGCGGCCGCGATCGCCAGATCGAGGCGCTTGTACGGCACGAACCGCGACAGCGCCACGACGTGCTCGCCCCGCTCCGGGCGGTCATCCGGTGCCCCCGGGGCCCAGCGATCGACGTCGATCGGCGGGTGGACCACCTCGGCAGCCACGCCGTAGAAACGGGCAATGCGATCAGCGACGACGGCCGAGTTGGCGGCCCACCCGTCGGTCCAGCGCCGTGACGCGAGGTCGAGGCGTCTAAGCGCCCAGCGGGCCGGGATCGATGCGACGCCCAAGGCACGACCGCGGCGATCGATCCCGGGCGTCCACACGTAGCGCATCGGCGTGTGCACGTACGACAGGTGCAGGCCGTCGTCGGGGCGGGCGAACCAGCGGGAGAAGGCATGCGAGGATGACACCACCAGGTCATAGCGAGGCCGCGTCACGGCCCGCCACGCGAGGGGCATCGTCGGTAGCGTGAGCGCCCGACGGTCCCGCAGCCAGGGGCGGTCGAGCATCGTGCGGGTGATCGGACGCACGTCATCGGGCATGAAGCGGGCGTCGGGATCGAGCGAGAGGCAATACAGGTCAGCCGACGGGAATGCGTCCGCAAGGCCTTCGAACACCTGCTCTGCGCCGGCCCGAGAGCTCACCCACTCGTGGACGATGGCGACCCGCAACTCGTCGAGTGGAGCCCGTTCCGCCGCTCCGCCGTGGTCTGTCACTCGTCCCGGGGTTGTCCAGCCACTTGGAGCGCGAAGGCCCGGTCGTCGAGATCGCTGACGGTGAGGGTCACATCGAACACCTGACCGCTGGATGGCAGCACGATCGCGCACGCCATCGTGCGATCGGCGCCGAGCACCACCGCTGTCGATCCGCAGTCCACCGACTCGGCGGTGAAGTTCGAGCCAACCGTCTCGTTGAGGTTGGCGGCGACCTGGCGCTCGAAGCTCGGGAGGGCGGCCGCAGTGATCAGATTCGTGGTGGCGAGGCCGAGATGGCCATCGTCGTTCACTCGTCCGTCGATCTCGATGATCGAGCCGATCTCGGTAGTGGCCGTACAGCTGAAGGTCGATCCGATGGCGAGCGAGCCGGGATCGACGCAGGTGGGCGACAGCGGGCCAAGGCCCACGGCGGTCACCATGTCATCAGCGATCATCGTCTCGGCGAGAACTCGCGGCCCGCTGGCGTCTGGGGCCGACTCACCGCCGCTGCTGCAGGCGGCGAGAATCATCACCGTCGCGGCCATCACGGCCATGGGGAGTCGGGTTCGGAGGCGCACCATGATCGGTTCTCGGGCTCGGCCCGAGGGGTCGACCAATCGTAACCCCAGGTCAGCGCACCGTTGACGTCCCTCCCCACCGCCCTGTCCGTTTCCCGCTGGCAAACCACGCTCACCAGGGATTGACTGTGCATATGGACGCGCTGGATCACCACACCTGCTACCAGGCGATCAGCCGGCGGGACGCCCGATTCGACGGGCGCTTCTACACCGCCGTGACCACCACCGGCATCTTCTGCCGGCCGTCATGCCCTGCTCGAACGCCGAAGTCGACCAACGTCCGTTTCTACGGACATGCTGCGGCTGCGTCGGAGGCCGGCTTCCGGCCGTGCCGCCGCTGTCGGCCCGAACTCGCCCCGGGCCACCCGGAGTGGAACCGCCGGGAGGATCTTGTCGGCAAGGCCATGCGGCTGATCGAGGCAGGCACCGTGGACCGGCTCGGCGTGAGCGGCCTCGCCGCCGAACTCGGCGTGAGCGAACGGCATCTCCGCCGCGAGCTCCAGGCCGTGGTGGGCGCCGGCCCGCTCCAGCTCGCTCGAGCCCGGCGGCTGTGGCTGGCTCGGATGCTGCTCGACCAGACACGCCTGTCGGTGACCGACGTGGCCTTCGCATCCGGCTTCGGCAGCGTGCGCCAGTTCAACGATGCGATCCGTACGGCGTTCGATGCGCCGCCATCGGCCCTGCGACGTCGACGCGACATCGCCCCCGGCCCCGAGCCGATCGAGCTGCAGCTTCCGTGCCGAGGGGCACTCGGGTGGAGCCAGCTCCAGGCGTTCTTCGCGGCTCGGGCCATTCCGGGGTTGGAGGAGGCAACGCCCACCGGTCTACGGCGCATGGTGCCGGGCGGATGGGTCGAGCTCGACAGCCCCCTCACCACGGGCACCGTGGCGCTGGGGTCCGAGCCGCTGCGGGTTCGATGCTCGCTGCGCGATCTCAGCGTGCTGGCCGAGCTGTTGCCGACGATCCGGTCGGTGGCCGACCTCGACACCGATCTGGAACCGGTGGCCGCCGAGCTGGCCGCCGACCCCGACCTGGCCGAGCGGCTCACCTCAACATCGCTGCCTCGCCTTCCCGGCACGTTCGATCCGTTCGAGCTCGTGGTGCGGGCCATCGTTGGTCAACAAGTGAGCGTGGCCGGAGCCCGCACGCTGCTCGGCCAACTCGTCCGGCTGGTCGCATGCGGGTCGAAGGGCGGCGAGCTCGACGATGGGCGTGGCCACGCCGCCGAACCAGTCGAGATGTTCCCAACGGCCGAGACCGTGGCCAGCGCCGACCTCAGCACCCTCGGGATGCCGACCCGTCGGCGCGACACCATCACCGGCGTCGCCCGCGCCGTAGTCGACGGCCGGCTCGACCTCTCCCGGTCGGCGTCCCCGGAGGCCCTCCAGCGCCAGCTGGTCGACCTCCCCGGCATCGGCCCGTGGACCGCGGGCTACGTCACCATGCGGGTGCTGGGCGACAGCGACGCGTGGCCGACCAACGACCTCGGCCTGCGCCGATCGCTCGGCATCGACGCCGCCGCTCTCGAGCGCCGGGCCGAGAACTGGCGCCCCTGGAGGGCCTACGCGGCCCTCCTCCTCTGGCACACCGATCCCACCACAACGACCAAACCTGCAAGGAGCGCATCATGAGCACCACCATCGACGCCCAGACGTTCGACACCCCAGCCGGCCCACTGAGCGTGCTGGTCGACCCGGCCGACGGTCACGTGGTGGCCGCCGGGTTCGCCTCCGCCACCGCCATCTGGGAGCGGCTCCCCGCTGGCTCGCCCGATCTCCGGTCCGACGCAGACCTCGGCCCCGTGGCCGAGCTGATCGAGGCCTACCTCGGCGGTGACCTCGCCGCCCTCGACCGCATCCCCGTTCGCCAGCCCGGCACCGCGCTCCAACAGGAGGTGTGGGACGGGCTCCGCGCCATTCCCGCAGGCGAAACCCGCACCTACACCCAGCTGGCGGCCACCACCACCAAGCCCAAGGCGGTGCGGGCAGCCGGTACGGCGTGTGGGCGCAACCTGATCGCCCCGATGGTGCCATGCCACCGAGCCCTGCGCACCGACGGCACCCTCGGCGGCTACTACTACGGCCTCGAGGTGAAGCAGTGGCTGCTGGCCCATGAAGGCGCGGCGTCGTCGCCGTCGAGCACGAACTAGCGTTGGGGCATGGCCGTCACCGCACCACCAGCCGGAGCCGGTGCTGGGGCTGATGCCCTGGGCCGGGTCGATCGCTCCACCTCCACCCGCTCCGAAGATGCGATCACCCTGGCGATTATCGCCTGGCTGATCGCAGGGTTGTTCATCGACGGCTACGCCCACGCCAACATCATCGACACCGCAACCGAGGACTTCTTCACGCCGTGGCACGGCATCTTCTATGCGGCCTTCGCCACCCTGACCGGCTGGATCGGGTGGATCGGCTACCAGCGCCGGCGGCCTGGACCGATCCTCGACTGGTTCCCTGCTGGCTACCGCGCCGCAGTGGTCGGGTTGGTGATCTTCGCCATCGGTGGCGTGGGAGACGGGATCTGGCACACGGTGTTCGGCGTGGAGGTGGGGATCGACGCACTGCTGTCGCCCACACACCTGATCCTGTTCGTCGGAGCGCTGCTGTTGCTGTGGACGCCGATACGAGCTGCAACCGCACGGGGTGACCGCGCGGCCTGGATCGGGATGGGCACCGCTGCGCTGATGACAGCCTTCCTCGTGTTCTTCGTACAGTACATGTGGCTGCTCCCTCAAACGTGGCTGGCCGGCGTTCCCTTCTCGCCCGAGAGCGGCGCGAACTGGGAGTACCTCACGCTGTTCCTGGCTGCCACCCCCGTACAGGCTGCGGTACTCACGGGGCCGCTGGTGCTCATCGCTCGTCGGTGGCGGCTGCCGTTCGGCACCGCCACCGGGATCTGGGTCACGGCCGCCGTGTTGGAGATGGCGGCCTTCTCTGCAGAGGTCGTGGCCGTGCTTGCCGTCATCGCGGGCGGGCTCGCCTTCGACCTCTGCTACCGCTTCGTCGGATCGTCGGGCATGCGTCTTGCGGTGGCGGCCTTCGCTGGTCCGGCGGTGACGTTCGCTGCGTACCTCGCCATCGCCGCCAGTGAGCAGCCGCTCGGCTGGCCGCCCGAGATCTGGGGCGGCGTGATCATGATCGCCGGGTTCACCGGGGCCGCCGTCGTACTCCTCCAGGAGTCCGGCCAGCTGGAGCCAATCACCGCCGGCCCCTAGCCTGACCTCCAAAGGGGGTCGATCATGGCGAAGCTTCCACTCGTCGAGGTTCCGATCGGTGACTACGGCACCGATCAGGCAGCAATGGCGCGATATCGGGCTGAGGGGGCCGACCGTGCGATGGCGCTCGGCAACCGAGGGCCCATCCGCTACGACGCCGGGGGCCGGCTGGCCGCCGACATCCTCGACGCCTACGACGAGCACGGGTTCTATGTGTTCGAGGGAGTGCTCTCGCGAGCTGAGCTCGACGAGATCGAGCGTGACCTGGCAGCGGTGATGGACCGCCTGCCGATCCACAAAGACGCAGCCGTCGATGCCCAGGGGCGCGAGGCACTGGGCGTCGGCCTCGACGGCCGCAACGTGGTGTGGGTGGAGCCGCTGTCGGATCCCGTGGGTGGCACCGACGCCAACTACGGCCGGCACCAGGCGAAGATGATCGAGCCCCAGCCTCCCGAGGGTGCGCCGGACCACGTCGTGCAGGTGATCCTCGGGTCGCTGCAGTTCTCCGAGGCGGTGCTGCGGGTGTATGGCCACCCCGATCTCCTGCGGGTGGCCGCGGCGATCCACGGACCGGATTTCACGCCGTTCAACGAGGCGCTGTTCATCAAGCAGCCTGGGCTCGGCGGGTCGGTGGCGTGGCACCAGGATCCGTGGACGCACTGGGACTCACCCGACCTCGACGGCAACACCCACGGGTTCAACTTCATGGGCCAGCTCTATGGCAGCACGCCCGCCAACGGCCTGTGGGTGGTGCCCGGCTCCCACCTCGGCGGCAAGGCCGACATCGCAGGCATGGTTGCGGCAGCCGGCTCTGACCGTCTGCCCGATGCAGTCCCTCTCGTGTGCGCGCCCGGCGATGTCGGTATCTGCAACCGCCAGGCGATCCACGGTTCGTTCGCCAACACCAGCCCCGATCCCCGGGTGACGATCAACATGGGCTTTCATCGACGGTCGTCGGTGCTCGGGGTGGAGAGTGGCGGCGTGCACAATCCGATCTCGGTCTACACCCCGGAACGAATCGACAAGCGATCCGAGGTGATCGCCTACGCCATCGACGCGAGGGCCCAGCATTACCCCGACGAAGCGCGCTACGTGTACGAGCCCTTCGCCGGCCGCGAGGACAACTACCGGTTCGGGCCCGGCACGCTCGACGCCCTCCGCGACTACAACCTGCTCGACCTCGGCATCTGAGCGCCCGCCCGGGAGGTCCCCGAGAACGGGGCTGCCCGCAACTACGGTTGACTCATGGGCAGGACGCAGAGGGGCTAGGGCGCATGCCCGAAGGGGCGTTCCTCGATCTCGTTCAGCAGGTTCGGGACGGTATTGCTCCTCGCTCTGATCTCGTCGAGCTACTCGCCGAGGACTCCGATGCCTTCGCCGGCCGCAGTGCGCGCGACGCCGCTCGGCGCCGAGGCTGGGTGCTGGCAACGTTCGAGTCGGTCGGGCTCCCGCCACCTGCGCTCCCGGCCGTGCTCGACGAGCTGCGCTCGGCCTGTGACCCCTATGTCACCGCAGCAGCCGCCAGGGCGTTGCGCGGGGCCACCCACCCGCCCGGCCACGCTGCTGATGTGCTCGTGTCGGCGTTCGATGCCATTCGCCGCCGTGACGACGACGTGACCTTCGACGCGTTCCGTCCGAACTGGAAGACCGCGGCAGCCACGTCGGCCCTCACCGAGATCCTGCTGTCACTGCGTCACGTGGGCTCCGCGTCGGCGGCCACCGTCGATCGCCTCCGAGGGATGCGAACCGACGTGGTGCTCAGCCCCCGGGTGTCGAGCCTGCTGCAAGACGTGGTGCGCGAGCTCGACACCGCCACCCGAGCCGTGGTGCCGGCCACCGGTGTGCCCAGCACCTGCCGCCCGACCTCAGCGGTCGACAGGCGGCGCGATCAGGCAGAAGGGATGCCCGCTCGGGTCGGCCAACACGCAGAGCGGGTCGGCCCCGTCGGCTGACCGATCGTCGAGCAGGCGGGCCCCGAGAGCCACCGCCCGATCTCGGTTACGGTGGAGTTCGTCCACGTTCTCGACCGACAGATCGAGATGAAGCTGCTGGGCCACCTCGCCGGTCGGCCACGTCGGCGTTGGCAGGCGGTCCACCCGCTGCATGGCCAGCCGCGGCTGGCCACCGGTGTCCGTCAGCACCAACCATCGGGGTTCGTCAGGGCCGTCGGTCGGTACCTCGTCGCCAGCCCGGTAGACGTAGCCGAGCAGCTGCCGGTAGAACTCGGCGAGGCCGCGGGGATCGGTGGTGTCGAGCGCCGTGGCGATGAGAGCGGGGAACGGCTCGGTCACCGGTCCAGTGTGCTCGCCCGACTGATCGCGTGCGCTCCAATTGACGCGATACTCAGAGTGTGACGACCACCGACGTGCGCTATCCCCCCGAGTGCCGGTGGGAGATCAACCGCCCTCCGATGCGGATGCGCTGGGAGCAGCTCACGCTGCTCCACTGGCGGTATCCGGCCGAGGAGGTGCAGGCCCTGCTCCCCGACGGCGTCACGGTCGAGACCTTCGACGGCTCGGCCTGGATCGGGCTCGTACCGTTCCAGATGCGGGTCGACGTTCCCGGGCTGCCCGAGTGGCGACGGGTGCTCCACTTTCCCGAGACGAACGTCCGCACCTACGTGAGTGGGCGCTCCGGTGAGCCCGGCGTCTGGTTCTTCTCGTTGGAGGCCTCGTCACTGCCGGCCGTCGTCACCGCTCGGGCCGGCTACGGCGTGCCGTACTTCTGGTCGACGATGTCGCTCGAGCAGACCGGCGATCGACTCACGTACCACACCCACCGTCGGCGCTGGCCGGGGCCCGCCGGTGCCACGTCGCACGTGGAGGTGGAGGTCGGTGACCCGTACGGGCCCGGGGAGGCCGGTGAGCTCGACCATTTCCTCACCGCCCGCTGGGCCCTCTACGGCACGCTCGGCCCGATCATCACCTACGGCAAGATGTTCCACGAGCCATGGCCGCTCCATCACGCCGAGGTGCGCCGCTGCGATGACGAGCTGGTGGCAGCCGCCGGGCTCCGCACCCCGACCGAGCAGCCGATCGTGCATTACTCCCCCGTGGTGAACGTACGCTGCGGCTGGCCCGAACGAGCAGGCAGCTGAGCACCGTGTTCATCTACGACGGTGACTGCGGGTTCTGTACCACCACGGCCGCCTGGGCCCAGCGACGACTACCGCCGAACACCCCCGTTGTGCCATGGCAGTCGCTCGACCTCGATGAGTACGGCCTGTCACTCGACGACGTGACCACCGCCGCCTACTGGGTGGACGCGGACGGCCGTACGCATCGCGGATACCGAGCGGCAGCCAAGGGGCTGCTCGCCATGGGTGTGCCGTGGGCCCCGTTGGGATGGGTGGCCCTGCGGCCGCCACTCAAGTGGCCGGCCGACCTGGCCTACAAGCTCGTGGCCCGCTATCGCCACCGGCTGCCCGGCTCCACCGACGCCTGCCGGCTCGATCAGGCTCGTCCACCGTCGTAGAGTTCGCCTCATGGGCCCTCACCATGCCGCAGTCCACCAGTGGCGAACCGAGGGTTGGGCGCTCGTCGAGGAACTCGTCCCCCGGGCCGACGCCCTCGCTGCCTGTGCGGAGATCGAGGGTCGTCGCCTGGACACGGCCATCAACCGTGGCCCCCTGCGCCGGCCCGACCTGCCGCCCGACGAACAGGTCGACGACGAGGACGAGCCGCTGTTCCGCGAGGAGCAGTTCGCCGGCACCACCCTGTTCCCGGTGCCCGACGCCCCTGCGCTGAACCGGCTGTTCGTCCATCCGGCGATCGTCGGGTTCGCCCAGGAGGCCCTCGGAACCGACGACCTGCGGCTGTACCAATCACGCATCTGGTCGAAACGCGGCGACGGCACCAACTACGAGCAGCCTCTGCATCGCGACGGCAACCACTCGCTGGCGCCGCTGCGGATGGAGGCCCCGTGGTGGTACATGGAGTGCTTCCTCTACCTGAACGACGTTGACGCCTCGAACGGCGCGCCCCACCTGGTGCCCAACACCGAGGCCGCCGCGCTCGATCCACCCGGGCCCACCGACCGCCGGCCCGTCACCGAGGCCGAGTACCCGGAGCTGTATCGCCGTGAGGTCGCGGCTCCGGGGCCAGCCGGATCCCTGCTCGCCTACCGCTCCGACGTTTGGCACCGGGGCATGCCGTTGGCCACGGGCACCGAGCGCCACGTGCTGGTGGTGGCCTTCCGCCCGGCCGGGCTCGACTGGGTGGGCTTCGACGCCCACCCACCCAAGATCAACACGGCCGACTTCCATGTGTTCGCCCGTGACGCCTCGCCCGAGGACCTGGCCCTGCTCGGCGTGCCCCGGCCCGGCCATCGGTTCTGGAACGCCGAGGCGGTGGAGCACCTGGCCGGGCTCTACCGCGGCCTCGACGTCACTCCGTGGCGGGAGGCGCTCGACAACTAGGCTCCGGGCATGCCCGAGCTCGATCATCTCATCTTCGCCTCAGCCGACCTCGAGGCCGGGGTTCGCCACATCGCCGATCTCACCGGAGCCGAGGCGGTGGCCGGCGGACCCCACCCCGGGATCGGTACCCACAATGCGCTGTTGACCTTCGACGAACGCACCTACTTCGAGATCATCGCCATCGACCCCGATCAGCCCGAGCCGAGCCGGCCTCGCCCGTTCGGGCTCGACAACGGCAACCCGCCGAACCTGGCGGGCTATGCGGTCCACCCCGTCGACGACGAGACCATCGAGGAGATCGCGGCGACCCGCCGCAACGCCGGCTTCGACCCCGGGCCGGTCCTGAGCATGAGCCGAGTGAAGCCCGACGGATCGGAGCTGCACTGGCGGTTGACGATCAACGATGCTGGCAAACCCGACGATGCGATGCTGCCGTTCGTGATCGACTGGGGGTCGACACCGAGCCCGGCCACCACGCTCCCGTCGATGGGATCGCTCGATCAGGTGACGGTGGCCCACCCCGATCCCGCGCTGCGAGCGGCGGTGGAGGCGCTGAGTGTCGGTGTCACGGTGGTGGAGGGGCCGGCCAAGCTGACCGCCACCATCGTCACCCCCAACGGGGTGGTGGAGCTCCGCTGAACGGGGCGGACCACCTGCGGCACGGAGGGGCGATGTCCGGGAGGACGTCCGATACGCAGATGGTCCGCAACCGAGCGGGGGGATCGGTCAGGCCGACAGGCCGAGATCCGAACCGTTCTGGGAGAACCCCGGGAACACAGGCCCGTCTTGGGCCAGCTTCGCCCGCTTGCGCACGAGTTCGCCCAACACCTTGCGGTAGTCGGTGAGGTACGGCACGGCACCTCGCCGACGCCCCTCGAGCGCCAGCGAGTCGACGAAGTCATCGCCGTACACACCACCTCGGATGCCGTTGCCCGCCACGAGATAGGTGGTTCCCTGCCCGTGGTCGGTGCCGGCGTTGCCGTTCTCGTTGATGGTGCGACCGAACTCGCTCATCACCACCACGGTGACGCCGTCGAGGCCGTTCGTGTCGGAGGCGAACGCGGCGATGGCGTTGCCGACCTGCGACATCTTCGTCCAGAAGTTGCCACCGGTGTCACCGGCACGCCCGAGGCTCCGATGCATGTCCCAGCCGCCGATCTTGATCGTGGCGGCCCGGATGCCGAGCGTGGGATCGGCCTTGAGCAACGTGGAGAGCTCCGAGAACGATCGGCCGTAGGCGTTGTTGTCGTACCCGGGCCGCAGGGCACCGTCCAGCGGTTCCACCTGATCGACGGTCGAGAGGATCTTGCGCCCTTCGAACGACACGGCGTCGTTGCCGACGTTGAACGAGGCAAGCGCCGCCGCAGCAGCGTCCTTGTCGCGGAAGCCGCCCAGGGCGAAGCTGTCGAGGCTGCCGATGAGGCCCACCGAGGCACGGGAGCCGACGAGGCTCGCTGCACCGCGGCCGTTGAAGGCACCGGCAATCGGGCCAGGCCCACCCTGGGCGTTCAGCATGCGGGCCAACCAGCCGCCGCCGACGGTGTTGGACACCGAGCCCCGCTCCACCCGCTTGAAGGCCTGGAAGTGGCTGTACGACGACCCCGGCAGGCCGGCGGCGGGGATGACGGCGAGCTTGCCGTCGGCCCACAGCCCGTCGTGGAGGGCCTTGAGGGAGGGGTGAAGCCCGACGAGGCCGTCGAACCCGGATGAGAACCGAGCTCGGCTGTTGGACCGGTCGAGGCGGAGGGCGCCGCCGTTCGTGCCGGGGGCGCCGACGGCGATCGTGGGCCGCTCGTCGTAGTAGGAACCCATGGTGTAGGGCGGCGTGGTCGACAGGCCGTCGGCCCCGCCAGCGAGGAACAGCACCACGAGGGTGTCACCGTCGTTGGGTACGCCGGGAGCGGCCAGCGACAGCGAGGTGCCGAGTGCGGTGACGGCACCGAGGGTGCCGAGGCCGACGCCGGAGGCGGCCAGGAAGCGGCGACGAGAGAGCGTAGTCATGTGATCGTGTCCTCCTGGCTCAGCGGGTCTGGAAAAGGGGGTGTGACAACAACAGCCCGACGAGCAGGCCAAGGTCGCGTTCGTTCACGTCCGACGCTGCCGACGACGGTGTGGCGTCGACCGCGGTGGCGGCGGCCGCCACCATGTCGGCCGACAGCGCTCCGATGCCAAATTGGTTGGCCAGGCCGGCGATCATTGCCCCCACCGTCTGCACGTTGGGCCGGATGCCCGCCATGTCGACGGGAAGCTCACGGTTGCCGTTGCGACCCACGGTGGCGAGGAAGTTCCAGCGCCGCAGCATCTTGTCGGCGGTCAGCCAGTGGCTGGCCTCCTCGGAGTAGCCGTTGGGCATGTCCCAGCCCCACGGAATGTTCTCGGTGGCGGTCAGGAAGTTCCGGATCACCACCTCGGTGCGGGCCGTGTGATCGGGATTGACCGCCGCGTTCGTGGCCCGAAGGCCGGCGATCAACGCCTCGAACGGGCGGCGGACCTTCGAGCCTTCGGAGCTGGCGAACTCCGCGCTGTAGAGCACGTGCCGCAGCATCGGCACGATCGCCGTGTCGTTGTCGAGGTAGACCCGGGCCGTCGAGTCGACCAGCGACTGCGGGGGCGTGTCCGACACGAACCGTCGGCACACCTTGTAGGCGATGTAGTTCGCCGTCGACGGGTGAGTGGCCAGGAACCGGAGCAGGCTGTCGCCCCGAGCCTTGCCGGTCAGCCCGGCGGTGGTCCACGCTCCGTTGAGGAGCGAGGCCTCGCCCTTGTCGTGGTAGTCGTCGCGGTAGCGGAACTCGCTGTAGTTGGCCCTGTCGGCGCGGTCGCGGTGCATCGACCAGCCACTCATGACCCGGGAAGCTTCCTCGACGTCGGTCTGGCTGTAGACCTGGTTGCCGGTGGCGTCGATGCCAAGTGTGTGGAGTTCCAGCAGTTCCCGGCCGTAGTTCTCGTTGATGCCGTTGGGCGACGACGCATTCGACACGTCGTTGTTGAGGTAGGTCATCATCGCCGAGGAGTTGGCGGTGGCCACCAGCAGGTCGCGGAAGGTACCCATGGCATTGGCCCGGATCACCTGCTCCTGGTACGGCAGGTGCAGGTGCTCGTAGCCCGTGCCGCTGAGGTGGATGTTGAAGTGGTCGTACCACATGTGACACACCATCTCGAAGAGCTGGTGAGTGCTGTAGCGGGCTCGCACCGTGTTCGAGTGCCGCAGCTCGCTGTAGATCTGGCGGCGGCGGGCACCGGCGTTCTCGGCGTTGCGGTCGTAGGCCCGGGCGGGTGCCTGCTTGAGCAACGTGTAGGTGCGCAACTGCCGCTCGACTGCCGGGTCGGCCGCGGTGCGCTGCAACTGCTCGTTGATATAGGCGGCGGCGCCCATCGCCGACACTCGGGTCATCTCACCCGGGGTTGGTCCGAAGCTGAGACGGGTGAGCGCCAGGAGCGGCGCGGCCGAGGTTGATCCCGGAGTAGCGGCTGCGGCCGGGGGCGTCGACGCCGTGGTGGGGGTGGTAAGTGGCGATTCGGCGGGGGTGGCCGCCGTCGTGGTCGTGGTCGACCCATCCGAGGTCTGGGGAAGCTTGGGCGGTGGCGCCTGGGTGGCAGCAGGAGCCGATGCGTCCGGGGTCTGCGGTGCCGGGGCCTGGGGGGCCGGGGCTTGCGGTGCCGGGGCTTGCGGTGCCGGCGTCTGCGGGGCGGGTGCCGGGCTGGCACTACCACCGGTGCTGGTTCCACCGCCCGCACCGTCGGCGCGGCTCGGTAGCACCACTTCCTCGAGTTCCAAGCCGGTGGCCGTGGACGGCTCGGCGGGGGCGAGGGCGTTGACCACCTGTACACCGTCGCCACCGGAAGCGGCCGTGGCGGGTGTCGTGCTGCCCGTGGTCGAACCGGCGCTGTCGGCCGGGCCCACCGTGACCGGGGACAAGGCGTCCTCCGACCCCGTGCCACAGGCCACCGCCACCGCACCAACAGCGATCGCCCCGAGAACGCCTCGCCTGGTCAGCGTGCTGCCGACTCCGAACTCGTCGGTGTCGGAGCGCTCCGCCGCGTCAGCGTGCTCGTCTGTCTTCATCTGCGCGCTCATCTGCCTCGTTTTCCTCACCCCGGGGGGCCGGGTCCGGTGCCCCTGCGGTGAGACAATCACCGCCAACAGTGCTCTAACGAGCGCAGCCAGCTCGACGGATACCCCCTCCGCCGACTTTTCCGCCATCATGTGCCGATGACGATGACCTGGGATGAGGCGGCTACTGCGGTGACTGGGCCAGGAGGCCCGTTCGAGCTGGTGGACGGTGACGTGAACGGCGTGCCAACCAAGCTCTATGCCGCCTGCCCGAACTCGCTGCGGGATCTGTTCGGTATCGCCGCCTTGCATGGCGACAAGCCGTACCTCGTGTACGAGGACGAACCGTGGAGCTACGCCGAGCTGATGGCCCAGATCAGCAGCGTTGCCCATGCGCTGGTTCACGACCTGGGTGTGTCCAAGGGCGACCGGGTGGCCATCGCCATGCGCAACTACCCGGAGTGGATCGTGGCGTTCGCAGCCACAACGTCGGTCGGGGCGATCGCCGTGGCCCTCAACGCCTGGTGGGTGACCGACGAGCTTCAGTACGGCCTGGACGACTCGGGAGCCAGCGTCGTCGTGGTCGACGCCGAGCGTCTCGAGCGGCTCAAGCCGATCCGGGATCAGATGGCAGCCAAGATCGTCGCCGTCCGGACGCCGGCCGCCGACCTGCCCGCCGGCGTGCTCGCCTACGACGACATGGCCGCAACCGGCCAGCCGATGCCCGAGGTGGTGATCGGGCCCGACGACGACGCCACGATCCTCTACACCTCGGGCACCACAGGATTCCCGAAGGGAGCGGTATCCAGCCATCGAGCCGTGTTGAGTGCGCTGCTCGGGTTCGCCACCAGAGGAGCGATCACGGGGGCGATCGAGGCCGCTGAAACCGGGGAAGCGCCCGTGCCGCCCGAGAATCCGGCGATCATTCTCTGCGTCCCGCTGTTCCACGTGACCGGTCTGGTGCCGGTGATGATGGGCACCTTCGTGTCGGGTTCCCGTCTGGTGATGATGCATCGGTGGGATCCCGAGCGGGCCCTCGAACTGATCGAGCGTGAGCGTGTCACCCAGTTCGTCGGGGTGCCGACGATGAGTTGGGAGCTGCTGGAGAGCCCCGACTTCGAGATGCGCGACACGTCGAGCCTGATCAGCGTGGGTGGCGGGGGCGCACCGGCACCACCGGAGCTGGTGCGCCGCATCGAGGACGAGATTGCAACCGCTCGCCCCGGGATCGGCTACGGGATGACCGAGACCAATGCACTCGGGCCCCAGAACGCCGGCGACGACTACGTCAAACGGCCCACGTCGGCTGGTCGGGCGGTGCCGTCGATGGAGGTGCGGGTCGTCGACCCGGAGGGCAACCCGGTGCCGACCGGTGAGCGGGGCGAGATCTGCTTCAAGGGGGCCAATCTGATCCGGGGGTACTGGAACAAGCCAGAGGCGACGGCCGAGACGATCCGCAACGGCTGGCTCCACTCGGGTGATATCGGCTGGCTCGATGAGGACGGCTTCATCTACGTGGCCGACCGGATCAAGGACATGGTGTTGCGGGGCGGTGAGAACATCTACTGCGCCGAGGTGGAGGCCGTGATCTACGAGCACCCCGCCGTCTACGAGGCCGCGGTGTTCGGGGTTCCTCACGAGCGGCTCGGCGAAGAGGTGGCGGCGGCGGTGATGACGAAGCCCGGCGAGTCTGTCGGCGTGGCGGAGCTCCAGGCCTTCATCGGTGAGCGGCTGGCCAAGTTCAAGGTGCCCACGCACGTTCGGATCGTGAACGAGCAACTCCCCCGGAACGCCAGCGGCAAGATCCTGAAGCGGGAGATCCGCGACCAGATGTCGGCCGAGCTCACATGAGTCGGCGCGTTGCGGTGTTCGACATGAACGAGACCAGCCTCGATCTGGCTCCGGTGCGAGTCGAGGTCAACGAGATCGTGGGCGCCGAGGGCGGGTTCACGGTGTGGTTCCAGCGGCTGTTGCAGCTCTCGATGACCGTGACGGCCACGAACGCCTACCAGCCGTTCCCGGCGTTGGCCCGGTTTGCGTTGGAGGCCGTTGCGGCGACTGGCGGTCGCACGATCGACGATGCCACGTGGTCGAGGGTGGCCACGGCGATGGGTTCGTTGTCGGCCTATCCGGATGTGGTCGGCGGGCTCGAGCGGTTGCGGGAGGGGGGCTGGACGCTGGTGGCGCTCACCAACAGTGCTCCTGGGTTGCTCGCCCGACAGCTCGACAGCTCGGGCCTGGCGCCGCTGTTCGAGCACCAGATCTCGGTTGAGGCCGTACGTCGGTTCAAGCCGGCGGCGGCGCCGTATCGCCACGCCGCCGAGGTCACCGGGTTCGATCCTGAGGTGCTGGGCGGGAATCGGCGTGGCGACGGTGGCGTGCCGTGGATGGTGGCGTGCCACGACTGGGACCTGGCGGGTGCCAACGCGGCGGGATACGCCACCGCCTATGTGGCCCGGCCGGGGATGTCGTATGCGAGTGCGTACCCGCAGCCGGATGTGTGGGTCGACGACTTCGAGGCGTTGGCCTCGGCCCTGCTCGCCTGAGGTTCAGAGGGCCCAGAGCCAGCCGAGTTGTTCCCATGGGTAGCGGAGGGGTCTGGGGTCGGGGAAGTAGTGGTGGCGAGGGTCGGAGAGGAGTACGGCCGGGGTGTCGCCCGTTGTTCGGGCGGTCATCCATTCTTGGCAGCGGGCGGCGAAGGTTCTGATCCGGCGGATCGTGGTGGCTGGGGCGGTGACGAAGCGGTAGCGGCCCCGGGCCACGCGGGCGACCCGGCCGTTGGCGATTTCCCAGCGGAGGGCGTCGGAGATGACCTTGGAGGGGCGGCCGAGTATCCGGTGGCCGGCGTTGTCGAGGGTGTCGACGAGTTGGGCCACGGTCATCTCGCCGTTGGCCATCAGTTCAGAGGTGAGGATCATCCGGAGGCTTCGCCCCCACAGCTCGGGAATCTCATCGCTTGTCATGGGCCCGAACCTAGGGCGGCGCAGTGACACCAAAGGCCAGGCGGCGGTCTCTCTATCCGCCTGCTCACATCGCCCCGTCCCGGCCCTCCCCGCACACACCCGTCGCGCCGCGTCACAGCGACAACTGCGCCCGCACCGAACCGAACCGCCTCCCCCAACTCGCCAAAGACGCCGCGTCACAGCGACAACGCACCAACGGAACCGCACCTTCCACCCCCACCCCCCCCGGGAAGTTGCCGCGTCACAGCGACAACGCCCCAACCGAACCGCAGCCTCCACCCCACGCCCCAAGATGCCGCGTCACAGCGACAGTCTTGGATCGGTGACGGGGGGGGATCCTCGGTCATGCAGGAACCCGACGTCGTGCGACCAGACGTCGGATTGTGTCGGCGTCGTTGCGCTCAGCACCGATCCAGTTCAGCGTCGCAGTTCCTCGATGCCCGAGTCGTCTCCGCATCGGGGCGCCGGGCGAACCCGTCAAACGGGACTCCGCCTTGCGAGCGACGCGCCGCCAGCCATCCGGGTGTCGCTGTGACGCTGCACGGATCGACGGCCGGAACAGGACCAGCCCACCCCACGCCAACACCAGTCGCTACGACGCGGCACCGACGGACGGCCGGAAGAGGACCAGCCCACCCCCACGCCAACACCAGTCGCTACGACGCGGCACCGACGGACGGCCGGAAGAGGACCAGCCCACCTCCACGCCAACACCTGTCGCTGTGACGCGGTGGGAGACGGTGCCTCGGGAGAGGACCAGCGGTTCGGGAGACAGTGCGACTGAAGCTGAAGAAGGCGAACAACCCTGAAGAAAGCGACCTGCCTCGGCGAGCGAATGAGCGGACGCTCAGCGCGGCGGGTTCATGCGGAACTCCGGCGCGTGCTGGCGGATCTCGCGGCGGGCGATCGTCATCTTGTGCACTTCGTCCGGCCCATCCGCGATACGCAGCGTCCGCATGTGCGCATACATGTGCGCCAGGGGCGTGAACTGGGTGACCCCCGCCGCCCCGTGCACCTGGATCGCCCGGTCGATCACTCGCAACGCCATGTTCGGGATCGCCACCTTGATGCCCGAAATCTCCTGCGCCGCTGCCTTGTTGCCAACAGTGTCCATCAGGTGGGCAACATGCAGCACGTACTGCCGGGCCTGGTCGATCTCGATTCGTGACTCGGCGATCCAGTCCTGGACCACGCCGTGCTGGGCGACGAGCCGGCCAAACGTCTCCCGCTCGAGCGATCGTGTGACCATCAACGCCAGCGCTCGTTCCGCCACACCGATCGAGCGCATGCAGTGGTGGATCCGACCCGGACCGAGCCGGGCCTGACTGATGGCGAACCCCTCGCCCTCACCTCCCAGGATGTGGTTCTCCGGCACCCGCACGTTCTCGTAGATCACCTCGGGATGCCCGCCGCGATCGTGGTAGCCGAACACCAACGGGTCACGCCCGAAGCTGACCCCCGGCGTGTCCTTCGGAACCACGATCATCGATTGCTGCCGGTGACGCGGCCCGTCTGGGTCGTTCTTGCCCATCACGATGAGCACCTCGCACTCCGGCCGCAGCGCGTTGGACGAGAACCACTTCCGGCCGTTCAGCACGTAGTCGTTGCCGTCACGGTCGATCCGCAACTCGATGTTCGCCGCATCCGACGACGCAACCAGCGGTTCCGTCATCGAGAACGCCGAGCGGATCTCACCCATCAACAACGGCGCAAGCCACCGCTCCTTCACCGCATCGCTGGCATAGAGATTGAGTATCTCCATGTTCCCAGTGTCGGGAGCCGCACAGTTCAGCGCCTCGGAAGCGAACGGGACCTTGCCCAGCTGCTCCGAAATCGGCGAGTAGTCCAAGTTCGACATCTTGGTACCAGGTGCATCGGGATCGAGATGCGGAATGAACAGGTTCCACAGCCCGCGCTCGCGCGCCGCCGCTTTCAGTTTGTCCATGATCGGCGGCGTGCCATGCACGTTGTCGAGGGCGGCGTACTCCTCGTAGTACTCCTCCTCGTTGGGATAGATGAAGTCGTCCATGAACGACGCCACCGCCGCTTGCATTTCGAGACCCTTGGCCGTGTACTCCATGACCCCCGTGCTATCACCTCGCCGATTGGCGGTCGAACTGGCCACCGCCCACCGCGCACCGCCCGCCGTCCCCGCGATGCAAAGGGCCCAGCACACTGCCAGTACCGTGGATCCATGGCACCCGCCGATCCGGTCGACATCGTCGACGTCGACGACATCGAGTTCATCGCCGGATCGGCTCCTGCCACCGAAAGCAGCGAAACCAGCGCGCAGGCGGTGGCCACGACCCCCCGCCGATGGCTCATCGGCCTCGCCGCGCTCGGCGTGGTGCTGCCCCTCCTGTTCGCCCTCAGCCGCCCGGGAGCATCGTCGGACGAGACGTCTCCTCCCACCACGAGCGGCGCTCCGGCCGCCGGCGCTCAGCCGAGCGGTTCGCCGGCCGCCGACGGGCGCACCGGTGACCGGCCTACCTCCGACCTCGCCTTGTTCGTGGGGAGCCCATCAGAGCTGATCCGCATCGACCTCGGCAATGGAGCGGTAACCCAATTCGAACGCACCGTCGGCGTTCCGATCCACTCCACCGACGGGTGGCTCATCTTCATTCACCCCGGGGGCGAGTCGGTGCGTGCCGTGCCCCTGGCCCAGGTGGACGGCGACGCCGAGATCCTCGGCACCAACGCATGGACCGAAGGCGCCTTCGGGCCGGGGCCCGAGCCGAGCCAGGTGTGGTACCCAACCGAGGAAGGCGCAGCCACCTGGCGCTTCATCCGGGTGAGCGAAGGCTACGAGGAGCGCAGCCAGGCGTCCCCCGACGTGGGGTTCGGGCGCATCGCCCTCCGCCCCTTGGTGACCACGTCGAGCGAGGGTGGCGTGTATGCAGCCAACGGCGAAGACTACGTCGAGGTGTTCGACGGCAACCTGATGGCGATCGGGCACCAGCACGTGATCGCACAGCGTTGCCGAGATCGGGGCAGCGGAGGTGAGCCAGGCACGGCAGAACAGCTGCAGCACGACATCGACCGGGCCGGGCACGGCGAGAGCAGCTGCCGCCTTCATTGGCTGACCCGCGGCACATGGGACGAACCCGACCGCCCCGTGCCCGACGTGACGCTGGCCTGCGGTGGCTGGCTGTCCGGCGACGGCCGCTGGTTCGCCTACTTCGACACCGGCGGCGTGGCCAGCGAGAATCTCACCCTGCGCAACGTGCGGGTGTTCGACACGGTGACCGGTGAGCATCTCGATCTCAGCTCAGCGCAGGACCTCCCCATCACGGGCCGCTGCGACATGGCATCGACCCGAGGAAGGTTCGGCGAGTACGACACGGTGGAGCCCGGACGCACCGGGTTCGACACCGTGGAACCACTCAACCTGCAGATCCACATGGTGGACCGACGGGACGAGCCCGAGAGCTAGAAGTACGGGCTGATGAACACCTCGGGCTGGTCGCTCGGTGCCTCGATCGGTGGCTGACGACGCAACGCCCGCATCGCCCACGCTCCGAGGATCGGCCCAGGCGCCAGCAGCAGGAACGCCCATCCCCACCCGAAGGCGTCGCGCACAACAGGCACGAGAAAGATCGTGAACACGGTGAGCACGAAGCCGGCGGCGAGTTGCACCGTGAGCGCCGTTCCCACGTAACGCGGATCGGTGACTTCGGTGACCACCGTCGAGAACTGGGCCGAGTCGGCCACGACCCAGAAGCCCCACACCAGACCGGCGCCGATCACGATCGGAGCGGGTGCGTCGAAGAGGAAACCAGTCACGAGAGCCAACGACGACGACCAGCGCAGCGCCACGGCGGCGGCCTCGGCCCGGCCCACCTGGTCGCTGATACGACCAGCGTGCACCGAGCCTGCCGCGCCGATCGCAATCACAGCGAACGCCACCAGGCTGGCCACCCGATCGGACGAGAAGACGTCGCCGTAGAACGCAGCAACCCACGCCCACATCGCGTAGAGCTCCCACATGTGGCCGAAGTAGCCAATGCTGGCCAGCCGGAAGCGAGGCTCGGCCACGATCGCCCGGAGCTGACGTGGATCGAAACTGGACGACGCCACGAGATGCGGACCGTCCCGCCCCAGGCGATCGGCGATCAGCCCCCCTGCGATCGTGAGCGCCGAGGCGATCCCGAGCGTGATCCGCCAGTCGAGCCCACCGAGCGCATTGATGAGGTGGGGCACGGCCGAGCCGATCGTCAGTGCGCCGATCATCACCCCGAGAGCCAGGCCCCGACCAGTGGTGAACCAGCTCGACATCGCCTTCAGCGCCGGCGGATACACCGCCGCAAGGCCGGCGCCGGTCACGAACCGGGCGATGAGGGCCACGCTGTACCCGCCGCCGACGATCACCCCCAGGTTTGCGGTGGCGGCGACGATGCAGCCCAGCAGGATCAGGCGTCGGGGCGGGATCCGGTCGGCCAGGTTGACGACCGACGACACGCCTGCACCAGCCACGAAGCCCAGCTGCACCATGATGATCAGCCACCCACCGGCGGCTTCGGAGAACTGCCACGCCTCGCGGAGCTGGCCCAGCACCGCCGCAGTCGAGAACCACGTGGACATCGACAGCACGAGAGCCATCGCCAGCAGCATGAGCTCGCGACGCGCCTCGGGGTTCACGTGGTGGTCTCGGAGATGAAGGCACCGACAGCAGCGTTGAAACCGGCCGGGTCGTGGAGGTTCACGGCGTGACCGGCGGCAAGCTCTGCCACCCGGAGGTCGGCGATCCCGGCCCGAGCCGACGCCGCGCCGACGTCGAAGGCCTTCTCCTGCACCCCCCAGGTGAGCAGGGTTGGTGGCTTGAGTTCGCCCAGGCGATCGACGGTGCCCGCCTCGGGCAGTGTGTGGCGGAGCAGCGACGCCAGCCCCGCCGGTTCATGCCTCGCAAACGCCGCGACCAGGCTCTCCTTCAACTCGGGGGCGAGCCGACTCCCCCGGTTCGGATTGAGGGGATGACCGTCGAACGCCGCCATCCCCTGCTGGTCGATGCGATCAGCGAGTGTCCGACCGCCCGCAACCATCGTGTTCGCCGCGTCGCCGGTGGCGAACGCCGACTGGGAGTTGGTGATCACGAGGGCCATGACTCGCTCGGGGAATCGAAGGGCGTAGTGAAGGGCGACGGCCGAGCCGAGTGAGTGACTCACCACCACCCACTCCTCGTAACCCGCCGCCGACCGGATCTGTTCGATCGCAGCCGCGAAGCCGTCCATCGTGTAGGCGGAGGGGTCACCAGGGCTGGGCGAGTCGGCGTGGCCCCAGAGGTCCATCACCACAGGCTGACAAACATCGGCCAGGGCCCCGAGATTCGGCATCCAGTACGCCTGCGCCGCCAGGAAGCCGTGCACGAACAAGGTCGGCGGACCGGTTCCGCGGTGCGTCGTCACGGCCGGCAGCATCATGGCGGAAACGTAGCGTGCCCTTGCCGCCGTCAGCCAAGGGCCTGTAACATCAAGACATCTTTATATTGTCATAGCTGCATTTCTCGATCGGTCCTGATCGAGCAGAGACGGGACGCACGATGGACCAGCTCATCCAGGCGATGAAGGCGGCAGGCGAACCCACACGCATGCGGCTGCTTCTGGTGCTGAACCGAAGCGAGCTCACGGTGTCGGAGCTGTGCCGCATCCTGGGCCAGAGCCAGCCCCGAGTGAGCCGCCACCTGAAGCTGCTGTGCGACGCTGGGCTGCTCGTCCGCCAGGCCGAGGGGACCAGCGCCTACTACCGCCACGCCCGCTCCCCGTTCGCCGACCGCTTCCTCGCCGACCTGCTCGATCTCACCGAGGGCGACCACGAAGCGGTGGCCCGCGACCGGCAGGAACTCGCCTCGGTTCGCGCCGCCAGGGCCGAGCTGGCCGCCCGCTCGTTCGAGAAGGTGGCCCAGGAAGCCGATCTGCTCGCTGAGCATCGGGTGCCCGTGGCCGACGTCGAAGCCGCCATGCTGGCCGCCGTCGGCGACCTCGAGATCAACCGCCTGCTCGACGTCGGAACCGGCACCGGTCGTGTGCTCGAACTCTTCGCCCCTCGGATCCAGGCCGGTATGGGGCTCGAGCTGAGCCGCGAGATGCTGAATCTGGCCCGCACCCAGCTCGACGCCGCCGATCTCAACCACTGCTCGGTGCGATACGGCAACGCCTACAACCTCGACGTTCCGGTGGGAAGCGTGTCGCTCGCGGTGCTGCACCACGTGCTCCACTTCCTCGACGAGCCCGGTAGGGCCATCGCCCAGGCGGCCCGAGCCGTCGAGGCGAGCGGGCGGCTCATCATCGTTGACTTCGGGCCCCACCACATCGAGGAACTGCGTACCGACCACGGTCACCGCCGCCTCGGGTTCTCCGAGGAAGAGGTTCACCAGTGGTGCCTCGCTGCCGATCTTCTAGAGGTGGACTGCACACACCTGGAGCTCCCAACCGATCCGCCCGGGCTGACGATCTCCATGTGGGTGGCCACGCAACGGCCCGATGCTCCGAAGGTCCCGAATCTGGAGGTGGCGTGATGGCCTCTGTCTCCTTCGAGTACTTCCCGCCAGCCACTGATGCCGGGATCGCCCGGCTGTCGTCGGTGGCCACCGAACTCGACCGGTTCGCGCCGTCGTTCGTGAGCGTCACCTACGGGGCCGGCGGCAGCACCCAACGCCGCACGATCGACACGATCGAGCACCTCCGGACCGAGGTCGGATCCCCCGTGGCCGGTCACATCACCACTGTGAACGCAACCGTGGCCGACACCCATGCGGTGCTCGACCGGTACCGGGCGCTGGGTGTGTCCGAGGTGGTGGCCCTGCGGGGCGATCCACCCGTCGACACCGACGGCAGTCGCACCACCGCGACCACGGGCCTGGACACCCCCGTGCAGGGCTACCAGACGGCCGATGCCCTCGTCGCCGGGATCCGGAGCCGACCCGATGGCCACGAGTTCACCATCTCGGTTGGCGCCTACCCCGAGATCCATCCCAAGGCCACCTCCGCCGCCGCCGATCTCGACAACCTGAAGCGCAAGATCGACGCCGGCGCCGACCGTGCGATCACGCAGTTCTTCTTCGACCCCGAGGTGTACCTGCGCTTCCGCGACGCCGCCGACACCGCCGGCATCACCGCCCCGATCGTGCCGGGAATCATGCCGATCCTCGATCTCGACAAGATCGCAGGGTTCGCCGCCAGCTGCGGAGCCACGATCCCGTCCGCCCTCGCCGAGCAGTTCGCCGGGCTCGACGACGACCCTGACATCCGCTCCCTCGTCGCCGCCACCGCAGTCAGCGACCTCTGTCACCGCCTCGTCGCCGAAGGCGTCGACGACCTCCACTTCTACACGATGAATCGCCGGCCTCTCGTCGAGACTGCTCTTCGGGCCCTCGGCCAAGGCGAACTGCTCCGGAGCCCACGATGACGCTGCACCCCCCTCACCCCTCCCCCGACCGCGCCGCCCGGCTCGTTCAGCTACGGCAGGCGCTCGGCGAACGCATACTCGTCATGGACGGTGCGATGGGCACCAGCATCCAGGATCGCAACCTGCCCGACGACGCCTTCACCGGCACCCGTTTCGCCGACCATACGCACGATCTGGTCGGCAACAACGACGTGCTCACGCTCACCCGGCCGGATGTGATCGCCGGCATCCACCGCAACTTTCTCGACGCCGGCGCCGACATCCTCTCCACGAACACCTTCAACTCGACCTCGATCGCCCAGGCCGACTACGGCCTGGAGTCGGCGGTCTGGGACCTGAACTATGAGGCCGCCCGCCTGGCTCGCCGCCTGGCCGACGAGTTCACCCTCGCCAACCCCACCCGGCCCCGCTGGGTGATGGGCGCCATCGGGCCCACCAACAAGACGGCGAGCATCTCGCCCGACGTCAACGACCCAGCCTTCCGCGACATCACCTTCGAGGACCTGACCGCCGCCTACGGCCAGGCAATCGAGGCCCTCATCGACGGCGGCGTGGATGTTCTGGCCATCGAGACGATCTTCGACACGCTGAATGCGAAGGCGGCGATCTTCGCCTATCTCGACGTGATCGAGCGCACCAAGCTCGACGTACCGGTGATCATCTCCGGCACGATCACCGACCGCAGCGGCCGCACGCTGTCGGGCCAGACCACCGAGGCATTCTGGAACTCGGTTCGTCACGCCCGCCCCCTCGCCGTGGGACTCAACTGTGCGCTCGGCGCCGAAGACCTCCGTCCCCACCTCGTTGAGCTGTCCAACGCCGCCGGCCGGCCGGTGAGCGTGTATCCGAACGCGGGGCTTCCCAACGAACTCGGCTGCTACGACGAAACCCCCGAGCACATGGCAGACGTTGTCGGCGAGTTCGCCCGCGATGGGCTCGTGAACATCGTCGGCGGCTGTTGTGGTACGAGGCCCGAGCACATCGCCGCCCTCGTCGCCGCCGTGGACGGCGTAGCTCCCCGGCCGGTGCCCGAGGTACCGGTGGCCACCCGACTGTCCGGCCTCGAACCGATGACGATCACCGGCGAGTCGCTCCTCGTGAACGTTGGCGAACGCACCAACGTCACCGGCTCGGCCCGCTTCGCCAAGCTCATCAAAGCCGACGACTTCGACGCCGCCGTGGCCGTGGCCCGCGACCAGGTGGACAACGGCGCCCAGATCGTCGACGTCAACATGGACGAAGGCATGCTCGACTCCGAGGCGGCAATGGTGCGCTTCCTCCGCCTCATCGGCTCAGAGCCCGACATCGCCCGCGTGCCCGTGATGATCGACTCATCCAAGTGGTCGGTGATCGAGGCCGGCCTCCGCAACGCTCAGGGCAAGGCCGTGGTCAACTCGATCAGCCTCAAGGAGGGCGAGGAGCAGTTCCTCGAACAGGCCGCCCTCGCCCAGCGCTACGGCGCCGCCGTCGTCGTGATGGCCTTCGACGAGACCGGTCAGGCCGAGAGCCTCGAACACAAGGTGGCGGTGTGCCGCCGGGCCCGCGGACTGCTCGTTGACCGGCTCGACTTCGCCCCCGAAGACATCATCTTCGATCCGAACATCTTCGCCGTGGCCACGGGCATCGAGGCGCACAACGACTACGGCCGGGCGTTCATCGAGGCAACCCGTCAGATCACGACCGAACTCGCGCCCGCTCGGGTGTCGGGTGGTCTGTCGAACCTGTCGTTCTCGTTCCGGGGCAACAACCCCCTGCGCGAAGCGATGCACGCCGTGTTCCTCTACCACGCTGTGAACGCCGGCCTCGGGCTGGCGATCGTGAACGCCGGCCGCCTCCCCATCTACGCCGACGTGCCCGAGGACCTGCGCACCCGCATCGAGGACGTGCTGTTCAACACCAGGCCCGACGCCACCGAGCGGCTGATCGAGGTGGCGTCCGACGCCAAGAGCGCCACCGAGGTGAACGGTGCCGACCTCGCCTGGCGTGACGAACCCGTGACCGATCGCCTCGTTCACGCCCTGGTGCACGGCCTCGACGAGTTCGTGGTCGACGATGCCGAAGAGGCTCGCATTGGTGCCGCCCGGGCCCTCGACGTGATCGAAGGCCCTCTGATGGACGGCATGAACGTGGTGGGCGATCTGTTCGGGTCGGGCCAGATGTTCCTCCCCCAGGTCGTGAAGAGCGCCCGGGTGATGAAGAAGGCCGTGGCCCATCTCGAACCGTTCATGGCCGACGAGGGGGGCAAGCAGTCCACCGCTGGTCGGGTGGTGCTCGCCACCGCCAAGGGCGACGTGCACGACATTGGCAAGAACATCGTGGGCGTGGTGTTGCGCTGCAACAACTACGAGGTGATCGACCTCGGCGTGATGGTGAAGCCCGAGACGATCCTGGAGACAGCCCGCGAGACCCAGGCCGACATCGTCGGCGTGTCGGGTCTGATCACTCCCAGCCTCGACGAGATGGTGCGGGTGGCGTCGGAGTTGGAGCGTGACGGGTTCAGCGTGCCGCTGCTGATCGGCGGCGCCACCACGAGCGAGCTCCACACGGCGGTGAAGATCGATCCGGTCTACGACGGCCCCGTCGTCCACGTGACCGACGCCTCCCGGGCAGTCGGGGTGGTGTCGAAGCTCCTCGGCGACGACCGCGACGCCTACTGCGGTGAGGTGTCCGACCGCTACACCTCCACCCGTGACGCCCGGAGTGAAGGCACGGTCTCCATCGTGCCCATCGACGAGGCCCGAGCCCGTCGGGCCCAGCCCGACTGGTCGGCCACACCGTCGGCCCCGACGTTCCTCGGGGTGCGGGAGATCGACGACCTCAAGCTCGACACCCTCCGCGACTACATCGACTGGACCCCCTTCTTCCGCACCTGGGATCTCGTAGGCACCTACCCCAAGATCCTCGACGACGCCGTGGTGGGCGAGGCCGCCCGATCGCTGTGGGCCGATGCCACCGAGATGCTCGACCAGATCGTGGAGGACGACTGGTTCGAACCCCGCGCCGTGGTCGGCTTCTGGGCCGCCGAGGCCATTGGCGATGACATCCGCGTCTTCTCCGATGCCTCCCGGGCCGAAACCGCGGCCATGTTGCCAACGCTGCGCCAGCAGGTGGCCCACGCGGACGACCGGCCGAACTTCGCCCTCGCCGATTTCATTGCGCCCGCCGGCTCCGGCGTGGCCGATCACATCGGTGCCTTCACCGTGACGAGCGGCCCCGAGGCCGACGCCCGGGCCGTGGCCTACGAGGCCGACGGCGACGACTACTCGGCGATCATGGTCAAGGCACTGGCCGACCGGCTGGCCGAGGCGGCCGCTGAGTACCTCCACCATCGGGTACGCACCGAGCTGTGGGGCTATGAGCAGACCCACTACTCGAACGACGAGCTGATCCGTGAGCGCTACCAGGGCATCCGCCCCGCGCCCGGCTACCCGGCCTGCCCCGACCACACCGGCAAGCGCACGATCTTCTCGCTGCTCGACAGCGAAGGCCGGATCGGCGTGTCGCTCACCGAGTCGTACGCAATGACGCCAGCGGCTTCGGTGTCGGGCCTCTACTTCGCCCACCCCGAGAGCCGCTACTTCGGCGTGCGGCGGATCGGCGATGACCAGGTGGCCGACTACGCCGAGCGCCAGGGCCTTTCTGTCGACGAGGTTCGCCGGTGGCTGGCTCCGGTGCTGGGCAGCTGACGCTCAGCCACCTGAGCAGATCAGCCTTCAGCGATCTTCTTCAACAACTCGAAGTCGTGGATGCGGATCTGACGGCGCCCCGTCTCGATAGCCCCGTTCTCCCGCAATTGCCGCAGCGCCAGCACCACCGCGTCGCGTGAGACCCCGATCCACTCGGCCATCTCCTGCTGGGTGAGCGGGCTCATCACCTCGATCACGCCGTCGGTGCGGGGCGCCGTGTCGCCCACCAGCTCGACGAGGCGCCGGCTCAGCCGCACCAGTACGTCGCTCGTGCCGCTCTCCAAACGGCGGAGCCCGGACTGGCGCAGGCGCGACGCCGTGAGCCGGAGTACGGCCACCGAGATCGATCCTCGCTCGACCAGGAGATCGTTGAAGGCAGCGGCCGGAATCGTGAGGGCCTCCACCCGTTCCACGGCGATGGCGGAGGCCGACCGGGGGGCATCGTCGATCACGCCGAGTTCACCGATCAGTTCGTTCTCGCCTCGCAGTTCGATGAGCAGCTCACGCCCCTCAGGCGATGATGTGGTGAGCTTCAACCGGCCGCGCCGGAGCACCACGGCGAACGTGGATCGCTCGCCCTCGTGGAACACCACCGATCCGGTCGGATACGCCCGACTGGTGCCGGCGGCCGCCATTGCCTCCTGATCATCGACGGAGAGCACATCCCAAAACACGTCCGTCATCATCGCAGGTCAGCGAGCCAAAGCCGCACTTTGCGGTGGGGAGCCGTCCCGCTGACGTTTGGTTCCCGCCCGGATGGGCCGATGTGGTGTAGATACAGTCCACTCGACATTCGAGAGGGATGGAGAAGCATGACCCGACGAGTTTTGGCGCTCCTGAGCGTGCTTGCGCTCCTGGCCGCAGCCTGCGGCCCCGAGGCAACCGAAACGGCCGGCGAGGCGACGAACGACGCCGCCGACAAGGTGGACGCCCGTGACGCCGACGCCGACGCCGAGGCCGAGGCCGACGACGGCACCGAGGCTCTGGCCGACATGCCGGCCGAGGTCCAGAACGCCGACCTCGTCGGCCTGAGCGGCACGCTCGTCGACAACGAGTTCCCACCCGAGGTCGATCAATGCATGGGTGCGGAACTGCTGAAGCAGCCGTCGGTCGCTCTCGACCTCGTGACGGCGGGGTCGAACCCACAGCTCGACGCCCTCAGCCTCGACACCCAGCTCGCCGTGTTCGAAATCCTGGGCGACTGTGCGGGGCCCGAACTGCTCGGCGAGTTCTTCGCCGCCGAGTTCGCACGCGGCGCCGACATGGTGGAGACCAGTGACGAGCTGGGTGCCTGTTTCGGGCAGGCCGCAACCGACGACGACGGCCCATACATGATGGTGGGCCTGGCCACGATCGGCGACGACATGGCACCTCGGCCAGAGGCGCAGCCGGCCACGATCGACGCGCTCACCGAATGCGTGAACGGATCGGTGATCGCCGACAGCCTCCTGGAGAACATGACCAGCGATCCCACGTTCGCCGCGGCCGCCGATCTCGATTGCATCTCGTCGAGCTACGAGAACGCCGATCTCCGGCCACTCTGGACCGCGTTCGTCACCAATCCGAACGCCGACTTCGACACGCTGCCGGCCGACGTCACCGCGCCCATCGTGAGCCCGATCTTCGACTGCGTGAGCATCGGCCAGGTGATGGCCGCCGAAGCTGCCGCCAGCGGGGTGACGCTGTCGAACGAGACGATCGCCTGCATCGACGACGCAGCCCGTTCGACCGGGCTGATGGATTCGTTCCTGCTCGGAACCGAGCCCGACGCTGACGAGTTCGGCGCCATCGTGCTCGACTGTCTCAGCCCCGAAGAACTCAGCCAGGTAGGTGGCTGACCTGGCCGAGGTTCAGCCGCCGATCTTCTCCAGCGGCGCCCACGCCAACAGCAACGTCTTCTCCCCCACCGAAGGGAAGCGCACCACAACCTCGGTCTTGTCGCCGGTGCCTCGCAAGTCGAGCACCACGCCATCGCCCCACTTGCGGTGGAACACGTCGTCGCCGATCCGCAGGTCACCGGCGGCGCCGTCCGAGGGCGGGCCATCGGTGAGCGGGCCGCGGGGGTTCAACGCGGTGTCCACGACACGGTCGCGACCCGCGAAGCTGGACGCAGTGCCGCTGGCTCCGAACACCGACGTGCGGAGCTTGCGGCCCTGACCGCGCGATCCCGGAGCCTCGCTGACGAGCTCCGATGGGATCTCGTTGAGGAACCGACTCGGCGGGTTGTACTGCGTGGTACCGAAGATCATGCGGGCCCAGGCGTGTGTGAGGTACAGCCGCTCCTGCGCCCGGGTGATGCCCACGTAGGCGAGGCGCCGCTCCTCCTCCATCTCGTCGGGATCGGTCATCGACCGGAGGTGGGGAAAGATGCCGTCTTCGAGGCCGAGGAGGAACACGGTTGGGAACTCCAGGCCCTTGGCGGCGTGGATCGTCATCAGCACCACGGCGGAGTCGTCCTCGGCCAGCTCGTCGGCATCGGTGACCAGGCTGATCTGTTCGAGAAACTCGTCGGTCGTGTCGAACTGGTGGGCTTGCCCGATCAGCTCCTGCAGGTTCTCCAGCCGGCCCTCAGCCTCGTGGGATCGTTCCTCTTCGAGCTCGATCACGTAGCCGGTGTCGCGGAGGATCGCTTCGAGGGCCGCTCCTGGGCCCTTCTCCATCACCTCGGTGAAGCTGTCCATCAGCTCGAGGAAGTTGGCGATACCCCGTATGGCCTTGCCCGACACGCCGGCGGCCTCGGCGTTGCGCAGGCCTTCGATGAAAGGGAGGCCGTGCATCTGGGCGTAGTTGTCCACCTTGCCGATCGTGGTGTCGCCAACGCCGCGTTTGGGCGTGTTGACCACCCGCTTGATCGACACCTCGTCGTTCGGGTTGGCCGCCGCCTTGAGGTAGGCGACTGCGTCCTTGATCTCCTTGCGGTCGTAGAAGCGCGTGCCGCCAACCACCTTGTAGGGGATGCCGACCCGGACGAGGTACTCCTCCAACACGCGGGACTGGGCGTTGGTGCGGTAGAACACCGCCATCTCACCCCAGCGGCAGTCACCCGAGTCGTGAAGGCGAGCCAGTTCCCCGGCCACGTACTGCGCCTCGTCCACCTCGTCGTCGGCGTGGAACCGCATGATCTGATCGCCCGAGCCGGCGTCGGTCCACAGGTTCTTCGGCTTGCGCCCGAAGTTGTTGGCGATCACCGCATTGGCAGCGTCCAGGATCGTCTGCGTGGAGCGGTAGTTCTGCTCCAGGAGCACAACCCGCGTGTCGGGGAACGCGTCCTCGAACTGGATGATGTTGGCGATGTCCGCACCGCGAAATCTGTAGACGGACTGGTCGCTGTCGCCAACGACCGTCACGTTGCGGTGGGCTTCGGCGAGGCGCATCACGAGGGCGTTCTGCACACCGTTGGTGTCCTGGTACTCGTCGACCAGGAGATGGCGGAACCGATGCTGGTACCGGGTGAGCGTCTCGGGCGACTCGGTCAGCACCCGCACCGCGTTCAACAGCAGATCGTCGAAGTCCATTGCCGAGGATTGCTGGAGCCGTCGCTGGTACTCGGTGAAGACCTCCGAGGCCTTCTTCTCGATCCCGGCGAGGGGCGCTCCCCCCTCCACCCCTCGGGCGGCGAAGGCGGCGGCGTCGAGCCCCTGGTTCTTGGCGCTGCTGATCACGCTGTGGATGGCCCGGGGCTGGAACCGCTTCGAGTCGAGGCCGAGGTCGCGGATCACATACCCGGTGAGGCGCACGGCGTCGGCCTGGTCGTAGATGGTGAAGTTCGACGGGAACCCGATCACGGCGGCCTCACGGCGCAGAATGCGCACACAGGCCGAGTGGAATGTCGACACCCACATCTTCGCTGCCACCGGGCCGACGAGGGCGGCGATGCGCTGCTTCATCTCGTCGGCGGCCTTGTTGGTGAAGGTGATGGCGAGGATCTCGAACGGCGAGAGGCCCTGATCGATCAGCCAGGCGATCCGGCGGGTGAGCACCCTCGTCTTGCCCGACCCAGCGCCGGCCACGACCAGCAGCGGGCCGCCGGTGTGGGTCACCGCATCGAGCTGGGCGGGATTCAGACCCTCGAGGATGTCGTCAGACGCTCGTTCCGGCGTCGATGGCGCAGATTCAACGGTCATCCGAACCAACCCTACTGGGTGGCCCCTCCGGGGCCGGCCACGCCGGACCATGAACGCCGGGGCGGCCGAGCAACTACGTTGGGCCCATCGACACGCCCTCGCACGAGAGACGCCACGATGACCACAGAATCCGACGCTGCTGACGCCCTGGACGCTGTGCGCGAGATCGCGCTGGCCCTGCCGGAGACCAACGAGCGGTTGAGCCACGGCTCCCCCACCTTCTTCATTCGCGACAAGAAGACGTTCGTGATGTTCCTGAACGACCATCACGGTGACGAACGCCTGGCGTTGTGGACCGCGGCGGAGGCCGGGGTGCAGGAGCAACTGGTGGACACCGAACCGGAACGGTTCTTCCGGCCACCCTACGTCGGGCACCGGGGCTGGATCGGCGTTCGTCTCGACATCGATGTGGACTGGGACGAGATCGCCCAGATCGTGACCGACGCCTATCGGTGCGTGGCCCCCAAGAAGCTGATCGCGCAGCTCGACGGCCTAGCCTGAGCGCCGGCGCAGAACTCGGGACGGGAGACGCAATGGTGGCCAGAGTGGCAACGATGCTGGTGAGAGGCTTCTTCATGGGAGCGGCCGACATCGTTCCCGGCGTGTCAGGGGGCACCGTGGCCCTCGTGTTCGGGATCTACGAGCGGCTCCTCCGCAACGTCGGCCTCGGGGCCAAGGCCCTCGGCAGCCTGGTGAAGGGCGACGTCAATGGGTTCCGCCGCAACTTCGTGGCGATCGACTGGCTGTTCATCCTGCCGCTCGGCATCGGGATCCTGGTGGCGGTCGGTCTCCTGTCGTCGGTGATCGAACGCCAGCTGCAGGACAACCCCGAGGAGATGGCCGGCCTGTTCTTCGGGCTCGTACTCGGCTCCATCGTGGTGGCCTGGGCCACCCTCGGTGATCGCGGGCCCCGCAACCTGGCCCTGATGGCCGTGGTCGGCGTGGTGGCCTTCGTGTTGCTCGGGTTCCAATCGGGCCCCGCCGCCGACCCGGCGATCTGGGCCTACTTCGGCGCCGGCGCGATTGCCATCTGCGCCATGATCCTTCCCGGCATCAGCGGCTCGTTCCTGCTCCTCATGATGGGCATGTACGCCGCCGTGCTCGGCGCCATCCACGACCGCGACCTTCTGGTGATCGCCGTGTTCGGCGTGGGCGCCGTGATCGGCCTGGCCCTGTTCTCCACCCTGCTCGGCTGGCTGCTCGAGCGATACCACGATGCGCTGCTGGCGGCCCTGATCGGCCTCATGATCGGATCGCTTCGCGTGCTCTGGCCCTGGCCCAACGGCGTCGGCTTCATCAGCGAAGACGAGTCGGAGTCAGTGAGCGGCGTTGGCCTCGGCCTCCCCGAGGAAGGTCAGCTCGTGCTCCCGGTGGTGCTGGCGATCGTTGCCCTGATCGTGGTGGTCGGCGTGAGTCGCCTGGCTCCCGCCCCCGACGACGACCACGAGCGACCCTCAGTCAACGCCTGACCCTGTCGTCGTCATCCGCTGAGGTGCTCCAGCACCTCGGACACCACGGCATCGATCGTTGCCGTCGCATCGACGGTGAGATCGGCGAGGTCGTCGAGGTGAGGGCGACGACGGTCGATCAACGCCTCCAGATCCTCGGCATCGATTGACCGACGGTGCCGCCCGGCCGGGATCCGGCTGAGCACCACATCGACCGGTGCGTCGAGCACCACCAGGCGGGACCGCCGCGGAATTGCCCGTCTGCACCACGGGTTGTCGACCACCGACGCCGCAGCCGAGATCACCAGCGGACCGGGAGCAGCCAGCGCGCCGAGGAGCACCGCTGCCTCCAGCGCGTGGAGCTGGGCCACGTCGGCCTCGGCGGCGAGTACGGCCCCCGACACGCCGAACACCCGCTCGATGTCACGGTCGGAATCGCGCTCGGGCCACCCCAGCGCGGCGGCCAGTCGAGCGGCGACCGTCGACTTCCCCACCCCCATCGGACCGGTGATCACCACGTGAGGCCGGGCGGCGTTCACACCACCGCCGTCATGCCACCATCGACGAACAGCGTCTGACCGTTCACGAAGCTGCTGGCGTCGGAGGCGAGGAACACCACCGGTCCGCCGAGTTCGTCGACCGAGCCCCACCGGCCCGCCGGCGTGCGCTCCCGAACCCACTGCGAGAACGCGGGGTCGGCCACCAGGTCGCGAGTGAGTTCCGTGGCGAAGTAGCCGGGGGCGAGCGTGTTCACCTGGATGCCGAGCGGGCCGAGATCGGCGCACAGGCCCCGGGTGAGGAGCCGCAGGCCGCCCTTGCTCGCGGTGTAGGGCACGATCGTGGGCCGCCCGAGCTGGGACTGCACCGAGCCGATGTTGATGATCTTGCCTCGCCGGCGCGCCGCCATGGCGCGGCCTGCAGTCTGGGCCACCACGAACGGGGCCACGAGGTTGATCTCGAGCATCCGCCGGAAGTCGTCGGGTGCGAACTCGAGCGCGGCGGCGCGCTGCTGCACACCGGCGTTGTTCACCACGATGTCGAGCGGGCCCACCCGCTGTTCGACCGAAGCCACCATCGAGGCCACGGCGTCGTCGTCAGTCACGTCGCCACACTCGGCGTGCACGTCGATCCCATCGGCGGCCAACGTCGTAGCGGCATCGTCGAGCTCAGCCTGACGTCGGCCATTGAGCACGACCGTCGCCCCAGCGGCGCCCAGGGCCCGAGCAAGCGCCAGGCCGATCCCCTGACTGGAGCCGGTGACCAGCGCCACCCGCCCGTCGAGCGAGAACCCGGCGCCTGCAACCGGCTCGGGGGTGCCGGTCACTGCCTGGTCATTCCCATTCGATCGTGCCGGGGGGCTTCGAGGTGATGTCGTAGGCCACGCGGTTGACGCCGTCGACCTCGTTGATGATCCGGTTCGACATTGTCTCCAGCAGGTCGTGCGGGAGCCGGGCCCAGTCAGCGGTCATGGCATCGTCGGACGTGACCGCCCGGATGATGATCGGGTGGGCGTAGGTGCGCTCATCGCCCATGACCCCAACCGAGCGGATGTCGGCCAGCACAGCGAACGCCTGCCAGATCTCTCGGGTGAGCCCGGCCTTGTCGATCTCAGCCCGCACGATGGCATCGGCCTTCTGCAGCACCGCAACGCGCTCGGGCGTGACCTCACCGATGATCCTCACCCCGAGCCCGGGGCCGGGGAACGGCTGACGCCACACGATCTCGTCGGGCAGGCCCAACTCCGAGCCCACCTTGCGCACCTCGTCCTTGAAGAGGTTGCGGAGGGGCTCCACGAGCTCGAACTGCAGATCCTCGGGGAGCCCACCCACGTTGTGGTGGCTCTTGATCTTGGCGGCAGTCGAGGTGCCCGACTCGATCACGTCGGGGTAGAGCGTTCCCTGCACGAGGAAGTCGGCGTCCGACAGCCCGCCCGAGGCCTCCTCGAACACCCGGATGAACAGCTCCCCGATGGTCTTGCGCTTCTCCTCGGGGTCGGTCACGCCGATCAGGCGCTCGAAGAAGCGGTCGCCGGCCCGCACATGCACCAGCTCGATGCCCTGGTGGCGTTGGAAGGTCTCCACCACCTGCTCCGATTCGCCGAGGCGCATCAGGCCAGTGTCGACGTAGACGCAGGTGAGGTTGGCGCCGATCGCCCGGTGCACGAGCGCAGCCGCGACGGCGGAGTCGACGCCGCCCGACAGCCCGCAGATCGCCCGCCGGTCGCCGACCTGGGCCCGGATTGCGTCCACCGACGACTCGATGATCGAACCCATGGTCCACGTTGGTTCGATACCTGCTCCCTCGTAGAGAAATCGCTCGATCTGATCCTGGCCGCCGTCGGTGTGAGCCACCTCTGGGTGGTGCTGCACGCCGAAGATGCGGCGCTCTCGATTCTCCAGCGCAGCTACGGGGGCATGGGCCGTTCCGGCCGTGGCCACGAAGCCATCGGGCACATCGGTGATGGCATCGAAGTGGCTCATCCACACGGTGGCGTCGGCCGTCTGGCCAGCAAGCAGAACAGAGGTGCCGGCCTCAGCGCCCGGCACCAGGGTGGTGCGGCCGTACTCGCCCTTGTCGTTGCGGCCAACCTTGCCCCCGAGCTGGTGGGCGATGAGCTGTGAGCCGTAGCAGATGCCGAGGATCGGCACCCCGAGGTCGTAGATCGCCGGGTCGAGCCGCGGCGCGCCCGCCACGTGCACGCTCTTGGGCCCACCAGACAGCACGAGCGCAGCCGGGGCCCGCTCGGTCACCTCGGCGGCAGTGATCGTGTGGGGCACGATCTCGGAAAACACACTCGCCTCGCGGATGCGGCGGGCGATGAGCTGGGCGTACTGGGCGCCGAAGTCGACGACGAGAACGGTCTGTTCCGGGCGGGCGGTGCTGGTGGTCATGATCGACCCGTCGCCACCATCACTTCGGCCTTCTGGAGCTCCTTCACGCTCTCGTAGCCGAGCGTGGCCATGGCCCGACGCAAGCCACCGAAGACGTTCAGGCGACCATCAGGAGCGTTCGCCGGCCCCAGGAGAAGCTGTTCGAGGCTCGCCGTCTGTTCCACCGGCACGCGACGACCCTGGGGCAGCGTGGGATGGACGACCGACGCCGGCCAGTGCCAACCCCGGCCCGGCGCCTCGTGGGCGGCGGCGAGCGCCGAACCCATCATCACGGCATCTGCACCACAGGCGATCGCCTTGGCGATCTGGCCCCCGGTGCGGAACCCACCGTCGGCGATCACATGCACGTAGACGCCGGTCTCATCGAGGTGCCGCATCCGCGCCGCCCGTACGTCGGCGATCGCGGTGGCCATCGCCGATCCCACCCCGATGACCTGCGACGTGGTGGCGGTGGAGCCGCCGTCGATGCCGACCAGCACACCGGCAGCTCCGGTTCGCATCAGGTGCAATGCCGCCTGATAGCTCACACAGCCGCCCACGATCACTGGCGTTTCCAGCTCCCGGACGAACTGCTTGAGGTTCAGCGTCTCAGTGTTGTTGGCCACGTGCTCGGCCGAGATCACCGTGCCTCGGATCAACAGCAGGTCGAGCTCGGCCTGCAACAACGTTGACGACAGCATCGCCACGTCACGGGGAGACACTGCCCCTGCTGCGATCACCCCAGCGGCGTGGATCTCGGCCACCCGCTTGATGATCAGCTCAGGATCGACCGGCGTCTCGTAGAGCGTCCGCAGGCGAGCCACTGCCTGCTCCTCATCGAGCGTGGCCAGCTGCTCGAGCAACTCCTCGGCATTGTCGTGACGGGTCCAGAGCCCTTCGAGGTCCAGCACGGCCAGCCCGCCGAGCCGACCAATCTCGGCGGCAGTCGCTGGGCTGGTCACCGAGTCCATCGCCGAGGCGAGGAACGGCAACTCCAGGCGGTAGGCGTCGATCTGCCACGAGAGGTCGACGAGGTCGTGGTCGCGGGTGCGCCGACCTGGCAGGAGGAGCAGCTCGTCGAGCCCGTATGTGCGGCGACCCGACTTGCCCAATCCGATCTCGATGTCGGCCATGAACGGCGCTCCCTTCCGGGGAAAGCGACAAGCCTACTGCCCGGCTCCCACCAGTTGTCGCAACTCGGGGGCCAGGTCACCCCGATCTCCCACCACGACCCCGTCGAGGTCGAGCCATTCGGCCATCTCGTGGAGCGCGGCGGCCAACTCGGCCGCCACCCGAGCCCGATCAACGCCCTGTTCGACGAACACGCCCCGGGCTCGGAGTACCCGATCCTTGCGATCCGCCTTGAGGTCGACCCGACCGACGAGATCGCCGTCGAGGAGGAACGGAAGCACGTAGTAGCCGTACTCCCGTTTGGGCTCGGGCACGTAGATCTCGATCCGGTACCGGAAGTCGTAGAGCAGGTGGGCCCGGGGCCGCGACCACACCACGGGGTCGAACGGGCTGAGCAACGCCCGGCCCGTGACCGTGCGGGGCCGCTTGGCCTCGGGGTGGAGGTAGCCGGGCTCGTCCCACCCCTGCACCTCGACCTGTTCGAGCTCGCCGGCCTTCACCAGCTCGGCAAGGAGTGGGCGCGCCTGGGGCATCGTGAGCCGAAAGTAGTCGGCAAGGCACCCAGCGGTGCCGACGCCGAGGCTGCGGGCCCCATCGAGCAGGAGCTGACGCTGGGCGTCGGTCTCGGGTGGGGTCGGCGCCGCGAGCACGTCGGGCCGGATGACCGCCTCGGGCCGGTCGTACACGGTGACGAAGTTGGCGGTGCGCTCCCGGATGGCCAGACGGCCCGTGACATAGAGCCACTCGAGGGCGATCTTGCCTTTGGACTGGCCCCACCACGGCCCCGTGCGTTCCCCCGGATCGCTCAGCTCTTTGACGCTGAGCGGCCCTCGTTCGCTCACCTCGTCGAGCACCGCCTGCATGTAGGTGGGGATCTCCCGCTCCAGCTCCTGGGCTCGGCGCCAGCGGCTCCGGGCCATGCGCCACCGCAGCAGCGGTTGGCGATCCTGGGACGTGATCGACGCCTCGTGGCTCAGGTATTCGTTGTGCTCACCCGACCAGTAGAGGTAGCGGTCGAGCTTCTCGCGGCTATAGGGGCCGAGGCGGGCGAACACCGGCAGGTAGTGGCTGCGGCACACGACGTTCACCGAGTCGAGCTGCAACACGGTCATCCTGTGCATCACCCGACGGAAGTGGCGCGCGTCGACAGCCCCCGTGGGGCGGGGGTCGCAGAACCCCTGGGCGGCCAGTGCGATCCGGCGGGCAGCGGCTGCGGTCAGTCGAGCCATGAACAGAGACTACGGATCGGCTCCGACACCGAGGCTCAGCCTGCGGTGCTCTCTGAGCCCACCATGCCTTCGAGGATCTCCCGGATCCCGCCGTTCTTCAGGTTCTTCATCACCATGCCGGGCGTGGTTTCGCCCTTCTCCCACTCCATCCAGAATGCGAGCAGCTTTGCGGGGTCGGGTGGAGGTCGATCCATGCCAGTGAGGCTATCGGCGCACCGCGCCGGCCCTGAGTTGTGAGGCGCTCGCGTCTCTCCCACCGAGAACGATGTGCCAGCATGGGGCCGTGTTCCGCTCACTCCTCGACCGGTTCCGGTCGGCCACCCAGCCACCGCAACGGCTCACGGGCCCGCCCACCTCGTCGAACCGGGCCTCGTCGTTCCATCTCTTCTGGGAGATCGCGCCCGAACCGCTCGTGGAGGTGGAGGCCACGATCGAGGTGATCGAGCCGCCGTCGGTGCCGGAGCTGTACTTCTGGGCCCTGCAGGTCACGTTCACGGAACGGGGCATGCCCCGAGGCGGTGCGCACTTCGGCCTTCAGCACCACCCGTCGTATCCCGACAGCGGCGCCGTGAACTGGGGTGGCTACCACACCGGTGGCCCCGAGCTGTCGGGGTCGACCTCGGCGCTGCCCTCGGCCCTCGACAACGTGAACACCCGCACCTACCCCTGGGCCCCGCACCGGCGCTACCGGTACCGGATCCACCGCTCTCCCGACCGAGGTTGGCGCG
Source organism: Actinomycetota bacterium (assembly GCA_039029735.1). GTDB lineage: Bacteria > Actinomycetota > Acidimicrobiia > Acidimicrobiales > SZUA-35 > CADEDH01. Next base: position 9,617 of record JBCCFL010000037.1, on the reverse strand, counting down.
GCTCGATCACCGATCTGGAATCCGGTATCGACACGGTGGTCCGTGACCTGTGGGTGGAGGCCGACGCGCTCGATGCCCCGATGGTGTGGACCGAGGCGTTCTGCGACTGTGACCACCCACCGGCCGGCATCCGCTGGACCGACTTCCGAGCGATCGGCACATCGGGCCGCGAGTTCACCTCTACCGCCGTGCGCCTCAACTACCAGAGCTACGCCGATGGCGGCTGCGCCACGAGTTCGACGGTGGTCGAGAACGGTGCCTTCGTGCAACGCACCGGCGTCGACCGGGTGAACGGCACGGGCACCACGCTCCGCCTGGACGCCGGAGGCTGACATGGGCACGTCCGAGGTCGACCTGATCGAAGGGGCGGAGGGACCGCCGGTCACCGCTGCCGATCTCTCCGACGACCTCGATGCGCTGGGCGTGGCCACCGGCGGGGTGCTCATGGTGCACACGTCGTTGTCGCGCCTGGGATGGGTGGTGGGCGGGGCCCAGGCCGTGGTCGAGGCATTGCTCCACACCGTGGGCCCCGACGGCACGATCGTGATGCCATCGCACTCCACCCAGTTGTCGGAACCCGCCGACTGGGGGCGCCCGCCCGTTCCTGCCCCGTGGGTGCCGATCATCCGCGACGCACAGCCCGCCTACCATCCCCAGCTCACCCCCACCCGCATGATGGGGGCCGTCGTCGAGTGCTTCCGCCACGTCCCCGGCGCCCGCCGCAGTGGTCATCCTCAGCTTTCCGTGACCGCCCATGGGCCCAAGGCCGACCTCATCACCGCCGAGCACCCGCTGGCCGACGGGCTCGGTGAGGACAGCCCGCTCGGGCGGCTCTACGACCTCGATGCGAGGATCCTCCTGCTCGGGGTGGACCATCGCAACAACACCTCGCTGCACCTGGCCGAGTATCGGGCTCCGTTTCCCGGCAAGCGGTGGGTGTCGAATTCGGCTCCGGTGGTGGTGGACGGCGAGCGCCAACGGCTCACCTACACCGAACTCGACGCCGACGACGCAGACTTCGCCCGGATCGGTGAGGCCTTCGCGTCGACCGGGGCCGAGGCCCAGGGTCGAGTGGGACGCGGGCTCGGGCGCCTCTGCACTGCGCGGGCAGTGGTCGACTTCGCCACCAACTGGATGAGCCGAAACCGGCGCTGACCGTTCGCTCCCCCAAAAGAAGGTTCAACAAAGAGGTAACGTCGCGACCACATGCTGGTGTCCAACGTCTGACAGTTATCTGTGGGCGAAGCCATCTCGGCTTCGACGGAAGGGAGATAGCAGTGGACACCAAGGCACTGGGGGCCGAGTTCATCGGCACCCTCGGACTGGTACTCGGAGGTTGCGGCGCCGCCGTACTCGCCGCCGACTTCGGCACAGGGGCTGCGGGCACCAGCCTCGGCCTCGGCTTCGTTGGCGTGAGCCTCGCCTTCGGCTTGACCGTGTTGACCGGGGCGTACGCCCTCGGACACCTCTCGGGCGGGCACTTCAACCCGGCCGTCACGGCCGGCCTCGTAGCTGGCGGCCGGTTCCCGGCCTCCAAGGCGGGGCCCTACATCCTGGCCCAGGTACTGGGCGCCATCGGTGGTGCGGTCCTGATCTACCTGATCGCATCAGGGCAAGACGGTTGGTCGATCAATGGCGCCGACGGAGTGACCGCCGGCGACTTCGCAGCCAACGGCTTCGATGACCTCTCACCCGGCGGCTACAGCCTTGCCTCGGCGTTCATCGCCGAGGTGGTGATGACGGCGATGTTCCTCATCGTGATCATGGGCGTGACGTCGAAGCGGGTGGCGATCAAGGGATTCGAGGGTCTGGCCATCGGCCTGATGCTCACCCTCATCCACCTGATCTCGATCCCGGTTACCAACACGTCGGTGAACCCGGCCCGATCCACCTCGCAGGCGATCTTCGCCGGCGGCGACTTCATCCCCCAGCTATGGCTGTTCTGGGTGGCACCCATCATCGGCGCCGTGATCGGCGCCGCCATCTACCGCTACCTGCTGGGCAGCGCCGACGACGCCTGACCCTGGTGGCACCGCCCAACGAGGGCGGCTGAAGCCGAGGGGCGAGCCCGGGCGTCAATGGCGCCACCCGGGGGCGTCCGTCGAATGGTTCGAGGGCCGGCCGGCCTCCAACGGGCCGGCCCTCGGCGCGTCCGGACCCCTGATCGCGAGCGGGGCCTAGATTGCCCCGTCGCCGATCTCGCCCCAGCCGTCACCGTCGATCGGATCGGGCTCCGCGCCGTCGTCACCTCTGATGCCGTTGCGGTTCTCCCCGCCCTCGGGCGGCAGGCCCCACAGCTCGCGGACCTCCTCCTCGGACCGCGTCGGACCCTGACGAGCCTCGGAGGTGACGTTGCCGAACCGGTCATGCTCTGTGGTGACGGTCGATCCGTCGGGGAATGTCTCCTGCCTCGTGTAGCCGTCCGACCGTACGCCATACTCGACCGATCCGGTCTGCCCCGAGACGGGATCGGTGTAGTCGTAGTCGATCGCGTAGCCGGTCGGCGTCCGCTCGTAGTGCCCCCGGTGGCTCCTCCCGGTTACGGGGTCGGTGTACTCCACGTCGAACGTGCCATCAGCGTTCTCGGAGATCTCGGCAGCGTTCTCCTCGTTGCCACCGAACACCGAATCGATGTACTCCTGGGCATCGTTGCTGCGCTCGATCGAATCCGGTCGCTCCTCGTCGCGGCCATCATCGGTGCCCTGCCCCGGATCGACCGCAGCCGGCTGAGCTCCACCGCCCGCAGCGCGGGCAATCACGAAGCCGAGCATGACCGCCGCCCCGGCCTCGGTGATCGACACCTCGTGGGGCACCGCGCGCCACTCGTACTCATCGGGCCCGATCCGAACGTTCTCCGTGCGGGAGATCGTGGTGGGCACGTCGTCGCCGCCGAGCGCCCGGGCGATCGTCTCCAGATCAGCTCGTTGCTGGCGTGACAGATCATCCGGGTCGATCGTCTCACCGTTCTGGATCCGGGTGAGAATGTCGGCGTCGAAGCGGGCGATGGCCGCATCGAGTTCCGGATCGGTGCCGATCTCCGGCAAATCGAGTGGCGCCTCGCGAAGCGAGTTGGCGAGTTCGTTGAAGAGCACCCGATCCTCGGCCACGAGATCGAGGAGCGGGGTGCCATCCGGGTCGACGGCGGGATCCTGGAGGTCGCGGACCGCCTCACGGAACGTGGCCCGGTCGATGGCGAGCAAATCGGCCACTTGGTCCAGGTCCACCTCGAACCCGTCAGCCAACTTGGCCCTGGTGATGAGCACGAGGCCCACCCGCTCCAGGTCGATCGCCTCGGTGTCGAGCCGGCCCGGCACCACCGACGTGAGCCCTGAGAGACTCAGTGCCGCCCGTACATCGGCGCTGAGGGCGTCGCAGCTCCCACCGGCAGTTCTCATGTGCCGCCCCAACACCAACGCCCGGGGCGGATCGATTCCAACGAACATCGTGCACCTCGATCAAATCGCAGTTGCGTGATGTACGTGGTGAGCGCGTGATTCGGTTCGCCCCCGTCGGCGGTTCGGATTGAAGGCGGGAGCTACCAGCCCCAGCCGCCGCCCCACCCATCGCTCCAGTCGGCCGCTGAGTCCGTCGAGCTCGATCCGCCTCCTGCGTCGTCGTTCCCGTAGCTGCTCGATGATCCAGAGCTGCTGGAAGTGGAGCTGGAGTCGCTCGACGAACCGGAACTGGACGACCCGCCCGAGCTACTCGACGAACCGGAGCTGGACGACGAGCCCGAGCTGCTCGACGAACCGGAACTGGAGCTGGACGATGAGTCGGAACTGGAGGACGAGGAGGGCGACGACGAGTCGTCATCGCTCGACGAATCGAAGCCGCCGTAGCCATCGTCGGCTGTCGCCCCTCCATCCCAGCCACCGCTGTCGTCGTCGTTGTCGTTGTCGTTTGATGGGGCTGGGGCCGACGAAGCGGCCGGCGCCTCGTCGACCGACGGCGCAGCCGGTGCCTCCGGAGCGGACGGAGCGGACGGAGCGGCCGGTGCCTCGTCGGCGGCCGGGGCCGCTGGGGCCGAATCCACCGCGTCGGAACCATCCCCGAGGTCGGAGTCGCCCCAGCTGCCGTCGTCGTCATCATCGCTCGACGAGTCGAATTCGCTGTAGCCGTCGTCGGCGGTGGCACCGCCGTCCCAGCCTGCCGGCTCGTCATCCGCGGGAGCAGTGGGCGCCTCGGGAGCGGCCCGTGTCGAGGGCGCCTCGTCGGTGGCAGGGGCAGTCGGGGCCTCGTCGGCCGCTGGTGCTGGCGGTGCCTCCGGTGCAGCCGTGTCCACGGCAGGAGCGGTGGGCGCATCGTCGGCGGGTCTGGACGGTGCCTCGTCGGCGACGGGAGCAGCGGGAGCCGGAGGTGCCATGGCGGTGGTCGGCGAGTCGTCGGCGGCGGGGGCGTCCGGGGCCTCGTCCGACGTCGAGTCGGAGGAGGCCGGTGTGGCCGGCGGTGCCGGCGCCTCGGTGACCGGCGCAGGAGCCGGAGGTGCGTCGGCGGTGGGCGGCGGGGCCTGGTCAGCTGCCGGAGAATCCGGGGCGGCGGGCGCAGCAGGCGTGTCCGGCGCCTCGTCGGCCGCCGGCGCGGCCGGTGCTGCGTCCGCGGCAGGTGGTGTGGGGGCGGTCGGCGCAGCCGTGTCGACGGCGGGTGGGTTGGGATCAGGGGTGGCGGCCCCCGACAGCTCGTCGAAGGCTTCCAGCAGATCACCCGTCGAGGTGGTGGGCAGGTCGTCGTCGAGGTCCATGTCGGACAGCGCAGTGCGAACGCTTGCGCGCTCGGCCAGCCCGGCGATCACATCGTTGTCAGCCAGATCAGGATTGGCATCGATGGCCTCGCGGGCCGCCTGCTGGAGCGTGGGCCCATCGAACTCGGTGACCCTGTCGCCGTTGCGAACGGTGACCGTCTGGCCGAAACCACCGCCGGCGTCCACCCAGTTGTTGACCTCGATGTCCACCTCAGGATGGTCGAAGAACTCGAACGCATCGACCGGATGCCCCGTGCGGGAGTCGACCGTGGTGGTGCTCGACTGGATCGGCGTGCCGTCCTCCACGTTGCCGGTCGGCGTCACGTTGGTGTCGCGATGCTCGGTGGAGTATTCGTGCGACGCGAACACATCGCGCCTCCGAAGCGACAGGCGCCCCAAGTCCTGTCCGTCGGCCGGCACAGGGCCCGAACCGATGCCCGGCGTGCTCGCCCCTGGAACGTCGATGTCGGAGCGGGCCTCCCGCGAGTCGATTTGGGCGTGGGAGCGGCCGTTCACGTCGTCGAACGTGCCGTAGGGCCCCACTTGGGGCTCGCCACTGCGCACGTGCTCCTCGGCCCGGGCGAGTTCGTCGGCGTCCACATCGTCGTCGTCGCCGATCTCGTACTGGGCGGCCGTTCCCGACCACTCCTCGTCAACGAGGTCTCGCAGAAAGCCGCCCTGGGCGTAGCTCACGCCCACTCGGGTGTCGACACGGGTGGAGTGTGCGGACCGCTCGCCGGTCATGACGTCGACCGTGTCCTCGTCGGTGCGATCGACAACAGTGGTCTCGCCGGATCGGGTGCGATCGACGTACTGACCGTTGCCGATTCGCACGTTCAGCGAGTACTCGGTCTGGCTGCCGTTGACGTTGGTGGCGCCTTCGTACCCAGTGGCCTCGATGCGGTCGCCAGGGTTCATGCTCGCCATCGAGTCGAACCCTGGAGCATCAGCCCCGTCCTGAATCTCGGCCACCGTCTCCGCTGAGTAGGTGGCGACGGTCTCTTCGACGTGTTGGGGAGAGTCGGTGACCTCGAACCCGACGCGACCGCTGCGGCCCCGGCCTCGCGACCGATCATCCGATCGGGTGTCGTCGTCGCGGCGGTCTCCGCTGCCGGTCGGCACCTGGCCTCCGGCTCGCCCGATCACGCCGTTGCGGGTCTCGATGCCGACGGTCACCGAGCCGTCCTCCGAGGTGGCCACCGTCTGGGTGCCGCGGAACTGACCGCCGAGCCCGACGTGGCCACTCGTGCCGTCGGGATTGCGCTGGGTCACCCTGGTACCGGCGTCGAGCACCACCACCCTCTCGTTGATGTCGGGTACGTCGGTGTCGACGTCGCGCACGATGTCGCCGAAATCCTCGATGTCATCGAGGTCGACGAAGCCGGGCCCTGCGGGCATCGGCGTTTCGGGCGGAGGGCCCGACGGGACGGGCGGGGTGGTGTCGGGTGAAGGTGCGATGTCTGCCTCAGGCGCCGTGGGCTGGGCGGGGGCCTCGCGCCCCTCGACCGCTGGATCACTGTCGGCCGTCGGAGCCTGCCACCCATCGTCGGCCGTCGGGGGCTCAGGTTCGGCCGAGCCGCCGGCGTCCACGCTCGGTGCCGACGTGGGGCCAACGCGGCCAACCGGCGGCGCGACGTCGACTGCCGGCGCCAGGGGCGGCCCGGGGGCCGCCGCGGGCAGTGTGTGGGTCACTGGCTCAGGCGCCACGGGTGCAACGTCGGTGGCGTCGGGCTGATCGAGCACTGGCGCTGTCGGATCGACGGTCGGCGTGGGCGACGGCTCCTGTGAAGACGGCGCCTCGTCGAGGGCCGGCGTTCCGAGAGGCTCAGGAGCGGCATCGGTTGGCGGCGTCGGCGATGCCTGGGCACGGAGTGTCACCGCAGCGTCGGCCCCCACGGGCGGCGTCGGGGCGACCGGCGGCGTGGTGTCGACCACGGGCGGTGCGGGCGGTCCGACATCGACGGGCGTCGCAGCTGCGGGGTGCGGTGCGGGCGGCGCGGCCTCGACCGGGGGAGCGACAGGAACCAGGTCGGCGATGTACTCGTTGTCGTCATGATCGTGATCGTGATCGTTCGGGGTGCCGTCTGGCGGGCACAGGAACCACAGGTACGGCGGCAGGTCACACGCTGCGAGGCACTCGTCGACGTCGTCGGTTCCCGTGGCCCGCATCATGCGAGCGAAGGCCAGGCGGATGACCGACTCCGCGCTCGACGCCGGCGCCTCAGTGCCACAGTGGATGGTGGACGAGTGCTGGCTCACCACCGGCGCGGCCGTGGCCGACACCAACGAGTCTGCGGCCGCGGTGCCGACCAGCACACTCGAAACCATCAGTGAACCGACCGCAACCCGACCTCCGGCCCGCCTGATCCTGGCGCTCTCGGTGATCAATGCCGTGAGGAGCTCGGTGACCTGACGTCGACGGTCGGAGCCTGCGGCGTCGGCAGCGTCGAGGGCGGCCCGGAGCGGACCATGGGCGAGCGCCGTCTCGATGGCGAGCATCAGCTCGGCCTCGTCGAGCGCACGATCGATCAGTGACTCGAGTTCGGCCGTGGCGAGCGCCGCCGCGACAAGCCGTTCGAGGTCCTCGACCCCAGGTGGCTCGAGGATCCCAGGCGCGGCCGCCGGTGCGGTCGGCTCGACGCCGAGAGCGGGAACATTCGGTCGATCACTCATGATCGATTCCACCTTTTGATCGGGAGATCCCGCTCATGCATTGGTCGCCGCAGCGCGGATCTCTGCCCCACCGACAATCTAGTTCGACATGACGTCGCCAACCCAGGGTGTACGGGTTACGAGCAGGAAAACCGCGGCTGAACCTGCGGAAAGGCCACGGTCGATGCCCGGCTATTCGTCGCCATCTTGTGCATCGTCGTCGATCACGTCGAGTAGTTCGAGCATCGCACGACGGTTTTGGCTGCGCCCGTCCTCGGATTCGTTGTTGGCGACAAACTCCGATTCGCCGAACCCAACGGCGAGCAGCTGGTCATCGCCGATGTCGAGATCGCGGTAGAAGTTGATGATCGCCTCGGCTCTACGTTGCGACAGCTCGAGGTTGAACTCGGCATCACCCACCGAATCGGTGAACCCCGACACCGACATCACGATGTTGGGGTTGAGCTTCAGCACGTCACCACAGGCTTCGAGAAACGGGATGTAGGTCGGGTCGATGACGGCCGACCCCGTTTCGAACAAGACCGGCTTGTCGAGAGACACGTCACTGACCGACGGTGTGGGCGCGTCGGCGTCGACCACGTAGGCCTCGATGATGTTCTCCCGACCGAAGACCTCGGCCGCGCCGTCGACGAACGCGTCGGCCTGGGCCTGGGTCTGGAAGGCCCCTTCGAGATGGAGCAGGCCGTCGGCCTTGATGGTGGCGGTGGCTGCCGTCAGCGCTCCCGGCTCGGCCCCGTCAGCCGCCGGTGGCTCGATTCGGATGGCCAGCATGTCAGCGGGGTCGGGGGGAACCAGCGTGGACGGCGGAGACACGCCGTCGAGAGCGGCCACCGCTGACGCAGCGGCCGTGGTGGTAGGGCCTGCGCCGTCGCCGACAGCCGTGTCGCCACCGTCGGCGCCAAGTGATTGGAGCACGAGCACGCTGCCCGCCCCAACGACGAGCGCCGCCGCGGCTGCGCCGGCCACGACGAGCCAGCGCCGCTCCGACCCTTCGCGGTCAGGCTCACTCGCATCAGCGGTCGGTGGCAACACCAACCGCGATCCGAGCCCCACGGACGCGGGAGTGGCGGCAGGGGCCGCCTCCAACATCTCAGCAACCGCGCGGCTGCCGGGGACATCGGCTTCACCCTCCTCCCGCCGTTCCGCCCGGATCGAGTCGACGATTGCCATCACCCGATCGACGGTGGGCCCGTCCCAGGGTCCGCCTCCTGGCGCCTCGGGGAACGAGGGAGCCATGTGTTTGGCGATCTCCTCCGATGATCGCCCGAGCCGGCGATGCTTGTGGAGTGCAACAAGGATCTGGACCATCTGGCCGAGATCTTCGTGCTCCATCGTGGAGATGCTCGCCGCGATGGGATCGTCGGAGGGAGAACGATACTGGGTCATTGGCCGCCTCATTGCCCCAGAGAACTGACCAGATGAGCCTAGAGACGCCCGTGGGACGTCGTCAACGAAACGTGCGACACACCGAGCCCAGGGCCCCGCAAACTCGCCGAATCAGGCTCCGTCGACGCGTGCGGTCATCACCACGACACCGGACGGTGTCGGCGGCTCCCCGATCGTCTGGAGGGTGACGATCAGAAGCGGGTGGCTCTCGGTTTCAACACCACTCCACAGCTCGATCGGGATGCCGCCCTCACGCCAGTGGAAGCTTCCGACGCCAACGAGTTCGGCGTTGGTGTTCATGGCCCCCGAACCGTCATCGGTGGCGAGCCAGCCGGCGTAGTACTGGCCTTCCGGTGCAGGAGGCAGACCCATGATGTTCAGGGTGATTGCAACGCCGGCACTGCGCGGTTCGATGTCGACGGTGGCGTTCAGATCCGGCGTGAGTTCGGTCCCGGCCACATCGTAGGTGGTCACGTCGCCGGTGTCGCGTGTGGCGAAGCCGAACACCGCGATGGCGGCCGCAGCGGCCGCCACGAGGCCGGCCCCTGCGATGACCAACCGGCCACTGCGGCGCCGACGGCGCTGGGCGAGCTCGTCCCCGGGGGACGCGAGCCGGTCACCGGCCGGGGCCTGCGCCACCACCTCGGGTTCGGGGCCGGGGTCGACGGTCGCAGCCTCGGCTGCGACCTGGGCCATCAGATCGTTCTTGAGTTCGGGCGGCGGGCCATCCCACACCGCCTCCTCACCGAGGATCGAGCCGATCCGGTCGAGCGCCGCTGCTTCGTGATCGGGCAGCCCGGCCTCGATCTCGGCCCGGACG
>JBCCFL010000036.1:0-67100 GCA_039029735.1 Actinomycetota bacterium | reverse complement strand
TCGACCGCCGGCACCACCCGTTCGAGCTCCTCGTCGAGCGGCACCTCGTCGCCAGGGCCGGCCTTCACCCCGCCCACGTCGAGGAAGTCGGCCCCATCGTCGACCAGCTCCTGGGCCTTGGCCAGGAAGTCGTCGAAATCCCAGTACCCGCCAGCGTCGTAGAAGCTGTCGGGGGTGCGGTTGAGAATGCCCATCACCACGGGGCGATAGGTGACGTCGAATCGGCTCTCGCCGAGGGCAAGCATCATCACGCACGACGGTACCGGCGGGTTGTGACGGCAGCGCCCCCGGCGGGCCACGGCTGCCAAGCCGACCGGTCCGACCCGACCCGACCCGACCCGACGCTGTGGCGCAGGCACGGCCCGTTGCCCCGGTGACTACGCTGCCCCCGTGACCAACACAGGCGAGGCCACCGTGGCGACGGCGACGTTCGCCGATGGAGACACCTGGCCCCAGGTGTGCGCCGTGACCGGCGGAACGGCCGACCGGATGTATTCGCTGCTGGCCACCACTCCCCTGCCCGACCGCCAGGAACTGTCGCTGGCCGCCGCCAGCCCCGGCCATCTGCTGTCCACCTCCGGTGGGACCCCCGGCTGGGTGCCGCTCACCGGCGCCGCCGCTCGGGGCCAGCTGGTACGGCGCCGAGGTCGGGCCGCCGCCCTGGCCGCATCGGTGCTTGCGCCGATCGTCGCCCTCATCGCCTGGCTGGCGACCGATCTCGCCCTGGTCACCGCCCTGGTCATCGCCCTCGTGGCGATTGCGGCCTTCGTCGGGCTGTTCGTCGTACTCGGCCGCCGACTGGTGGCCGCACGCGACCACGGCCACCGGGTCACGCTGCAGGGGCTGCACCCGTCATTCGTGGCCGCTCTGGGTGATCACGGACTGACCGTCGACAACGCCGCCTGACACTCCGGGCGAGGCAGGGCCAGTCGGGGCAGACAATGCCCCTTCACACAAGCTTGATGTTCATCGCGATCAGGCCTTCATGGGGGCGCAGTTGGATGAGATCAACCAACCCCACCCGAGAGGACCCACGCAATGCTCACCCCAACCCTGGCCTTCGTGGCCCGCGGCGGACCAGGTGGCCCCGGCCCGCTGATGTTCCTGTTGTTCATCGCTCTGATCGGCGGCCTCGCCTACTGGCTGATCCGGCGCCGCCGCGGCGACAGCGTCGAGAGCAGATCTGCACTCGAGGCGCTGCGCGAGCGCTTCGCACGCGGCGAGATCGACCGGGCCGAGTTCGAACACCGCAAGGCGGTACTGATCGGCGCCGAGGTGGTGCCGCCCCCCAGTGGCACCACGGCAACGCCAGGCCCAGCGGCCAGTCAGGATCCGACCGGCCCGCTCCCGACCGACGAATAGGCTCGGAGGCGAACAACCAGCGATGGGCCGGCCAGCAATGGTCGGCCCATCCGCGCACGACGGACGTGACCCCTGTGCCCAACCGCATCCTCATCGTCGACGACGAACCGGAGATCCGTCGCCTCGTCGCGTCCTACCTCATCGACGACGGCTACGACGTTGAGGAGCTCGACAACGGACCGGCCGCCGTCACCCGCCTCGACCGCCAGCCGATGCCCGACCTGATCATCCTCGACGTTCGCATGCCGGGCTTCGACGGCATCGAAACGCTCCGCGAGCTGCGGCGCCGATCCGACATCCCGGTGATCATGCTGACAGCGGCCGCCGAGGAGACCGACCGGCTCATCGGCCTGTCGGTGGGCGCCGACGACTACGTCACGAAGCCGTTCTCACCTCGCGAGGTGGTGGCGAGGGTCAAGGCGGTGCTTCGCCGCTTCCGATCAGGTGCCACCGAGCCGGATACGGTCGAGCCGCTCGAATACCCGGGCATCACGGTGGACATCGACCGTCACATCGTGGCGGTCGATGATGCGCCGGTCGACCTGTCCCTGTTGCAGTTCAACTTGTTGCGAGCCCTGGCCGAGAGCCCTGGCCGGGTGTTCGCCCGCCACCAGCTGATCGACCGTGTGTGGGGGCGCGACTTCTACGGCGAGGAGCGCATCGTGGACGTGCACGTCGGCAACCTCCGCAAGGCCCTCGGGGACTCCGCCTCCGAACCCCGCTTCATCGAGACCGTGCGCGGTGTCGGCTACCGCTTCATCGCATGACGAGCGTGCCGCCGCCCGCTGCGCCTGCCCCTGGCCTGCCACGCCGGGTGTCGATGCGGCGACGCCTGTTCGTCTCCCACATCGTTGTGATGGTCGTGGCCATCGTGGTGCTCGCCGTGGTGGTGACCGCCATCATCGCTCTGGGTGAGGCTCGCATGCTCGGCCCGGGGTCGCGTGGCAACGGGCCGGCTGCGCTGGCACTGGCCGGGACGGCGGCGGCGATTGCCGCCGGCCTCGTGTCGTGGTGGGTCACCCGGAGGCTGGCCAGTCCGATGGAGGAGATCGGTGCCGTCACCCGCGACCTCGCCGCCGGCCGCTACGAACGCCGCGCGCCGGCGGCCGACACCGTTGAGCTCGACGCGCTCGCCGACGACGTCAACCATCTCGCCCACGAGCTTCGTACCACCGAAGATCGCCGCCTTCGCCTCATCGGCGACGTGGCCCACGAACTGCGAAACCCGCTCAGCACGATCCAGGGCACGATGGAGGCGCTGCTCGATGGCGTGGTGGCCGCCGACGACGAGACCTACGCCCGGATCGGTCGGGAGGCGGCCAGGCTCCGGCGCCTCGCCGACGACCTCTCGGCGCTGTCGGCTGCTGGAGAGCGTGATCTCGTGCGCAACCAGTCCGTCGATCTCGCCCAGGTGACGGCCGACGTCGTGGAGCAGCTCCAACCCCAGAGCGCGGCCAAGGAGCTCGAACTCGGTCTGTACCTCGAACCCGTGCCGCTCGTGGAAGGCGACGCCGACCGCCTTGCCCAGGTGATGATGAACGTGGTGGGCAACGCGGTGCAATACACCGACACCGGCTCAGTCGATGTGCACCTGGGTAGAGCGGGGCCGACCGTGGTGATCGAGGTGACCGACACCGGCCGCGGCCTCGCGCCGGAGGACCAGACGCGGATCTTCGAGCGCTTCCATCGGGTGGACGAGCACTTCACCGACGGCACCGGCGTCGGATTGGCGATCGCACGGCTGTTGGTCGAGGCCCACAGCGGCACGATCTCGGCATCGAGTCCGGGGCTCGGTGCAGGCACAACGGTTCGGATCGAGCTGCCGGCCAACGCGAGCGCCCGCTAGCCCCGCGTCTGAGCCACGACCACGAGCCGCCCGCCGCGCTCGTCGACGTGGAGCGCTCCTCCCGCGGTGTGCAGCTCGACCGGCGCCCGCCACCGGGTGGCCCCGACCAGCCGATGATCGGACGGTGCGAGCAGCACGTCGGGCCGAACGAGGGCTGCGACCGAGCGTGCGACCGCGCCACCCGGCCCCGAGCCGACCTCAGACACCACGAGGTCCACGTCACCCACCCGTTGGGCGAGAACAGCATCCAGCAGGGCATCGGTGGCGTCGGCGTCGACGACGAGCACAGTGGCGCTCCCATCCTCGGCGTAGTGGAGGCGCCCACCCCCGTCGAGGTCGACGACACCGACCGCGGCCGCTCCGGTCGGCCAGCTCATCGCCACCACCGCCGCCATCGCTGCGATCAACACCAGGCGCACCACTGCGGCGCGCACGGCCCACAGCACGACGGCAGCTGCGGCTGCCATCGCCCAATCAGCGCCGGACCATCGAGGGAGCGGAGCGTCGGCGGCGACGCGGGCGACAGCATCGATCCACGCCACGAGCCCAGTGGCCGGCAGCTGTACGAACCACCCCACGGACCCGGGCAGCACACCGGCCACCGGGCCGACCACCACACCCCACAGCATCACCGCTCCCGCTGCGGGGCCAGCGGCCACGTTGGCCGGCACGGCCACGAACGACACCGGCCCGAACCACGCCAGCTGGAGCGGCAGCACAGCCAGCTGGGCCGCGACCGTGACGGCGATGGGCTCCCCCGCCCATGGCGGCACCGGTAGTCGACGCTCGATCACCGGCGCCAACACCACGATGCCGGCCGACGCCGCCGCCGACAGCTGAAACCCGATCGCGTGAACGAGGAACGGATCAGCGAAGATCAGCGCGATCACGGCGACCGCGAGCACCCGGACGCCGTCGACCTGGCGGCCGGTGTGGGCGCTCCACGCCCCGATGGCGGCCATCGACACGGCCCGGAGCACGGAGGGCTCGAATCGGGTGGCCATGGCGAAGGCGGCGAGCAGTCCGGCCACCATCAACAGCCGGCCGCGGCGGGGCACGAGGCGCACGAGCGGCCTGGTGGCCGCAAGTACGAACGCGACGTTCTGGCCCGAGACGGCGAGCAGGTGCGTGAGCCCGGCGGCTCGGAACCGAGCTCGCTGTTCGGGCGGCTGGAACCGGTCCTCGCCGAGGACCAGCCCGTGGTAGAGCGGCCGATGCCGCTCCGCCAGCGCGTCGCCGCCAGCCAGAACTCGGGCTCGAACCGCCTCGACCGCTCGCCTCGCCGCACCCTCGCCGGGTGCCGTCGACACCTCCTGAAGCGTCCATCGCCCCACCACGTGCCGTGATCGCGACCACCCGCTGGCCGCAACGGGGCGCACCGGACCAGAGCCACACACCCGGTCACCAGCGCGGAGGCCAGCCACACGAGCCCCCTCGCCACCAAAGGCCCGCAGCTCCACTCGCGCTCGCGGCTCGGCGAGATCCACCTCGCTGCGCCACCCACCGCGGGCCGGCCGGGCCTCGGCCACGAGGTCGCCGCAGGCGCTCAGTGTTCCCGCGTCGAGGGGCACGTGTCGGCCCTCGGCCCGGCTGGCAACGCAAGCGGCGAGGACGACCACGCCGAGAGCGACCAGCACAGGCCGGCCCACGCCGAGACCCAGGGCGGCGACGGCGGTGGCGGCCGCCGCAAACACCCCGGCGCTGAGCGGGGGCGCAAGCGCAGCGGCAACCCACACCGCGGCCCCGGTGCCGAACAGCACGCCCGTGCCCATGGGTTCGCGGCTCACGACACCACCACCCGACCATCGAGCCGGGCGAGCGTGGCCGGGCCGATACCCGACACCGTGACCAGTTCCTCCACTGCGGCGAACGGGCCCACCACCGTGCGCCGCTCGATGATGGCGGCAGCGAGGGCCGGACCGATCCCGGGCAGCGACTCGAGCTCGGCCACCGACGCCCTGTTCAGATCGACCACGGTCGGCGCCGCTGCGTCGTCGACGGTGGCCGCCGCTCCCACTGCGGGAGCCAGCCCCGTTGGGTGCGGGGCCGCCTCGCCGAGCGGGGGCACCACCACCCGCATCCCGTCGACGACCGGGGCGGCAAGGTTGAGTTGATGGGGATCACCGTCGGGGCGGGCCCCGCCTGCGGCAGCCACGGCATCTTCGATCCGGTCGGTCGCGTCGAGGCGCACCACGCCGGGCTCGACCACGGCCCCCGCAACGTGCACGATCACGTGAGCTGCGGTGGTGCTCGTCTCTGCTGCAGCGGCCCCGGAGGCTTCGGTTGCACCTGCCTCGGGCGCCACGGCTCCGTTGCTGGCCTGGGTGCCGTCGCTCGTGGTGGCAGCGGTGGCCAAGGGAATCGTGGCCTCAACGGTCTCAACCGGCCGTTGACGCCACCACCACCCGGCAGCCAGCACCACAACCGCGAGCACCACTGCGGCCACCACGACGGGAGGCCGTTCTCGGAGCTCGTCGAGCCGGGTGATGACGCCATCGAATCGATCGGCGAGCGTGGCCGGGGCCTCGGGCCCGAACTGGTCGGCGGGAACACGTTCCACCGCAGCCTCCTCTTCGTCGGAGGGGTTGGCTGGGGGAAGCGAGGATGCAGGCTGTTGGCGAACCTGTCAGCGAGCGCCGTGCGCTCGGAGGGGCGTCAGCGCCCGACGCAGCGCCTAGAACAGCGCCGTGCTGAGCTTACGGCGCCAGCGTGAGGCGCCCTCTGGGTCGCCGACGGCCAGTTCGTCGAGCAGTTCGAGGAACTGCTGGCGAGCATCGTCGTCGCCCTTCACGGTGGCGAGGAGCTCGTCGAGCTGGGTGTCGATCCGGGAGCGTTCGTCAGACGGGAGCGCATGCTCCCGAGCGGCCTCCACGAGAGGGGCCACGGCAGGATCGTCGGCGACGGGAGCGAGCACCTCGACCGCCTCAGCGGCTCGGCCCGACATCAACAGCATCTGGGCCAGCGTGCCGACGGCCGGCAGGTAGGTGGGATCGAGCTCGACCGCTCGCCGCAGCGACGCCTCGTCGCCAGCAGCTACGAGGGCATCGAGCTCGCCGGCCTGCTCACCGACTGTCAGCTTGTCGACGAACTCACGCACCTGGGCCTCGGGCTGGGCACCCATGAACCCGTCGACGATCTGGCCCTCCACGAGGGCATAGACGGCGGGGATCGACTGCACGCGGAACGTGGCCGAGGCCCTCGGGTTCTCGTCGACATTGATCTTGGCCAGGACCACCTTGCCGTTGGTCTCGCCGACCACCTTCTCGATGATGGGGCCGAGCGTCTTGCACGGGCCGCACCACGGCGCCCAGAGATCCACCACCACCGGGGTGGTCATGGATCGCTGCACGACCTCGGTTTCGAACGTGGCGTCGGTGACGTCGATGGCCATTCCTGTCACGCTACCGGCTGGGTCTGTCGGCCCGACCCCCGCTACGGTCGCGGCGCAGGTGAGAGTCGAGCAAGGAGTGCGCCGTGAAGGTTGATGGGGGTTTCGGATTTGGAAGCGGGTTGGCCAGCGTGCCCGACCTGGCCAAGGAGCACGAGGCCGTCGGCTACGACGGATTCTGGACAGCTGAGACGAGCCACGACCCCTTCCTGCCGCTGCTGTTGGCGGCCGAACACACCGAGTCGATCGAACTCGGCACCTCCATTGCCGTGGCCTTCGCCCGCAACCCCATGACGCTGGCCAACACCGGCTACGACCTGCAGGCCTATTCGGGCCGGTTCGTGCTCGGGCTCGGATCCCAGATCAAGCCCCACATCACCAAGCGGTTCTCGATGGAGTGGTCGAAGCCGGCGGCCCGGATGCGAGAGATGGTGATGGCGATCCGCGCCATCTGGGAGTGCTGGAACGAGGGCACCAAGCTGGACTTCCGGGGCGACTTCTACCAGCACACGCTGATGACGCCGTTCTTCAATCCCGGTCCGAACCCGAACGGCAACCCCAAGATCTTCCTCGCCGGTGTCGGCCCGCTGATGACCGAGGTGGCCGGCGAGGTGTGCGACGGGTTCATTTGCCACGGCTTCACCACCGAGCGCTTCCTGCGCGAGGTGACGATCCCCGCCCTCGAACGGGGCCGGGCCAAGGCCGGCAAGACGATGGAGGGCTTCGAGATCGTGGGCCCGTCGTTCGTGGTGACCGGCAACGACGAGGACGAGGTGGCCAAGGCGAGTACCGCCACGAAACAGCAGATCTCGTTCTACGGGTCCACCCCGGCGTACCGCCCCGTGCTCGACCTGCACGGCTGGGGTGGCATGCAGGACGAGCTCAACACGATGTCGAAGGCCGGGAAGTGGGCCGAGATGGCCGACGTGGTGACTGACGATGTGCTCAACACCTTCGCGGTGGTGGGCGAGCCAGAACACATCGGCCCCGAACTGAACCGCCGCTACGGCGACTGCATCCAACGCATCAGCTTCTACGCCCCGTACCAATCCGACCGTGACCGCTGGACGAAGGTCATGGCCGACATCAAGGGCGGGTAACCCACAACGACACACAGCACTCTCTACCCTCGGAGGCGGTGACCTCGTCCCGGCCCCGGTGGGGGCTCGCCATCGCCGTTGCATTCGGTGCGGCGGCCTATCTCGGTCTGGTGCTGCTCGACCGCTCCGCCGCCACGTTGCGCGACGAGCACGTGCCGACCACGATCGCGTGGTGGCTGCTGGCCTGGGCAGGCTTCGCCATCGCCGTTGCGGTCAACGAGCGTCGCGCCGTGTCGCTGCGGCTGCTGTGGACCGTGGCAATCGCCAGCCGGGTGGTGTTGTGGCTCACGGAGCCGACCCTGAGCGACGACGTGTACCGCTACCTCTGGGACGGGCATCTCATCACCGAGGGCGTGAACCCGTACCGGTTCGCGGTCAGTGACCCGCGCCTCGACGAGTGGGCGGTGCCCATACGCGACCTCGTGAACGCGCCCACCTTCGCCACTCCGTACCTCCCGGTCACCGAGTTGGTGTTCGCTGCGGTGGCGGCCGTTGCCCCCCTCCAGGCCACCTCGATGCAGGTCACCATGACCGGGTTCGATCTCGCCACCATCGGGGTGCTGCTCGCCGCCCTCCCCCGGGCCGGGCTCCCCCGCCGTCGGGTGCTGCTCTACGCCTGGAACCCATTGGTGGTGATCGAGGTCGCCCACGGCGCCCACCTCGACGCACTCATGACGTTCCTGGCGGTCAGCGCCATCGCCCTCGCCGACAATCGTCGATGGTGGGCGGCCCCCGCACTGGCCGCCGCCGCAGTGCTCACCCGGGGGCTCCCTGCGCTCTTCCTCCCCCTCGTGGTGTGGCGCTGGCGCGTTCGCCACTGGCTGGTTGCTGCCGCCGTCACTCTCGCCCTCTCAGCCCCGTTCGCGGCGGGCGCCGGGCTCGGGCTCGATCCCGACGACGGCCCGGTCGGCCTGCTCGGCTCGGCTCGCGTCTACGCCCGCGACTGGCAGTTCAACGCCGAGGTCTTCCACTGGTTCCAGACGGTGGCGCGCTGGATAGGCCTCAGCGATCCTGCCGCAGCCGGGCGCACCAGCGTCGGCGTCGTGATGGTGGGGATCGTCCTCGCCAGCATGTGGTGGCTTCGCCCCCGGGCGGACGAGGCCAGGGGTGATGGCACACCGAGCCCGAGCCCCGAACGGCTGCTGCGGGAATGGCGGATGGCGGCGGTGCTGCTGGCGGCCTACGCCGTGCTCACCACCACGCTCCACCCCTGGTACCTCGTGGCCGCCTGGGCCGTCGCTCCGTTCGTGACACCCACGGCGTCGGAGTCGCCGAGGCGGTGGTGGCTCCTGGCCCCGGCTGGCTATCTCAGCGCGATGATCGTCACGTCGTATCTGACGTACCTGGATCCGAACGCCCACGCCGAGTTGGCCTGGGTACGCCGGCTGGAGTGGTATCCGACGTTGCTGCTTGCGGCCGCCGTCACCGCCATGGCAACCCTTAACGGCCGCGGAACTCCGGGCCTCGACGGTACCGAGGCCGGAAGGGTCGACGGCTAGGCTCGGTCCGTGGCCTCGCTGTTGCTCGTGCATCCACTGTTCCTGGTGGAACAGGAGGCGGAACAGGCCGCAGCGAGCCCCTACTTCCCCCTTGGCATCCTCTACCTGGCGGCAGCAGTGCGCAACGCCGGTCACGAGGTGGCCGTGTTCGACGGCACCTTCGAGGCCGACCGCGGGGCATTCGACGCCGCACTGGCGGCCACCGACCCCGACCTGGTCGGTGTGTCAGCGGTACTGCCGTCGAGGGCGGCCGCGCTCGACCTCGCCGCCCGTGCTCGGGCCACGGGGCGGCCCGTCGTCGCCGGCGGGCCCGATCCGACTGCCGCCCCCGCCGCCTATCTCGCCCGCGACGGCAAACCTGGCGTCGACGTTGTGGTCCACCACGAGGGCGAGCAGACGATCCTCGCCCTTCTGTGCCACCTCGATGCCGGCCGCCCGCTCGATGCCACCACCCTCGGCTGTGAGCAGGGGGTTGCGTTCGTGCGTGACGGCGATGTGGTGGTCATGCCGGCTCGCCCCCCGATCGACGACCTCGACTCCCTTCCCACGCCAGCCCGCGACCTGATCGACATGGATCGCTATCTCGACGTGTGGGAGGAGGCTGCTGGCTACCGGTCGCTGACGATCGCCACGGCCCGAGGTTGCCCGTACGGGTGTGAGTGGTGCACCGATGCCGTGCACGGCACCGGCTATCGCCAGCGCAGCCCAGAGTCGGTGGCAGCCGAGATGCAGGAGCTGAGCCAGCGCTACCGCATTGACCGTCTGCGGATGATCGACGATGTGGACGGCATCGAGCGGGAGTGGCTCGACGAGTGGGCACGGGCGGCATCGGCGGCCGACGCCGAGATCCCGTTCGAGGCTCTCAACGAGTTGTCCCGCACCGACATCCCGCTTCTCGATGTCCGCGACTCGCTTTGAGCGCGGCGCAACGTTTTGTTCCCCACCGTGAGTGAGGACCTGCATGCGCCGCCGGCGGATCCCGACGACGCCGACACATGACGAGCATCGCCACCCGCCTGCGGTCGCTCCTCCAGGCCGACGCCGCCACAGCGCCGTTGTGGCCATTGGCGATGGCTCGCATCGCCCTCGGGGTGATGTGGCTGTGGTCGTTGCGTTGGAAGCTCCCGCCGGACTTCGACGGCGGCGCCGAGCGCAGCGTCGGTGACTGGCTCGACGCGGCCGTGGAGCACGCAGCCTTCGGGTGGTATGGCGATCTGATCGACCAGCTCGTGGTGCCCAATCTGACCGCCTTCTCGTGGGCATTGTTCGCAGCGGAGGCGATCACCGGAATGATCCTCGTGTCCGGTGCGTTCACCCGCATCGGAGCCGCCCTGGGGTTGGCCCTGTCGGTCAACCTCGGGATCGCCATGCTGGCGGTTCCCGGCGAGTGGCCGTGGGCCTACGCCATGATGGTCATGTGGCACGGGACCTTCCTGGTGTCGAATCCCGGCCATCTGTGGGGCGTGGACGGGTGGCTCCGCACCACCGACCCGCATCAGCTTCGAGGAGCAGCGACATGACCACCACCAGGCATCAGGGCGAGGCGCTTGCGCTGATACGAATCGCCCTCGGCGTGACCATCCTGGCCACCTGGGCCCAGAATCTGGCCGACGATCTCTACACCGGCGACGGTCTCCGCGGTCTTCTCACGTGGCTCGCCACCGAGGCCCCCAATGGCAACGGCGGCTCGCTGGGGTTCGTTCACTCCTTGCTCGACTCGGTGGTCGCACCCCAGGCCGGAGCGTTCGCATTCATTCAACTCGTGGTCGAGCTCCTGTTCGGCCTCGGGCTCACGCTCGGGCTCTTCACCCGCCTGTCGTCACTGCTCGCAGCCGGGTTCTTCCTCACCCTGTTCCTGGCGTACTTCGGCGGCGAAGAGTGGATCTGGACCTACGTGATCCTCACCGCCGGCGCCGTTGCGGTGTTCGTTGGCTACGCCGGCCGCACGTGGGGCCTCGACGGTCGTCTGTTCTCGGGTCGCCGCTCACCGGCGACACTGCTGTGGTGAGCTGCTGCGCCGCAGGCGCATCCGGGCCAGCGGCGGCGATCGGGCCGGAACCGAGGCCGTGCTGATCACCGTCTTGCTCGCCGTCGCCGCCGTGATCTACACGCTGGTCACCATTGCGCTGTTCATCTACGGCGCGAACCTGCTCGTGATCTCGGTCGCAGCTGCGCTCCGGCGCCGCATGGCCGGCGACGGCTCCGTCGCCTCGCACCCTGTCGACCTCGGGCCCGAGCCACCGGTGGTCACGGTGCAGATCCCCATCTACAACGAGTTCCACGTTGCCGAGCGCGTGATCGATGCGGCCGCCGCATTCGACTACCCCCGTGACCGACTCCAGATCCAGGTGCTCGACGACTCGACCGACGAGACCGCGGCAATCGTCGACAACGCCGTCGGCCGTCATCGGGACCGCGGGCTCGACATCGAGGTGATACGCCGGGAGGATCGCGTCGGGTACAAGGCTGGAGCCTTGGCGAACGGCCTCGCGCTCGCCCGAGGTGAACTCATCGCCATCTTCGACGCCGACTTCACGCCGGCCCCGGATTTCCTGCGCCGCCTCGTACCTGATTTCGACGAACCCGACGTGGGCTTCGTGCAGGCTCGCTGGGGTCACCTCAACCGTGAGCAGAGCCACCTCACCACCGTCCAGGCGCCAGGAATCGACGCCCACTTCCTCGTCGAGCAGGCAACCCGGGCTCGTCGTGGCTGGTGGTTCAACTTCAACGGCACGGCGGGGATCTGGCGCCGGACGGCCATCGACGATGCGGGCGGATGGCGAGCAGACACCCTGACCGAGGACCTCGACCTCTCCTACCGAGCTCAGCTCAGCGGATGGCGCGCCTGTTTCCGATCTGATGTCGACGTGCCGGGAGAGCTCCCCGCCACCATTGCCGGATTCCGACGCCAGCAGTACCGCTGGGCCCGCGGCTCGCTCCACTGTGCGGTGCTGCACCTTCCGTCGTTGTGGCGGAGCAGCGCGCCGATCCCGGTGAAAGCCCAGTCCACCCTGCACCTGCTGGGCTATGGCGTGCACGTGCTCCTCACCGCCACTGTGCTGACCTACCCGTTCTTGATCATGGCCATCGCCCGTTTCGATCTCGGCACTGCGGCAATGCGCGTCGGCGCCGTGCTCGGTGTGGTGTCACTCGCACCAGTGGCATTCCTCATCGCCGGGCAGTCGCTCCAGGCCCCGTCGGAGCGAGCAGCAGGGTGGCGCCTCGTTCCGACCATCGCCGGGCTGGTGGTGATCGGTTCGGGTCTCATGGCGAACTCCACACGAGCTGCCGTCGATGGGCTCAGGGGCCGTACCCCGGTGTTCGAACGCACGCCGAAGTCGGGGGCAACCGCAACCGAGCGGCCGGCAACAAGCGGTCGATACCGCATCGAGGCGCCGGCGGGAACCCTCGCCGACGCCGCGCTCGGCAGCTACGCGGCGATGGCAGCCGTGCTCGCCGCCAGCCAACGGGCGTGGGGTGTGACGTTCTTCGCCACGCTGTTCGCCGTCGGCCTGATCACGGTGGCGGCCTGGACCTGGACCGAGCGACGAGCCGTGCCTCGCCGAGCCCGGTCAGCTGGGCCCCAGGCCAGTGCGAACCGATCGTGATCACTCCGCACCGACGGCCAGTCGTGATCATCATGGCGAAGTGGCCCGAGCCAGGACGAACGAAGACTCGCCTGGCTCCTGCTGTTGGCGCCGAGGCGGCGTCCGACCTGGCTCGTGCGTTCCTGCTCGATGCGGTCCACACCGTGGCTCAGGCCGATCTCCAGCCGGTGATCGCCGTGAGCCCTCCCGAAGCGGGCGCTGACTTCGCAGCGCTACTCGGCGCGATCGACCAGATCACCCAGGTCGGCACCGACCTCGGGGCGCGGCTCGATCATGTGATCAGCAATGCCCTCGCCCGCGGCCATCGGCCGGTGATGGCGATCAACGCCGACAGCCCCACGCTGCCGCCGTCGCGGTTGATCGAGGCCTGTGCCGCCCTCGAACGCAACGAGGTCGACGTGGTACTCGGACCAGCCGAGGACGGTGGCTACTACCTCATCGGCGTCACCGAGCCACCGGGCGCCCTCGTCACCGAGGTGACCATGTCAACGCCCGACGTGCTCACCGACACCCTCGCCATCGCCGCCGACCGCGGGCTCCGGGTACGCCTCCTCGAACCGTGGTTCGATGTCGATGAACCGTGCGATCTCGACCGACTCCGCGCAGAGCTGTCGAGCACCTCAGCCGACGCCGCCGACACGGCGCCCGCGACGAGAGCGGTGCTCGCTGACCAACGCACCATCCCGCATCGGGTGGGCTCGGTGGCCGCCGTAATTCCGGCGCTCAACGAGGAGGGCGCGATCGCGGCCGTCGTGCGGCGCAGTGCGGCCGCCGGCGCCGAGACGGTGATCGTGGTCGACAACGGATCCACCGATGCCACGGCGCATGAGGCGGGTACTGCCGGTGCGGTGGTGGTGACCGAAGGCCGGCGGGGCTATGGCTACGCCTGTGCTGCTGGCGCAGCCGCCGCATCCGCGGCCAGCGCCGATGTGGTGGTGTTCCTCGACGGCGACGGCAGTTCGCCTCCGGAGGAGCTTCCGGCGCTGTTGAAGGCCGTCGAGGCCGGCAACGACCTCGTGCTCGGTTCGCGAACCGAGGGACACATCGCGGCGGGCGCGATGCCGCTCCATCAGCGGCTCGGCAACTGGGGCTCGGCCTGGCTCATGCGCCTGCTGTTCGGGGTGCGGGTGACCGACCTCGGCCCGTTCCGGGCGATTCGCACCGAGGTGCTCGACAGCCTCGGGATGGAGCAGATGACATATGGCTGGCCAACGGAGATGACGGTGAAGGCGGCGCGGGCTGGCTACGCCGTCACCGAGGTGCCGGCGAGTTGGCTCCCCAGGACCACCGGGCGATCCAAGGTCAGCGGCACACTCCGAGGATCGGTGCTGGCCGCCCGCTACATCGTTGGCACAACGCTCCGCTACGGCCTGCCGGTGCTGGCCGAGAGGGCTCGGATCAGGCCACGACCTCGAGCGTCGAGTCGTTGAACTGCTGCTTGCACAGCGCCCGCTGGAGCTTGCCCGAGCTGGTCTTCGGCAGCGTGCTGGGGCGAACCAGCACCACCTCCGAGGCCGGAACGCCAACTGCGGCCTGGGACTGGTCGATCACCTCGGTGCGCACGCGGTCGACGTCGTCGGCCCGGGTCTCGGCGACGACGACCACCCGCTCCTTGCCCCCGCGGCCCGGCACGCCGAATGCGATCACGTTGCCTGCTCGGATGCCCTCGATCTCACCAACGGCTCGCTCGATGTCCTGCGGGTACACGTTGCGGCCGCCGACGATGATCACGTCCTTGATGCGACCGCACATCACCATCTCGCCACCGACGAGGTAGGCGAGGTCGCCGGTTTTGAACCAGCGCCCGTCGAACGACTCGGCGTTCACGTCGGGGCGCTTGTAGTAGCCGGCCATCACCGACGTACCGGCGATCTGGAGCTCGCCTACTTCACGCTCGCCCTGGATGTCACCGTTGGCGGGGTTGACGATGCGGAACTCGAGGCCGGGCACAGGCTTGCCGAGCTTCACGATCTCGCGGGCGTTCGGGTGCTCGGGCAGCACGGGAACGGCCCGTTGCTCCGACTCGAGACGCTCGGCGTCGATCACGTCGGTGTTGAGCCCGCTCATCGGCTCGGGGAAGCAACCGGCGATGGCCACCTCAGCCATGCCGAAGGCCGGGAACACGGCTCCAGGGCGCATGCCGTGCCGTTCGCCAGCCTGGACGAACGCCCGCACCGAGGCGGGATCCACGGGCTCGGCGCCGTTCAGTGCGATCCGGAGCGAGGACAGGTCGAGGGTCTCCGACGAGCGCTTGAGCGCCCGGGTGGCCAGCACGTAACTGAAGTTGGGGCCGGCGGTTGCGGTACCGCCGTAGGTGGAGATCCACTCCATCCATCGCCCGGGTGATGCGAGGAAGTCCTGCGGGGCGCCGAGCACCAAGTCGATGCCAGCACTCATCGGCAGGATCAGGAACCCGACGAGGCCCATGTCGTGGTAGAGGGGAAGCCACGACACCATCACGTCGGCCTCGGGCTCGACCTCGGCGGCTTCCAGGATCGCGTCGAGGTTCGCCGCCATCACGTGGTTGGGCAGAGTGACGCCCTTCGGCTCGGAGGTCGAGCCGCTGGTGAACTGGAGCACGAAGAGGTCGTCCTCGTGATAGTCGGGGCGGATGAAGTCCTCGACGTGGCGCGACTCGGAGCTGGCGATCAGCTCCCGCATGCTGTGGAGCGGCGGATCCGTCGGGGTGGCCTCGACGAATGGGGCCAGATCGTCGTCGATGAGCACCGCGACGCAGTCGGCACCGTGGATCCGGGCCTTGGTCGACGCAGTGAACTCCTCGATCGAGGCGAGGCGCATCGGCAACGGCAGGATCACGGGTGTGGCACCGGTGAGCCAAACTGCCTGGATACAGGTGACGAGTTCAGGCGTGGTCGGCCCGAGCAGCGCGACATGGTCGCCCTGGTTCACCCCATGGTGCTGCAGGGTGGCCGCCACCCGCTTTGCCTCTTCGTGCAGCTCGGCCCAGGACTTGCTGATGGGCTCGTCACCGGTGACGAACGTGATCGTGCCCTGCCCCTTGGCGGCGTGCTCGATTCGGCTGACAATGGTCCGCATTCCTCTTCAGACCCGCAGGTGCTTGCTTTCGTTACGTCGCGGTAACCGGTGCTTGTGGGTGAATCCACCCACAAGCACCCGCACACCCTCCCCACCCCATCCCAAAGGAGCCCGACCATGACGCCCGCCGAGCGCATCACGGCCTACTTCGACGCCTGCAGCACCGCCACTGCGGCCGAGATCGCCGCCCACTTCACCCCGGATGCGGTGGTGTACGACACCAACGTGCGGCCGGCCCGCGGCGCCCACGCGATCGGGGCGATGTGGGTGAAGGTGCGCGAGCGGTGGGGCGGTGCCGTGTGGGGCGTCGACTCGGTGATCTCATCGGCGGACGATTCCGAGGCCGCCATCGAGTGGCAGATGACGGGCACCGACGTCGACGCCGACCGACCGTTCGTATTCCGCGGCTCGGAGCACTACCGCTTCGACGAGACCCTGATCGCCGAGATCCGCCAGTACTGGACCTTCGATCCCGACGCGCTCGACACCGGCCTCCGGGACTTCGACTACTCCTGAGGCCCCGAATAGGCTCGCGGGGAACCGGCCCAGCTGGGGCCGGAGCCAGGGGGTCATCATGAAGTTCGGCATCTTCTTCGAGCTGTCCGTGCCGCGCCCGTTCGCGGCCAACGAGCGAACCGTGTACGAGAACGCCCTCGAACAGACCAGGCTCGCCGACGAGCTCGGGTTCGACCAGGTGTGGGCGGTGGAGCACCACTTCCTGGAGGAGTACTCGCATTGCTCGGCCCCTGAGTTGTTCCTCACGGCCTGCGCCATGCAGACCGCGAACATCCGCGTCGGTCACGGGATCGTGACCTGCGTGCCGGGGTTCAACCACCCGATCCGCATCGCCGAACGGGCCGCCGTGCTCGACATCCTCTCCGGCGGCCGCCTCGAGATGGGAACCGGGCGCTCGGCCACGTGGACCGAACTGGGCGGGTTCCAGGCCAACCCCGACGACACCAAGAAGAGCTGGGACGAGTTCATCCACGCGCTCCCGAAGATGTGGACCCAGGAGCGATACGCCCACGAGGGTCAGTTCTTCTCCATGCCGTCGCGGGCCGTGCTGCCGAAGCCGGTGCAGGCCCCGCATCCGCCGATGTGGGTTGCGGTGTCGAGCCCCGGCACCGAGGACGACGCCGCCGACCGGGGCATGGGCTGCCTCGGGGTGAACTTCACCACCTTCGCCGAGCAGGAGCGGAAGGTGAGGAGCTACCGACGCCGGATCCAGCACTGCGACCCGGTTGGCGAGTTCGTCAACGACCAGCTCAACACGGTGAACTTCCTGTTCTGCCACGACGACTCCGAGACCGGAGTCGACACTGGGCGGCGGATGATCGGCCAATTCCAGTACATGGCAGGCCAGCTCGACATGGCGAAGGAGGTCTACCCCACCCGGGCGTACCAGTCCGCCGGGCTCCTGGCCGGCGCCCGCCAGCGGGCATCGAGCCCGGGCGACCTCAAGGAGCCGCCAGAGGGCATCGCGATCGGCAACCCGGATCAGATCGTGCGCGAACTGAAGAAGTGGGAAGCCACGGGAGTCGACCGGGTTCAATTCCTGCTCAATGCGGCCGAAACGATTCCCCAGCACGAGGTGCTCGCCAGTCTCCGTCTCTTCGCCTCCGAGGTCATGCCCCACTTCACCGATGACTCCGCCGCCGAGGCCAGCCGTCAGGCTGCCATCGCCGACACCGTTCCTCCCACGGCCACCGCAGCAGGAGGTGCCTGATGCCCCTCTTCGGCGCCCTCGACGTGGCGGGCGCGCTCTCCGGCGCCCCGACCATGACCAGCCTCACCCCTGACGCATGGTCGCTGCCCGGGATGGAACTGCTCCAGGTGAGCTTCGAGGTTGCGGAGGAGGCGGCGCTCGCCCTCACCCCGCCCGCGTGCCACCCGAGCATTCCCCCCTACGCCACCTTCACCGTGGCGTCGTTCCCCACCAGCCCCCGGGGGCCGTTCACCCTGGCGATGGTGCGCCTCATCGTTCGAGCAGGGATCAGGCCCCGCGGCCTGCTGCTGGGCTCGTTCACCGACAACCCCGCCGTTGCCGAGGAGCTTGAGGCCAACTGGGGCTATCGCATCCGTACGGCCGACGTGAGCTTCAGCCGGCGCTACGAGCTGATCCGGGGCAGCGTGACCATCAACGGCACGCCTGCGCTCGACGTTGGCGTGCGTGACCCTGAACCGATCTCGGGCTCGGACCTCGAGCTGTTCGACAATCTGCATCTCACCCACCTGGCCGACAACGATCCGGTGATCGTGCAGGTCGATCCCACCTACACCCATCACCGATCGGATCGGGGCCGACCTGAGTTGGCCACCTACGACGCTGCCCTGCTGGGCACCATCGGTCTCGACCCCACCTACCCGGTGGTGGGTGTGGCCACCACGGCTGACATGGAGCTCACTGCGCCGCGGTTCCTGATGGACCCCGAAACGCCTGCGATCAAGGGCACCCGCCGCCTCGACACGGTGTGAGCGCAACGCGGGCCACGCAGTGACGTGTGCCACTCTCGGTTGATCGGCCGGCCGGGGCGACCAGACCACTAGCTTGACGGGGTCACTACCCCGACCTGAAAGCGATCTCGATGCTGCGCTCGCTCGTCGCGTTCTTCGCGTCACGTACCCCCATCACCCTCGCGCTGTGGGTTGCCGCCGTCGTGTTCGGCGTTCTCTCCTACACCGTGCTCCTCCCCCGCGAGGGCTTCCCGTCGGTCGACGTGCCGATCGCCGTCGCCAGCGGCGCCTACATCGTGGACGACGCCGAACAGGTCGATGCCGATGTGGGCGCCCCGCTCGCCGCCGCCGTCGCCGAACAAGAGGGCGTGCTCGACGTCCAGAGCTTCTCGAACCCGTCGTCGTTCTCGGTGATCGCCGAGTTCGAGGAATCGATCACCTCAGCCGAGGGCGCCGAGATCATCGAGGCCGCGGCCGCAACGGTCGACCTGCCCGAAGAGGCCGTGGTGGCCACTCAGGCAGTGAACGCGTCTCAGTTCCTGAACGAGTTCGACCTCCTCGTCGGCGTATACGGCGACATCGGCGCCACGGCCGAGGAGCTGGAGGCTGCGGCAGCGGCGCTGCTACCAGCGCTCGACACCCCCGATGAGGTGGCCAGGGTCGAGGCCGTCGAGTTGATCTCGCGTGGTGTGAACCCCTTCACCGGCCAGGAGGAGGAACGGGTCGCCGAGTACAACCTGTTCACCACCAACACCGGCGAGGAGGCGCTGCAGTTCCGCCCGTCGATCGCCATTGGCGTGGTCGCAGCCGACGGCGTCGACTCGCTCGGCCTGTTCGACGCCACCGAGGCGGCGCTGGCCGACGCCGAGGCCGATGGCCTGGTGGCCGACGGCTTCGAAGCCGTGATCGCCATCGACTTCGCCACCCAGATCCGCCAGCAGATCGGATCGCTGCAGTCCAACGTGCTCACCGGTGTGATCGCCGTGGCCATCGTGGCCCTCATCCTGATCTCGTGGCGAGCCTCGATCGTGACGGCGTTGTTCATCGTGACCGTGCTCGCCACCACGATGGGTGTGCTCTTCCTGTTCGGCATCTCGTTGAACACGATCTCGCTGTTCGGCGTGATCCTCGCCTTGGGCTTGTTCGTCGACGACGCGATCGTGATAACCGAATCGATCGCGGCGAGCAAGGAACCTGGGGTGGGGCCGATCGCCACGATCCGGCGCGCCATCGGCCGGGTCGGATCAGCCAGCGCGTCGGGCACGGCCACCACCGTGCTCGTGTTCGCCCCCATGCTCGCCATCAGCGGCATCCTCGGCTCGTTCATCCGAATCCTCCCGATCTCGGTGATCGTGGCGCTGATCGTGTCGTTGGTGCTGTCGTTCCTCTTCATCCCGCTCGCCGCCCGCTACCTCGTGCTGCCAGCAGAGTCGAATCTCGGCCTCTTGGGCGGCTTCCAGGAACGCCTGGCCAACGGTGTGGCGGGCCTCACCGACGCCAGCGGTGCCCGGATGGTGATCCGCACCCTGTTGGCGGTCGCACTCAGCGTGGCCATGATCCTCGTCGGGTTCCTGGTGTTCGCACCTCGGGTCGGTTTCAACATCTTCCCGGCCCAGAAGGACTCCACCGAGATCGCCCTCGAGGTGTCGTTCCCGCCTGGGACCGACATCGCCCAGGCCCAGGCGATCACTCTCGATGCCTCCCAGCAGGCCGCCGACGCGTTGGGCGCCGAACTCGAACGGGGCTACATCTTCCTCGGCAACGAGCGAGGCGCCAGCGGGCAGTTCTCCCTCACCCCGATCGGGAGCCGACCCACGGCGCCGGAGCTGGTCGAGGAAACCCTGGTGCCGGTCGGTGAGAGCTTCGAGGGCGCTCGGGTGACCTTCTCCCAGCTGTCGGCGGGCCCACCCGAGCTGGCCTTCCCCTTCCAGGCGCAGGTCTACGGCGAGGACCTCGACGTGTTGGTCGCCGCCGTGGCCGAGATGCAGGCCGAGCTCGACGGCGCCACGATCGAGCGGGCGAACGGCACCACCTTCGAGGTGCTGGAGACCGAGATCGGCTTCACCGACAACGTGGCCCGCATCGGTGGCGAGCGCCTCGTCGAGCTGCGAGCCCGCTTCGACGCAGACGATGTGAGCACGACCACCGCTCGTACCCAGCTGTTCCTGGAGGAGCGCTTCGACGCCGACCGCCTGGCCGAGCTCGGCTTGGCCGGCGACGCACTGCGTTTCGACTTCGGTCTCGAGTCCGACAACCAGGAGTCGTTCGCCTCGCTGCCCATCGCCTTCGGGCTGGCGTTGCTGTCGATGCTGGTGCTGCTGGTCTTGCAGTTCCGCTCGATCAGCCAGTGGCTGCTCATCTTCCTCGCCATCCCGTTCAGCTTCTTCGGCGTGTTCGGCGGGCTCCTGCTCACCAACAACGTGATCAGCTTCTTCGTGATGCTCGGCTTGATAGGCCTGATCGGCATCGCGGTGAACAACACGATTCTGCTCACCGACTACGCGAACCAGGAACGGAGATCCGGCAAGGACCGCAAGGAGGCCATCCAGGCCGCCGTGCGCAAGCGATTCCGCCCGCTGGTCGCCACGTCGCTCACCACCGTGGCCGGCCTGTTGCCGCTCGCACTGTCGGACCCGTTCTGGGAGGCGCTCGGCTACACGATCATCTTCGGCCTGTTGTCGTCGACGTTCCTCGTGCTGATCGCCTACCCGTTCTTCTACTTGGCGCTCGAAGCGTTGCGTGACAGGGTCGTGACACCGTGGCGCCCCAAGGGTGCGATCGACGTGAACTGAGGCCCAAAACCAATCTCGGGGTCAGACCCCCCAACCTAGGGTCTGACCCCGGAGATGAATGGCGGATCGGTCTGCGGGGAACGCAGCGATCGGCGCGACGGTTCAGATGTCTGCAACCCTACGACCATTGTCACTGTTCGGTAAAGCTCACTGACCGTGAACCGTGCCGCAACGCCCCGATCGGAGCATCCAATGACCGTCACCGACCCCAGCCCCTCCCCTGAGACCTACGACGTCGAGTTCTTCTGGGATCCCGTGTGCCCCTTCGCCTGGATCACGTCGCGCTGGGTCGACCAGGTCGTGACCCAGACCGATCTCGAGGTGGACTGGCGGTTCATCTCACTGCGGTTGCTCAACAAGCACAAGGACTACGCCACCGAGTTCCCGCCCGAGTACGAGCAGGGGCACACCGCGGGTCTGCGCATGCTCCGAGTGGCCGCCGCGATCCGAGCTGAACTCGGACGGGAGCCGTTGGGTGCCCTGGTCAAGGCCTACGGCGAGAGCTACTGGGACAAGCCGCAGGGCTCGGGGATGCGCGATCACCTCAGCACCCACGCCCACGCCACCGAGGTGCTGACCGCCGCTGGCCTCGATACCCGCTTCGCCGACTCACTCGACGACACCTCGTGGGACGAGGCCCTCGACAACGAGACCGAGTTGGCGTTGTCGCGCACTGGACGCGACGTCGGCACGCCGATCATCACGTTCCGCAGCCCCGACGCCGCACCGATCTCGTTCTTCGGTCCGGTGATCTCGCGGGTTCCGGCGCCCGAAGATGCGGTTCCCCTCTGGGACGCCGTCACCCGCCTCGCAGCGTTCCCCGGTTTCGCCGAGATGAAGCGGAGTATGCGTGAGGTTCCCCAGCTCACGATCCTCGGCGGGATCAGCGACACACCGGCTGAAGAGGACTGGACTGGCGGCCACCGAGCCGGTCATCTGGCCAGCGACCAGGACTGACCGTCGAAAATCTGAGTAATTGCCCCTCGGCACACGACATGGACGGCCGGAACGTTCTACCCTGAACGCCCGTGTCGATGCTGGAGGGCGAGGCCGCACAGGAAGCACCAGTGGACGGACACTCGGATCCCGAGTCGTTCGATCCACCGTTCCTGCCCCAGACCACGCACGTGGTGGGAGACCAGCGCTACCAGGCGCCACCGCCCAGCGCCCCGCTCCGAACCGATCAGATTCACGACTTCGTCGAGCGGAGCCGCCCAGTGCTCCTCGGCGGGGGTGGCCTCCTGCTGATCCTGCTGGCTGGCGCCTTGGCATTCGCCGCCACCAACCGGTCCGAGGAGGAGCCTCTCGACCCGCTAGCTGAGAGCACCGTGGCCAGCATCGAGATCGTGGAGCGCGAAGACGTGCTGGTCGGGTCGCCCACCTTGTCGATCCCCCGCGAGGACAGCGACCTGGTGGCTGCCCCCGGCGACGACAGCGATGACGATGGCGACGCCGCCACGTCGACCACCCCAGAAGACACCACGCCCTCCACCGAGGCCACGACCACCACCGAAGCCACCACCACCACCACGACCGAAGCCACGACCACGACCACGGTGCAGACCACGACCACCACCGCCGCCACGCCGCTGGACGACTGCGAGGTCAACCTGCGTCGCGATACGCCCGTTCGGGCCCTCCCGTCCTACGACGCTGAGCCCTTCGACGAGGTGCGCGGCTGGCACGATGCGATCGGGTTCGGCGAGTACGAGGGCGGGCTCTGGGTCGCCATCGAGATCGACGATGCGTTCGGGTGGGTCGAAGGCGACAGCGTGCGCCGCACGAGCGGCGGCTGCAACAACTGACCATCCGGTGGCCCGGCGCGAGGGGCCATTTCATCCGTCGGATCGGTCGCCACTAGCGTCGGAGCAATCCCCACGAGGAGGCCCCGATGTCCACGAGCGATCCGAGTTCCGCCCCTGCCCTCGACCGCGAGCGACAGGCTGCATTCCTCGAGTCGATGACGGGGATCATGAACGGCGGCGCCCTCGCCCTCATGTGCTCCATCGGCCACAAAACCGGGCTGTTCGACACCATGAGCGGCCTACCGGCCGCCACATCAGATGACATCGCCGAGGCAGCGGGCCTGAACGAGCGCTACGTGCGGGAGTGGCTGGCAGCGATGAGCGCGGGCGGCATCGTCGACTACGACGCCGACACCGCCCTCTACGTGCTCCCGCCCGAGCACGCCGGCCTGCTTACCAGGGCCGCCGGACCGTTGAACCTCACCACCTACTGCCAGTACGTGTCCCTCCTCGGTGAGGTGGAGGACGAGGTGGTCGATGCGTTTCACAACGGTGGCGGCGTTCCCTACGACCGCTATCCCCGCTTCCAACAGTTGATGGCCGAATCGAGCGGGCAGAGGCTGGGCGCCGCCCTGATCCCACAGGTGGTGCCACTGCTGCCCGGCGGGGCCGACCGTCTCGCCGTCGGCGCTGACGTGGCCGACGTTGGCTGCGGCAGCGGCCGGGCCCTCAACATGTTGGCCCGCACCTACCCAGCCTCGAGGTTCACCGGGTTCGACATCGCGGCCGCCGCCCTGGAGCGGGGCCGGGCCGAAGCCGCCGAGCACGGGGCCACGAACATCACCTTCGTGGAGCGCGACGCTGCGGCGCTGCACGAAACCGAACAGTTCGACGTCGTGACGAGCTTCGACGCCGTGCACGACCAGGCCCACCCCGACGCCATGCTCGCCGGGATCTTCGCCGCCCTCCGGCCAGGCGGCACCTACCTCTGCGTGGAACCGAAGGCGTCAAGCCACTTGGAAGACAACCTCGCCCTGCCTGGCGCGCCGCTGATGTACACGATCTCCACGATGCACTGCATGACGGTGTCGCTGGCCTACGGCGGCGAGGGCCTCGGCACGGCGTGGGGCGAGCAGCTCGCCATCGAGAAGCTGACCGCCACCGGCTTCGTCGACATCGAGGTCACCGGCATCACCGCTGACCGGTCAAACCACTACCTGCTGGCCACCAAGCCAGCCGCCTGACGCCGGACGCCGGTCAGCTTCCTCGCCAGGGCCGCATCACGATCGACCACGGATCGGGCACCCGACCCATCGGCACGTCGATGAGTGCCGGCTCACGAGCGTCGATGGCCTGGCTGAGCGACGCCGACAGGTCATCGGGCGACGTGGCCTGGTATCCCCGCACACCGAACGCAGCGGCCAACCCCAGCATGTCGGGGTTGGTCAGCTCGGTGCCGTGGTGAACGCCGTCGAACTGTTGGCGATGCATGCGCTGCACGTTCCCGTAGGCGTCGTCGCGGAACACCACCGCCACGAGGGGGATGTCGTGGTTCACCACCGTGGCCAGTTCGGCGAGCCCGTAGCCGAATCCTCCGTCGCCGTTCACCGACACCACCGGGCGGTCGGGATTGCCCACGGCGGCGCCGATGGCCGTGGGATACCCGTAGCCGAGGGTGCCCTGGTAGCCGGGATCGAGGTAGCTACGGGGGTGGCGGAGCGGGTAGGTGTATCGAGCCACGTAGCCCACCTGGGTGAGCTCGTTGACGAGCACCGTGTCGTCGGGAGTGCCAGCCCGCAGCGCGGCGGCGTACGCCATCTGAGGTTCGAGCGGGGCCAGCTCGCCTGCGGCCCGAGCCCGAACGTCGTCAGCGTCGTCGAGCCAGGGGGCTCGAGTACCGTCGCGACCGCCGAGGAGGGCAGCGAGAGCGGCCGCACCTGTCCGGGCGTCGCCACGGGCCGTGGCAACGTACGACCGGGGCGGCCCGAACACGGCCGGATCGGTGTTGAGCGCGAGGCACACAGTGTCGGGCCCGACGGCGAGGGGCTGGCCCCGATTGTCGAGACCGCGACTGCCAACCATGAGCACCACGTCGGCCCGGAACAGCAGTTCCTTGGCATCGAGCGGCAGGAACGACAGCGGGTGGGTGCTGTTGACGGCTCCCTTGCCGTTGGTGCTCGACACGAGCGGCGCGCCGATCGCATCGGCCAACGCCGTGAGCTCGTCCCACGCCCCGGCAGCAGCCGCTCCTCCCCCGGCATAGATCACAGGTCGGGCCGCAGCCTGGAGACGCTCGGCCACGGCGCCAAGCTCGGCGTCGGATCCGGGCGAGGGCGTTGCCGGTGGCTCGGCGCCGATCGCAGGGCCGCTGGTGGCCTTGGCCAACACGTCGGGTGGGATCTCGACCGAGATGGGACCGGGCCCAGAGCCGAGCGCCACGAGCGCCCCGTGCAGCGCCCCGGCCACCTGTTCAGGCTCGGTCACCAGGGTGTTCTCCCGGCAGAGCGTGGCGAGGATCCCTGACTGGTCGGGGATCTCGTGGAGCAGCCCGAGCCCCTTGCCGATCCCCCGGCTGGGGATCTGGCCGCTGATCAACAGGATCGACGACGAGCAGGACAACGCCGTGACGAGCCCCGCGCCGGCGTTGAGCACACCAGGGCCGGGAACGACGAGCGCCACGCCAGTACGGCCCGTGGAGCGGAAATAGCCATCGGCGGCATAGGTGGTGCTCTGCTCGTGGCGCACGTTGATGAACCGGATCTGATCGGTCACCCCGGACAGCCCATTACTGGCGTAGTCGAGCTGCACACCCGGGATGCCGAAGATGTGGGTAACCCCTTCGACCGCGAGCTGTCGGGCCATGGCCTGGCCCCCGGTGAGCGAAGTGGATGAGTCGCCGAGCGTGTTCGTCACGCTGCGACTGTAGTGCGAGGCCTCGTCAGTCGAGGAGCTGATCACCCCGGACGCGGGCGACCTCGGCCTCCTGGTGTTCTGCCAGCACCCGGCCGAAGAGCTGCTTGGTCCTCGCCACCCGGCCGATCACGTTGTCCTGTTCGGTGTAGGCGAAGATCGCGGCGTGGCGGGGCCGTGACCCAGCGGCCACCCGGGTCACCCGATGTAGCGAATACCGGCCACGGAAGATCTGGAGATCGCCCGGCCGGAGGTCGAGGGTGACCACACCGTCACGGCCGCCACCGAGCACGTCCCCAATGGCGTCGAACCCCTCGTCGGTGCCGGATCGGATCGCCGGCACGTACTCGAACAGGCCTCCCTCGTCGGCTTCCTGCACCAGCACCGTCACGGCGAAGTCGTTGGTGTCGAAGTGCCAGGTGAACTGCTGACCGGGGTCCAAGATGTTCGAGGTGAGCCCCGCGAGCGGGTCGGCGTAGCAGTACAGACTGGGCACTTCGAGGCAGTCGGCCAGGAAGCGCGCCACCTCCGGCGCCCGGAACAGCACGTCGGTGGCGCAACCGGCGTCCCATGCATCACCAGGGATGAACCCGCTCGACCGCTCGATGAAGGTGTTCACCGGGTGGTCTGGGCCGTAGTCGGGGTTCGGTTGGGTGTGGAAGTACGGGTTCATGTTCTGAGCTGAGTAGTGGGTGGCGGGCTTGCGCTCCTCGATCTCGGCGGCGAGTACGTTCACCGCCTCGGGCCGCACGAAGTCCACGTTGAGGGCGCATCCCGATGCCCTGAGTTCCTCGCGGGCACCGTCGACCACCCCCACGTAGCTGGCGCTGTTGGGTTCGTGGATCGGGTAGCGGTCGAGATCGACGAGGGTCTCGAGGGTGAACACGGGTGTCATCTCATACCTCCCAGTGGGGAATCCAGTCGCCGTCGAGGCGCATTGACAGCCCGGCGTCGTCCTCGACGCGCTTGGCCACGTGAAGCTCTCCCTCGTCGTGGCCGTAGCGCTCGGCGGCCCGAGCGAAGGTGCCATGAGCCTGTTCGGTCATCGGGAGGTCGGTGCCTACTGCGCCGCTCAGCTCCTCGATCAGGCCGAGATCCTTCAGGCAGAGATCGAGCGTGAACGACGGGTCGTAGTGGCCGGCGAAGATGCTCGGTGCGTCGTGGCGGGCCACGAATGAGTCGCCGACGCTCTCGGTGATCGCCTCCCACAGCGTGGCGAGCTCGACGCCGTTCGCCATTCCGAGCGCGAACCCCTCCGCCAGCGCCGCGGCGTGCACGAACCAGAGTTGGTTGGTCACGAGTTTGGTGACGTTGCCGGTGCCCCGCCCCCCGCACTCGATCACCGTGCCCAGGTGTTCGAGCAGGGGCCGCACGGTGGCCCGCACGTCCGGTTCACCACCGAGGAAGAGCGTGAGCGTGCCAGTACGAGCCCCGTCGACCGCGCCGGTGACCGGGGCGTCGGCAACCGCGACCCCGTCGGGGGCGGCCGCCGCGAAGCCGTCGAGCAGCTCGCGGCGATTGGTGGTGAGATCCACCCAGATCGAGCCGGGCCGCAGCGCGGCGAGCGCTCCCCCATCGCCGCCCATGACGGCCTGCACGTGATCGGGCCGAGGCAGGGACGTGAGGAACACCTCAGCTGCGGCGGCTGCCGCAGCCGCCGACTGGCCCGGCTCCGCTCCAGCTTCCACAGCCGCAGCCAGGGCGGCGGGGGCGATGTCGTAGGCCACCACGCGATGTCCGGCGTCGACGAGGCGCCGACACATCGGGCCACCCATGGTGCCGAGACCGACGAAGCCGATCGTTGGAGCGTTGGGCATCTGGTGGCGACCTCCAGGTGTGTGGTCCGGAAATCATGCTGAGCGCAGAGTGGGCCGTCAACCCCGGAAGCTCCGTCCGCCCCGGCCTCCGGTACTAGGTTTGGTCGCCATGGGAGATCCCGTGATCGCAGAGCTCGACGCCACCGGCCAGCCATACGAGGTGGTGCCATGCGATCCCGATCTGGCCGACACTGCGGCGTTCGTGGAGGCCTACGGCTTCGGCCTCGACGAGTCGGTCAACGCCATCGTGGTGGTGGGCAAGGCCGATCCACCCCGCCATGCGCTCTGCCTCACGCTGGCCAACTGTCGCCTCGACGTGAATCGGGTGGTGCGCAAACGCCTCGGCACCCGCAAGGCGTCGTTTGCCCCGGCCGACATCACCCGTGACCTCACCGGGATGGAGATCGGCGGGGTCGGGCCGTTCGGTATCACGAGCGACCTGCCGATCTGGGTCGATGCCCGGATCATGGATTGTGAGCGGATCATCCTCGGTGGCGGCGGGCGTGACCGCAAGCTGCTCGTCCCACCGGCCACGCTGGCCGCCCACCTTCGGGTGGAGGTGGTGGCCGACCTGGCCCAGCCCGTCGAACCCAGCCCGTCGGCCGACACGGAGGCAGCCTCATGAGCGGACACGGTCACGATCACGATCACGGCCTCGACCCGCCTCGGGTGGAGGAGGTGGCAGACCGGGTGTTTGCCTACATCCAGCCCGACGGCACCTGGTTCATCAACAACGCCGGGTTCATGGTGGCCGACGATGGCATCGTTGCCGTTGACACGTGCTCCACCGAGCGGCGGACCCGAGCGTTCCTCGCATCTGCCGCCGAGGTGTCCGGCGCCCCGGTGCGCACGGTGATCAACACCCACCACCACGGTGATCACACCCACGGCAACTACCTCACCCACCCTGCGACGATCGTGGCCCACGAGAACTGCCGGGAGCTGATGATCGCGTCCGGCATCCAGCACTACCCGGGGGTGTTCGAGCAGGCCGACTGGGGTGATCTCG
Organism: Actinomycetota bacterium; assembly: GCA_039029735.1. Classification (GTDB taxonomy): domain Bacteria; phylum Actinomycetota; class Acidimicrobiia; order Acidimicrobiales; family SZUA-35; genus CADEDH01. Next base: position 38,513 of record JBCCFL010000036.1, on the reverse strand, counting down.
AGTTCGCCCCGCCCACGCTCACCTTCACCGAGCAGGTGAACCTCTGGGTGGGTGATCTGAAGGTGGAGCTGCACTACATCGGCGGCGCCGCCCACACCACCAACGACGTGGTGGCGTGGGTGCCCGAACGCAAGGTGTTGTTTTCCGGCGACCTCGTGTTCAACGGCGGTACGCCGTTCGTGCTCATGGGCTCGGTGTCGGGTTCGCTCCGGGCACTGGAGCGGATGCGCAGCTTCGACGCCGAGGTGATCGTGCCGGGGCACGGCCCGGTGTGCACGCCGGAGGTGCTGGATGATCTGGCTGCCTACTACCAATTCGTCCAGGCCAGCGCACGCGACGCCAACGCATCGGGCACCACAGCGCTCGACGCCGCTCGCCAGCTCGACCTGGGTCGCTTCGCCGAACTCACCGATTCCGAACGCATCGTCGGCAACCTGCATCGTGCGCTCTATGAACTCGATGGTGGAGCCGAGGGTGGGCCCATGGATCTCGCCGCGGCCATCGGCGACATGGTGACCTACAACGACGGCAAGCCGCTGCGCTGCCTGGCCTGAACCGGGCGCGCCGCCGGCACCGTCAGGCCATTGGCACCGTGGCCAGGAACAGGAGCGAGCCGACGAGCATGAGGCTCGAGATCGCGAGCAACACGATGCGCAGCCGAACGTTGTCGAGCACGACCGAGATACCGGCGAAGAACAGTACGGCCGCGAGGATCGTGGAGGCCATCCCGAAGCCGTCACCGTTCTCGTCGGCTTCGGCGGCGGCCTGGAAGGCCATCTCGGACTCATCGGCCAGCCGATCCCCCTCTTCGTAGAGCGGATCCAGATACGCAGCGTCGTCGCGGAAGGGTACGAGATCGTCGTTGTCCAACCAGCGATCAATTGCGTCCTGGCCCTCGAAACTCACCTGGTCGAGCAGCCCGACACAGGCGTCGCCACCGGGGTCGGTGTCGCACACGCCGCTGGCCACGATCTGCACGAACACCGCGTGATCGAACCCCACCTGGGCGTCTGCCAGCTGGTACTCGTCGAAGGCAGCGTTCTGAAGCCGAATCGAGTCGGTGAGCGACGTGGCGTTCTCGCCGTCCCACCGGCTCTCCTGGAATCCGCTCCAGGCGATAGCCACGGCAGCGAGGCCCAGGATGACCGCCGCCGCCAGCTCCAACTGATTGTCGGATCGGCGCGACTCGTTGGCCGCCGCGTCTGTTCGGGTGCCCGCCATGTATACCCCTTCCCCATTCCGCTGGAGGGCGAGCGTAGTGGTCGGCGAGTTCGGCCGCCCGCGTCGGGGTCAGGAGTCGGCGGCCTCGGCGGCGTCGAGCTGGGCGATGAGCTTCTTCGGTGCTCGGAGCCGGAACGAGTCGCGCAGCAACTCGTCGAGTTCCTCACGCTCGATCGCCTCGATGGTCACCAGAACGATCGGATGCCCGTCGTAGTGGTCGGTCGTGGAGAACACCGCCGGGTCGGATTCGATGAGCGCGAACTTCTCCTCGACGGAGTCGACCCAGAGCACGAGCGCGTCGGGGTCCTCGCGGTACCAGGTGAATGAGCGGGGCTTGGTCCGCCACGACGGCCGGCCCCCATACGAGGGCTGTTCATAGGCGCCGGGTAGGGCCAAGGCGAGTTCTCGCACGTCGTCGATACTGGCCACGTCGCAACCTCCTGCCGTCGCAGTCTTGCACGCCCGTCATCCGCGAGGAGGGTGAGATGACGAACACCTCGCTGATGTGAGCACAGTGCTGCCTACGCTGACCCGCCAGCGCAGGCGGTGGAGGCCTTTGATGGTGCACGATCTCTGGCGGCAACGTTGTCGCCCGTCAACGCGAATCGGTCACGCCGTCGCCGTGGCCCTCATCGCGCTGCTGGCCGCCTGCGCCTCGGTCGAAGAGCCCGAAGGCGCTGCCGTGGCCGTCGCTGCGAGCGAGACTGAGACTGAGACCACGGCGGCGCCGACCGCAGGCTCGGTTGGTGAGTCCGACGGCGAAGCCGATGCAGGAGCTGCACCAGATGCCGCCGGCGACGCAGCTCCCGGCACCACGGCGCCAGTGACCACCTCAGGGGTGGCGTTCGCATCGATGATCAACGCCAGCGGTCGTGCGGTGGATCCAACGGTGGAGTTCGACGCCGACACGAGCCGGGTCTACGCCGTGTTCTGAGCCGACAGTCTGCCGCCTGGCTTGGAGGTGAGCGCCGACGACCTCGACCCCGACGCGTACTACGCCTACCTGCAGCCGAGCGACGACAGTGCGTTGACCACGTTCGGGTGGCGGTGGTTCCACGATGGTGAACTCGTGGTCGACTACGAGACCGACCTTGCCACCGACGCCTTCTTCTGGTTGGAGCGGTTCGATCGCAGTGAGGCCGGAATCTTCGGTGCCGCCGACTCAACCGGCATGGGGCCAGGCCGCTACGACGTTGAGTTCATCACCAACGGCAACGCGCTCTTCACCGAGAGCTTCACGGTCAGCGGCTGAGTACCGTCCCGCCCTCACCAGTCGCCCGGTAGAGGTCACGCAAGAGGGCGATCTCCGCACCATGGTGCACCAACTCATTGCTGGCGTGCAGTGCGATGTCGGCCGTGTTGTGGCGGGCGAACGGGCCCCAGAGGTCTCCGAGTTCCTCCCACCAGTCACGCTGTTCGAGTGCTGTGCGGAAGGCCTGCCAGCGGTCGTCGAGCGTGGCGATCGCAGTTGACGCAGACGGGGTCCACTCGGCGATGGCGTCGGCGCCGTCGGCGTGGACGAGGCGACGGGTGTAGTCGTCGAAGCAGTCGAGGGCCAGATGCCACAGCCTCCAGGCGATCGTGGTGACCGGGGCGGGATCGATGCTGCGAACACCGGCACCGTCGACCCCGAACGAGCCCTCCTCGTCGGGCCGCACCGCCCACATGTCGGCCACGGGCTCCCACCGATACTCCTCGTCGCTGAGGCCCTCGAGGCGGGCAATGAGCTGGGCGTACATGCCGTCGATCGAGTCGAGGAGGATCGCGCCGACGTCGGTGGTCGGCCGGGGATGTGGGGCCATGGGTGCAGCTAAGCAGCCTTCGCCACCCTCGACTATTGACGATACGAATTGTCCTGTTTATTATGCGAGGCAGTTCGTCCCATCAACTGAGGAGCCCCCATGACCACCACCGCCCCTGCCGCCCCCCACACCCTCGCAGAGGTCAGGGCCTACGCCGTCGGCACCTGGTCGAGCCTGAGCGTCGAGCTGCGACCCACCGAGGACCGAACCGGAAGCGGCACCGTCGAACCGACCTGGCTGCGGCGTGACTTCGTCTACAACGCAGACGACACGTTCACCGGCACGATCACCATGTTCGCCGACAACTACGGTGACATGCCGCTGATGGCCTTCGAGTTCAAGGGTCACCTGAACTGGGGTGGCCCCCACCCGATCGCCGACGGTGCCTTCGAGATCGACTACGTGCTCGACGAGGGTTTTGCCGTCACACCCCTTCATCCGCAGGCGGCGGAGATGCTCAACGCCGGCCTGGTCGACGGCATGACGCCGTTCGAGGCGAACGTGACTCAGGACATCCTCGGCAAGGCGTTCCCGATGTTCAACCTCGTCGAGGGCCAGACCGTCACCGACTTCGACCTGATCTACTTCAATGCGGGTTTGTTGTTCATGGGAGCCAAGCACGTGGACGGCACCCCGTTCGACACCGCCGACCGGCGCCCCCATCAGCTCCAGATCCCCCTGGTTCGCGTGTGACGGCGGCTCAGACGAGCACCTTCTCGTAGCGGTGCGAGGGGACCACGATCGTCCCGTCGATTGTTGCGGCCTCGTACACCACGAGGCCGCCGTCCACCCACCCTCGACGTTCGTAGAACCGTCGAGCTCGGGCGTTTCCGGCCACGACTGCGAGCCACGCCAGCTCGTGGCCAGCGGTGGCGATCCGGGCCTCGGCATCGGCCATCAACAGGTCGGCCAGGCCCGCCCCTCGATGCTCGGCCAACAGGTAGACCTGCTCCACCTCGTTCTCCGCCACCATCACGAAGCCGACCACCACGCCATCGAGCTCAGCCACCCGGGTGTCGCCGATGCGAGTAGGGGCCCGGAGACGGAACGACGCCAGCGTGCGCTCATCGGCCACCCGCTGGCTGACGTGCCCGAGATGCCCGTCCTGCCATCCACGGTGCCAGATCGAGGCAACCTGCTCGGCATCATCGGCCATCGCATCGCGTAGATGGACGAGGTCGGTCATGGTTCCACGGTAGGTGAAGTGCGCCGCGGCCCACCGCTGCATCGCGTGTGCCTAGGCTGTGCTCCACGGCCACCGGGGCGGGCCGCAACCAGAGGGGAACCAACATGAGCACGATCATTCGATCGGCATCCGTGGCGTGCGCACTGGCCCTGGTGCTCGCAGCATGCGGAGGCGACGACGCCGAGACAACGTCCGCTGACGATGGAGCGGCCGAGACCACATCCGCAGCAGATGCGGAGACCGACGAGCCGACGGAGGCCGAGCCTGCTGCAGACGACGGCCAGAGCGACGCCGACGACGAGGCAATGGAAGACGCCGACGCCGGCAGCGGAGACGGCGACATGATCGACGCCATCCTCCGGGACCTCGGACTGTCAGGTGCTGTGTTGTCAGACGGCGAGCGCAGCTGCGTGAACGATGAACTCGCCACCAGCGTCGGCACGTTGCCCGACGACCTGAGCCTCAACAACACCGAACTCTGGGCCAACGTGAACGCGGCGGCAGAGGCCTGCGGCGCCGAGATCGGCTTGTAGCGCGCGGCTCCCCGGCACAGCGGGCGACCGACTCCAGTTCAGGAGGCGGTACGGCTGACTGCAACCACCTCGCAGGTGTAACCCGCTGCGAAGTCGACCGTGCTGAAGATGTCACCGGGGGCCGACTCGCCGGGCCTCACCGCCTCGATGAACGAGCTCCCGGTGCCCCGCCGTATGCCGTCGGCATCGAAGAACGCGACATCGACCACGTAGTCGCTCGTGTCAGCGGTGTCGTTCATCGCGGTGAGCGTTCCGGTGAAGTCGCCGGCGAAGTCGGGTTCGCTGCCGATCACGCACTCGCTCACCTCGGAGATGTCGCCGGCCAGGCTCAGGCTGTCGAAACGATCGACGTTCAGCACCTCGCAGACCGTTCCCTGCTCCTCGAAGCTGAAGTGTTCCTCTATCGAACGCTCCCCCGGCCGCAGGTTGTTGACGAACTTGGGCTCATCGGCGAGCCGGGTGCCGCTGTCGTCGAAATAGCCGACGGTGATGGCGTAGTTCGAGATCTCCGACGAACTGTTCACCACCTCCAACACGACGGTCTCCGGATCGACCCTCGTGCAGCTCAACACATCGCCCGATTCAGCCGCCGCGGAGTCGCCACCAGCGGAGTCGGCATCGATGTCAGCGGCCTGGTCGGGCTCGTCAGGCTCACTCCCGACCGACGTCACCTCCGTGGCTTCCTCGAGGGCGGTCTCCACCTCATCGATGGCGTCCTCGGCCGCCCGGGCCAGGAGCAGGAACGACGCGAGCCCGATGATGCCGAGCACGACGATGCCGATCACCACGACCAGAATGGCCACGGTGCCGCACCCCCCGCTCGACTTCTGAGGGCCGCCAACGGCGCCACCCAGTGCCGGCGGCGGACCGGGAACACCCGGAGGTGCGCCCGGGCCCGCCGGCACACCAGGGCCGCCGGGCGCGTTGGGCGCGCCATACATGCCAGCAGGCTGGGGCGCCGCCGGCGCCAGCGGAGTGGGGGCTGGCGGCGCCGGTTCGGGCGGAGGCACAGCGCGAACCGCATCGCTCCACTCGTAGCCATCCCACCAGCGCTCGGTGCCCGGCACCGTCGGATCCGGGTACCAACCTGCTTCAGGCCCTGAGTTCGTCATGATCCCCTCCGGTGTCGCAAACCGTTCGTGGGCGGCTCGGCGCAGGCTAGCCCGCAAATCGAGATCTCTTTGGAGGTCGGCACGATCTGCCTGGTGCGAAGCCCCTGGTCTCGGCCCACCGCCGACCGCCCGGATCGACCATACTCACAGCAGCAGTACCGGTCGGGTGCCATGTTCTGTGTGTGGCCCTCCCCCACCGACCATGAGACTGGAGATCGCCACTATGTTGCTCGCCGACGGGCCCGTGACCTCGCTCGACGCCTACCGCGCCACCGGTGGACTTGCCGGGCTCGAACAGGCCACGGCCCTCGGGCCGGGCGGCGTGATCGATGCCCTCGTCGCGTCGGGCCTTCGGGGCCGAGGGGGTGCCGGCTTCCCGGCCGGCGTCAAGTGGCGTTCGATCGCGGCCGGCGGCCCCGAGGCCGGCGAGCGGTTCGTGGTGGCCAACGGCGCCGAGGGCGAACCTGGCACGTTCAAGGATCGCACGCTCCTGCGCACCAACCCGTACCTGCTCATCGAAGGCCTCGTGATCGCGGCCCGAACGCTCGGCGCCGGCCGGGCGTTCATTGCCCTCAAGGGTTCGTTCGAAACCGAAGCGGCTGCGGTAACGGCAGCCGCCTCGGAGTTCGCCGCCGCCGGGCTTGCCGACGACGTGCAGATCGAGTTGGTGCTCGGCCCCGACGAGTACCTGTTCGGCGAGGAGAAGGCGCTGCTCGAAGTGATCGAGGGTGAGGATCCGCTCCCCCGGCTGTTTCCGCCCTACATCTACGGCCTGTTCACCACCTCCCCCCAGCTGGGTTGGTCGGCGGGTCGGAACCTGGCCGACAACGACCGCTCAGGCTCGAACCCCACGCTGGTGAACAACGTGGAGACGTTGTCAACCGTGCCCCTCATCCTGAGCCGGGGCGTCGACTGGTACCGCCAGCACGGCACGCCCGAGTCACCAGGCACGATCATCTGCACGGTGTCGGGGGACACGGTGCGCCATGGTGTTGGCGAGTTCGAACTCGGCACGCCGCTGGCGGTCGTGATCGCACAACTCGGCGGTGGCATGCCAGCCGGGCGCAGTATCCGTTACGTGCTGTCGGGGGTGTCGAGCCCGGTGATCCACGGAGCTCATCTCGGCACGCCGCTCACCTACGAAGCAATGGAGGCGATTGGGGCCGGTCTCGGCACCGGCGGGTTCATCGTCTTCGACGACACCACCGACCCCACCGAACTCGCCCGCGCCGTGTCCCGGTTCCTCTACGTGGAGTCGTGCGGCCAGTGCCCGGCCTGCAAGCTCGGCACCGGTCGCATCACCGAACTGTTGGAGACCTCCACCAGGCCCCCCGCCGCAACCGAGGCGGCCGAACTCGCGGCGCGGCTCCGTACGGTGACCGACAGCTCCCGGTGCTTCCTTCCGTCACAGGAGCAGAGGCTGGTGGCCAGCCTCGTTCCCGAGATACACGAGCCGACGGCCACTCGCACCCCCCGGGGCCTCACCATCACCAAGATCATCGACTTGGTCGACGGGCGGTTCGTGCTCGACGACCGCCAGGAGCGCAAGCAACCCGACTGGACCTATCGCTGACCGCAGCGGATCTGCTCATCGGCTCCTAACAACGCACCGGTACAACAACGGGTAGCCGCCGCCGGCATTCTCGTCAGCCAGGAGCCAACCATGCGTCACCACCGTTCGTCAGCCCTCATCGTGGTGCTGTGCGCCATTGTTGTGGCCACTGCGTGCAGTTCCGGCTCGAACCAGAGCGCCGACGCTCCGGTCCAGCCGAGCACCGATGACGCCGCGGCGGCATCAGCGTCGGATGGCGACGGGTCGATCGCCGCCGAGTCGGCAACCACGGATGCAGCGGCCACTGGTGCCGACACGTGCATGACCGGTGTGGATTCGGCCCTCGTCACCTGCGGCGACGACTCGATCGTGATCGAGTCCACCGGTCTGCCCTCGCACGAGCTGATGGTTGGGATCGCCGCCGGCGCCTGGAACGGCCAGTGGCCAGCCGAACAGGGCTACACCGGGGCCAACGCCTTCGTGGTGCCAACGGCGATCGAACTCACCGACGACCCGGCGTACTCGGTGATGAACGTGGCCGGGGTGACCGCCAACGGCGTTCCATTCTTCTTCCCCCATGCCCCGGGTCGAGCCGGAAGCGACACATGCATCGAGCTCCCCGACTCGTGGGTGGCCGAGGGAGAGTGCCTGCGTGATCCAGTGGCCGTCGGGGAGATGGACGACTGTGGCGGCCACACCGGCCGCGGTGACGACTACCACTACCACGCTGAACCCACCTGCCTGATCGACCAGATGGAGCCGGGCGCGATCGTTGGCTACATGCTCGACGGGGTGCCGATCTACGCAGAGCCGCTCGCCGGGTCGGTCGAGTACGACGGGTGCTCGGGGTGGGTGTCGCCGGCGGGGGTGATCCACCATGCCTTTCAGGACAGCTACCCGTATCTGACCGACTGCATGCTTGGCACGTTCGCTGAGGGCCCCCGCACCCAGGGCGCCGAGGTGGACGCAGGCGGGCTCGACACCCGACAACTCGGCGCCATCACGGCCTACGACGAAGCCGACGGTGGCTGCCACACGATGACGTTCGCCGATGGCACCGAGCTGAGCCACTGCCACTCATAGTGCCGGGAGCTCCTACGGGCCAGGTGCTACACAGGTGGGGTGCCACGGAGGAACCGGGTCGACCCGTGGGGTGACCTCAACGCCGTCGCTGATCGGGGGCTGTTCACGGGAAATCGCGGCTGCCTCGTGAACGATGATCGCCAGCTCGCCCGCCACCACCGGGGGTCGCTGTGGATCATCTGCCTGCTGGAATATCGCGGCTGGCATCACGAGCTCGACGCGCCCAGCGTCTGGACCCCAGTGTTCTTCCTCGACGAGGCCGTCGCGCTGGCGGCTGGTCACCGCCCTTGTGGTCTGTGCCGGCGCGACGCCTACCTGGCCTATCGCAGCGCGGTCGCGGCCTCCGCGCCCCACTCGCTCGACGGCTCGACGCCGCAGGCGACCACGCTCAACCGATCGCTCCAGCGTGAGCGGCTCCATCGGCTCGATCGACGCGGACGGGGCCGGGGGCCGTTTCTGGAGCGGTACGCGGATCGGATCCTGCTGTCGATGCCGATCGGCGAGGTACCGACCGGCGCCGTGGTGCTCGGCGGTGACGACAAACCTCATCTCGTAATCGACGGTGGGCTGCAGCGGTTCTCCTTCGCCGGGTGGCAGGAGCCAGTGCCGTCACCCGATGCGGGCTCGGTCGTCGCCGTGCTCACGCCGGCCACGTCGCTCGCAGCACTCCACCACGGCTACCGCCCCCGCCTTCACCCCTCCGCCGCAGTCGCCGAACCGACAACCGGCCCGCTGGGAGAGGCACCCGATGCCGTTGCTGTCTGAAGCCACGCTGGAGAACGATCTCGCCCGCATGTCGATCGCCGACTGGAGCCGGTTGCTCCAACTCCGGCCGAGACCTCCTGGACCGCGGGCAAGGCGATCCTGAACAACCCGGGACTGGCGTGCACAACCGCGACTAGGCTGGAAGGCCACCTGGAGCAGTGCGGGGGCACTGCGAACCAGGATCCGCACAAGGGGGTGGCAACAATGCAAGTTGCCGAGATTCTGCGCCAGAAGGGCAGCGGGGTGGCCACAGTGCGCCCCGATGCCACCGTTGCGAACGCAGTCGAGGTGTTGCGCGACCGGGGGGTGGGTGCGCTCGTGGTGACCGGCGACGGCTCCGCGATCGACGGCATCCTCTCCGAGCGTGACATCGTGCGAGCGCTCGGTGATCCCGAACGCGTACTACTCGACCAAGCGGTGCACACCATCATGACGGCCGAGGTCGTGACGTGCGCACCGTCAGACCGGGTGGAGCAACTGATGACGCTGATGACGAGCCGAAGGATCCGTCATCTGCCGGTTGAGGTCGATGGCGGCCTCGCCGGGATCATCAGCATCGGCGACGTGGTGAAGAGCCGCCTCGTCGAGCTGGAGACGCAGACGCAGGTCATGGAGGAGTACATCCACCACGGCCGCTGACCGCGGCAGGACTAGGGTCGGTGGATGGCTGACACCCAGGCGAACGAGGCGGGACGCGCGTGGGGCGCCCGTGCGCGGGACTGGGCCACTCTCATGGAGCCTTTCAACCGAGCAGTCTTTCGTGACGTGCTCGACGCGCTCACGGTCGGGCCATTCGAGTTCGCCCACGTGGCGATGTGCGCTCGTGCATACATGTCGGCCGGGCCATGGTGGCCAGCGATCGACAACGCCGGCCCCACCGCAGTTCACGCACTGGTCGAGGAGGCAGCGACGCCGTTCACCTCACCGACCACGGGGATCGTGCGGCTCCAGTTCAACTGGTCGTGGGTGACCGGCCACCGCGACGAGTGAGCCCGCGGGTGGTGCCGAATCCCGGTCGGGTGCCACGTTCGGCGGCGGCGCTGGCGTCCATCGCCGCCAGACCACATAGAGCACCGTGCCGATGAGGATCGGCATCACGAACGTGGCCGTACGGTAGATCACCACGCCGGCCACGGCGCTGGCGTCGTTCACGCCAGCGGCGATGAGTGCCGCCGACAGACCCACCTCGATGAGGCCGACGCCGCCGGGGGTCGGTGCGAACGAACCCACGATGTGGGCCACGAAGAACACCCGGGCGAACTCGGTCACCCCGAGCTCGGGTCCGACGCCGAGCCCTTGGAGCGCGACCCACAGGATGAGGGCGCCGTTCAGGTGGGTGGCCGTGGTGCGAGCCAACAGCGGCCATGGTCGGGCTGCGATCCTGCGCAGCTCGCCCCGAAGGCGTGCCACGACCGTGGCGGCGTCAGCGTCGGCGAGCGCCGGCACGAAGGCAGCGAGCCGATCGATGATCCAGCCGCTTTGCACCACGAGCCAACGCTGAGGCCACTCGGCCATCAGCAGCACCGCCCAGAACACCAGCGCTCCTCCGAGCACGACCAACGAAACGGCGATGATCCACACGTCGACGGCATCGGTAGGGCGTCCGAGCGTGTCGACGACGGTGGCCACCAACGGCAGCGTCCACCCGACGAACGCCGTGGCAACACCGGAGGCGAACAGCATCGTGAGGAACCCGATTGGGCCAACGCCGCCCTGGGTGGCGATCTGCCACCGGAGCACCGTCGCCAACGGCCCGCCGGCCGGCAGACCCTTCGTTGCAGCCGCTCCGATGTCACTCACGAGTTCTGCCCTGGCCAGCGACAGCGGTGGCAGCAGCGACCGCATCAGCTCGGCGCGAAGGATCCGGTCGAGCACTGCGAGCGCAAACAAGGCGCCGATCACGGCCGCCGACAGGGTGGCGAGTTGCCCGGCGGCCTCGATCACCGTGTTGCGTTGCAGCACCACTGCGATCGCGAGCGCGAGTGCCACCAGCACCGACGCAGTTCGGCGTACACGGGGGTCGGCGATGAGGCGTCGGATCATTCGCATCGGCACGGGCCAGTATGAAACGTGGGCCAACCGCCCGGAGAACCGGAGCGGCGCTGCGATCCGTCACGCCGCCCCGATTAGGGTCGCCTCGTGACTGAGCCCCAGGCATGGACGAACCCGACCATCGAAGGTCAGCTCGTACTGCTGCGCCCGTTCACGCCCGACGACCTGCCCACGGCGTGGGAGATGATCACCGATCCCGTCGGCAACGACCTCACCGCCACCACCGACGAGTTCAGCTACGACCAGATCACGGCGTGGTACCTCAGCCGCGACGAGCACGCCGACCGGGTTGACCTCGCCATCGTGGAGCGTGCCACCGGCGAGTTCGCCGGCGAGGTCGTGCTGAGTGACCACGATCGGTCGACGAACTCGTGCTCGTTCCGGATCTCATTGCGAGGCCCCGACTGGTTCGGCCGCGGCCTGGGCACCGAGGCCACGGCGCTCATCGTCAGGCACGGCTTGGACGAATTGGGCCTGGCACGGATCACGCTGGAGGTGTTGGCGAGGAACCCCCGGGCCGTGCGGACCTACGAGAAGGTCGGATTCGTCCGCACGGCCGAGGTGGTCGAGGACGGCGAGGCCTGGATCCACATGGCCATAACCAGTCCAGCATCGGCTCTCACGTGAGGCCCACCAGCACGCCCGCCCAGTAGAGGGGTAGGCCGACGATCAACGACATGCCGAGGTTGCCAGTCCGTCGCACCACCACCAGGGCGATGCCCACCACGGCGATGTCGAGCAGCGGCGGCAGGGTAGGCCGACCACCGGCCACGAACAGCGACGAGGCAATGATTGCCGCCAACACAGCCGGTGCGACCAGGGGCAGGATGCGCACGAGCCGGGGGCTCACGACGACGCTGGCTGGGGCCAGCACAAGGGAGGCACGAAGCAGGTAGGTGCCCACTCCGGCGAGGAGGATGGCGATGAGCACAGTCATGACCGCTCCTCGTCATCGGCCCCGGAGGCAGGGCCGACCTGCGACGCAACCAGCGACCCGGCGATCAGGCCTGCGATCACGCCAATAGGCAACGCCAGCCCTGCTGGCAGCGCGGCGAACACCACCGCGATCACGGCGGCGGTCACCGCGGCCACCATCGTCGAGCGGGCCGTCGTGGCCGAGGCCACGAGGCCGGCGAAGGCGAGCGGGGCCGCGAGGTGGAGCCCGAGACCGCTGGGCAGTTCAGCCCCGACGCCGAAACCGACCAGCATCGACACCACGTAGCACGTGGCGATCACGGCGGTGGCCGACACGTAGTACCGCTCACGCCACCCGACCGTGGTGTCCGTCGTGTCGAAGCGGCGCTGACAGATCGCGAAGGTCTGGTCGACGATCGGCATGGCCAGCACCAGCCGGCGCCAGCGGGGAGCGTCGCCGAACCAACGGGCCAGAGCGGCTGAGTAGAGCACGAGCCGGGCGTTGATCAGCAACGCGGTGGCGACCGCCACGGCGATGCCACCGCCGACAGCCAACACGTTGATGATGGCCAGGTGCGACGCGCCGGCCAGGAGGATCACCGAGCCGCTGAGGGCCGGGATCGACGCGAGGCCGGACTCGGCGATGGTGGCCCCGATGGCCAGGCCGAACGGCACCACCGACGCCGCCAGCGGGGCAACGTCGCGGGCACCGAGCGCAATCGGCGCTGGTGGGGCGGAGGGGCCGGCATCGATGCTCGATCGGTCGACGATCGGCGGCGCACCGGAGGGTGGAGGGGTCGTGGTGAGGGTCATGGGTCGACCGTACGAACGGGCCCGAGTCCAAACTTGGAGACACGTTGGAGATCAGCTGGAGAGTACGGTTCGCCCCATGAACGACGTGGAGCAGCACCTCACCGAGCTTCGGGTGTTCGGGTTCACGATCGTGGAAGACGTGCTGGCGCCGGCCCAGGTCGACGCGATGCGAGAGTTCGTCGTCGACGCCGAGGAACGGATCGGGGTGGAGATGCTCCACCGCGGAACGGCCCGCCATCTCGCAAACCTGGTGGCGCTCGACCCGATGTTCTTCGACGTGATCGACCACGAGCGGGTGCTCCCGCTGATCGAGATGCTGATGGGCCCCGACCTGATCCTCGGCAGCCTCAACGCCCGGGTGGTGCGGTCCGGCGACGGCGCGCAGTCGCTGCACAGCGACGTGCCGCTCCCCCTTCATCACTACGGCGAGGCCCCGCCGGTGATGATGAACACGGTGTGGCCCCTCCACGACTTCACGCCAGACAACGGTGGCACTCGCGTGGTGCCCGGTAGCCACAACAGCCGGCTCGAAGAGCCACCGGCCGGTTTCGAGATCCCGTTCGAGGTCCAGCCCGAGGTGGCAGCGGGGAGCGTGATCGTGTTCAACGGCCAGACCTGGCACGGCGGCGGCGAGAACCGAACGCCTACCAAGCGGGCCGCGATGTTCGGGCACTACCGGTTCGGTGAGTGGATGCGCTTCCAGTGCGATCCCCATCACGAGTTCCGCCCCGAGTGGCTTCAGCTGTTGAACCTGCGCCAGCGTCAACTGCTGCGTATGGAGAACGGCATCAGCTCACGTCATGGCGCCGACTACTACGAGCGCTAGCTGCGCGGGTGGGCGAACCCGTGCGATGCGGCCACGAGCTGGGTCACGATCTCCAACTCGTCCCGGTCACGAGGGCCATAGACCATCACCACCGTGGTGGGGATGATGCCCCGGGCCGCCATCGGGTGGTTCTCAGCCCACCCTTTGGCGATGGCCGCCTCGCACACGTCGGGCGGCAGATTGAGATGGAGGCTGCCATCGTCGGTCGGATGGATGTGGCAGAACTCCCGGCCGATCATGAATGCGTCGCTCGGGCCAGCGGCGCAGGAGTCCTGCAGCCACATCGCCCGCGCCCCTGGCACCGAGATCTGCGACGGCACCTCGTCCACGCACGGGAGCGCGAACATGAACTCCGCGACCTCGTATTGGAGGTCGGCCGGGGCGATCTGATCGAGTTGGGTGTGCGGATTCGTCGGCGTGGTCGAGGGCCGGGGGCCGGGCCGGGTTGGCATCTCGTCGAGCGACAGGGTCAACGTCGTGGTTCCTTCGGGTTCGGGACGGTGTTCAGCATGACGATGCCGACCGAGAAGATCCAATACCTGTTCACGGCGCCGACGATAACCTGCCGCTTATGAGTAGCGCCGGGTGCGTATGAACCTCCGACACATCGAGACCTTTCTCCTCGTGGCCGAGGAGTTGCACGTGGGGCGAGCGGCGGCTCGGCTCCACGTGGCCCAGCCGGCAGTGAGCCAGACGATCGCCGCACTGGAGAAGGAGCTCGGGCTCCAACTCTTCGACCGGTCGGGCCGCGGTATCACGCTCACCCCTGCCGGCCAGACCTATCGAGACGAGGTGGAAGGCGTGTTCCCTCAGCTCGAGCGAGCGTCGCGGGCCGCCAAGGAAGCCGAGCACGGTATCCGGGGGCGCCTCACGATCGGGTTCACTGCGGTGTGCACGCTCGGCGACCTCCCCCGTCGTCTGACCGACTTCATGGGCCGCCACCCCGACATCACCGTGACCCTTGAGCAGATGGCCACCGCCCACCAGATGGACGCCCTGCGGCTTGGTTCGATCGATGTGGGGTTCACGATCCTCCCGGGCGGGCCAGACCCTGTGCACTCCCACCTGATCTCTTCCGACGAGCTGCATGTGTTCATCAGCTCCGATCACCGCCTGGCCGCCTATGAGCGGGTACCCATCGCCGAGATGTTGCGCGAGCCGTTCCTGTTGATGAGCAAGGATCGGGAGCCGTGCGTCCACCGGTCGTTCAACCGGATGTGCGAGGAGCACGGCGCCCAAGCCGAGATCGTGATGGAGGTCGACCACCTGGAGTCGATGCTCGCCTTCGTGGCCGCTGGCCTCGGCGTTTCGTTGGCGCCATCGACGGCGGCCCGGCTGAAGCTGGACGGGGCCACGTCCCGTCCGCTCGATCCGCCGATGCCGGCGGGCATCAGCGCCATCTGGAATCCGACAACGTCGACGCCGGCGGCCAAGCTGCTCCTGGCCGAGATCGAGGCGTGGTGACGGGTTGAGCGGTACGCACGGGCGGGCTCGGGTGGACGTGCGCCCGCTCGAACGGTCTGAGTGGGCGGCAGCCAATCGGATCCTGCACGACGTGTACCTCGGCGAGGGCTATATCGATCCTGAGCACGTGGTGGTGGACGTCGCTGCGAAGGCTGCGGCCGGCACCTGGCTCGGCGCATTCGCGGACGGCGAACTGACCGGGGTGGTGCTCGTGGTGATGCACGGATCGGCCGAAGCGGTGGTGTGCGACCCGGGAGGAGCGGAGATCCGCCTGCTGGCCGTGGACCCTCGACGACGGGCTGGAGGGGCCGGTGCGGCGTTGATGGCCGAGGCCGAGGCGCTCGCCTGTCGAAGCGGCGCCGTTGCGATGACGCTGTCCACTCAGGAGGCGATGCGGGCCGCCCATCGTCTCTACGAGCGGCTCGGTTATCGCCGGCGGCCAGCCGACGACTACGTAGCCGGCGGTCGTCCGTTCATCGTCTACACGAGGGTGTTCGACACCACCTGAGGGCAGCGGCCTCGTCGATGCTCCGAAACCAGATGCCAGCACCAGCGCCGGGTCCGCCCTCGTGGGCGCTGGCGTGGGACTATGAGGTCATGGCACCGGTCCGCTTCACTGTCACCCACCAGTTCACGCAGGCGCCCCAGGTCGTGTGGAGCGAGATGGTCGACTGGCCGTCTCATGGCGAGTGGATTCCAGCCACCCGGGTCGAGATCGACGAGGGCGACCCACAGGCGGTCGGGGGGATGTTCACCGGCTACACCGGCTATGGACCGTTGATGCTCGTTGATCACATGCGGATCTCCGAGATCGACTTCGACACCGAATCCGGACATGGCCGCTGTGTAGTCGACAAGCTCGGTCCTGTGCTCAAGGGCACGGCCGGGTTCACGATCGAACCGTCGGGATCGGGCACAGAGCTCGAGTGGTTCGAGGACGTCACCGTGCCGTACCTCCCGGGATTCCTGGCGCCCGTGGTGAACAAGATGAGCGCTCTCGGCTTCGCCCAGGGCATGCGCAAACTTGCGAAGAAGATGGACGGCGCCGAGCAGACGACCGCCGACTCGCCCACTGTCACCTGAGGCGACCCGCAGTCGATTGGAGGTCGGACGATGACGGAACGGACTCACGCTGAGACCTGGCTGAGACTGTTGGTGACGTCCACGGCCGTGTTGGCGGTCGCCCTCGGGACGCATGCCTTCGACACGGCTCCGACTATGGGCCCTTGGGCTGTCACCGCCGATGTTGCGGTGCTCGGCGTACTGGCCGTCGGCCTGGCGTATGTGGGCCGCCTGATCGGGCTTGTCATCGCCGACACTGAGCAGTCATAGCCTGCCGTCGCACACTCCACCTCAGTATTGAAGCCCGCCTTAGACATTCCAGCGGGTGTCAATGTGGGCCGCCGGTCCACATTGACAGGGAAGACCGCCCAGGGCAGCGCAGCCGCCTCATCCCAGACACGCTCGCCGGTGGGAAGGGCAATTCCGTGGGCCGCTGCCGCACTCCCCTGGGGATGGCGAGCCTCAAGCATGGTCGTGATGATTGTGGACCGATGGTCCACAATCACGAGAACGGCGGCACCCGCCCGCGCTGGGCCAGGGGTTCGTCGGTCTGAGATACGCATGTGGAGCCCAGGAGAGCTGAACTCCCACACACTTAGGGCGCGTTGAGGATCGTTTCGCAGTTGGTAGCCGCAGTTCAAGTACCTCGGGATTCAGACTGCGCCGCCACCCTCGCTAGGTGAGGGAATCGCCGCCTTCGCCGCTTCCACGTCATCATCAGCCGTATCGCTGGACTTTCTGGCTGCGCGGTCCGCCCACTCCGCCAAGACTGCGGAGTCGTCGCCCTCAAGAGCGCGAAGCTGCTTTCGCAACCCGTCAGCCTCCACGTTCAGGCGGTGCTTACCGGCGAAGTCGTCAACGGCAAGCGCCCGCAACTCGTCATCGATGGCAACGAGGCGTCGACGGATCCGATCAAGCTCGGCGTTTACCATCTGGCGCCCTCCCTCCTCCACGAGGCGACTCCTGAGGTAGGGCCCCGCATTGGGCCCAGGCTCGATCGCCTCACGACCCTGGGGCCCTGCCAGAGAGGGTTTCCCCAGGTCGTGGGAGTGGAGCTAAGGAGAATTGAACTCCTGACCTCTTCCATGCCATGGAAGCGCTCTACCAACTGAGCTATAGCCCCGAGGGGAAACCCGAGCCTACCAAGGGCCCCAGCCGGTGCCGACACGATTTGGCACGCGATCTGGACACATCGGACCTCTGCTGCCACCAGGGGACCTTCGGGTTGGGTCCGAGCGTGCTGGGCCTACACTCCTGCGGGTTGGTGGCGCCGGCGGTCCAAGCATCGAGGTTGAGATGTCCCGCCGCACATCTGATCTCGACGAGCCTTCCTCGTCGGATCGTCACTTCTACGCCACCCTGTGGGGAACCCACAATCGCCTCACTCATCGCCGCGAGGCATGGGAGCACCTGCGGGCCCAGGCCGGCTTCACCGCTGTGGTCACGCTGGCGATCCTCATCTGCTACCTGGTGGTGGCACCTCGCTTCCAGGCCGACCGCACCCCGGTGATCCGCACCGGGGCCTCGGGTGCGCCAACCGCCACGCTCCACCCGGCGGTACGCCCCACCACATCGACCGGCCCGTCGGCCGCTGCGGGCAGCGGCAACGATGCCCCCCGCCACGCCGTGCTCAGCGCAGCCGGTGAACCGGCCGGCACCAGCGACGGTACCGACGACGCTCCACCACCCGAGCGCGGCACCGCCCCTGGCGGCACCGCCACCACCAACGCGGCGGCCGGAGCCGCGACCGCCGGGGGCACGACAAACACATCAGGCTCAGACGCTGGCACCATCGACGGCGGCACCACCGAGGCCACCAACGGCCGCGTCGTGATCCTCGACACCACGATCGGTTCCGACGTCGACGACACACTGGCCATCGCCGCCCTCCATGGCTATGCCGTGCAGGGCGATCTCACGTTCGCCGCCATCACGCTCAGCGACGGTGATCCCACCGCCATCGGCTATGCGGATGCCCTCAACCACTTCTTCCGGGCCTCCCCAACCATCGGCACCGTGGATCCGAACCCCCGCACGATGTCGAACGACGCCCCGTTCCACCGCGCCATCGCTGCCGACACCGATCGCTTTCGAGCCGACCAGCCCACCCTGGCCGAACCCGCCGTCACCACACTGCGGCGCACCCTCGCCGCCGCGCCCGACGGCTCGGTCACGATCATCGCCGGCGGCCCGCTGACGAACCTGGCTGAGTTGCTCGCTTCGCCGGCCGACACCATCTCACCCCTCAGCGGCACCCGACTGGTGGACGCGAAGGTGGAGCGCCTCACGATCGCCGGTGGCGACTTCGCCAAGGAACGCCCCGAGCTCAACGTGGTGCTCGACGCCGACGCCGCCCGCACCGTGCTCGACGACTGGCCGACTCCCATTCTGATGAGCGGCTGGTCGGTCGGCGCCGAGTTGCTGTTCCCGGGCGAGGAACTGCTCAAGATCCCCGCTGCCGACAGCCCGGTGGTGGAGGCGTTCACCCTCTACGGCGCGAACGCGCTCGCCACCGAGTTCCCGTACTTCCAGCCCACGTTCGCCCTCAGCGCAGTGGTGGGGTCGATCGACGAGGCGGTCAATCCGGTGGAGTCGGGCTTCACGATCAGCCAGCCGGGCGAGGTGACTGTCGACGGCGCCGGCATCACCTCCTTCTCCCCTGGTGGTCACGGCCGCCATCAGCTCCTCCGGGCTCCAGCCAGCGAGGGATCGAAGGCCGCCGCCATCGATCGTTTCGTGGAACTGATCGCCGACGGCCACCGCCACCGCATCCAGCCAACGGAATGAGCGAGCGGCCGGCAGCGCCGTTGACACACGGTCGCAGCGCGCTCGACGTGGAATTGGATCGGCGGGCTCCACTGCGGCCCGTAGGCTTGGGCCCGTGAGCGACACCCGATCCGACGACACGCCGGCCCACCGCTACTCGGCCGTCCTCGCCCAGGACATCGAAACGCGCTGGCAGTCCCGCTGGGACGACGAGGCCACCTTCGAGGCCCCGAATCCCGCCGGGCCGCTCGCCGACGCCACGAAGACCGCCGAGCGGGGCGAACCGCTGTTCATCCTCGACATGTTCCCCTACCCGTCGGGCTCGGGGCTGCATGTCGGGCACCCGCTCGGCTACATCGGCACCGACTCCTTCGCCCGGTACAACCGGATGAACGGCCGCAACGTGCTCTATTCGATGGGCTTCGACGCCTTCGGGTTGCCCGCCGAGCAGTTCGCCGTGCAGACCGGCCAACACCCGGCGATCACCACGGATCAGAACGTGGCCAACATGCGGCGCCAGTTGCACCGCCTGGGCCTCAGCCACGACAAGCGCCGCTCCATCTCCACCACCGACCCTGCCTACTACCGGTGGACGCAGTGGATCTTCAAGCAGATCTTCGACGCCTGGTACGACACCGACGCCGACAAGGCCCGCCCCATCAGCGAGCTGGTGGCCGCGTTCGAGGCCGGCACGCGCCCCACGCCCGACGGCCGGCCGTGGGCGGACCTGAGCGTCACCGAGCGCGCCGCGGTGATCGACGGGCACCGCCTGGCCTACGTGGCTGAGGCCCCCGTCAACTGGTGCCCGGGCCTGGGCACCGTGGTGGCCAACGAAGAGGTGACCGCCGACGGCCGCAGTGACCGCGGCAACTTCCCTGTGTTCACCCGCAACATGCGCCAGTGGATGATGCGGATCACGGCCTACGCCGACCGCCTGCTGGACGACCTGGACCGGCTCGACTGGAGCGACGCCATCAAGACGATGCAGCGCAACTGGATCGGTCGATCGACGGGCGCCTACGTCGACTTCGCCTCCGACGCCGGCCCGATCCGGGTGTTCACCACCCGGGCCGACACGCTGTTCGGCGCCACCTTCATGGTGCTGTCCCCTGAGCACCCCCTGGTCGACGAGCTGACTGCCAGCAGTCAGGCTGACGCCGTTGCCGCCTACCGCTCCGCAGCCGCCGCCAAGAGCCAGATCGACCGCAGCGACGAAACCAGGGCCAAGACCGGGGTGGCCCTGGGCTCCACCGCCGTGAACCCCCTCACCGGCGAACCGATCCCGATCTGGATCGCCGACTACGTGCTGATGGGGTACGGCACCGGCGCCATCATGGCCGTGCCGTGTGGCGACCAGCGCGACTTCGAGTTCGCCCGCACCTACGACCTGCCGATCCCGCCGATCCAGGAACCCCCCGCAGCCTGGTTCGCCGAGCGCGACATCGAGCCCACGCTCGACACCGCAACCTGGCCCGAGGCCTTCGTCGGCGACGCCGCCTACGTGAACTCTGCGAACGCCACGCTCGACCTGAACGGCACCGCCTCGGTGGCCGACGGGCTGGCCGCCACGCACGACTGGCTGGAAGCCAACAGCCTGGGCGAGGCCACCGTGACCTACAAGCTGCGCGACTGGCTGTTCAGCCGCCAGCGCTACTGGGGTGAGCCGTTCCCGATCGTCTATGACGAGCACGGGATCGCCTACGCCCTGCCCGACGACATGCTGCCCGTGCTGTTGCCCGAGACCGACAGCTTCAGCCCCCGCACCTTCGACCCCGACGACGAGTTCTCCAACCCCGAGAGCCCGTTGGATCGGATCGATCACTTCATCGACGTGGAGCTCGACCTGGGCGACGGCCCGAAGTCGTATCGCCGCGACTCGAACGTGATGCCGCAGTGGGCCGGGTCGTGCTGGTACGAGCTGCGCTACCTGGATCCAACCAACGAAGACGCGTTGGTCGACCCCGATGTCGAGCGCTACTGGATGGGCCCCGACCCCGACATCCGCCCCGACCATCCAGGCGGCGTCGACCTCTACGTCGGAGGCGTGGAGCACGCCGTGCTGCACCTGCTGTACGCCCGGTTCTGGCACAAGGTGCTGTACGACCTGGGACACGTGTCGTCGGTCGAGCCCTACTACCGGCTGTTCAACCAGGGCTACATCCTGGCCAACGCGTTCAAGGACTCCCGCGAGATCTACGTCGACGCGCTGTCGGTGGAGGAACGCGACGGTCAGTTCTTCTTCGAGGGCGAACCCGTCACCCGTGAGTGGGGCAAGATGGGCAAGAGCCTGAAGAACGCGGTCTCCCCCGACGAGATGTACGACGCCTACGGGGCCGACACGCTGCGCCTGTACGAAATGTCGACAGGGCCACTCGACCAATCCCGTCCGTGGGAAACCCGCGACGTGGTTGGCATGTACCGCTTCCTGCAGCGGCTGTGGCGCACCACGATCGACGAAGACTCGGGCGAGTTGGTGATCACCGACGACGAACCGAGCGACGACACCCGTCGGCTGCTGCATCGCACGATCGACGGTGTGCGAGCCGACATGGAGGGCCTGCGGTTCAACACCGCCATCGCCAAGCTGATCGAGCTGAACAACCATGTGACCAAGCTCGACGCCACCCCGCGTGAGGTGGCCGAGGCCATGGTGCTGATGCTGGCCCCCATCGCCCCCCACGTCTGCGAGGAGCTGTGGTCACGGTTGGGCCACGACACGTCGCTGACCTACGAGCCCTACCCGGTGGCCGATCCCGAGCTGCTCGTCGACGACGAGGTCGAGATCCCCGTGCAGGTGAAGGGCAAGGTCCGCAGCCGGGTGATGGTGCCGTCAGACGCCGACGCGTCGGCGATCGAGAAGATCGCCCTGTCCGACGACAGGATCGTTGCGATGCTGGGCGGCGACGCACCGAAGAAGGTGATCGTCGTGCCCGGCAAGATGGTCAACATCGTCATCTGAGCGTCCTGCACGGCCGCAGCCGAACGCTGACTCCTGACGGCGCCCAACAGGCTCAGTCGCGGCCGAGAATGCCGCCGAGGAGGTCGGCCCCGCCGCTCCCACCGGAGTTCCCGGTGCCGACCAGTGCCGTGATCACGCCGAAGAACTCGTGCGGGTTGCGGGTCTGCACGAGCAGCCGGCCGGGCCCAGTGAAGTCGAACACGAGGCCCTCACCGCTCTTGAACGTCTGCACGATGCCGCCGGTGACCTGGCGGATCTGCATATCGACCGTTTCGGTGTAGGCAACCATGTGCCCGGTATCGAGCGTGACCCGTTGCCCTGGCGCCAGATCCCAGGCCTCGATGGCCCCGTAGGCCGACAACACCATCGGCCCCTGCCCCTCGGCTCGGAGCACGAAGCCCCCTTCGGACCCGAACAGGTTCTTGAACCCGCCCCACTTGGTGTCGATGTCGATGTGGGAGCTGCCGGCCAACCACGAGCCCTTCTGGACGAACCAGGCCATGCCCGGCTCCACATCCACCACGTTGATGTCGCCCGGCAGGTTGGCGGCCACATCGACCCAGCCCCCCTGGGGGCCGGCGGTGTAGCTGGTGATGAAGAACGACTCGCCGCCGAGCGCCGCCCGCTTGAGCGAGCGCATGATGCCGCCCTCGGCTTTGGCTTCGACCTGGATCGACGGATCGCACGCCATCAAGGCCCCAGACTCGGCACGCAGGCTCTCACCAGGGGCGAGAGCGAGCCGAGCAACGGCGAAGGCGGGCTGTTGACGTACGGAGACCTCCATCAGGCCGACCCTAGTGGGCCGGCTCAGGCGACATCGGTCAACCTGGGGACATCCTTCCAGAGCCGTTCGAGGTCGTAGTAGTCACGGGCCGTCACGCTGAACACGTGCACGATGAAGGCGCCGTAGTCCATCAACACCCACTCGAGGCCTTCCTTGCCCTCGATCCGCACCGGTTTCGGGCCGTTCGCCCGGGTGAGCTGCTCCTCGACCTCTTCGACGATCGCCCGCACCTGCCGAGGGTTGCTCCCGGATGCCACCACGAACCAGTCGGTGATGCCCATGATCTCGCCCACATAGAAGGCCTCAGTGTCCTGGGCGAGCTTGTCGTCGGCGGCGTCAACCGCCAGGCGAACCCATTTGAGCAACTCTTGGTCGTACAGGATGCGTCTCTCCCGATGACCACCGGTGCGGTGGCGTGGTGATCTCTACTGGTCGGCGACGAAGTCGGAACCGATCACGAGGGTGACCACGCCATCGGTGTCGAGGTCGTCATCGAGCACAGTAGTCGCCCCTGACAACGACGCAAGCTCGTTGATGCCGGGCGCATCAGCGACCGCCGGCGGTACGAGGATCTGCGTGAGGCCATCGTCGAAGGTCGAGGCGTTGCCGATCTCGACCACCTCCGAACCGGTCGATGCCACCTCGGCCGCGATCGCGGTGAGGTCGGCGGCGCCGGTTCGATCGATCACGCGCACCTGGAGGCGATCGCCAGGATTGGCGCCCGCCGGCACCGGTACGACAGCCCGAACCAGCTCCTCAGCGGCCACCAGGTCGGCCTCAGGATCAGGTTGGAGGGCGACGAGTGGCAGCTCCACCACCCCGGCCTCCGTACCGGCCACCTCGGCCAGCGCTGCCACCAGCGGATCGACGGCGCCTGCGGCGTCGGCCGCCGTCGGGGGGTCTGCGAGCAAGGCGCTCCAGAACAGCTCGCGGCGGAACGACAGCGTGATCGGGTCGGTCCCTGGGCTCGGCCGGCCGAGGAACGGGGCAGCCCCCTCGCCTGGCAGGGCAACCGAGCCCACCTCGAACAGTGCGTCGCCGTCGTCGCCGATGACAGGGTCCGGGTTGTCGAGTGTGTAGGTGCGCCCGCCGAGGGCGGCGGCCCAACGCGTTCCGTCCATGATCTCGAGCGCGCTGATACGAAGCCTGAGCTCACTCTGGAGGGCCACGATGGCGTCCAGGGGTTCGCGTTCGTCGAGGCCGACGCCGTCGATCTGGAGCGTGCCAGGCACCAGCACCGCCGTGCCGGCCGTTCCGGGCTCGACGTGGGCTGCGAGCAACGTGATGCCGGTGAGTCGCCCCCGGTCGGTCTCGACGACGGCCGTGACGGGGCTCGGATCGACGAGGGCCCGCCAACCAGGGTCGGCCGCAGTCGGTTCGTCAACGAAGCGTCCGTCCCTCGATTCGAGCAGCGCGTGGTACCCCGCGATGGCGAGGAACGGCACGGCCAACACGAGCACGAGTTCAACCAGGGTGAACAGCGTGATCGTGCGATGGCGGGACGAGAGCAGGGCGGCGGGCCGACTCACGGGCCCAGACGATAGAGCCCCCAGCGCTCGATTCGCTGCACCACTGCCGCAGGCATCAGGTGACGCACTGATCGACCTGCGGCCACAAGGGCACGGATCTCGGTACTCGACACCTCTATCTGCGGCATCTCGACGAAGGAGAGATCCCAGCCGGCGGGCAACTCTGCCCGGTCGGTGCCGGGGCGGTCGGCGACGGCGAACCGGGCCCGCCGCCGGAGCTCGTCGGCTCGGTGCCACGAGGGCAGTCCGGCCGCCGCATCGGAGCCGACGATCACGAACCAGGTGACGTCCGGCTCCAACCGCTCGAGGTGATCGAGCGTGTCGGCGGTGTAGCTCGGCCCGCCGAGATCGAGCTCCACCCGGCTGGCCACGAGGCCGGGGGCGTCGGCCACCGCGGCCTCCACCATCTCAAGGCGCTGACCGGCGTCGGTGATCACCCGCGCGCCGACCTTCTGCCACGGCACGTTTGCCACCACGAGACGCACCTCGTGGAGGTCGAGCTGGTCGCGCACCTGGTCGGCGAGAATCAGATGGCCGACATGGGGCGGATCGAAGGTGCCACCAAGGAGCCCCACTCGTTGTGCCACACTGGTTCCTTCCGGCGCTGAACCCTCGTCGGGAGCGTTCTCCGGGCCGCTCAGTGCCGATTCAACCGCTCTCTGTCGGCGCTCGTAGCGCAAATCCTGAGAAAAACACCCGAAAAGTGACGAATGTCACTGTACAGCGGGAACTATCCACATTAAAACAGGGTTTTGGATCTGTAGCGCTCAGACCTGCCCGGACATCGACTCGGACTTCCACTTCGGACCCAGAGCCAATCGGGACTCAAGCCGACGCACGCCGGAACAATGAGCCTACCAGCTCCCCATAACTGATGAGGAAAACTTCCTTGTCCATTCCCCCGCAACCACGTAGTTAAAGAAGCACGCCCATGAGTGACTCCGTAGGACAGTACCTGAACGAGATCGGCCTGGTTCCGCTCCTCACCGCCGATGAGGAGCGAGAGCTGAGTCAGACCATTGAGAAGGGTCGCGAGGCGCAGGAGCGCATCGAGGCCGGCGAGAACAACGTCGCCAACAAGCGCGCCGTGCGCAAAGCCGCCCAGGCCAAGGACCGGTTCATCCGAGCCAACCTCCGCCTGGTGGTCAGTGTGGCCCGTCGTTACCCGCTCCCTCCCTCGATGGAGCTCCTGGATCTGATCCAGGAGGGGAACCTCGGCCTTGAGCACGCGGTCGACAAGTTCGACTGGCGCAAGGGCTTCAAGTTCTCCACCTATGCCACCTTCTGGATCCGCCAGGCCATCGGCCGGGCCCTCGACCAGAAGGCCAGCCTGGTCCGCCTCCCCGGCGACCGGTCTGCCAGCCTGCGCGCAGCCCTGCGCCAGGTCTCCGGCGATGGCGACGAGCTCGACGACGAGCACGCCCGTCTCCACCGCCTCACCACCCCCACCTCGCTCGACCGCACCATTGGTGACGACGACTCGAACGAGCTGGTCGACCTCCTCCCCGACGCCACCCCTGGCCCGGAGTTCGAGGTGATGGCCAAGGCCGAGGAGACCATGGTCACCGGCCTGCTCGACGTGCTCGATCCCCGAGCCAAGTACGCGGTGGAGCAGCGGTTCGGCCTCAACGACGGCCGCAAGCGCAGCTACCGCGAGGTTGGCGAGGAGCTCGGCGTGACCGCCGAGGCCGCTCGTCGTCTCGTCAAGCGGGCCGTCAGCGCTGTGCGCGACCAGGCCGGCGACGTGATGAGCGACTTCGACGCCGCCTGATTTCGAATACCACGGCGGCCCTCGGGCCGTAACCAATCCCTCCAGATGAGCTGTGGCGCCGACTTCGGTCGGTTCCGCAGCTCGTCTGCGTTTTGCCCCTCTGTGTCGGCGCCGGTAATTGCGTTGTCAGCGGCTGCCAGAAGGCCGAGACTGAAGCTGTGACTTCTGTGCACGGCCAACACGATCCATCCGCACCCGCCACCGTCGCCGCCGACTGGCACCCGGGCACGTGGCGGAGCCGCCCGATCGCCCACCAGCCGACCTGGCCCGACGGCGCAGAGCTGGAGCGGGTCGAGAAGGAGCTCGGCACGTTGCCACCGTTGGTGTTCGCCGGCGAGGCCCGTGAGCTCAAGTCGAAGCTTGCGGCGGTGTCGCGAGGCGAGGCCTTCCTGCTCCAGGCCGGCGACTGCGCCGAGTCCTTCGACGGATTCAGCGCCGATGCCATTCGCGACAAGCTGCGGGTCATCCTGCAGATGGCCGTCGTACTCACCTACTCATCGGGCGTACCGGCGGTGAAGGTGGGCCGGATCGCTGGCCAGTTCGCCAAGCCCCGCTCCAAGCCCACCGAGACCGTCGACGGCACGGAGCTGCCGTCGTTCCTCGGCCACATGGTGAACGATCTCCCCTTCTCGGCCCAGGACCGCACCCCCGAAGCCGATCGTCTACTGCGGGCCTACCACCAGTCGGCGTCCACGCTGAACCTGCTCCGGGCCTTCACCAAGGGGGGCTTCGCCGACCTGAACCGCGTGCACGCCTGGAACCAGGAGTTCGTGGCCTCCTCCCCCGAGGGCCAGCGGTACACCACGCTGGCGGCCGAGATCGACCGAGCCCTCCGCTTCATGGAGGCGGCCGGTATCTCGTCGCAGCATCCCGAGATCCACGAGGCCGACTTCTACACGAGCCACGAGGCGCTGATCCTCCAGTACGAGGAGGCGCTCACCCGGCGCGACAGCCTCACCGGCGAGTGGTACGACTGCTCGGCCCACATGCTCTGGATCGGTGAGCGCACGCGCCACTCCGAGGGTGCTCACGTGGAGTTCCTCCGTGGCGTTCGCAACCCCCTCGGCTGCAAGATCGGGCCCACCGCCACCCCTGAAGACGTGGTCTCGTTGTGCGAGCTGCTGAACCCCGAGCGGGAGGCCGGCCGCCTCACGCTGATCGTGCGTATGGGGGCCGACACCGTGGCCGAGCGCCTGCCGGCACTCCTGGCTGCGGTTCGCGACGAGGGCTACCCCGTGGTCTGGGCGTGCGATCCAATGCACGGCAACACCTTCACCTCGGAGTCGGGTCACAAGACACGCCACTTCGACTCGATCGTGGCCGAGGTTGCGGCGTTCTTCGCCGCCCATCATCAGGTGGGAACCTGGCCTGGTGGCATCCATATCGAGCTCACCGGCGACGACGTGACCGAGTGCCTCGGTGGCGGCGATCGGGTGGAGAGCAGCGATCTCGGCAAGCGCTACGAGACCATGTGCGACCCCCGGCTCAACGGCCGTCAGAGCCTCGACCTGGCGTTCCGCACCGCCGAGCTGCTCGCACAGCGCTGACCCTCCTCCCCGCCCACACCTTCACCGAGCGCGCCGCCGGAGGAGTTCGCGCCTTCACCGAGCGCGCCGCCGAGCAGCTCCGACTTATATGGGCTTGACGATGACGTCGTCGATGATCATGCCGCAGCATGACTGCGGCGTGCCTCGGCTCGAGAACCGCAGCGTGACCGTCTCGCTCGACGCCGTGAACCGCACCGACCGTTGCTCGAAGCTGCTGGTCGACGGGGTGGACACCGAGAACGACGCCGCCGCCAGATCGATCTGTACCCGGGCCAACGCCGACTGTCCGCCGCCGATGTTGTGATGGGCGGCAGCGTTGAAGAACAGCTGGTACTCGGTGCCGGGAACGAGCCCGGTGACCTCGCGTTCGAGCGATCCGGCGTCACCCAGGTTCACGTGGTGGCCCTGAGTGCCCTCTCCCCCATGAATCGACGCATGATCCCGTGACAGCGGCGCCAATACGCTCCACGGCCCCACCTGATCACCGGCACCGTGATTGACCCAGGAACCAGCCGCGGCCTGCGGCCCGTTCTCGAACCCGCCGAGGCCGATCTGGGTGCGGACCACGCTCGTGGTCGTGGTGGGCCGGGTGGTGGTGGTTGCCCGAGTGGTGGTGGTCGTCGATGTCTGGGTGGTTGTCGTCGCCACGCTGTTCGACGTGGCCGAACGGGCAGTGCTGCTGGCCTGATTCTGCTGGGCAGTGGTCGACGGTGCCGATGAGCTGGTGACGGAGTTCGACGAGGCGGTGTCGGCCTCGGTGGTGGTCGACCCTTGAGCGCCGGTGTCGGTGTCGGTGTCGCTGCCGTCTTCGGCAGCGGCGGCCGCCGCCGGGACCGTGGTGGCTGTGAGCGACGACGCGGTGGTGGCGTTGGCCCGTTCCGTGGTTGACGACAGCGCCGGGGTGGAAGTGGTGGTGGGTCGGAACACACCGCCACTTGCCTCGCGACCTTCACTGTCGAGGATCAACACGTCGGACCGGTCAGCCTCGGTGCCGCCCTGATCAGCAGCAGTCTCGTTCGGCGAGCCGTCTCGGGAGGAGAAGGCGAAGTAGCCGGCAATCGCTACCGCAGCGACGAACACCGGGATCGCGGCCAGCTTCAGCCACTTGAGGTCCAGCCCGTCGCCACCGACGAGTGGGCCGTACCCGGGGCTCGCATCGGCCCGAAACGGCACCGTGGGCGCCTCAGGCGCACCAGGGGGATCCGGAGGCCGGGGGTGGTCGGCTGGGGGCGACTGATCCGACGGCGTGCTCTGCTCGTTGTCCCATCCCGAGTGGATGATGGGAGCACTGGCGATCTCAACCGTGTCACCGCGTGTCTGCTCTTCGCCCTGGAGCATCAGACCAGACTAACCATCTGGGTGATTTTCCACACGATTAGCGCACGTATCCACGATTTGGGCGTAAGAGTCGTTGCCGCGGTGGCCACTGTGACCAGGGTGAACGGCGCAGCCAGGAGCACCCTACGACGCGAGCCGATGCACCACAGGGGCGTCCACGATCACGCCACAGCACGCCCGATTGGCCGCGATCCCCTCGATGGCAAGGGTGACCGTCGTCGACTGCGGCGTGAACGCAACAAAGACCAGCTCGCTCCTGGTGTCCGACGGTTCGGACGTGGTGATCACGGCCTCCTCGCCTGCGATGGTCACGCGGAACGACGGCGGCGGGGCATCGCTGTCGCCGAAGTGGCGGGCCATACGCAGCTTCAGCCGATAGGGCTCGCCCGGCTCGAGATCGGTGATCGTGCGCGACACGCCGCCGGACCGGCGCAGGTGGAGGCGGTGCCCACCAGCAGTCACGAACCCACCGTGATCGACAGCCGCCACACGATCCACCCGCTTGGTGACCTGCCACTGGCCGAAGGATGATCCAGTCTCGTAGCCCCGAATCTCACCCGGAGCGACCGTGGCCCCTTCCTCGAAGCCGCCGAGATCGATCCGCTCGACCACGGTGCCCGGCTCGATGGTCGTTGGCGGGGTCGACACCTCGGGGTCGGCCGTGGTGCCGGTCGGCTCGCCCTCCTCTTCGGTGGTGTCGGGGGTCGATGGCGTGGTCGGGCTGGTCACCGTTGGGGTACCAGGTGTGCCCAGCTCGTCGGCGGCGCCGTTGCCGTCCGCTGCCTCCTCGTCCCGGGCCGGCACGCCCACATCGAGCTCACGATCGTCGGACGCCGAGCCGGCGCCGGCGCCGGCCGATCCGTCGCGGCCACCGTCGACGGTGCTCGGCGGCGTTGTGGTGCCGGTGGGTTCGATGGTCCCTGACGGCACCGCAGAAGCCGAACCTGCCGGATCGGTTTCGGACGCGCCAAGGCGTGCAACGGCCAGGACGACAACGCAGAGGGCGACAGCGGCTCCCCCGGCGGCCAGAACGCGTGGCCAGGCGATGTCGGATCGGCGCAGGGCGTGGAGAGGGGCCCGTGGCGGAGCTGACGGAGGCGCAGCCAGCGGGCCGGGACCAGCGAAGGGAACCCGTTCCTGGTTCGACAACACGCCGCGGCGATTGACGTCGGCCAGGAGCGACGCCGGCAGCTCGCCGGTATCAGCCACGATCCGTTCCACCTCGGGTCGGCCGTCATCGCCAGATGACGCGCCGCCTGCCCCCACCCAGTCCGACACGGCAGCGACCCTAACGCCGCCGAGCTGAATTGTCAGCGCACCCGTAAGAATTTGCCTAGCGCAGCTTCACCCTGCGCCCAGCCCCCTAGACGAGATTGTCGACGAAGCGTTCGAGCTGGCGCAGATTGCGCACCTCGAACGTGCCGTCGCAGTAGGCCCCGTACTCCCCCACGATGGAGTCGCCGGTGTTCCAGTAGGCCTTGGGCTCGGGATTGAGCCAGAACAGCTTGCGGGCCCGGTGCTGGATCTCCTTGGCGATCCAGGCCTGGCTGGCGTGATAGTTGTTCCGGGCGTCACCCAGGATGAGCACCGTGGTCTTCGGCCCGATCTCCTTGCCGTACTTCTCCCAGAAGACCTCGAAGGCGTGGCCGTAGTCGGAGTGGCCGTCCACCCACACCACGTCGGCCTCGGTGTTCACCCGGTGGATGGCCTCGCCGATGTCGTCGACGCCCTCGAAGAAGTCGGTCACCTCGTCGAGGCCGTCGATGAACACGAAGGCTCGCACCCGGCTGAACTGGCTCGAGATGGCGTACACCAGGTGGAGGGTGAACCGAGCGAAGGCCGCGACCGACCCGGAGATGTCGGCGATCACGAAGATCTCGGGCTTGGCCGGCTTCGGATGCTTGAACCGGGGATCGGCCGGCACACCGCCGTAGCTCAGGGAGTGGCGGACGGTGTTGCGGAAATCGAGCGGGCCCTTGCGCTTGTGGCGCCGTTTACGAGCCAGCCTGGCGGCGAGCTTGCGGGTGAGCGGGTAGATGGCTCGGCGTAGGCCCACCATCTCCTCCCGGCTGGCGTGCATGAAGTCGACGTCCTCGGGGAGCGGCTTGCGTAGCGTCTTGGCCATCGCCTCCGCCCCGCGATCAGCCACCAGCCGCCGCCGGATCTCGGCCTCGATCTCCTTGCGGAGCTGCTCCATGCGGGCCTCGAACTCGTCGCGTTCGAGGCGCTCCTCGAACGGCGACAGACCGTCGGGAGCCTGCTCCTGGGCCTGGTCCATGAGCCGTTCCATCAGCCCGTCGAGATCCAGGTTTCGCAGGGTGCGGTAGAGGTAGTAGGTGCCACCGACGGGGCGACCCGGTTCCATGCCGGCGTAGCGCTTCACCGCCTGACGGGCGATGGCGCGCATGAGCGTCTCGTCGCCCCGCATCATCGCCTGGAAGAGGAGCTCGGCGAGGTCCTCGGGGCTCATGCCCTCTCCGCCGCCCTGGCCGCCCTCTCCCTGCGGCCCTTCCTCGCCCTCGTCCATGTCGAGGTCGAGTTCGCCGAAGGGATCGTCGTCGCCGTCGAGCGAGTACTCGTCGCCCCGGAGCGAGAAGTACACCTCGAAGAGGGTCTCGAAGGTCTTCCAGTGGGCGTTGTTCTTCACCAGCGTTGCTGCCAGTGCGTACTTGAACGCGGTGCGATCCTCGAGCGGAATATGACGCACGGCCTCGGCGGCGTCGATGTTCTCCGACAACGACACCGGCAGACCGGCCGAACGGAGCTCGTGCACGAAGCCTTCGAGCAGGTCGAACAGGGCCTTGTCGGATGATGCGGCGTCGGTTGGCGTGGTGGTCATCGTCTTGGCCTCCTGCGGCCCGCTTGGTAGGCGCTCAGCTCGTCGTCTCGAAGTGGGCCTGGGAGTTCGAGCTGAACTCCTTGATGGCCTTCTCGATGTCGGAGCGGTACTTCAACAAGATGTTCACCGTCTCGACGGCGTCCTTCTCGTCGATGTTCTCGATGCCGAGCAACACCAGGGTGCGGGCCCAGTCGAGGGTCTCGGACACCGACGGGTGCTTCTTGAGCTCCAGCTGGCGGATCGAGCGCACGATCCTCGCCACCTGCTCGGCGAGGTTGTCGTTGATGTCGGGCACCTTGGTGAGCACGATCTCCTTCTCGCGCTCCATCGACGGGTAGTCGAGGTGCAGGAACAGGCAGCGCCGCTTGAGCGCCTCGGAGAGCTCACGAGTGTTGTTCGAGGTGAGGAACACGAGAGGAATCTGCTTCGCCTCGATGGTGCCCAGCTCCGGGATCGACACCTGGTAGTCCGACAGGATCTCCAGCAGCAGGGCCTCGGTCTCGAGCTCCACTCGGTCGACCTCGTCGATCAGCAGGACGACTGGGTCTTCGGCCGTGATGGCCTCGAGGAGCGGACGGGGCAGCAGGAACTCGTCGGAGAAGATGTCATCCTGGATTTCGGTCCAGGACGAGTCTTCCTCACCCCGCTCCACCTGGATGCGCAGCAGCTGCTTCTTGTAGTTCCACTCGTACAGCGCCTTGGCCTCGTCGAGGCCCTCGTAGCACTGCAGGCGGATCAGGCGCGCCCCCGACATCTCCGCCACCGACTTCGCCAGCTGGGTCTTGCCGGTACCCGCCGGGCCTTCGATCAGTACTGGCTTCGCCAGCCGATCGGCGAGATAGGCGATGCCGGCGATGGACTCGTCAGCGAGGTAGTCGACCTTGCGCAGCCCTTCGCGCACAGCGTCAACGGAGTCGAAACGGTGGGTCATAGGGTCCCACCGTACAAGAGGTCTTGACTACGGGGTCAAGACGGTTCGACGCGACTACGATCGGGGCCCGATGGACCGGGGATTGACCAGGGCGGTGGATGCGTTCGTGGCCGACGTCGGTGCTGCCCTGCGGGCCGTTGCCCGCGGTACCAGCATCAGCCCCGACCAGCTCACTGGTGACGCACGCCTTGACGCCTTCAATCTGTGCCTGGCCTTCGTGGACGCGAACGGTCGTCACAGTGACGAGGAGCTGTGGGCGATCGTTGCCGCCTTCGCCCAGCACGGCCACCTCCGGGGAATCTCGACCCCCGACAGCCTCCGTCGCAACGGGATGATCGCCGGCAAACAGACGTGGCTGACCCGCACCTCCGATGTGTTCAAAACGCTTCGGTCCTCCGATGAGCGCCGAGGCACCACCTACGCCCGCACGTATTTCGACGCCGCCATGGCCCTCGCCCATCGCGTGGCCGCTCTCGACGCCGAACCGACCGACGACGAGATGCGCGCCCTCGTTGGCTACGAACGACTGCTGTTCGCCGCATTGCCCGGCAGCGGCAGCTCCGCATCGGCGCAGTCCCAGACCGGCGACGGCGGCAACACCGCCGCCTCCAGCGCCGAAGGTGGGGAGGCGGCCGATGATCCAGCGGCTGACCTGGGCCCGCCCGAACCACTCGAAGACGTGCTGGCCGAGCTCGACGAGCTGATCGGGCTCGACGCGGTGAAGGAAGAGGTGCGCCTGCTGTCGGCCCTGCTCCGGGTGCAACGGCTGCGCACCGAGCGCGATCTGCCGGTGGTCGACAAGACGAAGCACCTGATCTTCAGCGGCAACCCCGGTACCGGCAAGACCACCGTGGCCCGGCTGCTCGCCCGCATCTACCGCAGCCTCGGCGTGGTGGAGAAGGGCCACCTCGTCGAGGTGGACCGCAGCGGCCTCGTGGTGGGCTACATCGGCCAGACCGCCACCAAAGTTGGTGAGGTGTTCGAGCGGGCTGACGGTGGTGTGCTGTTGATCGACGAGGCCTACTCCCTCACCCGGGGCGGCGATCGGGACTTCGGCCGTGAGGCCATCGACGCCGTCGTGAAGCAGGTGGAGGACCGCCGCGATTCGATGGTGGTGATCCTCGCCGGCTACCCGAACGAGATGGCTGAGCTGGTGGCCACCAACCCCGGCTTCCAAAGCCGCTTCCCCAAGACGATCGAGTTTCCCGACTACACCGACGACGAGCTCGTCGCCATCCTCGAGCTGATCGCCAACGGGGGCACCTACCACCTCACACCCGAGGCGGTCGAGGCCGCCCGCACCTGGTTCCAGGCCCACTCCCGCGGCCACGGGTTCGGCAACGGTCGCCTGTCGCGGAACCTGTTCGAGGCCGCCGTGGCCCGTCATGCCACCCGCCTCGTCGACGTGGCCGAGCCGACCGACGAGCAGCTCACCACGCTCGAAGCGGTCGACATCGCGGCCGTCCCGGTCGGGCTCGACGCATGATCCCGGCCGCAGGGGCCGGGTAGCGACGGAGCGCCGGGCGTGGCGATGATCCGACGGCTCCTCGGCGGCAGTGGCTCCAACCTGGTTGCCGCGGGCATCTTGTTGTCGCGCATCGCTGGGCTCGTGCGGGAGGTGGTGCTCGGCGTGGCCCTCGGCGGCGTTGGCCCGGTGGCCGACGCGTTCCGCTTCGCGATGCGGCTGCCGAACCTGCTGCAGAACCTCCTCGGCGAGGGGGCGCTCTCGGCGTCGTTCATCCCGGTGTACGCCCGCACCCTCACCGAAGGCGACGAGGGCGACGCTGACGAACTGGCCGGTGTGATCGCAACACTCCTGGCGGCGACGACCGCGGTGCTCGTCGCTCTCGGGGTGCTGCTGGCTCGACCGCTCGTGCTGGTGTTCACCAGCTGGGACAACGACCCCGAACAGGTCGACCTCGCCGTAACCCTCGTGCGCATCACCACGGTGGGCCTCGGTTTCCTCGTGCTGTCGGCCTGGTGCCTCGGTGTGCTGAACAGCCACCGGCGCTTCTTCCTCCCCTACGTGGCCCCGGTGCTGTGGAACCTGGCCCAGATCGTGGTGCTCCTGGTGGCGATCGGGCTCGACTGGGACGCCTCCCGGGCCGCGGTCGCCCTGGCGTGGGCCGTCGTTGCTGGCGGAGTGCTGCAGTTCGGCGTTCAGCTCCCCACCGTGCTGCGCCTCTCACCGAAGCTCAAGGCCGGATTCGCTCGCTCGGCCGGGGTCGACGACGTGCTCAGCCGCTTCGCTCCCGCCGTGGGGTCGCGGGGCGTGGTGCAGATCTCCAGCTTCGTCGACACCTTCCTCGCCGGCACGCTCGTGTTCGGCGCGTTCAGCGCCTATGCCCCGGCGCTCGTGCTCTACCTGCTGCCGATCTCGCTGTTCGGCTTCAGCGTGGCCGCCGCTGAGCTGGCCGAGATGTCGCGCCGGGCTGGCACCGAGGCCGTGGTCACCCGCCGGATCACCCCGGCCCTGCGGCGAGTGGTGCTCCCGGCCGGGTTCGTCACCGCCGCCTACCTGGCGGCGGGCCGCCCGCTCGTCGACGCCCTCTACGGCTGGGTGTCGCGTCTGGCCGGCCGAGGCTTCGACGCCGAGGGCATCACCGCGGTGGGGCTCGTCTTGTCGGCCTTCGCCCTCGGGCTGCCGGCGGCGATGACCGCCCGCATCACCCAGAACACGCTCTACAGCATGGGAGAGGTGCGGGGCCCGGCCGTGATCGCCGTGGTGCGCCTGGCCGTGTCGGTGGTGGTGAGCGTGGTGCTCATGCTGCAGCTCGACTGGCTCTTCGTGGCCGACGGCACCACCATCGAACGCTTCGGCGACGTGCCCCACTGGCCCCTGTGGGAGAGCGTGCCCGACGTCCGCCGCCTCGACTCCGATGCGCCCCCGCACCTCGGGGCTGTGGGGCTGGCGCTCGGCGCCTCGGCTGCCGCGTGGACCGAGTGGCTCCTGCTGCGGCGGCTGCTCCGCCGCCGCCTCGGCCGCCCCGTTCGCTCGGGCTGGATGCGGATCGTCGCGCTCGCCGCCACCGTGTCGGGCCTGGCCATGGCCGTGATCGCAAACCTCGGGCTCCCCTCTCCCATCGACGCTGTCGTGATCGTGGTCGTCGGCGCCGGAATCTACGGCGGCGCACTGTGGATGCAGGGCGTACGGGGGATGCCGCAGCTAGCATCGGAGTCATGATCAGACTCCTGCGGCGCGTGTGGAACTACTTCGTTGCCAGTGGCAACTCCGAATTCAACAAGCGGGCCGACCCCGCGATCCAGCTCGAACAGGCCATCCAGGAGGCCCAGACGCAGCACCGCCAGCTCAAGGAGCAGGCGGCCAACGTGATCGCCCACCAGAAGCAGACCGAGATCCGGCTCAACCGCACGATGGAGGAGTACGAGAAGGTCAGCTCGAACGCCCGTCAGGCCGTGATGATGGCCGACGAGGCGAACAAGAAGGGCGACACGGAGAAAGTGGCGCAATACACCACAGCCGCCGAGGCCTTCGCCAACCGCATGATCGGCATCGAGCGAGAGGTGGAAGACCTCAAGGCGCTCCACCTGCAGGCGTCGCAGGCCGCCGATCAGGCCAAGACGGCTGTCAATCAGAACTCCTCCCAGCTCCAGAAGAAGCTCTCGGAGCGCCAGAAGCTGCTCAGCCAGATCGATCAGGCCAAGATGCAGGAGCAGCTCAACAAGGCCATGGCGTCGCTGTCGGAGAAGGTCGGCGAGGACGTGCCCAGCTTCGAGGAGATCCGCGACAAGGTGGAAACGCGCTACGCCAAGGCGAAGGGCGCCGCAGAGCTGAACGAGCAGTCGATCGAGGGTCGGATGCTCGAGGTGGAGCAGGCGTCGCTCAACGTCGAGGCCCAGGCCCGGCTCAGCGAACTCCGCGCCCAGCTCGGGCTGGAGGAGGCCGCAGAGGAGATGCCGGCTACCGGCGCTGCCGCCAGCGAGCCGGCGGTCGCCCCCGGCCAGACCGAGGCCCCGCCCGCCTGATCAGCCCGCCGCCCACAATCGAGATCATCACGGCCTGGGGTCGGTGGCATCAGCCGTCGGCCCCCGGTCGCGTTTGTGGCGGCGGAGATTTGCGATGACCGCCGCGGCTGCGGCGAGCATGCTCAGCCCGGAAGCATCACGAGGTCGTCGCGGTGGATCACCTCGTGGGGCAAGTGGTCCGGAAGGTCGACAGTGCGTTGGCCTGCATGGCCTCGAAGTGCCTCGGCGTTCCACCGAACCAGGCCCTTGGCGAACACCTCACCTCCGGCGTCGACCACTTCCACGGCGGCGTCGGCCTCGAACGAGCCGTCGACGGTCGTGACGCCAGCGGCCAGCAGAGACCGGTTGCGCTCCATCAGAGCGGCCCGGGCACCGTCGTCAACGGCGATCCGCCCCGACGACGGGGAGGCGAACGCAATCCAGAGCTTGCGGGCGGCGAGACGGCCTGGTCGGGGCCGGAACACGGTGCCAACCCCCTTGGCCCCCTGCGCCGCGTCGGCCAGCACGCCGGGCCGCGCGGCCTGGGCGATGACGGTCTCGACTCCCGACCACGTAGCGATTTTGGCGGCCGCCAACTTCGAGGCCATTCCGCCGCGGGCGCCTGGCGTACCTGGACCACCCGCCATTGCCTCGAGCCGCTGGTCGAACTCGATGATCTCTTCGATGAGCGATGCGCCGTCGTCGAAGCGAGGGTCGGCAGTGAACAGCCCCGCCGTGTCGGTCAGCAGTACCAGCTGGTCGGCCTCCACCAGGTGGGCCACCAGGGCCGCGAGCCGATCGTTGTCGCCGAAGCGCAGCTCGTCATCGGCCAGTGGGTCGTTCTCGTTGAGTACCGGCACGGCGCCCCGTGTGAGCAGTGACACGATCGTGCCACGGCTCTTGAGGTAGCGGCTGCGGTTCCACAGGTCGGTGGGCGCGAGCAGCACCTGAGCGGCGACCAGCTCGTGGGCTCCCAACGCCTCCTGGTAGGCCGCAACGAGGGCGATCTGGCCCACGGCCGAGGCCGCCCTGAGCAGAGCCGGGTCGCGGGGCCGGTCTGCTGGGTCCAGGCCGAGGGGAACGAGGCCGCCGGACACTGCGCCGCTCGACACCACGAGCACCTGGTGCCCCGCCGCCCGGAGCCCGGCAACCTCTGACGACAGCTTGGCCACCGCAGCGCGGTCGAGCCCACCATCAGCAGCTGTGAGTGATGACGTTCCGATCTTGACGACGATTCTCACAGGTCTTCTTCGTAGTCGAAGGCGAACTCGCCGATCCGCACCACGTCGCCGTCGGTGACGCCGGCCTTGCGCAGCGCCTTGTTCACCCCGAGCCGGTCCAGGCGATTCCGGGCGTAGTCGAGCGCGCCTGGGTCGGTCATGTCCGACAGGGCAACAGCCCGCTCGGCCTCGGAGCTGTGCACCACCCAGGTGCCGTCGTGATCGCGCACCACGGCGACCCCCACCGCCTCGGGGCGATGGATCACGTGCCGCTCACGGATGAGCGGTTCGGACTGTCGGGCCTCGCCAACGAGCTGCGCCATCCGCCAGATGAGAGGCTGGATGCCCTCACCGGTGATCGAGGAGATGGTCATGTCCACCGGCGCCTCGTCGCCCCAGTCGTCGGCGGTGAGCTGGTCTCCCTTGGCCCCCACCACGAGGCTCGGGCGGTCCATCAGGTCGGGACGGTAGGCCGAC